>JAZOPV010000001.1:0-11106 GCA_045655745.1 Faecousia sp.
AAGCCGGCATAATCCAGCACCACCTCATCTCCATTCTCAGTGGGGCGGTCCGTTACCGCTTCAATCCGGGGGCTTTGCTGCTGCAGCCGCTGCAGCTGGCGCTCCACCTCCTCATCGGTGACAAGATGGCGACTGACTTGGGCTTTCAGCCCTCTATAGATAAAACTCATAACTCGCTCCTTTATGGAAAATAAAAGAGCAACCCGATTTTTCAATCAAGTTGCCCAGACGGTCGGCTCATACATCGTTGCACTCCCCTGCGGTACTCCGCAATTTCCGTCAGTCATGCAACCGCTTATGAAATTGTATCCAGCAGAAACACTATATCACTTTTCCCATGAAAAGTCAAGGGCTTTCAGAAAAACCCCCATTTTATTATAGCACCTTGCCACCATTGACCGTCAGACGGAACTGACAGCCCAACATTTCCGCTGCTCCACGACACATCATCATCCGCCCAAGAAAAATATCGAAATACTCATACATAGAGCAGATTTTCTCATCCACCTGCAAATTTAGCACAATCAGTTGCTTTTCCGTATCCACCTTTAAGGTCGAGCCGATGACCGCATAATTCACCCGGTCATGAATATCAAATTTCTCCTGCTCCGAATTACGCACCCGATTGCGGCGCACATCGGACTTGTCCGCCAAAATCAATGCTGCCGACACCGCATCCTTTGCGCCCCCTGTAGACTCATCATGATTGCCAATGGCAGAAACTACCGTCAGTCTGTCCTCCATGGGACAATGCAGCTCTTTTAAAATATCGTTTGCCAAAATTGCGCCATATTCCCCATGGCGGCTGCGATTGACGGCATTGCCAATATCGTGCATAAAGCCTGCAATCCGTGCCAGCTCTTGCGTATGCTCGTCATGGCCCAGCCGTGCCAAAATATTGGCAGCCCGATCTGCCACCAAGCCGCAGTGTTCTTTGGAATGGTCTGTATAGCCCAGCACGCCCAAATCAGCATTGCCCTTTTCCAGCAGCGCCAGCACCTCCGGATGCTTTAAAATATCATTATAGGTCATATCTTACCTATCCTTTCCTTCTAAAGACTTCTGTTACTCTTTTATTATAATATGCTTTTTCTCCCCTGTCCATAAAAAATAAGGGGCTGCGATGCAGTCCCTTATTTCATAAATTTATCAATGGCAGTGCAAAGCTCCTCAATGGCATGCTCGTCACCGGCTGCCACTGCGTCCACCATACAGTGCCGCATATGGTCCTGCAAAATCACCTTTCCGGTATTTTCCAGCGCAGAGCGCACCGCTGCCAGCTGTACCAGCACCTCAGAGCAGTCATAGCCCTCCTCCACCATCCGCTTCACCTTTCCCAAATGTCCGATGGCACGGGCAAGACGGTTGACCACCGCCTTTTGATTCTCGTGAACATGACCATGGGAATGGGCAATGCCATGGGCGTGCAAATAGACGTGGTCATGTTCATGGTCGTGATGCTCCACAGATTGTCCCCCCTTGCAGAATTTTCCTTATTATACTCCCTTTTCTTTCATTTCGCAAGCCCCCTACCGGGATATTGTTCCAAAATAAAAGCTTTGACAATGTTTTCAATTTCAATTATAATAAAAGAAAAATAAAAAAGGAGTGCTTTCTTATGCACATTCATCACGACCATGTGGGACAGCATGACCACAGTCATACCCACGAGCACGAGCATGAGCACACCCATGACGGTGTTGTCCATAGCCATCCCCACAGCCACGAGCATGCGCACGACCATGTACATCCCCACACCCATGACCACCTGCATGAAGAGGGTCACGCCCATGAGCATCATCACCATAACCACGACTGCGACCACAACTGCGGTGGCTGCGGTGCAAAGTGCGAGCACACCCCCATGGAAGAGCTGATGGCTATGATGAAATACATGGCTTCTCACAATGCCGCCCATGCCAATGAGTTGGCTGCTCTCGCCCAGCAGCTGGAAAAGGCAGGCAATCACGCCGCCTATGAGCAGGTCATGGCTGCCGTTTCTGACTACGAAAAGGGCAATATGCGGCTGTCTGCAGTGCTGTCTAGCCTGCAGTAAGAGGTAATTCTATGTGTCTGTCTACGGTTTATAGAAACAACATGGAGCCTACCTCCATCGCCATGCGCAATGTCATGCGCATCGAGTGCAAGGACGGCAAGGTGCTTCTCACCGACCTGATGGAACGCCAAATGGAAATTGAAGGCGTTTTGGTAGAAGCCAATTTGGTGGACGGCTTCGTGGTTGTCAAGGAAAACTAAAAGGAACTGCCGCACCGTCAGGTGCGGCAGTTTTTTTGATAAAAAATGGGCACACCTTGCGGTGTGCCCATTTTGAATGATTACATATCGAAAGGCTCCATGCCCAAAACGGGGTGACCGATTTCGGACAGGAACGCCAGCAGCTGCTCGGGGTCCTCGGTGCAGATGGTTTCGTCCGCAATCATGTCGGTAAAGTTCTCAACACCATACAGCTCCAAAGCAGTAGCATCCAAGCGCTCACGCACCTGCTCCTTCAAGTCCTTGGGCATCCAAACGATACGGCCGGGGCCGCCTTCGGCTGCGATGAACTTCTTGGAGGAGATAAACTGCTTGCCGTGGCCCATAAAGCCGGGGGTCTGAACACCGCCGCCGGTCATAGAAGCCATATCGGAGAAGCTCATGCCCAAGGGGGTCATGCCGGCGTGCTCACGAGAGGTGATGACAACGCCCATGGAGCAAGGCTCCACACCACAGATACACTCGAAGCAGCCACAGGATGTCATGGGATCCTGGAACAGAGAGTACAGAGTCACACGCTCCAATGCGCCGTGAGAATACTTGGCAATGGCTTCATCCACATCTTCATAACGACCCAAAGCCTCGTCCACGCAGCGCTCCTTGGGAACAATCTGACAAGGACCGGTGGGGTCCAACTCATTGGTTGCCTTAGCATCCAGCCAGCTCACAGCGCCGCACAGGCCCAAACGCTCGGGGGTAACGATACACACATGGCTGGGAGAGAATGCCTGACACATGATACAGGTATAGTACACGGGGACAGACTCATCGGTCATGGACTTCAGTCTATCGTCACGGTGTGCAAACACCTCATTGGCAGCAGCACGCAGCTCCTTGTTCTTCTCTGCATCCACAACAATCTTGACCTGACACTTGTCCACAACAGCCTCGAACTCGGACTTAATCTTGGCGTACAGGACTTCGCCCAAGTGACGGAACTTGAAGCCAGCCTCAAAGTCAGCCTTGGAGATACGAATACGAATCATATCACGCTGACCGGTGTGCATGACACCCTCGATGCAGTTGAGGTAAGCATGGAACTTACGCTCCATGACGGACTCAAAGTCAGCCTGCATTGCCTTGCCGGCAACCTCAACGGTATAGCTCAGAGAAATCTTGGAGCCAACGGGAATCTCGTCAATTTCAGGACCTACAACCTCAATCTTGTGATCCTCAATGTCGGCAGCTTCCTTGGTCTGCACCAGCTCGAAGCAGTCCACACGAGAGCCGTCCACTTCCACCTGCATATCACCCTTACGGATGATTTCGCCTTCGAAAGCGGTGGCGTAAGCCACGGGAATGTCGATGTTGGTAATCTTAATCTTGATGTCACGAGCTTCCAAAGAGGTGGCATTCCACTTCTCCGTATCCAGCTGCTGAATCAAAGACTTGGGAACACGGAACATATTCTCGGTTTCGTTGGAAATGACGGGGAAGCCCAAGCAGATAGCACCTGCACCGTAGGAAACGATTTCGTCAGACAGGGGCTTGTAGGCATTGACGAAGGCACGGACACGGTCCATGGTGTACTTTGCCAGAGCCTTAAAGTCGCCGGGCTGAATGTTGCCGAAAATCAGGGCAGCACGAACAGCAACGCTCACCACATGGATGACAGACTGCATCTCATAACCCAAGGGGCAGACACGAACGCCTTCACCGGTCTTCATGCCGGCATCAGCAACATGCTTAATGGAATCGCCGGTCAGAGTAACCAGAATACCCTGATTCTGATAAGACTTGACCAAAGCAACCGTATCCTCGGGCTTCTCAGCGCCGCCGATGATAACAGCAACGCCGGGAATGTCGCCGGTAACCAGCGGAACACCCAGGTTACGAACGAAAGCGTCCGTCAGGTGGCCCATCTCCGGCTCAGCATAGGGAGTTGCGCCATTTAAGTACTTCAGTGCCTCCAAAAATTCTGCGCACAGAGCAGAGGCGATGCCGCTGTCGAAGGCATCTGCCAAGCGGCTGTTTCTGGTCATGTTGGACTTGATGGTAGCCATTGCAGCCTTCATCTCGCCCAAGGTGGTAATTTTTACGCCGGTCACGCCGTAGTAGCACGGCAGAGCGTAGGCAGTGTCGGGGAAGCCCACAGCACAGCCTTCGCCGTTTGCGGCGATGGCGGCATCAATAGCGGCTACGGTACGGTCGTAGTTGTAGTCGTTACCGCCGAAAACTCTATCAAAAAGTGTCACGGTATTTCCTCCTATAATTGATTCTTTGATGCTTAAGCATCATCACGGTCCAAAACCGCTTTAATTTTCCGTATTTCTTCAATGGCTAGGGGGCTAAAATCATAGGGTGATTTGCCCTGCCGGTCTGCATCGATGACCTCCGGATTATAATGAATCATGCCCAACAAATCCTCCTGGGGAATGATGCTGCGGACAAACGCCTCATCACTTTCATCCCGGACCTTGTTGGCAACCACTCTCACCCGTTTCACGCCCAAATCCGATGCCAAACGCTTCACATTGTGATAGGTCTGCACCGACCGGCTGCCCGGCTCAATTACCACAATAAACTGGTCCATATTGGCGGCTGTTCCACGCCCCAAATGCTCCAGTCCTGCCTCCATATCCATTACCACCACATCATTCTTGCGGTAAGTCAGACTGGAGAGAATGGCTTTGAGCATCACATGCTCCGGACATACACAACCGCTGCCGCCCAAATCCACCGTGCCCATCACCAAGAGCTTGACGCCGTTGATTTCCTTGGCGTACTTCTCAGGAATGTCCGCCACATAGGGATTAAGCTTGAAGAATTTGTTGGCTTCGTTTGCGCCGGTGCGTTCCTCTACCAAGGTCCGCATCCGGGAAATGGGAATAATTTTATCCACCTCTTCCTGCGACAGTCCCAGCGCCAATCCCAGATTGGCATCCGGGTCCACATCGGCAGCCAGAACAGTGCGTCCCTCGTCCGCATAAAGTCGGGCTAAGGTGGAGGACAATGTGGTTTTGCCCACACCGCCCTTACCGGTAATCGCTAGCTTCATTGAAAATTGACCTCGAATTTTAAGTAATTAGATGCCCAGAGCAGCACGCTTGGCTTCGATGCATTCAATCATCTTGTCGCCCAGCTTGTCGATGTCCAGCTCCACAACGAACTTTGCCTCGACCCACTCCTTGATGCCGTCCTCACCCTGCAACAGGCGAGTGACCTCATCAGAGCCCTTGGAATAGGGGTCAATACCCAGGAAGGTTTCAATACCGGTTGCAACAACATAGTTGCCGATAGAAACAGCCTTCTCACTCATCCATTCCGGAGCGCAGCCCACAACGGGAACCTGGGAAATGTTGATGCCCCAGTCCTTAGCGATGTCGGCAGCCAAAATCATCATACGGGAAATATCCACGCAGGAGCCCATGTGCAGAACAGGGGGGATACCTGCCAGCTCACAAACTCTCTTCAAGCCTGCGCCGCAGTATTCCTTTGCCTGAACGGGGTCCATCAGACCTGCCTTGGCAGCAGCCTGCGCAGAGCAGCCGGTGGTGATGACGATAATGTCATTTTCCAGCATCTTCTTCATCAGACCAATGTGGGCAGTATCGGGACGGACCTTGGGGTTGTTACAGCCAACCATTGCCACAGCGCCACGCAGAACGCCGGAATGGACACATTCAATCAGAGGCTTGGTAGTGCCAAACTCATCCAACTGAGAGTTTGCAACGCCGTCCAGCACCTTCTTGATGGCTTCCACAGAATAGCCCACACGAGCCTTCTGCTTCAGATTGGGGATGTTCACCAGCTCCGGATTACGGTTCTTGAAGTTGTCGATTGCCAGCTTCACAATGTTCTTTGCGTTCTCGCCAGCGGTTTCTGCATTGAACTGCATAAACTCGGAGTCGGGAATCCGTGCCACAGGCGAAGTGGTGATAAACTTGGTATGGAAGCACTTGGACAGAGGTCCGAGCGCCGGGAAAATACACTGCACATCCACAACGATAGCTTCGCAAGCACCGGTCAGCACCACATTTTCCTGATTCAGGTAGTTACCTGCCATGGGGATGCCGTGACGCATTGCCACCTCGTTGGAGGTACAGCAGACACCGGAAACGGTAATGCCCTTTGCACCAATGCTCTTGGCGTAGGCAATCATTTCGGGGTCATTGGCGTAATAAACAATCATTTCAGAAAGACTGGGGTCATGACCGTGAACCACGATGTTGACATTGTCCTTCTCCATAACACCGATATTTGCCTCGGTATCCACGGGCTTGGGAGTTCCGAACATAACATCGGAGAACTCAGTGCCCATCATAGAGCCGCCCCAGCCGTCAGACAGACCGGCACGCAGTGCCTGACGAATCAGTGCCTCTGCCAAAGAAGAGCAACCCATGTGGGTCATGTGCATAGACTGGGAACCCTCCCGGTCGATGGCACGGGGCTCAATTTCGGCATCCTTCCACAGCTTCTGAGTATGCTCAGGAGCACGCTTCAGGAACTTCTGTGTGCCAAAGGGCTTGCCGTATTCCAGCTGACCCACCTCAGCCATCTCATGAGCCAGCTCATAGATGTCCTTGCCTTCGGTTTCCACGCCCCACTCCTTGGCAATGCGAATCAGCTTTTCAGGGTCCTTCACCTGATAGTTGCCGCCATCACGGGTCTGGTGCAGAGTGTGCATGATTTCACGGCCGTGGTCGGAGTGCGTTGCAGCGCCGCCGGCGGTAAAAATCAGATAGTTACGGGCGACGATGCCGTGAACATCACAGCCGCAGATACCACGGGGTGCCTTCTTGGTGATACGGCAGGGACCCATGGAGCAGATACGGCAGCAGGTACCTGCTTCGCCGAAGCCGCAATGAGGAGTCTGGTTTTTAACACGCTGCTGCCAGGTGTCTGCGCCAACCTTATTTGCTGTTTCCAACAGAGCATTGGTGGCTGCTTCCATCTCCTCAATGGATGTAGTAAATGCCCAATCCTTCAATTTGATTTCCTCCTATATGCAAAAATACTCATCCGATACGCAAAAGCGCACCGGGCGCATAGTGTATCAATAGTATTCTACCCGTTTCAATCTCGATTGTCAATGAGTGTTTTTGCCATAAAACGCCTTATTTTTTCTATCCCCCCTATGGGGATTTACACAGAAATAAAAATTTTACACTTTTTTCACAGGCTATTGACCATTGCGCCGGTTTTATTGACATTCATTTCCGCTTCTGCTAAAATAAAAATGACCATATTTTATAAACTCAATATTCTCTTTGAAGGGAGCAAAACCCTATGTCATCCTGTAAAAAACCCCTTTTTTTGCTGCGGCTACCCATGCAGCTCATCTCTTTTCTGCTGTGCATCCTTTTGATTGTAGCATTGCTGGGTACTGCCCTGCTGCTGGATATGCGGATTCTGACCTCCACCGGCGGCATCAAGCAGATTTTAACAGAACTGGTATCTTCCCAACAATCCACTGATCCCGACCCCTCCGTTCCCTCCTCACCGGCAGCCGCTGCCCCCGGCTATGGAGTGGTGCGTCTGTCCTCTATAAAGCCCCTGTCTGCCAGTAATTATACAGTAGATGAAAATGGCGATATTTGGGTTGCCGGTATGAAAATCGGCAACATTGCTGACCCAGACATTCAGGAAAAGCTGAATCAAATCGGCAGCGGTGACATTTCCCTACCCAGTGACATTATTGACCCTACCAATATGGAGAGCAGCACCAACGCCATTGTGGATTACATATATGAATTTGTATCCGGTACCATGGGCAAGGATACCGCCATCACCAAAGACCAGGTGCAAGAGCTGGTAGAGGAATCCACCGTGGTGGACTATTTGGCTGACAAGGTATCCTCCTATGCCGATGATATTTTGAAAGGCACTGCCAACACCGTCATTACCGCAAAGGAACTGATGGATTTGGTGGAGGAAAATGAGGCGCTGATTGAAAAAAACCTGCAGGTGGAAATCACCGAGGAAATAAAAGCCGAAATCGAAGCCCAAATTGTGCAGGCGGTGGAGGAGGAAGACCTCAACGGTACCATCCGCAACGAAATTAACAACGCCATGGAGCAGCCCGTTCCCGGCATGGATGGCATGACCGTCAGTCAGCTGCTGGAAAAGGTGCGCCTCATCACCGAAACCAAGGTACTGCTGACTGCTGTAGGCATCTGTGTGGGCTTGATGGCGGTCATCCTGCTGCTGAACTACTATAAGCTGCCGGCAGGTCTGCGCAAGTGCGGTATTTGTATTTTAATAGTAGGCGTCATTTTGTCCCTTCCCCTCATTCTGTTAGGCACTACCTCCAATATTCTCGTTTCCCTCCTGCCGGAGCTTGGCAGCCTCATCGGCACCCTTTCCGGTGCTATCACCGTGCTGGCACCTGTCCACTACGGAACGCTGGCTATCGGCGCTGTGGTACTGGTACTGTCTATCCTTTGGCGTATTCTGTGGAGACGGAAAGAAAAAATTTGAGAATTATTCTCATTTACCTATTGACAAATTAAAATTGCTGTGCTACAATCCTTTTGTAAATAATAATCATTCTCAAATAGGAGGTACGCATGGAGCAAAATTCCAAACAGTACGGCAAGCGCAGCGCCATTCTTACCTGCCTGCGCCAAACCAAAGCCCACCCCTCAGCGGAAATGGTCTATCAGATGCTTCAGCAGGAGCGTCCGGACATTTCCATGGCAACGGTGTACCGAAATCTTGCGCTGTTTAAGCAGCAGGGCATTATTCAAAGCTTGGGCACTGTAGAGGGCGTTGAACGCTTTGACTATGAAACCGCACCCCATGTCCACTTTATCTGTAGCCACTGTCAGGCGGTTATAGATTTGCCGGAAATCACCCCTCCCTCTCCCCTGCAGCAGCAGGTGGAGGCGTTGACCGGAGGCAGGGTGGAACAATGTCAGTTGTCCTTTACCGGCGTTTGTCAGGCTTGCTGCCAAGCAAAAACCGGCTCATAAATCATAAGGAGGAAGAATCATGAAGCGCTTTATTTGCACCGCCTGCGGTTATGTCTACGAGGGTGAAGAGCTGCCTGAGGACTACGAGTGTCCCCTGTGCGGTCTGGGCCCCGATGTCTTTGAAGAAGAACAAAATTAAAATAAAATTATAAAGAATTAAATTTTTGGAGGAACTTATCAATGAAAAAATTCGTTTGTGGTGTCTGCGGTTATGTCTACGAGGGCGAGGCTCTGCCCGCCGATTTCAAGTGCCCCGTCTGCAAGGTCGGTGCTGACAAGTTCAAGGTCATGGAAGAGGGCAAGCTGGCTGCTGAGCACGAGTACGGCATTTACGCCAAGACCGTGAAGAACAACCCCGACATTTCTGAGGCTGACAAGAAGTTTATCTTCGAGCAGCTGATGGCAAACTTCAACGGCGAATGCAGTGAGGTTGGTATGTACCTGTGCATGGCTCGTATCGCCCACCGTGAGGGCTACCCCGAAATCGGTCTGTACTGGGAAAAGGCAGCCTATGAAGAGGCTGAGCACGCAGCCAAGTTCGCAGAGCTGCTGGGCGAGGATTTGGAGCCCAACATGAAGTCCTCCACCAAGGCAAATTTGGCATGGAGAGTGGACTGCGAGTTCGGCGCAACTGCCGGCAAGTTTGATTTGGCAAAGTGTGCCAAGCAGAACGGTCTGGTCGCCATCCACGATACCGTCCACGAGATGGCTCGTGACGAGGCTCGTCACGGAAAAGCACTCAAGGGCTTGCTGGAGCGTTACTTCAAGTAAGAATGCAGCAAGGGGGGCGGATTTCCGCCCCCCTTGTATTATTCATCTACAAATGCCAAAATTTCATTTGGCGTGCAATTAAGTGCCTTGCACAGCTTTTCCAGCGTATAAATAGTAATGGATTTATTGTGCTTCAGATTATGAATTGTATAGGCGCTAAACCCCATTTTATAAATTAGGGTATAAGTCGTAATGTTTTGCTGTTTCATAGTTTCCCAAAGTGGACGATAACTTACCATATTCCTTTCCACCCCTCAAAGAAGATACATTTATTATCTTCTTTTAAAAAGTACTTGGAATATACTATTATTTTTGAGTATATTATTATCAAAAGAAGGGATTATGGTGGAATGGATAGAAGCAAATCCTTTACCGGAAGTGTGTGAAAATTGCACTGACGGAGAATGTTTTAATTGCGATTATGCCATGTTCCGATGGCATTTATCCAAAGAGGATGAGGCAGCATTGAGACGAAAACTCATGGAGCAAAGTATCAAACGAATGAAGAGGAAATTGCATGAAGGAATATGAAGTATTATTGGAAGAAGTCAACCCCTGCGGCGGTGCGAAGCACAGCACAAAGGCTTTCTTGACTGTAGAAACCGATTCCCCTGAAGCCTATGTCCGGGAAAAGGGGCGCTTCCCCATTATGGAAGTGGCAACGAACACCGATGGAGACACAGTCATCACCACCGGTGACGGCAAGGGCTACATGGCAAGATATACCTTTACGGAGTGACACAATATGGAAAACGAACGCAAAATCGGACTGGGCACTGTAGTCAAAGCCGAAAAAGAATGTGATGTCTACTGCCCCATCTGCCACAAAATTCTGCATGTAGAGGCAGGACAGGTCATCCCCCGCTGCTGCGGCAAGGTCATGCAAGAAATGTAAAAAAGGACGCCTTCCGGCGTCCTTTTTATTTTACAGCGTTTCCTTTGCCAAGCGAATATACTGTGCGGCATCCTGTTGGATTTCCGCCAACAAATCCGGTGTAATTTCCTTAACCACCTTGGCAGGGCTACCCAAAATCACAGAATTGTCCGGTGCATTCATTTTGCCCGTCACCACAGCGCCTGCCCCAACAAGGCAATTATTTCCAATCACCGCTCCATTCAGCACGATAGCGCCCATGCCCACCATGCA
>JAZOPV010000002.1:0-50052 GCA_045655745.1 Faecousia sp.
CGGATGACAGCCTGAGCGGTGTACATACCCAGACCGTGCTCAGCGTTGTCCTCGAACAGGGAGTTAGCCCAAGCGGGGCCGTGGCCCTTCTCGTTGACGCAGTAGGGAGAGGTAGCAGCGGGACCGCCCCAAATGGAGGAACAGCCGGTGGCGTTGGAGATGTACATCCGGTCGCCAAACAGCTGGGTCACCAAACGGGCATAGCTGGTTTCGGCACAGCCGGCACAAGAGCCGGAGAACTCCAGCAGGGGCTTCTTGAATTGGCTGCCCTTCACGGTGTTGTCCTGCATGTCAGCCTTAGGAGCAACCTTGGCAACCATGTAGTTGAACACATCCTGCTCAGCCAGCTCCTGCTCCTGAGGCACCATGGAAATAGCGGAGGTGGGACAAACGCCGACACAGACACCGCAGCCCATGCAGTCCAGAGGAGAAACAGCCATGGTGTACTTGTAGACACCCTTGCCCTTGCCGGCCTTCACATCCACCAAACGAGTGCCGGCAGGGGCAGCAGCAGCCTCCTCAGCGGTCAGTGCGTAGGGACGGATGGTAGCATGGGGACAGACATAAGCACAGTTGTTACACTGAATACACTTGGTTTCATCCCAGTGGGGAACAGTAACGGCGACGCCACGCTTCTCGTAAGCGGAAGCACCCAAGGGGAACTGACCGTCAGCCAAGCCGTCAAAGGCGGAAACGGGCAGGCTGTAGCCGTCCATTCTGCTAACGGGATTCAAGATGGTCTTGACCACCTTAACAGTGTCAGCATTGCCTTCCAAATTCAGTTCATTCTTGACCGCCTCAGCAGAAGCCCAAGCGGCAGGAACATCAATCTTCACATAGGCGGAAGCACCAGCATCGATGGCGTTCCAGTTCTTCTCAACCACATCCATGCCCTTCTTAGCATAGGACTTCTCAGCAGCATCCTTCATGTAGCCGATGGCCTCTGCCTCGGGCATAACCTTTGCCAAGGAGAAGAAAGCGGACTGCAGAATGGTGTTGGTACGCTTGCCCATGCCAACCTTGATGGCAAGGTCGATGGCGTTGATGGTGTACAGCTGAATGTTGTTGTCGCTAATGTAGCGCTTGGAAGCGGCATCCAAATGATGCTCCAGCTCCTCCAAAGTCCACTGACAGTTAATTAGGAACACGCCGCCGGGCTTAACATCCTGAACAATCTTAAAGCCCTTGGTGATGTAGGAGGGGTTGTGGCAGGCAACGAAGTCAGCCTTGTTGATGTAATAGGGAGACTTGATAGCCTTGTCGCCGAAACGCAGGTGAGAAACGGTGACACCGCCGGTCTTCTTGGAGTCGTACTGGAAGTAAGCCTGAACATACTTCTCGGTGTGGTCACCGATAATCTTAATGGAGTTCTTGTTTGCACCGACAGTGCCGTCACCGCCCAAGCCCCAGAACTTGCATTCGATGGTGCCTTCTGCAGCAGTGTTGGGAGAAGCCTTTTCCTCCAAGGAGAGGTTGGTCACATCGTCAACGATGCCGATGGTGAACTCGTGCTTGGGCTCGGCCTTTGCCAGCTCCTCGTACACAGCGAACACGGAAGCGGGGTGGGTATCCTTAGAGCCCAAACCGTAACGGCCGCCAATGACGGAAACATCATGCCGTCCAGCCTTTGCCAAAGCCATTACCACATCCTGATACAGAGGCTCGCCCTGAGAGCCGGGCTCCTTGGTGCGGTCCAGCACAGCAATCTTCTTGGCGGATGCAGGCAGGGCAGCCAGCAGGTGCTTGGAGCTCCAGGGACGGTACAGACGGACTTTCACCAGACCGACCTTCTCGCCGTGAGCGTTCAGGTAGTCAATGACTTCCTCTGCTACATCACAGAAAGAGCCCATGCAGACGATGACACGGTCGGCATCCTCAGCACCATAGTAGTTGAACAGCTTGTAATCGGTGCCCAGCTTGGCGTTGACCTTGTCCATGTACTTCTCAACCACAGCAGGCAGAGCATCATAGTACTTGTTGCAGGCCTCACGGTGCTGGAAGAAGATGTCGTCATTTTCGTGAGAGCCACGCATAGCGGGACGCTCGGGATTCAGAGAATGCTTGCGGAATTCATCCACAGCATCCATGTTGGTCATTTCCTTCAGATCCTCGTAGTCCCAAATTGCAACCTTCTGAATTTCGTGAGAGGTGCGGAAACCATCAAAGAAGTTGATGAAGGGAACCTTGCCTTCCAGAGCTGCCAGATGGGCAACAGCGGACAGGTCCATGACCTCCTGTACATTGGACTCAGCCAGCATGGCGAAGCCAGTCTGACGGCAGGCGTACACATCGGAGTGGTCACCGAAGATGTTCAAAGCCTGTGCAGAAACGGTACGGGCAGAAACATGGAACACAGCAGGCAGCAGCTCACCGGCGATTTTGTACATATTGGGAATCATCAGCAGCAAGCCCTGGGATGCGGTGTAGGTGGTGGTCAGGGCACCGGCGGCCAAAGAGCCGTGAACAGTACCTGCAGCACCAGCCTCGGACTGCATCTCAACGTCTTTGCCAGTGTCGCCAAAGATGTTCTTACGACCGGCAGCAGCCCACTGGTCGACATTGTCAGCCATGGGGCTAGAGGGAGTAATGGGGTAAATGCCAGCTACTTCAGTAAATGCGTAGCTAACGTGGGCGGCAGCAGTATTGCCGTCCATAGTTTTAAATTTTCTTGCCAAAACAAAATACCTCCTAAAGTATTCAAATTTCGTCCCATACATGATAGCACTTTTTGCTCCGTTTGTAAAGCAAATAATACAAGACTTTTGCTGAAAAAACGCAAAATTTACAGCTTGTTCAGGAAAAATTTCTAAAGGATGATGGAATACCTACGGAAAAAGATTGCGTCTTGCCCATAAATGGTGTACAATATAAAAAAAGAGGAAACAAGGAGTGATGGCCATGATTTGCAGTGTGCGGACAATGGGCATTTCCGGCATTCAGGGCAGTGGCGTAGTGGCGGAGTGCTATATTTCCAACGGTCTTCCAGGCTTTGATATTGTGGGACTTCCGGATGCCGCTGTGAAGGAGGCACGGGAGCGTGTTCGTGCCGCTGCAAAGAACAGCGGCTTGAGCTTTCCTGTCAGCCGTATTACTGTCAATCTTGCCCCTGCCAATCTAAAAAAAGCAGGTACGCACTATGATTTGCCGATTTTGCTTAGCATTTTGGCGGCAGCAGGAGCTGTCCGCCGTCCCAAATCCACCAGTGCCTTTGTAGGTGAGTTGGGACTGGACGGCACACTTCGCCCTGTTTTTGGCGTGCTGCCTATGGCGATTGCTGCAAAGAAGGCAGGGGTGGAAGCCCTGTTCGTTCCGGCAGAAAATGCACCGGAGGCAACCCTTGCCCATGGACCTGCGATTTATCCTATCAAGAATATTCGGGAACTGGCAGCCGGCTTAAACGGGGAAATCACATTACAGGAAGAGCCCCTTTGGGTGCCAACCCGTCGTCAGGTGGTCGGCTTGGATTTCAAGGATGTGCTGGGACAGGAAAATGTGAAGCGAGCTTTAGAAGTAGCCGCAGCCGGCAGCCATAATGTGCTGATGATCGGACCTCCCGGCTCAGGTAAAAGTATGCTCAGTAAGCGCCTGTCCTCTATTTTGCCGGATATGACATGGGAGGAAAGCCTGGAAATCACACAGATTTGCTCCGTTATGGGTACGCTGACGGCGAAAGAGCCGCTGATTACCCAGCGTCCTTTCCGCAGTCCTCACCATACAGTTTCCAACGCAGGCTTAGTTGGTGGCGGCACGAATCCAAAGCCCGGTGAAATTTCCATGAGCCACAAGGGCGTTTTGTTTCTTGACGAGCTGCCGGAATTTCATAAGGATACCTTGGATTTGATGCGTCAGCCGCTGGAGGATGGCAGGGTGACCATTTCCCGTGTATCCGGTGCAGTGACCTATCCTGCGGAATTTATGATGGTCTGTGCCATGAATCCCTGCAAATGCGGCTGGTATGGCGATGCTTCCGGTCGGTGCAAATGCTCGGAGCGGTCTGTTCATGAATACCGCAGCCGTATTTCCGGACCTTTGTTGGATAGAATTGATATTGTGGTGGAAGTACCGGCAGTGCAGTTTGAAGAGCTGCGTGCAAGAGCCGAGGCAGAGCCATCTGCCGACATTAAAAAACGGGTGGATGCCGCCCGTCAAATTCAAAATAAGCGTTTTGAAGGAAAGAGCGGAATGTGCAATGCCCGGATGGGTCCGGATGAAATGCGGCAGTATTGTGACTTGGAGGAGGACTCCGCTGCGCTGATGAAGCAAGCCTTTGATGCTATGGGCTTAACTGCCCGCAGCTATGACCGGATTCTTCATGTTGCCCGTACTGTGGCAGATTTGGAGGGCAGTGAGCGAATTCAGCCTCACCATATTGCGGAAGCTATCCAGTATCGGGCAGTCAATCTTGGAAATCGTTAAATAAGAGGATTGGAATTATGAATGAGATTTTTTTGATGAAGCTGGGCGAAATCGTCCTAAAGGGGGCAAATAAGCGCCAGTTTGAAAATAAGCTGCGGCAGAATGTCCGCCGCCGCTTAAAAGGCTACGGTAATTTTGATGTTTATATCATGCAGTCCACGCTCTATGTAGAGCCCATGGACGAGTATGCGGATGTGGAGGGTGCATGGGAAGCATGCCGGTCGATTTTCGGCGTGGTCAGCTTGTGCCGCTGTCGCCCCTGTGAAAAGAATTTGGATGCGATTTATCATGCTATAGAAGAGTATTTGGGAGATGACTTGGACTGTTCTGCCTCCTTTAAGGTGGAATCCAAGCGCTCTGATAAGGCTTTCCCCATGACCTCCATAGCCATTTCCCAGGAAATTGGCGGCAGATTGGCAGAAGCCCATCCCACCTGCGCTGTGGATGTTCATCATCCGGGCTATACGGTCTATGTGGAAGTTCGCGATTTGGCGGCTTATGTTCACGGTCCTGCTGTACCCGGCGCAGGCGGCTTGCCCACCGGAGTGGGGGGACGAGCCATGTGCTTGCTGTCCGGTGGTATCGATTCTCCCGTGGCGGCATACATGATTGCCAAGCGTGGTGTGGAAATTGAATCTGTTCATTTCTTCTCTTATCCCTATACCTCGCAGCTTGCCAAGGATAAGGTGGTGGAGCTGGCACGATTGGTGACCAAGTATTCCGGCAGAATGACAGTGAACATTGTGTCCTTTACAGAAATTCAGGAAGCCATTCGGGAGAACTGTCCGGAGGAGTACTTCACCTTGATTATGCGCCGGTTTATGATGGAAATTGCTCAGCGCATTGCCAAAAGCCATGGCTGCGGCGCATTGATTACGGGCGAAAATTTGGGCCAGGTTGCCTCTCAAACCATGGAAGCCATGACGGTAACCGGTGCGGTGGTGGACATTCCGATTTTCATGCCCTTGGTTGGCATGGATAAGGAAGAAATTGTTACCATCTCCCGTAAAATCGGCACTTTTGATACCTCGGTGCTGCCTTATGAGGATTGCTGCACCGTCTTTACCCCTAAACACCCTAAAACCAAGCCCACCATTGGTCAGCTGCTGCACGCTGAGAGCAAGCTGGACCGACAGGCATTGATTGAAAGAGCCATGGAGAATGTGGAAAAGTTGGTGGTAAAATACCATGATGAAGCTCTGTAAGGCGGTGCTGGATGCCCTGCAGGGACACACCCTTGTGACGGCGGAAAGCTGTACCGGCGGCGGTATCGGGGAAGCACTGACCGCTGTATCGGGGGCATCCTCTGTCTATAAAGGGGGCATTATCAGCTATTGCAACGAGGTCAAGCATCGGGCTTTGGGTGTGCCAACAAAGCTACTGAATGAAGTTGGCGCAGTGTCTGCCTCTGTAGCGAAAGCCATGGCGGAAGGTGCAAAGACTTCGCTTTCAGCGGATGTTTCTGTGTCGGTTACGGGACTTGCAGGTCCGGATGGCGATGATTTTGGAAATCCTGTTGGCACAGTCTTTATCGGCTATTGCGATGATGTGCACAGCCTCAGCCGTCATTATCTGTTTTCCGGCAATCGGGAAGAGATACGGCAACAGGCGGTTACAGCAGCTTTGCAGCTGATATTGGAGGAATTCCATGAAAAATAAGCTGCGAGACTTGGTGACAAAACACTGGGATTTGTTGTCCTATTTGTTTTTCGGCGGATTGACCACTGTGGTCAATTACCTTGTCTACCTGCCTTGCTTTAATCTGCTGCATTTGTCTGCAGCGGTCAGCAATGCTATTGCATGGGTGGCATCCGTTGCATTTGCCTATCTAACCAACAAGCCCTTTGTGTTCAAAAGCCACGATTGGTCGTGTAAGACAGTTTTGCCGGAGCTGACAAAATTTGTGGGCTGTCGTGTAGGGTCGGGGCTGCTTGAAACAGGCATACTGTTCGTTTTTGTTGACCTACTTGTTTGGAACGGCAATTTGATGAAATTGCTAACCAGCATTCTTGTGGTTATTCTCAACTATATTGCCAGTAAACGATTAGTGTTTCGGAAAGAAAAATAAAAAGAGCCGGTGCATGTTTGCACCGGCTCTTTTTTAACCGTATTTTTCAAGTAAATATTCAATCGCTTGCCGATAACCGGCAATGCCTTGCCCCATAATGACCTTTTCGCAGTAAAGACGGGGATAGGAAACCTGCCGAAAATCCTCCCGGACAGCCATATCGGAGATATGTACCTCCACCGCTGGAATCTGCACAGCCTTCAGCGCATCCAAAATGGCAACGGAGGAGTGGGTATAGGCGGCGGCATTGATGACAATGCCGTCATATAGCTCATATGCCTGCTGAATTTTATCTACAAGATTGCCCTCGTGATTGGATTGATATTGGGTCACCTTGATGTTCAGCTCTTTGGCTGTGGTATCCAGCAATGCCAGCAGGTCTGCAAAGCTTTGCTTGCCGTAAATTTCCGGCTCACGCATTCCCAGTAGATTGATGTTCGGTCCGTTCAGCACTAAAATTTTCATACCAATTCCTCCCAATGCTTCAAAATTTGGGTTATTGTATCGCTGATGCTATGGTCATTGCAGATGATTTTATCAGCAAAGGCTGCGTACAGCGGCTGCCGCAGAGCGTAAAGCTGCTGTAAATCCTGCCCCTGTGATAGGGGACGCCCCTCTGTTGCCAGCTTTTCGGCGCTTCGCTGCAGCCAAAAAATCCGTCCGTTTTGTCGCAGCAATGCTTCGTTTTCCGGCTTTGTAACACAGCCGCCGCCGGTGGAAATAATCAGTCCATTGCATTTTCCAAGCTGGGAAAGCACCTGATGCTCCAGCTTGCGAAATACGGCTTCACCATCCTCTGCAAAAATCCGTTCAATGAATTTTCCTGCAAGCCGAACAAGTTCCTCATCGGAATCCACAGCCTGCCGACCAGTGGCTTCGGACAGTGCTTTTGCAATGGTGGTCTTGCCGCAGCCCGGCATACCGATGAGTATGATATTTTCAGTTTGCTTATAAATGCGGCTGCACACCCTTTGTATTTCCTCGTCACAAATGGGATGACCGGTAAAAAACTGGGCACTTTCCTTGGCTTGTGCCACCAGCATTTTTAAGCCACCAATGGCAGGAATGCCTCTTTTTTGGGCGTCCAATATTAGTTGTGTCCGTGCCGGATTGTAGATGCAGTCAAAAACTGCTTCTAAATGGGGGAATAGGGTTAAATCCACAGGGGATACGCCGTTGTGGGGGTACATTCCCACCGGCGTGGTATTTACGATGATTTGGGCATCCTGATGCAACCACAGGTTGCCATAGTGGTTTTCTCCTTTTCGGGAAATAACAACCACGGCTGCGCCCAACTCCTGCAGCACTGCCACTGCGGTGGCAGCTGCGCCGCCGCTGCCCAGTACCAAGCATTTTTTGCCGGCAGGGGAGATGCCGCTTTGTTGCACCATGTACTGAAAGCCGAAATAATCACTGTTGTGCCCCAAAAGAGTGCCATCTGCCTTGCGAATGACGGTGTTCACAGCATTCAGCTTTTTCGCCGTTTTCGTCAATTCATCCAAAAATGGAATGACGGATTTTTTGTATGGCATGGTGACATTGATGCCGGAAAAATCGGAATTGCACAGAAAAGCCTCCAATTCCTCCGGCTCTTTTTCGTATAGGGTGTAGTCGTAATTGCCAAAGTAGCCATGAATGATGGGGGAGTAGCTGTGGGACAGTGTTCGTCCCAATAAGCCGCACCTCATGGCAGTACCTCTGTGTAGCTGCCAAGATACTGAAACTCTTGACATAAATCCTCTAGTTCACACATGAGATGGACAAATTCCTGAGAGTAAATGGAGGTGTCCAAATCAAAATAGAACATGATGTCAAATTCCCGTTCTGCTATGGCTTGAGATTGCAGACGGCTGACATTGATACCCAGCACATAGAACCGTGCAAGCACACGATAAAGACTGCCGGGCTTGTTGGGTAGTACCAGCATCAATGTGGTTTTATCTGCGCCGGGATAGATTTCAAGCTCCTTACTGATGCAGATGAAACGCTCAACGCCATTGATTGCAGAATTGAGTCGAAAAGCACGAACAATGGAGAATTGCTTTTCGGTCAATTGGTCATATATGTTGCACTCCGAGCCGCTGTCAAGCGGTACAACGCCATAGCGGCACAGCCCTTGCTCTACAGCGGAAAAAACCGCATCCAGGCTGTTAAAATATAGGGTGTTGGGTTCTTTGAAAAGCTTTTCGCAGGCGGTTTGCACTGCCAAGCTTTCCTGCCCGTAGCAAGCAATGACAGATTGCGTTGGGAACAAAGGCGCAGTGTTTTGAATGGCAGCGGTAATTCGTGCAAAAAGCGCTGTTTGGCTTTCATTTCGCTGACTTTGATGGCTGCGACTTAATTCAAACAGCAGGCTATAAAGCACCTTGGCGTGGCTGGAAAAATCTGCACCTGCCTTTTCACCCACGGTTGCCAGCTTTTCTCGCTCCCGACTGGGTACAAAAATCGGCATATTTTGCGCCTTTTTATAGTCTGCAATTTCGCCGGAAATCACCATTCTGCGGATAAAAAGCTGCAGCAATTCATCGTCAAGCCGGTCAATTTCAGCCCTAAGCTGTGTAATGTCCATGATTATTTCCTCGTTTTTGCTTGGGTATTGCCCAAAATCATATCATAAATGGCGATGGCTGCGGCAGCCTCCACGACGGCAACGGCACGGGGCACAATGCAGGCGTCATGCCGTCCGGACACCTGTATGACCGTGTTTTCCATGCGATGCAGGGAAACGGTTTGCTGAGAGATGGCAATGGAGGGGGTTGGTTTGACAGTCACCGTAAAGCACAGAGGCATACCGTTGGTAATCCCTCCAAGAATGCCGCCGCAATGATTGCTGCAGGTTTTTATCGTTCCATTTTCCATGACAAAGGCATCGTTTGCCTTGCTGCCACGCATAGCAGCAAGGGCAGTGCCATCGCCGAATTCCAAGGCTTTCACCGCCGGAATTCCGTAGATAATCTGTGCAATCCGGCTTTCAACGCCGCCGAACATGGGCTCTCCCAAGCCGGCAGGCAGACCGGTTGCTGTGCAGCGAATTTTTCCTCCCACGCTGTCACCGTTTTTTTTGGCATCGGCAATGGCAGCTTCCATTTTGCTTTTTTCATGCTCTGTGCCGATTTGAATCGCTTCGGCGGTAATTTGAATGTTCATGTTTTCCAGCCATTGCTTGCACAGACCGCCTGCAATGCACAGCGGTGCAGTGAGCCGTCCGGAGAAATGTCCGCCACCGGCGGCGTCCTCATAGCCGCCATACTTGATGTGGGCGGTGTAATCGGCATGACCGGGTCGGGGGCAGTCCTTCAAGTTATCATAGTCACCGGAATGAGCGTTCGTGTTTTTAATCATGGCAGCAATGGGAGCGCCACAGGTAAAACCGTCAACAATGCCGGATAAAAACTCGGGAATATCAGCCTCCTGCCGACCGGAGGAAAGGGGAGTTTGCCCCGGTGAACGGCGGTTTAGGAAGCTTTGTAGGGCTTCGAAGTCTACGGGTTGACCGGCAGGAATGGCATCCAATGTCATACCCACAGCAGCTCCGTGAGATTGCCCGAAAATAGAGAGTTTTAAATTTTCGCCATAGATAGAGCTCATATTTTTCCTCCTAAACGGGTAAATTCCTTCCAAAAGCCGGGGTGGGATTTGCTGACACATTCTGTTCCTAATATGGTAACAGGATGGCTGCAAAGGGTGGACGCAATGGCAGCAGCCATGGCAATCCGATGGTCATTTGCAGCATCCACAATGCCGCCGGAGAGCTTACAGGGATAGACAGTCAGGGTATCCTCGTCTGCAATCGCTTTGCCGCCCAAGTCGTTCAGCATGGCGATAATGGAAGCCACCCGGTCGGATTCCTTTAGCCGCAGGCGGCGAATATTTGTGAAGACTGCGCCTTCGTTGGCGCTTGCAACCACAGACAAAATGGGAATTAAATCCGGAATATTCGCAGCAGAGATGGTGCAATGCTTCTGCAGCTGCGGCAGCAGGGCAACAATGGCTTTATCCCCCTGTACAGAGTCGGCGTTTAGCCCACTGACGGCAATATCACTGCCAAGGGCATTGGCTGCAAGCCAAAAAGCGGCATTGCTCCAATCGCCCTCCACAGAAACTGTACCGGGACTTTGGAAAATCTGATTGCCGGAGGTGTGAAAATCCGACCATTCCACACCAAATTGAGAAAGTGCCTGCAATGTCAAGTCAATATAGGACTTTGATTCCAAAGTTCCAACTAACTGAAGATGACTTTCACCCTCCAAAAGAGGAAGTGCCATCAGCAGTGCGGAAGCAAACTGGCTGGAAATGCTGCCGTCCAAACGATAATGCCCGGAGCGAATTTGTCCACGCAGCTGAAGCCCTGCTGTGACAGCAGAGGATAATCTTTGCCTTACAGGAGTGTATTTCTCCTGCAGTGTATTGCGGTTTAACCAAGAAAGCCGACAGCCCATTCGATTTAATTCTTCCCATAGGGGAGACAGGGGACGGTAGGGAAGCCGCCCCTGCAGCTGAAATACGGTATCAATGCCCAAAGCTCCGGCGATTGGTAGTAAAAACCGCAGTGTCGCACCGCTTTCTCCACAGTTCATCACCACAGATTTGGGCAATTCCCGAATGGGGCTTACAATTTCTGCTTGCCCATATCGATGTTCAATTTGTGCGCCAAAAGAGGAAATGCAACGGATAGTTGCGGCTAAATCATCACAAATTGTTTTGATTTCAATGGTTGTCGGTCTATCCGCCAGCGCAGCGCAGAGGAATAACCGATGCGCCTGCGACTTGGATGGAATGGCAGCAACGCTGCCCTGAAGCTTGGAGGGCGTGATGGTAATATCCATTGTTACATTCCTTTCTTCAGAAATTCCGGTAGCTGGTCCACAGCAATGGGGTGAATGTGGCAGCAACCTACGGTTGCGGGCAGGACCAAAGACAGGGTTTCACCCTGCCGTTTTTTATCCGAAAGCATATAGTGCAGCAGTGCATCCGGTGCGTAGTCTGTAGAAGTGGGTAGCCCCAGCGCTGTTAAAACATTTCGAATTTCATCGTAAACCTCGGGCTGACATAGCCCTATGCCAACGGCACATTTTGTGATGATGCACATACCGATTGCCACAGCACAGCCGTGAGAAACGGTATATTGACTTGTTGCTTCAATGCTATGTCCAATGGTATGTCCTAAATTCAACAGCCGCCGTCCGCCCTTGTCCCGTTCGTCCTCGGAAACCGCAGCGGCTTTCCATCGAACGCATTGTGCGATGACCCTTTCACGGTCAAAGTTGATGCCATCCTTCGATAATTGCAGTAAAAGTGTTGAGTCGTACAGTACGCCGTACTTGACAATTTCGGCACAGCCCTCCCGTAACGCCTCCATGGGCAGGGAAGCAAGGGTGTCTATATCACATAGTACCAGCAGTGGCTGATAAAACGCCCCAATCAGGTTTTTTCCGGCAGGCATATCAATGCCGGTTTTTCCGCCAACTGAGGCATCCACTGCAGACAGTAGGGTGGTGGGTACTTGCAGATAGGGAATGCCACGCAGGTAGGTTGCGGCCGCAAATCCAGTCAAATCACCCACCACGCCACCGCCCAAGGCAATGAGACAATCGCTGCGGGTGATGTGTTCTTCGGCCAAAAAATTCATGAGAGAAAGATAGGTGTCTGTATTTTTGCTACCTTCTCCTGCGGCAAAAACAAAGGATTTTACTTCAAAACCTGCTATTTTTAAGCTATTTTCCGCAATTTCTCCGTAAAGCGGATGGACATGACTGTCACTGACCAAAACGGCAGTGCCGACCTCTGTCACCAGTGCAGCCTGCTGACCAAGTTGGCGCAGTAGCCCTGCACCGATTTTGACGCAATATTCACTTCCGGTGTTGACAGAAACGGTTTCCATCCCTTCACTTCCTTTTTATAAAATCCGGCGAAGCTGTCGGATTTTTTGATTTAAGACTGCAAATTGTTCCGGTGTCAGTGCCTGTGCACCGTCACATAGGGCACAGGCAGGATTGTTGTGCACCTCCACCATCACGCCGTCTGCTCCGGCAGCCGTGGCAGACAAAGCCATAGAGGGCACATATTTGGCAACGCCGGTTGCATGACTGGGGTCAACTACCACCGGCAGATGGGACAGCTCTTGCAGCACCGGAACAGCGGATATATCCAGCGTGTTTCGGGTAAAGGTTTCAAAGGTGCGAATGCCACGCTCACAGAGGATAATGCGGTCATTTCCCTCACGCATGATGTATTCTGCACTTAGCAGCAGCTCTTGCAGCGTGCTGGCAAGCCCTCGCTTTAATAGAACGGGCTTTTTAGATTTTCCTAATTCCTTCAGCAGGTCAAAATTCTGCATATTTCGAGCCCCAACCTGAATGATGTCCACATCGTTAAACAAATCCAAATTGGATGGGCTCATAATTTCCGTGATAATCGGCAAGCCCGTTGCTTTTTTTGCTTCAAACAGCAGCTGAACGCCGTCTGATTGTAAGCCTTGAAAGGCATACGGTGAGGTGCGGGGCTTGAATGCACCGCCTCGCAAAATATCTGCACCGGAAGCTTTCACCTGTTGCGCTATTTCAATAATCTGTTCCTCGGATTCCACACTGCAGGGACCTGCAATCACGGCAAAATGACCGCCGCCGATTTTGGCACTACCCACCTCAATAACAGTATTCTGCGGATGAAATTTTCGGTTGGTTTGCTTAAAAGGGTCAGAAATATGGCTTAGACTCTCCACGATTTCCATTGCCTGCAGCAGCTTTACATCTACCCCTTGGGTATCTCCAATAATACCCAATACGATGCGTTCGTTGTCGGGATAGGGATGCACTTCAAGTCCTTTGCCTTCCAGCCATTTGACAAAATGGGCAGCCTGTGCTTCGGTTGTATTGGGTTTCAAAACAGCAATCATTGTGTTTCTCCTGATTCTCTGTAAAGGATTATGCGACAAACGCTGCACAAACTTTGGTGCAGCGTTTGTAAAAAAGACCTGCTGCGGTTTACAAACACCGGAGATTAGTCTGTATTGGAATTATCGCTTTTTGTGGTATGGAATATGCTGGTAACGCCTGTCAGCTGATGAGTGCCGGAGATTTCTACCCGAATTTCGTAGGAGGTGTCCGGCTTGAGATTATCAAAAATAGCCTTGCCGTCTGTTACAGGTGAGGTCCACGTACTTCCGTCATTGCCGGAGCAGACGACTGTTAGCAGCTCGTCATCGGCTTTCGTGGTCAGTTGTACGGTCAGGGTTTGGGCAACTTCGGAAACAGAAATGTCCTTAATTTTCTGCTGATAGACATTTTTGTAGTATAGTAAGCCACCTACAAACAGCTCCAACAGCAGTACCATCACCAGTATTGCCACGGTCAGCCGACCAAAGGAAGGACCGGCTTTGGTATTGCCTGTATCGGGGCTGCTGTCTGCCATTTCATCTTCAATGGCGGCGGGATGCGTAATGGTCAGCAGGTCATCCGGCTCGTCAGGAAGAAAGGCTTCTACCTCTGCCGTAGGAGTAAAGTCCACCTGAGGCAAGGGCTTTGGAACAATAGCAATGGCTTCGATATGATTGCGGCGCTGATAGGCAAGCAGTGCCTGTCCCATCTGCAGGGGGTCTTGCCACCGCAGTGATGGCTTTTTTGCGCAGGCTCGGAGGATGATTTCTGAAAGCTCATAGTCGGCATACATGGGCGGAGCAAAAAATGCGCCCATATAGGAATTTTGCTCCGGCAGCTTTCCGCCGTTATAGAGTTCATACAATAGCATTCCAAGAGCGTATACATCAGCGGTTTCATTCATCACTGCATTTTCCTTCAAAACCTCAGCAGGGGAGTAGGTACTGCGATATTTTTCCGGAAGACTGGAGGTTTTGAGGGAGGAGATTGCCATAAAGCCCAAATCGCCGATGCGATAGCCTAGGGAGTCGGAGAAAACATTTCCGGGCTTCAAATCCACATATAGATAGCCTGCCCGCCGACAGGTAGCAAGGGCGGCGCACAGATCAATGCCCATGTTGATGGCATCCAGTTGTGTCAGACGCTTTTCCTGTATTGCCTCTGCTACGCTTGCTCGTTCCGGACTTAACAAATAAATATCAAAGCCTTCAGAGCCGCCGGCAGGCACAACCTGAATACAGTCATAGTCCACAAAGCCACCTACAATGTGTAGCGAACGGAGAATTTTTGCCTCCCGCAGGATGTCCCTTGCTTGCTCCAAAAAGGCGTTTCGCATAGCACCACGGTCCAAATAAACCTTGGACATCAGCAGGGCATCGGCATACTCCTGAGAGCTTGGAATGGAGATGATTTTGACAATATATTTTTCCTTCGTTTTCTGATGGATGGCATGGCAGCAGCGGACACCCTCATGGGTGAAAAAAACTGTGCCCAAAGTAAAGTCATCCAGCATGGGAGAAATCAGCCGTGGTGCAGACAAAATCATCGCCTCCGTTTCCTCAAATCTTACCTATATGATAAGATAAAATCGAGGAAATTGCAACTGATTTCTGTGGTATCTTCCACCTTTTCGTCAAAAAAATCCAATTAGGGAAAGAATGTGGTTGAAAATGGGAAAAAGTTGCCGAAATTTGATGTTCAAATTTCAAGAAATTTTTGTTTTACCAGTTGTTTTATTAAGAAAGAACTGCTATAATAATGAAAAATCGGTGCAGCAAAATGCACCGGGATGGAGGGTAAAAAATGAGTAAAATCATCTGTGATGTTTGTGGCTCTTCCTATGCGGAAACGGCTACTCAGTGCCCGATTTGCGGAACTGCAAAATCGGATGCTGCGAAGTCTGCTGCAGAGCTTGGTGCTGAGGAGCAGGCAGCAAAGGGTGGCAAGTTCACCCGGGAGAATGTACATAAAAATCCTGCCAAGCAGGACAAGCCCAGTAAGTCCTCCGGTGAGGAGGCACCCTCCAATATGGCAATGATTGCCATTGTGGTTGTGTTGTTGCTGGCAATTATTGCGGTGTGTGTGTTTATTGCCATGCGGTTTATCGAAAAGCCGGTAGACCCCAGCGGCAGCAGCTCCACTGAGCCTTCCTCCAGCACGGAGCCCTCAAAGCCGCAGGAGATTGCCTGTACCGGCATTGTGCTTAATAGCGAAAGCCTGCTGAGTTTTACCGAAGCCGGTGCAACTGCACAGCTTGTGGTCAAGCCCCAGCCGGAGAACACCACCGAGGTAGTTTCTATTGTTTACGCTAGCAGTGACCCCACTGTTGCAATCGTGGATAATCAGGGTGTTGTGACAGCGGTTGCCGCCGGTAATGCAACCATTTCCGCAACCTACGGCGATTTCCGGGTATCTGTGGAAGTAACCTGTGATATTCCTGCGCCCATCACTGAGTTGAAGCTTAACAGTACAGAGTTTACTCTGAGCGTTGAAAATCGTTTGGAATGGGATTTGACAACAGGCAGCGGATATTTTGGTCCGGACCCCAGTGAAGTCGAATGGAAAAGCTCCAATGAGAATGTTGCGACAGTTGTGGATGGTAAGGTTGTGGCTGTTGGGTCTGGTAATGCAATCATCACCGCAACTTATTTGGACTTGTCTGCAACCTGTAAGGTGATTGTTGGTGATATGCAAGAGCGGGCTTATGAGCTGACCACCGGCTATCAGAGTGGCGCCAGCATGGATGTTGTTGTTGATATCGGAATCAATGATAAGTTCCAACTGAAACTAGTGGATAAGGAATCTGGACAGGCTGCTTCTGGTGTGGAGTGGAAGCAAAGCCCTGATTTCCCCAAATTCTGCTCCTTAGAGAAGACTGACGATGGCGTCAGGATTACGGCTACGCAGGTAACAAAGCCTGAACTGACCGCAGGCGGATATGTCGTGCTGACGGCTGTTTATGATGGTGTGGAATATAAGTGCAGAATTTTTGTTAAACATACAGTGGTTGAATAATAAAAGTGAAAGCAGCACGGATTACTCCGTGCTGCTTTTTTATGGGCTTATTCGTCCTTGTTGCCCAGCCGTGCCCGGCGACCGAAGAAGGAAATACACCAAAGACCTGCCAGACCAATTACTGTGTAAATGATTCGGCTCAGGACTGTGGCAGTACCGAACAGCCAAGCGACCAAGTCAAACTGGAAAATGCCCACCAGACCCCAGTTGATGCAGCCGATGATGGAAAGAATCAATGCCAAAATATCCATTTGCTCACCTCCTTGTGTGGTTTTGCTAAAAATAGTGTCCCCGAATGGAAAAGGTTTATACCTTGATGATTGACGAAAGTGATTTTCTTGGCTATAATATTTTCGATTAAAAAACAATTTATGCGTGAAAATGCAAATTTCTTGGAAGGCAGAATCAATAATATGACAACACTATACGAGGGCGCATTTGCCAAGCTCAATCTGACGCTGGATGTTTTGGGTAAGCGGGAGGATGGCTACCATGACATCAGAAGCGTCATGCAGACCGTTTCTCTGCGGGATGATATTGAAATTGATGTGGATACCGGAAAGCCTTGGCGTCTGCTGTGCGATAAAGATGGGATTCCTCTTGACGAAACCAATCTTGCATGGAAGGCAGCTAAGCTGTTTTACGATACCACCGGAAAGGAAACCTCCGGTCTTGAAATTCGCATTACCAAGCGGATTCCCATGAAGGCAGGCTTGGGCGGTGGCAGCGCAGATGCGGCAGCTGTTCTGCGGGCGCTGAATCGGCATTATGATGCACCTTTTTCTCTGCCTGCCTTGGCAGAGCTGGGTGCTGCGGTCGGCAGCGATGTGCCTTTTTGCACCCTGTGCGGTACTATGATGGCAGAGGGGCGTGGCGACAGACTGCGGAAGCTGCCGGATATGCCGGACTGCGTTTTTGTGGTGTGCAAGCCGGATTTTTCTTTGTCCACACCGGAATTGTATCGAGCCATTGATGAAAAAGCCATTGCCAAGCGCCCCGACCATGTTGCCATGGAACGAGCATTGCTGGCAGGGGATTTGGGAGATATTGCAGCAAATCTTTGCAATGTGTTTGACCCCGTTGTCACCGCTGACCATTTGGAACTGAACTATATTAAGTCCATTTTCAACAGCTACGGCTCGTTGGGACAGCAGATGACCGGCTCCGGCTCTGCCGTATATTGCATTGTGGAAAGCTTTGAATTTGCTGCCGTTATCTGCAATATGCTGCGAGAAAACTATCCGGAAGTGTTTATTTGCAAGGCTGTATAAAAATTGCGAATGCCGTCCATACTGGAAGTATTTCAGTATGGACTGTGTTTTTATGAGAAAAATCATCAAAAGAGTGGGTATTTTTGCTTTGTTAGTTGCCCTAGTTTTCACTGTAACCTTAATTTTTGACCGGCAAAAGCTTCGTTCGGAGCTGGTGCGGTTGCATGTGGTTGCCGCCTCGGATGCAACCGAGGACCAAAGCATCAAGCTCTCCGTTCGGGATGCGGTGCTGGAATCTCTGAACGAGGCACTGCAAAATGTCACCAGTGTGGAACAGGCGAAACTTTACATCCAATGCCATTTGCCCCAAATTGAGGCACTTGCAAATCAGACCTTGCAGCAGCTGGGGGTAGACGACAGGGCAGTGGTTAGCTTTATGCAGGAGGAATTTCCAACCCGGGTATACGATACCTTTTCGCTGCCCTCCGGAATTTATGAATCCCTGCGGATTACCATTGGAGAGGGACAGGGGAAAAACTGGTGGTGCGTGGTGTTTCCAAGAATGTGTGTGCCTGCAACGGCAGCAGGGGTTACGGACACGGCAGCAGCGGCAGGCTTTTCCAATCAGCTTACCAATACTGTGACCGGAAAGCAGGGCTATCAGGTGCGGTTTTATTTCTTGGATGTGTTAGGAAAAATTGAAAATTTCTTTCATAAAGGATAATCTGATACTGTTTTTGGGACATTGGTTGTGATATAATAGAGAAAAAAACGGAAAGGCGGTGGCAGAAATGCTGACATTGCTGTTGGGAACGGACTGGACAGCCAACCGACAGGAGATTTTCAGGCGGTTAGCGGAGGATGTGCGGCAAAAAAAGGAAAACAGAATTCTCATGGTGCCGGAGCTGATTAGCCATGATACGGAACGGCGTTTGTCTGCCGCAGCAGGAGATACCTCCACCCGCTATGTACAGGTGCTGCCCTTTACCCGATTGGGTCGTAGGGTGACGGAGCTGTCCGGATGCTTTTTTGGGGAGTGTTTGGATGGAAGCGGTCGAATTGTTGCCATGGCAGCTGCCGCCAGACAGCTTCACAGCAGACTCAAAGCATATGCCGCCGTGGAAACCAAGCCGGAGTTTTTGACACAGCTGGTGGATGCGGTGGATGAACTGAAGCGGTGCTGTATTTCCTCCGAGGATTTGATGGCAGCCGCCGCCAAGACGGAGGGCAGCTTTGCTGTAAAGCTGGAGGAGCTTTCGCTGCTGCAGCAGACCTATGATGCCTTGTGCAGCCGTGGCAAAAAAGACCCCCGTGACCAAATGGCTTGGGTACTGGAGCAGCTTCAGGAAATGGATTTCGCGGAAAAGCATGTGCTTTATATTGATGGTTTTCCGGATTTCACTCGTCAGCATTTGGCGATTTTGGAGCATTTCATCCACAACAGTCCAGAGGTGATTGTCAGCCTCAACTGTGACTGTGTGGACAGTCATACCATGGGCTTTGAAAAAGCCGGTGAAACTGCAGCTCAGCTTATAAAATGCGCTAAAAATGCCGGAGTGGAAGTACATATTACGAGTGTTGCGCCTCGAGAAGACCGTTTAGCTTCGGTGCGACAGGGGCTTTTTCAGGGGAAACTGGCGTATTTGCCGCAACTGCAGGATAGCCTAAAGGCAATTCGTTCCGGCTCTTTGTATCAGGAGTGTGAGGCGGCGGCGGTAGAGGTGATGCAGCTTGTGCAATCGGGCTGTCGTTATCGGGATATTGGCATTGTCTGCACAGAGCCTCAAAGCTATATGCCGATTTTGCGGCTTGTATTTGGAAAGTGCGATATTCCTGTTTTTATGGCAGGAAATGAGCAGGTACTGCAGTTCGGCGCTATTTCCACAGTGATTTTTGCGTTGGATGCAGCACTGGGCGGCTATGAGCAGCGGGATATGTTGCGGTATTTGCGTAGTGCCTTATCTCCCATTTCTATGGAGGAATGTGACCGGATTGAGAACTATGCCATTGTTTGGGGAATTTCCGGCAAACGGTGGCAGGAGCAATGGACCGGACATCCGGAGGGGCTTTCCGGTCAGTGGGATGCGGAGGCACAGCAGGAGCTGGAATCTCTGAATGAACTGCGGCAAATGCTGATTGCACCCTTGGATAGAATGAAAAAGGGTTTTGCTGAGGCTAAAAAGCTATCTGAACAGGTGAAGGCTCTCTGTGCTTTCTTGGAGGAAATTCAGTTTGCAGAGCGTCTCAGCGACCTTGCGGATGACATGGATGCTGCCGGCGATAACCGAAGTGCACAAATTTTAAATCAGCTGTGGGAAATTCTGCTCAGTGCCTTGGAACAGCTGCATGATGTGCTGGGTGAAACCGCATGGGACAGTGAAACCTTTACAAGACTATTGAAGCTACTGCTGAGTCAGTGCGATGTTGGTGCAATTCCTCCGGTGCTGGATGCAGTCAGTGTGGGAGTAGGCAGTGCCATGCGCTGCCAGCAGCAAAAGCACATTCTGCTTTTGGGTGGCAATGAGGGCAGCTTGCCCCATTACGGCGGTACGACCGGATTGCTGACGGATAAGGAACGGATGGCATTGCGGGATTTGGGTGTGCCGCTGACGGGTAGCGCCATGGACGGTATGCAGGCTGAGTTTGCCGAAATCTACGGCGTATTTTGCGGTGCGGAGGAGAGCATTCGGATTTTTTGCTGTGATGGGCAGCCCTCCTTTGTATATCGCCGTTTGGCAGCCATGGCAGGCGGTGAGCAGCAAGCGGACACAACCTTAACTTCACAGCTGCGGCAACCGATGTCAACCGGTAGTTATCTAGCACAGCAGGGCACTCTTGAAATGGCGGCGCAACTGGGAGTTGCCCCCCTCTATGAACAGCTACGGCAAAAAGCTGAGTATCAAATGGGGGCGGTGCAGCCGGAAAATATCCGCAGACTGTACGGAAAAAAGCTGTATTTATCAGCCTCGCAGGTGGATAAGCAGGCAGAATGCCGGCTGGCTTATTTTTTGCAGTACGGACTTCGTGCAAGGGAACGAAAAGAGGCAACTGTTGACCCGGCAGAGTTTGGCAGCTATGTTCATGCGGTCTTGGAGCAGACAGCCCGTGAAGTGATGCATAGGGGCGGCTTTCATGCAGTCAGTCTAGAGGATACCTTGGCACTTGCCCACCATTATTCTAAGGAATATTCAGCGGAGCATTTCGCTTTTTTGGAATCCCAACGGATGGAATATCTGTTCCGGCGCAATATGCAGGAGCTGGAAATGGTGGTACGGGAGCTGTGGCGTGAGCTGAGTCAAGGGCAGTATACTCCGCAGGAATTTGAGCTTAGCTTTGGACGGGACGGCAAGCTGCCGGCAGTGGAAATTCCCAACAACGCCATGGAGGCTGTACTTCGGGGCTTTGTGGACAGAGTGGATGTCTGGCGTCATGAGGATTGCTTTTATTTTCGGGTGGTGGATTATAAGACCGGAAAAAAGAGCTTTGACTATTGTGATGTTTTTAATGGCGTGGGCTTGCAGATGCTGCTGTATCTGTTTGCCTTGGAAAGCGGTGGGCAGATGCTGATGCCGGGCAGGCGAATTGCCGCCGGTGTGCAGTATTTTCCTGCCAGAGCGCCCTATGTCCGTTCTGATGGCTCAATGACGGAGGAACAGGCAGAGAAGGAACGAAAAGCACTTTGGAAGCGAAGCGGCTTATTGTTGGCAGACGAGGAATCTCTGACGGCGATGGATGCTTCGGAAAAAATGGATACGCTCTGCTGCAGGCGGCAAAAGGATGGCAGTCTTTCCGGCGATGTGGCAGACAGCTGCCAAATGGGACAGCTGCGGGATTATATCATGGGATTATTGGGGCGGATGGTGGAGGAGATTGCATCTGGCAATGTGCAGCCCAATCCCTACACCCGTGGTAGCAGCTTTAATGCCTGTACCTATTGTCCTTACGGGGCAGTGTGCCATAAGGACAGTGTTTCCGGACGGCGAAATTATAAGACGATGAATGCCAAACGGTTCTGGGAGGAAATCGGAAAGGAGGATGGTCATGGCTGAAAAATTAACACCGCAGCAGCAACAGGCGGTGGATAATCGGGGTGGACGGCTGCTGGTTTCTGCGGCGGCAGGCTCCGGCAAGACCAAAGTGTTGGTGGACCGGCTCATGGGCTATCTGACAGACCCGGTGCATCCTGCCAATATTGATGATTTTCTCATGATTACCTTTACCAAGGCTGCGGCGGCAGAGCTGCGTGGCAAAATTGCTGCCAAGCTGACGGAAAAGGTGGCGCAAATGCCGGAAAACCGACATTTGCAGCAGCAGCTGCAGCGGGTGTATTTGGCAAAGATTTCCACCGTGCATTCCTTCTGCAGTGATGTGCTTCGGGAATACGCCTATCGGCTGGATATTCCGGGAGATTTTCGGGTGGCGGATGAACGGGAATGTGTGGAAATCCAAAACCGCATCATGGAAAAGCTGCTGGAGCAGACGTACAATCAGCAGGAGGATTTTCCCGGCTTCAGAGCTTTTGTGGACAGTCAGGGCTTGGGGCGCAATGATGGGCAAGTGCCGGAAATTGTGCTGAAGGTTTATGAAAGCGCCAGATGTCATCTAGACCCTGATGGCTGGCTGGAGCATTGTCTACAGCAGGTGAAAACCGAGAATGTAGAGGATGCCAGCCAAACTGTCTATGGGCAGTTTCTGATCGAACGGCTGCAGCAATGGTTGGATTATCAGATTGAAGCCTTACATCGATTTTCGGATATAGCCTCCCAACAGGAGGGCTACGAAAAGCAGGTGGCGCTGTTACAGGACACCGTCAGTCAGCTGACACGGCTGCGAAATTGCAATAGCTGGGAGGAGCTTTGCCGGCATAAGGATATTAGATTTGGAACGCTGACTTTTTCCAAGAAAAATACCAATGAGGCACTGAACGAACAAATCAAAACGGTGCGTAATACCTGCAAGGATGGCATGGCTAAGCAGCTGAAGCCCTTTGCAGACAGTTCCGGTCAGGTGCTCTCGGATTTGGCGGTTTCTGCCGAGGCGGTATTGGGGCTGATTTCTTTGGTGCATGGCTTTGCTCTGGAGTTTGAAAAGGCAAAGCGTAGCCGCCGGATTTTGGATTTTGGTGATTTGGAGCATCGGATGCTGGACTTGCTGCTTGGAAAGAGCCGCAGCGGTCGCACTTCTGCAGCAAAGGAAATCGGCAGTCGTTTCCGTGAGGTAATGGTGGATGAATATCAGGACTCCAATGCTGTGCAGGATGCTATCTATGCCGCTTTGACGGAGGATGAGAAAAACCTGTTTATGGTGGGTGATGTGAAGCAGTCCATTTATCAGTTTCGTCAGGCAGAGCCGGGTATTTTCTTAGAAAAGTACCGCAGCTTTTTGCCGGCAGAAACGGCAGTTGACGGACAGGACAGAAAGGTTGTGCTCAGCCGCAATTTCCGTTCCAGCGGCGGTGTGCTGGAGGGCGCAAATGATGTTTTCCGGCTGTGTATGTGCCCCAAGGTGGGTGGTATGTACTACGGAGAGGATGAGGCACTGGTCGAGGGAATTGCCCATGTACCGCTGCCTGAGCCGGAAGTAGAGCTTTGCTTTGTGGATGTGCAGCAGGAAACCTATCCGGAGGAGGCTGCCTTTGTGGCAGACCACATTCGGCAGATGCTGGACGGCAGTCACTATGTACGGGATGGGGAAACACTTCGTCTCATTCGTCCTGAAGATATTGCGATATTAATGCGTTCTCCCGGCTCAACGGGTGTGCATTTTCAGCGTGCCTTGGATAAAGTTGGTGTTCGCTATGTGTCCGGCGGTGGAGAAAACCTGTTGGGCACGGCGGAAATCGGAACGCTCCATGCGCTGCTGCAGGTGATTCACAATCCAAGGCTGGATATTCCGTTGGTGGCAACTCTCATGAGTCCGCTGTTTGATTTTTCGGCGGATGATTTGGCGCTCATTCGGGCGAAAAATAGGAAATGCGCCTTTTATGATGTGCTGCGCCAGGATGAGAGCGAAAAAGCACGGAATTTTATGACTGTGCTGCAACAGCTGCGTACGGTTGCCCATCATGAAAGTCTAACGAGACTTCTGGAGCAGGTGTTGCTGCAGACCTCCATGGAGGAAATCTACGGCGCAATGTCCGATCGGCAGGCGAGATTGCGGAATATTCAAGTTTTTTATCAACTGGCTTCTGATTTTGAAGCCGGTGGCAATCGGGATTTGGGCAGATTTTTGGAACATTTGGATGCCATGGCAGAAAAGGGCTTGGTTTTGGCAGAGGAGCAATCATCAAGTGGCTGTGTCAGCATTATGAGCATCCATAAGTCCAAGGGCTTGGAATTTCCGGTGGTGTATTTGTGCGGCTTGGGTAAGTCCTTTAATATGGAGGATTTGAACAAGGATGTACTGTGCCATAAGAATATGGGCTTGGGGCTTTCGGCGGTGGATCATGAAAAACGCCTGCGGTATCCTACCGTTGCGAAGCGTGCCATTGCAGCCATGTCACAGATGGAGCTGGTGTCGGAGGAACTGCGGGTGCTTTATGTGGCAATGACCAGAGCCAAGGATCGGCTGGTGATGACTTACGCAGCAAGGAAGTTGCACGGTGAGGTACAACGAATGGCTGCGGCGATTTCTGTCGGCGGCAGACAGGCGGAAATTGAAAATGCAATCTGTTTGGGAGATTGGGTGCTGCTGACGGCATTACATAAGACAGAGGCAGGGGAGCTGTTTGCCCTGTGCGATAAGTCTTGGGAAACAGAAACCGGTTTGCATCCGTGGAAGATTTCTGTGGTGCAAGCGCCGGATTTGGCGGATGTGACACAGCAGGTAGAGGCAAAGGGTGAGATTTCTCCAAAGCAGCTGCGGCAGATGGCAGAGGGTCTTGCATTCCGATATGGCTATGAGTCAGCTGTTTCTGCACCCTCCAAGCAGACAGCTACAGGGCTGAAGGGGCGCATAAAGGATGAGGAGGTGGCGGAGAATACTCGAAGGCACTACCGCAGACAATGGCGGAGACCCTCCTTTGAGCAGGCACAGTTGCAGGGAAAGGACTATGGCAATGCATTGCATGGGGTGATGCAGTATATCGATTATACGATTTGCGGCGAGGAAGCCGGTGTTCGTGAGCAACTGCAGTCCTTGGTGGAGCGAAGGCTGATTACCCAGCAGCAGGCAGAGCTTGTGCCGGTTGCGGCTATCGTACAATTCTTCAGCACGGAGCTGGGAAAAAAGCTGCAACAGGGGAAGGTACTGCGAGAATTTAAGTTCTCGGTGCTGGTGGACGGCAGTCTGTATGACGAGGCGCTGGCAGGAGAGCAGATTCTGCTACAAGGCGTGGTAGACTGTGCGCTTATAGAGCCGGAGGGCATTACGGTCATTGATTTTAAGTCAGATTATGTTACTGAGGAAACCTTGCCTGACAAGGTGCATCTGTATGCTTCACAGGTGCAGACCTATGCAGAGGCGCTTCATCGCATATATGAAATGCCCATACAAAAAAAGCTGTTGTATTTCTTCCATTTGGGAAGATTTGTGCAGGTATGAAAAAAGCCCTCCCATACGGGAGGGCTTTTTACTGTTAGCGCTCGTTACGATTCTGGTTGTTGTTCTGATTCTGATTGTTGCTCTGGTTGCTGTTCTGATTGCTGTTCTGATTGTTGTTCTGGTTGCTGTTCTGGTTCTTGTTCTGCTGATTGTTCTTTTCGTTATACATGGTTTTTTCCTCCGCTTTTTTGTACATTACGGTTTGACCGCAACCATAGGTTGCCCCCAAATTTAAGCTTTATCCTTCGGCTTGAACAGAAAACTGACAATTAATCCTGCGATGACTGCTGCTGTGATGCCGCCGGCTGCGGCGGTTAAGCCACCGGTAAAAATACCTAAGAAGCCGTCAGTGGTGATGGCTTTTTTTACACCCTTGGCAATGAGATTGCCAAATCCGGTTAGGGGAACGGATGCCCCTGCTCCTGCAAATTTGACCAAGGGCTCATATAAGCCAACTGCTCCCAGCACGACACCCACAACCACATAGCTGACTAAAATTCTAGCAGGAGTCAATTTGGTTTTGTCAATGAGAATTTGCCCAATGAGACATAAAAGACCGCCGATTACAAATGCTTTTACATAGTCCATTTTATTGTCCTCCTACAATGGATACGGCGTGACAGACGCCTGGAATGCTCAGCCCCTGCTGGGTAGAGGTGGGGGAAAGCAAAGCGCCTGTACCGCAGAATAAAATCCGTTTCAGCTTTCCGGAATTGAGCTGTCCCAACAGATGACCGCACAATGTGATGGCACTACAGCCACAGCCGGAGCCGCCGGCATGGACATCTTGACGGGTTTGGTCAAAGACCATTGTTCCGCAGTCGGTCAGCTTGCCGCCGAGATTTATGCCCCTTTTTCTAGATAGCTCCAAAAGCAGTTCCTTGCCTAGCTGTCCCAAATCACCGGTGACAATCAGGTCGTAGTCCTCCGGACGGGTTTTCAAATCGTTGAAATGAGCAGAAATGGTATCAAGGGCGGCAGGTGCCATGGCAGCACCCATGTTATTGGCGTCCTTGATTCCCAGCTCTGTGACGCAGCCGATGGTACAGCTTTCGATTTTAGGACCTTTTCCGCTGCTGCAAACCAAGGCAGCTCCTGAGCCGGTCACTGTCCATTGAGCGGTGGGTGTTCGCTGCCCGCCATAGCCCAAGGGAAAGCGATACTGTCGCTCGGAGCTGGCGAAGTGGGAGGAGGTCATGGCGACCACTTGGTCGGAAAAACCGCCACCAACTGTCATTGCAGCCAGCAGCAGACTTTCAGACATAGTGGAGCAAGCGCCATACAGTCCCAAATGAGGGATGCCGCAGTTATTCAGGCTAAAGGAAGAACCGATGCACTGATTCAGCAAATCTCCGGAATAGACCAGTGAAAACTGTTCCTTTGGAATTCCGGCTTTTTTTCCTAGAATTTCCAGTGCAATTTGCTGCATTCGCTTTTCAGCTTGTTCCCAGGTTTTTTGCCCAAAGAAGGTATCTTGTGATGTGAAGTCATAAGAGCTTGACAGAGGACCCTCGGCTTCTTTTTTTCCTGCCACACTTGCCCAAGTGGTAATCACCGGTGGAGTGGGCAAGATAAAGCTTTGCTTTCCTCGCTTGTTAGATGCGTTCATGTGCTACCTCCTGCATTTTTCCTTAGTATGTCCCAAAAATAAAAAATTTGCTGCCATTTTAAAATGTCAGCAAATTTTTTATCACAGGACACGGCGGGCGCCGTAATAATGCGAGGTATAGTAGCTGGAATTTAAGTTACTGATGGTAATGCCCTTGGAACTGGAGGCGTGAATAAACTGACTATTGCCGATGTAAATGCCAATATGGGAGATACCGGCTTTATAGGTATTTTGGAAGAACACCAAATCACCGGGCTGCAGATCAGACTTGGACACATAAGTGCCGTGCTGATATTGGGTCACAGTGGTACGGTTAAGAGAAATTCCATGCTGACGGTATACATACTGGACATAGCCGGAGCAATCAAAGCCCTTTGGTGTCGTACCGCCCCAGAGATAGGGAACGCCGATGTATTGCTTGGCAGTGGCAATGATTGCCTGTGCCTTGGAGTAGCCAATGTAGTTGGGACTGTTTCGCAGCGCAGCGGCACTGACAGGTGTTCCTGTGGAAACGCCTTTGCGGAAAAATAAGGGCGATTTCGCCGATGCCCGATTTTCATAGGGGTTTTCGGTCAAGGTCAGATAATCGCTGCGGATGTAACAAATTTTGTTGTTCCAAATAACTTTATACCACTGCTTATTAAAGCCAATGATATAAGCCAGATTGTTTTTATAACTTTTGCCGATGATGCTGTAGCCTGTGCTCGGACCGGAGCGCATATTGACCGCAGAATAATTAACAATTCCGTAGCCAAGTTCCAGATTTTTCACGGTGGAAACCGATAGGTAATTGGCGTGCATATAGCCGGTGGTCAGGTTGTATAGGACCTTGTACCAACTGCCGGTTTTTTCAAGCAGCACCACAACCTCGTTACGACGGGCGTAGGCAAGAATGGTACTTGAAGTGGAAGGGGAGGAACGCAATTTTAAAGTATCGGCGGTCACATAACCGATGCCGGTTTTAAGACCGCCGTTATCGGCAGCGAGAGTATTCACTGCCATAAATGTGCATAGGACAATGAGAATGAGGGATATGCTGATAATTCGCTTTAGGATATTCATGGGATAGCTCCAAACTGTGGGAGGAAATTACTTACCTGCAAGGGCTCTTTCCAGCCAAATGCTACCCAAATCCAGGGCGGTGTAAAGTCCGTCTTTTTCACTCTTTTTACCAATCCGTTCCCGACTTCTGACAGCAGGGTCGGTCAGCTGCAGCTGGATGGACACCTTGCTGGCAACATCATTTTCGCCAACTTTGGTGGATTCCAAAATCTGAAGCATAATGATATGGCTGTCTGCCATAGAACCATAATAAATCAGGTTGTCCTTTCGCATTAGGGGATGCCCCTTGTACATCAAAACAGCATTTTCTTCAGCCATTTCAATAACCTCCTTGTTTAGATTGTGAACAAATTGTACCACGCTGACATAATTATGTCAACCAAATTGGAACAAATGGCAACATTTACCAGTTTTCTAGGATAGAAAAAATAAGGGGGCTGCATTGGCAACCCCCATTTTTGCCGATTGTGATTAAGTCAAATAGCACCGCACCAATTCTTGCAGCAGCTCATCCCGGTCGATTTTACAGATAAGGGCACGAGCATTGTTGTAGTTGGTGATGTAGGTCGGGTCCTCAGACAGAAGATACCCGACAATCTGATTGATGGGATTGTAACCCTTTTCACTCAGAGCATCAAATACGGCCTTGAGAATCAGACGCATATTTTCTTTTTCATCACTGGGAACTGTAAATTTAATGGTACTGTCCGTCATGTTGGGTTACCTCCTTATTCCTATATAGGTATTATAACCCAAATCTTTGTTTGTGTAAAGACCTTAATTGGAAATTTTTATTATCGAAGGGTTGCTCCGCATTGCTCCTGTAGGGCGGTAAGCACCTTAGCAATGACGGGTTCCGTGTCCGTGTCGGTCAGAGTGCGGTCATCTGCACGCAGCTCCAGCGAGAAAGCGAGGCTCTTTTTGCCTTCTGCAAGATTTGCGCCACGGTAGATGTCAAAGAGGGACACATTGCGCAGCAGCTTGCCGGCAGCGGCAGTAATGGTTTCTTCAGCCTTGGCAACCGTCAGGGTTTCATCACAGACAATGGAAATGTCCCGACTGACGGCAGGATACTTGGGCAGGGGGGTGTAGGTGGCATCCGGCAGAAGTTGGTCAAGCAGCTTGGTGAAGCTGATTTCAGCGCAATATATCGGGCAGTCAATGCCGTAATTCTGTGCAACAAGGGGATGCACCTGACCCAAATAGCCCAGTTCCACTCCATTCATAGAAACAAGGGCGCAGCGACCGGGGTGATAGGAGGAGTTGTCGGAGACAGCGGTATAGGTGGCTTTGCCGGTCCGCAGGGAAGTAAACACAGCCTCCAATTCACCCTTGAGGGTGAAGAAGTTTTCCTTCGCGCCGTAGCTGCCCAAAATCAGCATCTTCGGCTCTTGGGGCAGGGCTTTATCCTCCACGGGCAGGTAAACCTTGGCAATTTCATAGAGCTTTGCTGCTTTGTTGTGGTAGGCGTTGTTTCGGGACAGAATTTCAAGCATGGAGGGCAGCACGATGGTACGCATGACAGAAGTATCCTCGCCCAAGGGATTCTGAATTTTCATGCAGTTGCGCAGGGGAGAGTCCTGCGGCAGACGAATTTGGTCGAAAATAGTGGGAGATACAAAGGAATAGGTGATAATTTCATTGTAGCCCATGGCACGGCACTGACAACCTGCCTTGTTTTCCAGTTCCATTTCCTTGGTGTAGCCACCTTGCGTGCCGGTTTTCAGTTCCGTAATGGGAATGTTATTGTAGCCATACAGACGGGCAACCTCTTCAGCAATATCCGCCATGTGATTCAGGTCCGGACGGAAAGTGGGAACGAGAATTTCATCACCATCAACCTGGATTTCTAACCGATTCAGGTAGGAAATCATGGCTTCTCTTGAAATATCCGTGCCCAGCAGCTTGTTGATTTTCTCCGGTTCCAGCTTCACGGTGTGGGGCTGGGGAACGTAGTTGATGATGTCAATGATGCCGTCCATCACATCGCCGCAGGACAGCATTTCCACCAGCTCGCAGGCTCGCTCTACGGCAGGCAGGGTCATCATGGGGTCCAGCTTCTTTTCAAACTTGCCGGAGGCTTCGGTACGCATACCCAGTGCCAAAGCGGTTTGGCGGATGGAGGTGCCGTTAAAGTTGGCGGATTCAAAGACCACGGTGACGGTGTCATCCATGATTTCGGAGTTTTCGCCACCCATAATACCGGCAAGACCGATGGGCTTGTTTTCATCTGCAATCACCAGCATACCGGGCTTCAGAAAACGGACATTGCCGTCCAAGGTGGTCAGAGTTTCACCCTCAGTCGCTTCGCGCACCACGATTTTGCCTTCGCCCACATAGCGATAGTCAAAGGCGTGCATGGGCTGACCGTATTCCAGCATTACATAGTTGGTGATGTCCACAATATTATTGATGGGACGAACGCCGTTGGCACGCAGCCGCTGACGCATCCACTTGGGGGAGGGACCGATTTTTACATTGGCGACCATGCGGGCGGTGTAGCGGTTACACAGGTGGTCAGCTTCTACCTCTACATCCAGTTTTTCGAAGATAGAGCCGGCATTGCTGCCCTGTACCACAGGCTCGTGGTGACGCATGGGCTTATCAAAAGCGGCGGCAGCCTCTCTTGCAAGACCGATGATGGAGTAGCAGTCGGGGCGGTTGTTGGTAATTTCAAAATCTACAACAGTGTCATCGTTGCCGATGATGCGGTTGATGTCCTCGCCGATTTGGCAATCCTCTTTTATGATGAAAATGCCGTCCGTGATGGCATAGGGGAAGTCACCCACAGTTAGACCCAGTTCTTCCAAACCGCAGAGCATTCCGTTGGACGGAACACCACGGAGCTTACCCTTGGTGATATGCACGCCGCCGGGTAGGTAGGAATTATGACGGGCAACGGGCACAAGGTCACCCACCTTGACATTCTGAGCACCGGTTACGATTTGTACAGGCTCGCCTGTGCCATCGTCAATCTGACAGACCCACATATGGTCGGAGTTTTCGTGACGGACAATACTCAAAACCTTGCCCACCACTACATTTTTGATTTCTGTATCCAGCAGCTCATAGGCTTCTACCTTTTGACCGGCGATGGTCATAGTTTCCACAAATTCCTTGTCGGAAACAGAGGATAGGTCCACAAATTCCTCATGGAGCCATTTTCTATTCAGCTTCATTTATTTTTCCTCCTTAGAATTGATTCAGGAAACGAATATCGTTGTCGAAAATCAGCCGCAGGTCGTTGATGCGCATACGACCCATTGCCATACGCTCCAAGCCCATGCCAAAGGCGAAGCCGGAGTATTGCTCCGGGTCAATGCCACAACCCTTCAGCACCTCCGGATGCACCATGCCCGCACCCAGCAGCTCAATCCAGCCCTCACCGTGGCAGGTGGAGCAGACCTGACCGTTTACCTCGCCGGTGCCGTGGCACTTGTGGCACTGCATATCCATTTCACAGCTGGGCTCAGTAAAGGGAAAGTGGTGGGGACGGAAACGCATGACCGCATCTGCGCCGTAAATCTGCTGCATGACCTTCACCAGTGCGCCCTTCAGCTGACCCATGGTGATGTCTTTTGCAACCACCAATCCTTCGATTTGGTGGAACATGGGGGAGTGGGTGGCATCTGCCTCGTCCTTACGGAACACACGACCGGGCGCAAGAATGCAGATAGGGGGCTTTGCATTTTCCATAACACGAACCTGCATGGAGCTGGTTTGGGTACGCAGCAGCACAGAGTCGTCATCAGTAAAATAGAAGGTATCGCTGCGGTCACGGGCAGGATGTCCTTCTTCCGTGTTCAGTTTGGTGAAGTTGTAGTCAGCCAGCTCTACCTCAGGACCTTCCACAATCTGATAGCCCATGCCAACAAAAATATCCTTGATGGTTGCAAGCACCTGATTCATGGGATGCTGATGTCCCACAGCAACGCTTTCGCCGGGGATGGTCACATCAATGGTTTCGCTGGCAAGCTTTGCCTCCATGGCGGCGGCGTGAACGGCAGTCTTGCGCTGCTCCAGCTTCGCCTCGATGTCTGCACGGACAGCGTTGGCAACCTGACCCATAATGGGACGCTCCTCCGGAGAAAGACCGCCCATCTGCTTCAAAACAGCAGTCAGCTCGCCCTTTTTGCCCAACAGACGGACACGCAGCTCCTCCAAAGCCGCAGGGGTTTCAGCAGCATCCAAAGCCGCAAGAGCCTGCAGCCGGATGTTTTCCAGTTGTTGTTTCATTCTATGTTCCTCCTAAAAGGTTATATAAAAAATAAAAAATCCTCTCATCCCAACATCGGGACGAAAGGATAATCCTTCCGCGGTACCACCCGCAATTCGTCATAAAATGACGCAGCTTTCTAGGCACATTCATGCCGCAGACCTGTAACGGGGTCATCCGTCCAATCCTACTACTGTTTCAGATGGCAGCTCCTGGGAGAAAGCCCTTTGCCACATTCAAGCGGCTCCCACCGATCCGCTCTCGCTTTGGAAATGTGTGACCGCATCAGACAGCCCATTCCTTGCTTTTTACATATCAAATGCATATTAGCACAGTTTTTCGGGAAAAGCAAGTGTTTTTTCGTCTTGACGGCATATGGAAACAATGTTATACTAATGTAAACATATTTTCGAGAGGAGGTCGTGTATGTATCAGCCTTTGGCGGATTTGCTCCGTCCTACCACGCTGGACGAGGTGTATGGGCAGGACCATATTTTAGGCGAAAACGGAATTTTGCGGCGATTGGTCAATTCCGGAAACATTCCCAACATGGTGTTTTACGGACCAAGCGGTACGGGTAAGACCACTGTTGCCAATATTATTGCCAAGCAGACCAACCGCACTTTGTATAAGCTGAACGCCACCACCGCCTCCACTGCGGACATTAAGCAGATTGTTTCGGAGCTGGATACCTTTATGGCACCTAATGGCATTTTGCTGTATTTGGATGAGATTCAGTCCTTTAATAAAAAACAGCAGCAATCTCTGCTGGAGCATATTGAAAACGGCAAGATTACGCTGATTACCTCCACTACGGAAAATCCCTATTTTTATGTCTTTAATGCAATCCTCAGCCGTTCTACCATCTTTGAATTTAAGCAGATTGATGCTGCGGCAACTCTCAAGGCGGTCAATCGTGCCGTCAAATTCATGGAAGAAAGAACGGCACTAAAGACTGTGGCAGAAGATGGTGCCTTGGAGCATATTGCCTCTGCTTGTGGCGGCGACATTCGTAAAGCCATGAACGCGGTGGAGGTGCTGTTTTCTGCAGGGCAACCCAAGCAGGGCGTGCTGACGCTGTCGCTTGAGGATGCCAAAATGGTCACCCAGCGGTCTGCCATGCGGTATGACCGGGGCGGCGACAATCAGTATGACAGCTTATCGGCGCTGATGAAATCCATCCGTGGCTCTGACCCGGATGCGGCAGTTTATTATTTGGCAAGGTTTTTGGAAGCAGGGGATTTGCCCTCCTGCTGCCGCCGGATTCTCTGCTCTGCCTGTGAGGATATTGCCCTTGCTTATCCTATGGCGATTCCTATTGTAAAGGCTTGTGTGGATTCTGCCTTGCAGCTTGGCTTGCCGGAGGCAAGGCTGCCGCTGGTGGATGCGGTGGTGTTTCTTGCCACTTGCCCCAAATCCAACTCTGCCTACGTGGCATTTGCAGCCGCCGCTGAGGATGTACAAAAGGGCAAGGGCGGCGATTTCCCTCGACATTTGCAGAACAAGCACGCCGATACCCACACCATGGAACGGCAGCAGGGCTACAAGTATCCCCATGATTATCCCAATCACTGGGTGCAGCAGCAATATCTGCCCGATGATTTGGTGGGTACAACCTATTATGAATACGGCGCAAATAAGGTAGAACAGGCGGCAAAAGCTTACTGGGATAGCATTAAGGGGAAGTGAGTATGGACATTCGGCTTGGAGATGTATTAACCATGAAAAAAACCCATCCCTGCGGCGGTGACCAGTGGTTGGTGACACGAACAGGGGCAGATATTCGGATGAAATGTTTGCGGTGCAGCCATGAACTGATGACACCCCGTTTTAAGGTGGAGAAAAATATTCGTTCCATTAAACATTCGGAAAATTCTTCGACATAACTGACGGCAGCTGATAAAATCAGCTGCCGCTTTTTTGCGCCCTGTCGGTGGTGCTGCGGTATTGAGGGTAAGGCTGACGGAACTGGGCGGTAGGGGACAGCCCGGAAGCGACCAACTTTTTCTCTTGGCAGAGGTATACTGGTGGCATCACATTCATAGGAGGCGGCAGAATGGAAATCTATCTGGATTTGGTGCTGATACTGAACTTTTTTGTGGATTTTTTGCTGATATTGGGAACAAACCGTCTATCCGGCTTTCCGCCGGAGTGGAAAAAATCCCTGTTGGCAGCGGTGCTGGGCAGCGTGTACGCAGGTTTATGCTTTCTGCCGGGGCTATCCTTTTTGGCGAGTCTTTTTTGGCGGCTGATATTTTTAATGCTGATGAGTGTGGTGGCGTTTGGCTGGGGTAAAAATGCCCTGCGCCGTGGGGTGCTGTTTGTGTTTTTGAGCATGGCGTTGGGCGGAATTGCTCTTGGAATTGGAAATGGAGGCTTTTGGGCGTTGGTGCTTTCTGCCATTGGGGTGTGCTTAATGTGTCTTTTGGGCTTTGCAGGGAAAGCCTGCGGCAGTCAATATGTGCCCATTGAGATAGTCCATGGCGGAAAGAAAGTGCATCTAACTGCCCTTGTGGACACCGGAAATACGCTGCGTGACCCCGTATCGAATGAGCCTGTGCTGGTGGTAGATGGGGAGATTGGACAACGACTTTTGGGCTTGACCCAGCGGCAGCTGTGCACGCCGGTGGAAACAGTGGCATGCGGCACAATACCGGGACTGCGGCTTGTGCCCTATCATGCGGTGGGGCAGCCCATGGGCATGCTGCTTGCCATTTGGGTGGAGCAACTACAGGTTGCGGGCAAGCAATCACAAGCGCTTGTGGCGTTTGCGCCACAGAGGATTGGACAGGGGAAGAATTATGAAGCACTGGCTGGAGGGCTGATGGGATGAACAAAATGCGGCAGTTTTTGATTTGGCTTGGATTGATTTCTCAGGATGAAAGCATCTATTACATCGGAGGCAGCGATATTTTGCCCGCTCCACTGAAGGGACAGCAGGAGATGGAAGCACTGCAGGCGCTGGAGGAAGGGCAGGAGGACGCAAAGCAACTGCTGATTGAACACAATCTGCGACTGGTGGTGTATATTGCACGGCGGTTTGAGAATACGGGGATAAATTTGGAGGATTTGATTTCTATTGGCACGATTGGGCTGATTAAGGCAATCAGTACTTATCGCCGGGATAAAAACATCAAGCTGGCGACCTATGCCTCCCGCTGTATTGAAAATGAAATCCTAATGCATATTCGCAAAATTGCCGGACAGAAAGCAGAGGTGTCCTTGGACGAGCCAATCAATATGGATTATGACGGTAATGAACTGCTGCTATCGGATATTTTGGGCACAGAGGAGGATTTGGTTACCGGACGGCTGGAGGACGATGTGGATTTGTGTCTGCTGCGTCAGGCGCTGCAGCAGCTGTCGGACAGGGAACAGCAGATTGTGAATCTCCGCTTTGGTCTGCAGGGACAGCAGGAACTGACGCAAAAGGAGGTAGCGGAGAAGCTTGGGATTTCCCAATCCTACATCTCTCGGTTGGAAAAACGCATTATGTCCCGGCTGCGGAAGGAGATGCTGCGGCAGACCACCTGTGTGTAAACAATGAATCATGCCCGGATGCGGCGGCATTTGGGTACTATTTATGGAAAAGGGACTTGAAAAATGAAATCAGCCCTGTTATAATCGATATAAAACTATATCGATATAAATTTTATCGAAAGGATGGGTGAAGGTTATGGTGGAGCGTAAGGAAATTTCCAAATCTGTATTGAAGCGGTTGCCGGTGTATCTGGCTTATTTGAAGCATTTACCAGCGGATGCAGCTCCCTATATTTCTGCAACGACCCTTGCCAATGCACTGGGTATGGGTGATGTTCAGGTGCGTAAGGACTTGGCGATGGTGTCTAATGGCGGTCGTCCCAAGGTGGGTTATGCCCGTGAGAGCTTGATTGACGATATTGAGCAGTTTTTAGGCTATGATAACACCAATAGCTGTGTATTGATTGGCGCAGGCAAGCTGGGCTTGGCTCTACTGGGCTATATTGGCTTTGATGCGTATGGCTTGGATATTTTAGCGGCTTTTGATGTTGCCCCTGTTTCTAATGCGGCGGATAATGGAAAGCCGATTTTGCCCATGGATATGCTGGAGGATTTCTGTTGGAAAAACAAGGTCAGTATGGGCATTATTACTGTACCTGCCTGTCATGCGCAGGAGGTTTGTGACCGGCTGATTGACAGTGGCATTAAGGCAATTTGGAACTTTGCACCCACTCATTTGGATGTGCCGGAGAATATTTTGGTACAGAATGAAAATATGGCGACCTCCTTGGCGGTGCTGAGTATGCATCTTCAAGCACAGATGAAGGAAAAAAAATAAAATGGAGCACAAGGTTTTAGGAAAATCCGGACTGCGGGTTTCTGCGTTGGGTTTTGGGGGTATTCCCATTCAGCGCATTGATGCCGAGCAAGCAAAGGTATTACTCCACAGTGTGATGGATACCGGCATTAATTATGTGGATTCTGCCCGTGGCTATACAGTCAGTGAGGAATATTTGGGTTATGCGCTGGAGGGTATCCGTGACTGGTTTGTCCTTGCCACCAAGAGCATGGCACGGGATAAAGAGAGCATGGCACGGGATGTTGACATCAGTCTAAAGAATTTCCGCACTGATTATATTGACCTGTATCAGATACATAATCCCAATTTGCAGCAGCTGCAGCAGGTTTGCGCTGCCGGTGGGGCGTTGGAGGCACTGCAGGAGGCTCGTGCTGCCGGGAAAATCGGACATATCGGCGTTACCCTGCACTCGGTAGATGTGCTGAAATATGCTATTGAGCTGGACTGGGTGGAAACGGTGATGTTTCCCTATAATATTGTGGAAACTCAGGCTGAGGAGCTGTTTGCTCGGTGTGCGGAAAAGAACATTGGTGTGATTTGCATGAAGCCCTTGGCAGGCGGCGCATTGGAGGATGCAACCTTGGCACTGCGCTATGTAGCCAAGCATCCCCATATTACAGTGACTATTCCCGGTATGGCTGATGTACGGGAGCTTCAGCAGAATGTGGCGGCTTTTGAAAATAAAGCGCCCTTGTCGGCTGAGGAGCAGGCGCAAGTTCAAGCCATTCGCAAGGAGCTGGGGACACAGTTCTGCCGCCGGTGCGGTTACTGTGCACCATGCTCGGTGGGGATTTCCATTCCCAATGTATTTACATTTGCAGGCTATTATAATCGTTACGGCTTGCAGGGATGGGCAAAGGAACGCTATGAAGCGTTGCCTCATAAGGCATCGGAATGTATGGATTGTGGCGCTTGCGAAAGCCGCTGCCCCTACAATCTACCCATTCGTCAAATGCTGAAAAAAGCCGCAGAAACCTTTGGTGAATAAGAAAATCTGCCATTGCAAATGCAGTGGCAGATTTTTTGGCGTATCAAAAAAGTATTTTTTATAACACGTCATTGCGAAACCAGTCCGCAGACTGGTTGTGGCAATCCGTTCTTTTCGGTATCATGTGTCGATTTCAAGGGCAAAAAATACGGATTCCCACGAAGAATCATTGTGCGATTGCCGCAGGCAATCGATTGTTTCTGATTCGCTGTGCGGAGCACCGCGCTTCGCTCCCTCGACATGACGTGAGTTTTTCAACAGTCTGAAAAAATCCCACCGCTACTGCGGTGGGATTTTGATTATTTTGCAGGCTTGAAGCTGTCCTTTAAGCTGACGGAACGGTTGAATACCAAATGCTCCGCAGAGGATTCCTTGCTATCGGGGGTGAAGTAGCCCTGCCGCATAAACTGGAAAGACTGACCTGCCTTGGCATCCTTCAGAGAGGCTTCTACTTTACAGCCGGAGAGAACCTCCAAGGAATTGGGATTTAAGCAGGCGAGGAAATCCTTGCCGGCGGCATCGGGGTCGGGGTCGTCAAACAGGTTATCGTACTGACGCACCTCAGCATCACAGCAATTTTCAGCATCCACCCAGTGAATGGTAGCACCCTTGACCTTGCGGCCATCGGCAGGATTGCCGCCGGCGCTTTCCGGGTCATAAGTGGCAAGCACTTCGGTGATGTTACCATCGGCGTCGGTATTGTAGCCGGTGCAGGTGATGAGATAAGCGCCCTTCAGGCGGCACTCCGGTCCATTGGGGAACAGACGCTTATACTTGGGGATGGGCGCAGTCATGAAGTCCTCAGCTTCAATCCACAGATTGCGGGAGAAGGTAACCTGACGATTGCCGGCTTCCGGGTCGTTGGGGTTGTTTTCTACCTCAAAGACCTCGCTCTTGCCCTCCGGATAGTTGGTGATGGTCAAGCGGATGGGATGAAGCACCGCCATGACACGCTCAGCGGTTTCGTTCAAATCTTCCCGCAGACAATGCTCCAAGAAGCCATACTCAATGGTATTGGGGCTCTTGGCAACGCCGACCCGGTCGCAGAAATTGCGGATGGCGGCAGGGGTATAACCACGGCGGCGCAGTCCGCAGAGGGTGGGCATACGGGGGTCATCCCAACCGGACACATAGCCGTTTTCCACCAAGGCTCTCAGCTTGCGCTTGGACAGCACCGTGTGGTCAATGCCCAAACGGGCAAACTCAATCTGCCGGGGCTGATGCGGCACAGACACATTTTCCACCACCCAATTATATAGGGGACGGTGATTCTCAAATTCCAAGGAGCATAGGCTGTGGGTAATGCCCTCCAAGGCATCCTGAATGGGGTGGGCAAAGTCATACATGGGGTAAATGCACCACTTATCGCCCTGACGGTGATGGTGCATGTGGCGGATACGGTAAATCACCGGGTCACGCATATTGAAGTTACCGGATGCCAAGTCGATTTTGGCACGGAGAGTATATTTGTTATCTTCAAATTCGCCGGCACGCATCCGGGCGAACAGGTCAAGGTTTTCCTCAATGGGGCGGTCACGCCAAGGGGAGGTAGCGGGGGTGTTCAGGTCGCCACGCATTTCCTTTGCTTCATCGGGGGTCAGTTCACACACATAAGCAAGACCCTTTTTAATCAGCTCCACAGCGTATTCGAAGTCTTTTTCAAAATAGTCACAGCCATAGTAGAACCGGTCGCCCCAGTCAAAGCCCAGCCAGTGAATATCCTCTTTGATTGCCTCTACGAACTCCACATCCTCCTTGGTGGGATTGGTGTCGTCCATTCGGAGGTTGCACAGACCGTTATATTTTTCCGCTGTGCCAAAGTCGATAATTAATGCCTTGCAGTGACCGATGTGCAGATAACCATTGGGCTCGGGCGGAAAACGGGTGTGCACGGTCTGCCCGGCATATCGACCGCCTTCGGCAATGTCTTCGTCAATAAATGCGTGGATGAAATTCTTGCTTTCGGTGATTTCAGCCATGGGATACATCCTCTCTCAAAAAGAAATTTGTATCATTATAACCCATATTCAGCGGTTTTGCAACCGGAAATCATGCCATAATCTGCTTTTTGCAGAGCAGATTATGTGTGATTTTTGTACAGAAAGCAGACAGATGAAAAAAGAGAAAACATTTTTAGAAAAAAGGTGAAATTTTAGTTGTCAATTTCGAAAACTTATATTAAAATAGGAGAGATAAGAGATAAGGAGGGATTTGATTTGCCTGAAATCAAGTATAAGCGAATCCTGCTGAAAATCAGCGGTGAGGCACTGGCTGGGGATCAGCATCGTGGTCTTGACTTTGCGGTCATCGGACAGGTGTGCGGTGTTATTCGTCAGTGCCGTGATATGGGTGTCCAGCTGGGACTTGTGGTCGGCGGCGGCAATTTTTGGCGTGGTGTGAAGGACGGGGCTGATAAGATGCAGCGCACCCACGGCGACTGCATGGGAATGTTGGCTACTGTCATGAATGCCATTGCATTGGCAGATGCTCTTGAAAAACAGGGTGTGGATGCCCGGGTGCTGACAGCGGTTGAAATGAATAAGTTTGGTGAGTATTTTACTAGAGATACAGCCAATCGATATCTTAATGAGGGCAAGGTCGTGATTTTTGCCGCAGGAACAGGTCATCCTTATTTTACAACAGATACGGGTGCGGTGCTGCGAGGCGTGGAAATTGAAGCCGATGCCATTTTGCTTGCCAAAAATGTGGACGGCATCTATTCTGCCGACCCCAATCTTGACCCCACCGCCGTGAAATATGATACCCTTACCTATGATGAGGTGCTCTCTAAGCATCTAAAGGCAACAGATACCACCGCCATGACCCTTGCCATGGACAATCACATGACACTGGTTTGCTTTGCTTTGGCTGACCCTCAAAATATCGTCCGTGTTGTTTGCGGAGAGAATATCGGAACTATTGTGAAGGAGGATAAATAAATGAATGTAGATTTTAAGGAATTTGGAAGAAAGATGGATAAGACTCTGGAGCATTTGGAGGAAGAGTTCGGCGCTGTCCGTGCCGGTCGTGCCAATGCCAAAGTTCTGGACCGTATTACTGTAGAATATTATGGAAGTGAAACACCACTTGCCGGTGTAGCAACCATTTCCTCTCCCGATGCCCGTACGCTGGTGATTTCTCCTTGGGACACCAAGCTGCTGAAGGACATCGCCAAGGCAATTCAGTGCTCTGATTTGGGTATCAATCCTCAGAATGACGGCAGAGTCATTCGTTTGGTATTCCCTCAGCTGACAGAGGAACGCCGTAAGGAGCTGACCAAGCAGGTGAAGAAGTATGCTGAGGATGCCAAGGTCGCAATGCGGAACATTCGCCGTGATGGCATGGATTATGTGAAGAAGCTGAAGAAGGACTCTCAGATTACAGAGGACGACCAGAAGAAGGCTGAAAAAGACCTGCAGGATATGCTGGACAAGTATATTAAGAAGGTGGATGATTCCACCGCAGCCAAGGAAAAGGAACTGATGGCTATTTAAAGCGCAATAGCAGCGGGGGCGGATTTGCGCCCCCGATGCTTGTATTTTACCGAAGAAAGGATGAGGGCAGTCATGCAGCAGGAGCTTCAAAATTTTCCTATGCCCAAGCATATTGCTATTATTATGGATGGCAACGGACGCTGGGCAAAAAAGCGTGGCTTGCCCCGACGGGCAGGACATAAGGTAGGTGCAGAAACTTTCCGCCGCATTGCAACGCATTGCACCAAGCTGGGCGTGGAGTATCTGACTGTTTATGCTTTTTCTACGGAGAACTGGAAGCGCTCTGCAGAGGAGGTTTCCGGAATTATGCGGCTGTTGGAGGCTTACCTGAAGGAAGCCCTGCGTGATATGAAGAAAAACGAAATTCGTTTTTGTTTTTATGGCGATTTGAGTCGGTTGAGCCCCGGCTTGCAACAGCTGTGTCGGGAAACCATGGAAAAATCCATGGATTATGCGAAGCTACAGATTAATTTCTGTATTAACTATGGCGGTCGGGATGAAATTATCCGTGCCGCCAAGGCATTTGCACTGGAGGTTGCATCCGGTAAGCGCAGTGCAGAGGAGCTGACAGAGCTTGAATTTGAAAGCTATTTGGATTCTGCCGGTGTCCCTGACCCAGAATTGGTCATTCGACCCTCCGGTGAGCAGAGAACCAGTAACTTTTTGCCATGGCAAAGTGCCTACTCGGAGTATGTATTTATGGATGTGCTTTGGCCTGATTTTTCGGAACAGGATTTGGAAAAAGCCATTAAAGAGTATCACGGACGGAATCGCCGTTTTGGAGGTGCTTAATCGTGTTAAAAAGAACATTTGCAGGTGCAGTGTTGCTGGCTGTGCTGGCGGCAGTGAATTTTCTGCTGCCGGATTGGGGCATGGCTGCCGCTGTTTGCTTGATGGCGGCGGTGGCGTCCTATGAGCTGCTATACTGCACCGGATTGGTTAAAAATGTGGTGCTGAACTGCTTGTCCGCTTTGATGGCGGCGGCAGTGTGCCTGTGGAGCTATTTTGACGGTTCGTTTGTTATCGCCTTGGCTGGAATTTTGGTGTACCATGTGGTACTGTTCGGCGCTGTTTTATATTCCGGTGGAGCATTGCCGGTGAAGGATGTGCTGGTTTGTTGGCTTTCCGGCGTGATTATGCCCTTCCTTTTTACATCGCTTCTTCGTCTGCGGATGGCAAATATGGGGAAGTGGCTTTTGTTGATTCCCTTTGTGATGGCTTTTTTGTCAGATACGGGCGCATATTTGGTAGGAGTTTCCATAGGTAAGCATAAAATGTGTCCTCATATCAGCCCTAAAAAATCTTGGGAAGGTTTTTTTGGCGGTATCGTGACGGCAGTATTGGGTATGATTGTCTTTGGTGCGGCAGCACAGAAGTACCTTGGTGCTGATGTGCGGTATGGATATGCCGCAATGTATGGTGCGCTGGGCGCATTGGCAGGGGTGTTTGGAGATTTGTCTATGTCGGTTATCAAGCGGCAGACCGGAATTAAGGATTACGGCAATTTGATTCCCGGTCATGGAGGAATTTTAGACCGGTTTGACTCGGTGCTGATTACTGCGCCCTTGGCAGAGATTTTGCTCCGTCTGCTGCCTATGATGGAGTAATACGATGAAAAAATGTATCAGTATTTTGGGCTCTACCGGCTCTATCGGTAGGCAGAGCTTAGATGTTATCAGCAAGATGCCTGATGTTCGGGTAGCTGCGCTGACTGCCGGAAGCAATGTGCAGCGGATGGCGGAGCAATGCCGTATATTTCAGCCGGAATTGGCTGTGATGGCAACTCAGCAGGCAGCGGCGCAACTGCAGGTTGCGCTCTCAAATATGAATATTCGGATTATATGGGGCGAGGCTGGACTTTTGGAGGCTGCAACGCTCCCACAGGTGGATTGTGTCATTACAGCCGTTGTTGGCATGATTGGCTTAAAGCCTACCCTTGCCGCTATCCGAGCCGGTAAACGCATCGGTCTTGCAAATAAGGAAACCTTGGTCTGTGCCGGTGAATTGGTCATGTCTGAGGCACAGAAATATGGAGCAGAAATTGTTCCGGTGGATTCGGAGCATTCGGCAATTTTTCAGTGTTTAATGGGCGCAAGCAGCCATCGGGAGATTGAAAAGGTGATTTTGACCTGCTCCGGCGGTCCGTTTTTTGGACAGACTAGGGAGCAACTGCAGGTTGCCACCAAGGCAGATGCCCTGCGGCATCCCAACTGGAAGATGGGCGAGAAAATTACCATTGATTGTGCCACACTGATGAATAAGGGCTTAGAGGTTATTGAAGCCATGCGGCTGTATCGGCTGCCGTTGGAAAAGGTACAGGTGGTCATTCACCGGCAGAGCATTGTGCATTCATTGGTGGAATTCGTGGACGGGGCTGTGATGGCACAGCTTGGCTCACCGGATATGCGTTTGCCCATTCAGCTTGCGCTGACCTATCCGGAACGCACAGTGTGTCCGGTTGAAAAGCTGGATTTGACCAGCTGTGGTGCGCTGACCTTTTGTAAGCCGGATTTGGAGGCTTTTCCTTGCCTGCAGCTTGCCATGGATTGCGTCAAAAAGGGCGGCACAGCTTGCCCTGCCATGAATGGTGCCAATGAGGAGGCAGTTGCCCTCTTTTTGGCTGATAAAATTGGATTTTATGATATTTATACATTGGTTTCCGGTGCTGTAGAGGCGGATGCTTTCATAAAAGAGCCGTCCTTGGAGCAAATTTTGGAGGCTGACCGGTTTGCACGGCAGTATGTGCGGACGCATTCTTGATTATTGGGGATTTCTATGGGTATTGTTTTTGCAATTCTGATTTTTAGCTTTTTGATTTTCATTCATGAGTTTGGTCATTTCATCACCGCTAAGCTGTCCGGTGTGCAGGTCAATGAATTTTCCATGTTCATGGGCCCTGCCATTTGGAAAAAGCAAAGAGGGGAAACCCTGTATTCCATTCGCTGTATCCCCATTGGCGGCTACTGCGCCATGGAGGGTGAGGACGGCGACAGTGATAATCCCCGTGCCTTTGGACGGGCGGTATGGTGGAAACGGCTGATAATTCTGCTTGCCGGTGCGTTTATGAACTTTGTGGCAGGCTTGCTGATTTTGGCATTGCTTTATGCGCCTGCGAAGCAATTTATCACACCTGTCATTGATAGCTTTGAGGATTTTTCCACCATCAATGGGGAGCATGGGCTGCAGGTGGGCGACCGCTTTGTGGAGATTGACGGCGAAAATGTCTATCTTTATAATGATTTTTCCATGCTGTTGTCCCTGAATGGGGGAGATTATCACGATATTGTTGTGAAACGCAACGGCAATCTTGTGCATTTGGATAACTTCTTTATGGAAACCCATGAGGTCACTTTGGAGGACGGCACAAAGGCGAACATGCTGGGCTTTTCCTTCCGGGTGGAGGATGCCACCTTTGCAAATAAGCTGGGCTATGTGGGCAAAACTGCGATTAACTGGGTTCGTTCTGTTCGCCTGAGCCTGCAGATGCTGATTTCCGGACAGGCTGGACTGCAGGATATGTCCGGTCCTGTGGGCATTGTGCAGATGATGGGACAGCAGGCAAGTCAGGCAGAGAGCGCGCTGGATGCTGTGATGGATATGCTCTATTTTGGTGCTTTCTTGGCAGTCAATTTGGCGGTGATGAATTTGCTGCCCATTCCGGCGTTGGACGGCGGTCGGGTGGTTGCACTGCTTTTGACCACTGCAGTGGAAGCCATTACCCATAAAAAGCTGAATCCCAAGTATGAGGGCTATCTGCATGGTGCTGGTATGCTGATTTTGCTGGCGCTGATGGCAATCATAATGCTTAAAGATATAATTTTCATTTTCAAGTAAGAGGAGATAACCATGACCAGACAGATTTCGGTGGGTGGTGTTGTAATCGGCGGCGGTGCGCCGGTGGTGATTCAATCCATGCTCAATACCAAAACCACAGATGTTGCCGGCTCTTTGGCACAAATTCGGGCATTGCAGACCGCAGGTTGTCAGATTGTCCGTTTGGCAGTGCCGAATATGGAGGCGGCTCGTGGCTTTGCGGAAATTTGTCGGGAAAGTCCGCTTCCCTTGGTTGCGGATATTCATTTTGATTATAAGCTTGCGATTGCTGCTGCAGAGGGCGGCGCTGCCAAAATCCGTATAAATCCCGGCAATATTGGCGGTGAAGATCGGGTAAAAGCGGTTGTGGAGGTCTGTAAGGACAGACACATTCCCATCCGTATCGGTGTCAACGGTGGCAGCTTGGATGCAAAGCTGCTGGAAAGATACGGTCATCCCACTGCAGAAGCCTTGGTGGAAAGCGCATTTTCCCATTTAGAGCTGTTGGAGAAATACGGCTTTTATGACAGCTGCGTTTCCATGAAATCCTCTACTGTACCCACCATGGTAAAAGCCTGCCGATTGTTTCGGCAGCAGTCGGATTATCCGCTGCACATCGGCGTGACGGAAACCGGTCCTGTAAAGCAGGGGCTTATCAAATCTGCCATGGGTATCGGGGCGTTGCTTTTGGATGGAATTGGCGATACCATTCGGGTGAGTCTGACGGATGACCCGGTGCAGGAGGTCTATGCGGCAAAGGATATTCTAAAAGCTGCCGGACTGCGGAAAGAGGGCGTGAATATTATTTCCTGTCCCACCTGCGGCAGAACAAGAATTGACCTGATTGGACTTGTCAATCAGGTGGACGAGGCACTGAAGAATTGCGAAAAACCCATAACGGTTGCGGTGATGGGCTGTGTGGTGAATGGACCTGGCGAAGCACGGGAAGCCGATATTGGAATTGCCGGTGGAGATGGCTGGGGTATGATTTTTGAAAAAGGTCAGCAGGTGGAAAAACTGCCTTATGATAAACTGCTTGATAAGCTGCTGGAGAGAATAGAGAAGTTTTAAGCAATGGAAAAAACAGTTTACTTTTTGAATATGTTTCCGGACTTTGAGCCGCCTGAGGTGCTAAAGCAAGCACTCTCTCAGGCGGCTGTCGCTGCTGCGGATATTGATGCGGCAAAGCGCCGTGTTTCTGTGGCACTGGAATGTGAAAGCTATGTCCCCAAGCGGAGTTTGGATGATATTGCTAGGCAACTGCAAAGTATTTATGGGCTTAACAGCTTTTCCTTGACGGCTGTTTTTCCTGCTGACCAGCTTTCCTGCATTGCGCCGCAGGAGCTGATGGATTTGTTTGTGGAGCAAAATTCCATGAACAGGGGCGCTCTTGCCGGAGCGCAGTGGACATGGCAGGCGCATCAGCTTACCATTCATTTGCGTGGCAATGGTGTGCGGCAGCTGCAGGAGGCTGTCCCTGCCGTTACAAGAATTTTGCAGCAGCGTTTTGGAACGTCTGTTTCCATTGACATCGTCACAGGGGAGGTGTTGGAGGGACAGGCTCTGTTTGAAGCTATGGAAAAAATTCGGGATGCTGCTTTGACTTCTGTACCCACAGCAGCCCCTCAGACGGTAAAAAAAGCCCAAACCCAAACAGAGAGTGCCGCATTCTATGGCAAGCCCTTTAAGGGCGTTACCACCGCAATGAAGGACCTGAACCTCGACATGGGCAGTGTGATTGTGGAGGGGCGTGTCTTTACGGTTGAGCATAAGGAGCTGAAAAAGCGGAACGCCTATGTTGTAAATTTTGATATGACCGACAATCTCGGCTCTATCCGAATTAACCGCTTTATGGAAAATAGCGAGGCAAAGCCCATTTTGGAGAATGTGAAGGTGGGCGATGTTCTGCGTGTACAGGGTAAGCTGATGGTCAATCAGTTTGACAATGAGATTGTGCTGAGACCCTCTGCTATGATGCCCGGCTCTATGCCCAAGCGAATGGATACGGCACAGGGCGAAAAACGGGTTGAGCTGCATTTGCATACCAACATGAGCAGTATGGACGCCTTGACGGATGTGGCTTTAGCTGTGAAGCAGGCTGCAGCATGGGGACACCGTGCCATTGCCATTACAGACCATGGCTGCGCTCAATCCTTCCCGGATGCCATGAAAGCGGCATCCAAGGCAAAGGTTGCCGGCACGGATGAGAATATCAAAATTTTGTACGGCTGTGAGGGCTATTTCATCAACGATGTGGATGACCGAATTGTGGTCCACGGCACAAAGGACATGGATTTCCGTGATGAATTTGTTGCCTTTGATTTGGAAACCACCGGTCTTTCCTCCAAGACGGATACCATCATCGAAATTGGTGCTGTCATTATGAAAGAGGGGAAGGAGCTTGACCGCTTCCAAACCTTTGTTTCTCCCGGTCGAAAGCTGAATTATAAAATCGTAGAGCTGACGGGCATCACGGATGCCATGCTCGTTGGCGCACCAACCATAGATGAGGTGCTGCCAAAGTTCTTGGAATTTGTTGGAAATCGGGTGCTGGTTGCTCACAACTCCGATTTTGACACCGGATTCATTCGTGCTGCCTGCGAAAAACAGGGCATCACCTATAATTTGACGGCGGCAGACACGCTGATTTTGTCCCAAAACTTAATGCCCCATTTGGGCAAATTCAAGCTGGATATTGTGGCGAATGCCTTGAGCCTGCCGGAGTTTAACCACCATAGAGCGGCAGATGATGCTGTGACCTGCGGCATGATTATGTGGCGGCTGCTGGAAAAGCTGGAGCAGGAGAAACAAGTTCATTTGCTGCAGCAAATCAATCCTGTGATGCCCCAGCTGCGCTCTAAAAATCGGATTGACAACCGCCATGCACGCCATATCATTCTTTTTGCCAAAAATCAGCAGGGCTTGCGCAATCTTTATCATTTGATTTCCGACTCAAACCTGCAATATTTCAAGCGCGTTCCGAGAATCCCCAAATCCCGTCTGCAGGCGTTGCGTGAGGGTTTGATTATTGGCTCTGCCTGTGAAGCAGGCGAATTGTTTCAGGCGGTGGTGGAGCATAAGAGTGAGGATGAGCTGAAGCGAATCGCCTCTTTCTATGATTTTCTCGAAATTCAGCCCTTGGCAAATAATCGCTTTATGTTAGCCAAGGGGATTGTTCAGCAGGAGGAGCAGCTTCAGGAGTTTAACCGCACCATTGTCCGCTTGGGTCAAGAGCTGGGGAAACCGGTGGTTGCCACCGGCGATGTCCATTTTCTCCATCCGGAGGACGAAATTTTCCGACATATTCTGCTTGCCACCAAGGGCTTTGACGATGCGGACAGAGAAAATCCCCTGTATTTTCGCACCACCGATGATATGCTGCAGGAATTCTCCTATTTGGGCGAGGAAAAGGCATATGAGGTGGTGGTGACAAATCCCAACCGGATTGCGGATATGGTGGAAAATCTGCGCCCTGTGCCTCATAATTTGTTTGCACCGAAGATTGAAAATTCGGTGGAGGATTTGAAAGCACTTGTGTATGGAAAATTCCATCGGCTTTATGGCGAAAATCCGCCGGAAAGCTTCCAAAAGCGTGTGGATACAGAGCTGAATGATATTATATCCTGCCACTATGATGTGATTTATATGTCCGCCCAAAAGCTGGTGCAGAACTCCTTGGACAATGGCTATTTGGTAGGCTCTCGTGGCTCGGTTGGATCGTCTATTGTGGCGTATATGTCCGGCATTACGGAGGTTAACTCGTTCCCACCCCACTACCGCTGTCCCAATCCTTCCTGCAAGCATACTGTTTTGGATGTGCCCAAGGCTTGTAACTGCGGTGCGGATTTGCCGGATATGGATTGCCCCCTGTGCGGCACAAAGCTGGAAAAGGACGGCTTTAATATCCCCTTTGAAACTTTCCTTGGCTTCGGCGGCGACAAAGTGCCGGATATTGACCTCAACTTCTCCGGTGAATATCAAGCCAGTGCCCATGCATACTGTATTGAGATGTTTGGCTCGTCCCATGTGTTTCGTGCCGGAACGATTGGAACAGTGGCGGAGAAAACTGCCTTTGGCTATGTGAAAAAGTATTTGGAGGAGCGAGGCAAAACCGCCTCCGGTGCGGAGAAAAACCGACTTGCCTCCGGCTGTGTGGGCGTTCGCCGTACCACCGGACAGCATCCCGGCGGCTTGGTGGACATTCCGCAGGAGAATGAGATTTGGGATTTTTGTCCTGTTCAGCATCCGGCAGACGACCCCAATGCGGAGCAAATTACTACCCATTTTGAATATCACTCCATGGAGGAAAATCTTTTGAAGCTGGATATGCTGGGGCATGATGACCCCACCATGATTCGCTACATGGAGGATTTGACCGGCGTGGATGCAAAAACCATTCCCTTGGACGATAAGAATACCATGTCCATTTTCACCTCCAGCAAGGTGCTGGGCTATGAAAATGACAAAATTCTCGGTCCTACCGGTGCGGTGGCTGTGCCGGAGTTCAATACGCGCTTTACCCGTGGCGTTTTGCTGGATACCATGCCCACCAAGTTTGATTTCTTGGTGCGGATTTCCGGTTATACCCATGGCACAGATGTGTGGTTGGGCAATGCAAAAGATTTGATTACCTCCAAAACCGCAACAGTGGATGAAACAATCGGCTGTCGTGATGATATTATGATTTATCTCATTTCCATGGGAATGCCTGAAAAGCGGGCGTTTAAAATCATGGAATCTGTTAGAAAGGGCAGAGGCTTGCCGGAGGGTGCAGAGGAGGAAATGAGAAACTCAGGTGTGCCGGACTGGTATATCAATTCCTGTAAAAAAATTAAGTATCTGTTCCCGAAAGCCCACGCCGTTGCCTATGTAATGATGGCGTTCCGAATTGCGTGGTTTAAGGTCTATCATCCGTTAGCATTCTATGCGGCATATTTTTACCGCCGCAGTCAAAAGGGCGGTTTTGATGCGGTGCTGATGACCCATGGCATGGAGTCGGTCATTGCGAATATTCACGCCATCGAGAACAATGAAAACGCCACTGACAAGGATGAGGATTTGCTGACTACCTTGGAGGTCGCCTATGAGTATTACCTCCGTGGCTTTGAGTTTTTACCCATCAGCTTGTATGAGAGTGAGGCAACCCGGTTTGTCATTAAGGATGGCAAACTGCTGCCGCCCTTTGTGGCAATTTCCGGTTTGGGTGAAAGTGCGGCGGAGGACTTGGTGCGAGGACGAAACGGCAAGCAGTTTATATCCATTGAGGAGGTTTCGGCTGCCTGTCCTAAGGTTTCCAAAACCCATATTCAGATGCTGAAGGAGGCAGGTGCGTTCGGTGATTTGCCGGACACCAGTCAAATAACCCTGTTTTAATGCAAAACGCCCGTCACAATCCGTGACGGGC
>JAZOPV010000003.1:0-32645 GCA_045655745.1 Faecousia sp.
TGGAGGGGGCGGACAGCTGGGATTTTCCGGTTTTTGCGGTGGAGGGGGCGGACAGCTGGTTTTTTCGGGCTTTGGTGGTGGTTTTGGTCGGGGGTCGTTGACTCGGGTGCGGCAATAAGAGCCGTCCGGTTGCGGAATATAACGGTTATACATGTGCTTCACCTGCCATTAGAGCTTAGATACTCCGCTGCCAAAGACAGTGGAGGCTATTTTTGCGATTTTAGCGGCACGTATGGCTTTTTCAAGCCGTCCGATGCGCTCCTTGCTTAAATAGGCGGCAAGGGCTTTTAGCAGTGCTTGCTCCCGTTTGTCAATGTTGCTTTTTTGCGCCAGACCGGAAAATTTTTGAATGGTCGCCATATCAATTTCCGGAAAACCGGAGTCATTTTTTGGGGGCTGCTCCGATTTTTGCGGCTCTTGCTTCGGACCAAAGCTCTGCGCCATGGACATGATTTGCTGCATCATCTGTGGATTGTTGAGAATTGCGCCCAGCTTCTGCTCCATATCATCCATGTTTGTCCTCCTGTATTTGCCGGATTAACGCTTGTGCCTGCGGATTGGACAAAAACTCCTGAAGCGCAGCCTTTGCGTTGCTCATATCTCCGCTTTGCGCCTTATCAATGGCAGCAGTGGCGGCATCAGAGTGGCTGCTTTGCAGCAAAGCTAGAAGCTGCTGTCCGGCATTGCTGTTTGCCAAACGCATGATCTCCTCCATGGAAAAATTATCAAAATTTTTCTGCATTGCATTGCCTCCTGTCAAATTGCCTGTTATAATACATACCAATAATACTATATGCAACGGTAGAACAGGTGGTGAAGTATGAAGATACTGGTGCTTTCGGATTCTCATTCTGCATTGCGGTTTATGCGGCAGTGTATTGACCGGGTGCAGCCGGATGCGGTGGTGCATTTGGGGGATTATCTTGACGATGGACAGACCATGGCGGAGGAATATCCCCATCTTTCTTTTTACATCGTTCCCGGCAACTGCGACAGAAATCGCACATGGATTTTGGAGCCGGAAACCAAGCTGGAAAGCATTTGCGGCGTGCGTATTTTCATAACCCATGGACATCTGCATCGGGTCAAATCGGGGCACTATGCACTTGTGGCAGATGCCCGTGCCTCCAACGCACAGGCGGTGCTGTTTGGGCACACCCATGAAGCCTATTGTAGCTGGGAGGATGGACTTTTGGTGCTCAATCCCGGTTCTTGCGGCTACGGAGGTGGCTCAGCAGGACTTTTGGAGGTCAAGGATGGTCAAATAAAGTCAGCTTGTATTCTCCAGCAGACGGATTTGGATGGACTATAAACCATTTTGTGCCATTTTTGAATGAAGAAAATGGAAGAAGGATATACTTTCATTTAGGAGGGGATAGAATGGTAAAAGGAATATCCAGACAGGTGATTGTGGTGCAAGCACCGGATACCAAGTTGTTTGAACAGGCAATTTTTATACTGCGGCAGGATGCGGCGGAGCAGGGTATTACGGATGAAATGCTGCTTAGGGAGGCAAAACGGGCTGCCCGTCACCGAAAAAGGCAACCCGTGGTTGCCCAAGGTGCTGTTTGGGCTTGTGGCGGTGCGGTAGCAACCGCTATTGTTTGGCTGCTGACATCACTGATTTAGCTTGCACAGGGATGATGCTTTGTGATATAATAAGCTCAATGCAGGCAGAAAGAGAGAAATTCCATGCAAATTGGAAATTTAAAAGTAAATCATCCGCTGTTTTTAGGACCGATGGCTGGCGTAACGGACTGGGCGTTTCGGGAAATCTGCGCCGATTTGGGCGCAGGTGTGACGGTGACGGAGATGGTGTCCTCTCGTGCGCTGGTGTATCAGGATAAAAAAAGTGCTGCTCTTTTGGGGCGCAATCGTGGTTGTGTCTGCGGCGCTCAGATTTTTGGCAATGACCCCAAGATTATGGCGCAGGGCGCTGCCTTGGCGCTGGAAATTTCCGGCTGCGATTTTTTGGATATCAACATGGGCTGCCCCATGCCGAAGATTGCAAATGCCGGTGATGGCTGCGGCTTGATGCGGACACCGGAGCTGGCAGGGGAGATTGTCAAGGCGGTTACAAAGGCAGTTTCTGTGCCTGTGACGGTGAAGTGCCGTTTGGGCTGGGATAAGGGCAGCATCAATGTGCTGGACTTTACCAAACGAATGGAGGACTGCGGCGCAGCAATGGTGGCTGTTCATGGAAGAACACGGAGTATGCTCTATTCTGGCACAGCCGATTGGGACTATATTGCCAAGGTCAAGCAGCAGCTTTCCATTCCGGTGATTGCCAATGGCGATGTGGTGGATGCTGCCTCTGCAATCCGTTGCTTAAAATGGACGGGAGCAGATGGGCTGATGATTGGCAGAGCCACCTTTGGCGACCCATGGATTTTTGCAGAGGTAAAGGCTGCCATGGAGGGAACAGAAATCCCTCAGCGACCGCCGCTTGCGGAGCGAATGGCTGTGGCAGTTCGTCAAATTTCACTTGCCTATGAGGACAAGGGCGAAAAAATCGCCTGCTTGGAGGCGAGAAAACATCTTGCATGGTATCTTCGTGGTGTTTCCCACAGCGCATTTTATAAAAATCAAATTTCTTCCATTGCAACCATGGAGGATGTTCACCGCATTGCCGGAGAGATTATTCGGGATTTACAATAATTGTCGTGTATGAATTTGCCGCCGTTTCGCACCCTAATCCAAGAGGTGATGGGTTTGAAACGGCGGATTTTTTTGTGTTTTCTCTTGATTGCGGGGCTGGTGCTGCCGGTGCAGGCAAAGCCTATCAAATGGGTGGATTTTGATGTGCCCTATGAGTCGCTGCATTATGCCATGAAGCAGGATATTACCACCTTTGACCAAGAGCAGCATATCAGCTGGATTGATATTTTGGCGTTGGCTGCCTGCCGCACCGGCGGTAAATGCGGACTTTCCTCCGTTAAAAAAGCAGCCGCCGACCTAAAAGGACAGCAAAGCCCTCAAGAATTGTTGGGGAGCAATTATAAATACTATCAATACTATCACGAAGCCTACAGTGCTGCCTTGGGGGGCTTGCTTGGCAGCTTCGCCATCGAAAAGGACGGACAGTGGGTGGCAAGCTACGGCTTAAAAGCCTTTTCTCCGGTGGCAGCCGGCTATGGTTACAGTCACTGTGACGATTTTGGCGTTGGGCGTAGCTTCGGATTTCAGCGCAAGCACCTTGGAAATGACCTGATGGGCGGTCTTGGAACGCCCATCGTGGCAGTAGAGGGCGGCGTGGTGGAGGCAATGGGCTGGAATCGCTACGGCGGTTGGCGTGTGGGTATTCGCTCCTTTGATAATAAGCGTTATTACTATTATGCCCACCTGAAAAAGGATGCGCCCTTTGCATCGGGGCTGGAGGTTGGACAGACGGTGCAAGCAGGGGATTTGATTGGCTTTATGGGCAGAACCGGCTATTCCGACAAGGAAAATGTCAACAATATTGAAACAGTCCATTTGCATTTTGGTATGGAGCTGGTGTTTGATGAGAGCCAGAAGGAGTGCAATTCCGAGATTTGGATTGATGTTTATGACCTTGTGCGGCTGCTGAGCAACCATCGGGTAAGCTATAGGCAAGTAGATGGGGCATGGCAACGGGTATACCCCTTTCGGGATTTGGATATTGAGGAATTAAAAATACCGCCTCTTTCTTGAGGCGGTATTTTTAGATTGTTAAAAAACCTCGCGTCATTCCGAGGGAGCGAAGCGACCGTGGGAATCCGTAATTTTTTGCTCTCAAAATCACCAAATTCTATCAAAAGGAACGGATTGCCACAACCAGTCTGCGGACTGGTTTCGCAATGACGCATATTTTGTTATAGCTTGTTGACCTCGATGACTGTCAGTGTTTTTTCATTTACTGTAAAACGAATGTCAAAGCCTGCAAAGCTGAGCCCATAAATTCGGTCCGGATTTTGCTGATAGCTGGGACGGGGGTCATGGGACAAAACGCCGATAGCCGCAGCTTGCTTATCTTCCGGCAGCTGTTGCAGCAGAGACACAGGAAAATTCACATCCAGCAAAAAATCGCCTGCGGTGTCGGTAAAGCCTCCTGCAGCCTCCGGATGGGCATCGGCATAGGGAATATAGGGCTTAATGTCAAAAATCGGCGTGCCATCCAATAAATCCGCACCGCCTACATGCAGCACCGTGCCAAATTCCTCCGTCTGCTCCACGTCTAACAGCTCCACGCAGGATAGTCCTAAATTGTTGGGACGGAAAGGGGAACGAGTGGCAAAGACACCCATTCGGGTGTTGCCGCCCAAGCGGGGCGGACGGACAGTAGGCGACCAATCGGAACGCACCGCTTCCGAAAACTGCCAAATCAGCCACAGATGAGAAAAATCCTCAATTCCACGCAGGGCATCTGCATTGCGGTATTCCGGCTCAAAGACGATGGTGGAGCGCAGCTGCTGCACCAGTCCGCTTTGCCGTGGAATACCAAATTTGGAGGAAAAGTCGCTGTGCATTCGGGCAATGGCTTGAATGTTTACATCCATATTATGCCCTTGCCTTTCTCAAACAGAAGGAAACGGCAAACACAAGCGCCAGCACCAAGGAAATGGCAGCACCGGCAGAGCTTCCCAAATAGAAAGAAAGCACCAGTCCGCTGACCCCTGCCAGCAGGGCAAACAGCACTGAGAATAGGTGATATTGCTTCAAATTTCGGGAAACATTTCGGGCTGCTGCAGCCGGTAAAACCAACAGGGAGTTGAGAATCAGCAGACCCACACTGGAAATGGTCAATGTCACCACCACAGCGATGGCAGTGATAAAAATGGACTGAGAAAGATGTACCGGAATGCCACGGGAGGACGCTAGCTGGGGATAAACAGAGGTCAGGGTCAGCCGATTGGAGTACAGCACCCAAAAAATAACCACTGCCAGCAGCACCAGTGAAAGCACGCCGATTTCTCCGGCGGTGATAGAGAGAATGTCACCGATGAGATATTTGTTGTACTTGGTGAAGCTGCTGCCGTTGAGCGTTGCAATGAAAATACCCAGTGCCACAGCTGCGCTGGAAAATACCCCGATGAGGGTATCAGCGGCTTGATTACTGCGGCTGCGGACAAAGGAGAATAGCAGGGAAAATACCACACTGAAGCCCACTGCCACCCAAATGGGGAAAGCAGCGCCGCAGATACAGCCAATGGCAATGCCTGTAAAGGCGGAGTGTCCCAGCGCATCGGAGAAAAAGCTCATGCGCCCTGTGACAATCATGGTGGACAGCAGTCCAAACAGCGGCGCCATAATGAGAATTGCAAGCAGCGCATTGCGCATAAAATTCCACTGTAGCATCTCCAGCGGCAAAAGCTCACAAAGCTGATACCAAATCTTCATGCCCCCGTACCTCCCATGTGAAATACCTGCCGGAATTCGTCCGATGCCAGTACCTCCACCGGTGTGCCGATGCGGACAATGCGATGGTCAATCAGCGCCACTTGGTCTGCATAGCGGGGCAGGGTGGTGAAGTCATGGGTGGTCATGAGAATGGACAAATCGTAGGTTTCCCGGATTTCATCCAGCATATCCATTAAGCCGGTCTGTCCCTCCACATCCACACCGGACAGGGGCTCATCGAGAATCAGAATGTTGGGAATCGGTTCTAGTGCCAAAGCCAGCAGCACTCGCTGCAGCTCTCCGCCGGAGAGTGTGCCGACCCGCTTGTCAATTAAGTCGGTGGCGTGTACCCGGTCCAAACATTCCAGCACCTGCTGGCGCATTTTCTTGGATAGCCCCAAAAATGCAGGACGGCGGCTCATACAGCAGGCAAATAAATCTGCAACACTCATGCTTTCGCCGGGGTCGAAGGCAGGGCTTTGGGGCACATAGCCGATTTTTAGGCTGCGACCACGGCTGCCGGGGGTGGAGAAGGCGATGATGCCATCATATTCCCGTTGTCCCAAAATCGCTTTTAGAAAGGTGCTTTTGCCAGCGCCGTTAGGTCCAATCAGCGCTACCAACTGACCGCAGTGGACATGTAAATTCATATCGGAAAGAATGGCTTCGTTTCCGATTTTAACGGACAGATTCTGCACCCGCAGGCAGCAGGAATCGCCGCATTTTCCGCCGTGAATTGTGGGCTTCATTCAAGCGCCTCCTTCAGTGTGTCAATATTGCGGTACATATTGGTAAAATAATTGTCACCGGACATACACATATCCAACACAAACACTTCAACGCCGGTTTCTTTGGATATAATGCCTGCAGCCGAGGGACTGCCGTTGATTTCTACAAAAATGGCAGGCAGCTTGTGCTGCCGGACCTGATGAATGAGCGATATTAGTTCCTTTGCAGATGCCTCACTGCCGGATTCCTCTTCGATTGCGGATAGAAGTGTCAGGTCAAAGGCGTGCGCCAAATAACCAAAGCCATCATGGAAGGTAATCAGCTCCCGACAGGATAGGCTGGATAACTGCTGCTGTCCGTATGCTTGCAATGCAGCAAGCTTTTCTGCCAGCCCAGCCAAATTGGTTTCAAAAATTGCCTTGTGTTGGGGATAGGCATTGGATAGTCCGATACAGATGTTTTTTGCCATAATTTTGGCATTTTCCGGCGCAAGCCAAATGTGGGCGTCTGCGGCGTGTTCATGCTCATGGGTATGGTCACATTCCAGCATAGATATGCCTTGAGAGCAGTCGATGGTTTGCTTTTGAGAAAGGATGTCCTGTGCAAAATCCTCCAGTCCTGCACCGGAGATAAAAACCAGCTCAGCTGCTTCCATGCTGCGCATTTGCTCTGTGGAGAGAGCGTAGTCGTGCAAACAGGAGATGCTGTCGCTGATAAGAAGCTCTACCTTTAAATCCGTTCCTGCACACAGGGCGGTGGTAAAATCATAAACCGGCCTGGTGGTGGCGAGAATGGGGGTAGGGGCGGTGGGAGCAGCGCAGGCACAAAGTGTAAGCAGCAGCGCTAGATATAGCGCCAAGAAACATTTTCTCATAAATCTTCACCTGTGAATAAATTACTGATTTTATCATACCACATATGTCAAGAATTTGCCCCACTGCCAGCGGTTTAAAAATGGAGGAAGGTAGATATTAGTGCTTGTACTTTTTATGAGAAAGTGATATTGTTAATGAAATGAATGCTTGTCGGAGAGAGGAACAGATATGAAGCGATTTCAACAGGATATGATTCATGGTCCATTGTTTACCAATATTATTTCCTATACGATTCCAATTATTTTAACCAGTATGCTGCAGCTTTTGTTCAATGCGGCGGATTTGGTGGTGGTTGGCACGAAGGGTGATATATATTTGTCGGCTGTAGGTGCGACCGGTGCAATTACCAATTTGATTGTGAACTTGTTCATTGGTCTTTCGGTGGGCGCCGGTGTGACGGCGGCGCACGCCATTGGCTGTAAAGACCAGGTGACGACTCACCGTACGGTTCATACCGCCTTGCCCATAGCCATAATCGGCGGCGCTGTTTTGACTATAGTCGGCATTGTATTTTCGGAAACCTTTTTGCTTTGGACGGGCACGCCAACAGAGGTTCTGCCCTTGTCCACCAAATATATGCGGATTTTCTTCGGCGGCATGGTGTTCAACATGGTATACAATTTTTGTGCGGCTATTTTGCGGGCTGCAGGAGATACCAAGGGACCGCTACTGTATTTGACCATTGCAGGCGTGGTCAATGTGGTGATGAATGTTATTTTTGTAGTGATATTTGGAATGAATGTAGATGGAGTAGCGGCGGCGACCGTAATATCTCAAGCAATTTCCGCCGGCTTGGCGGTGCGTGCTTTAATGCGGCGCACAGATGCCTGCCACTTGAATTTGAAAAAACTGCGGATTTATGCCCCACAGATGGGAAAGATTGTCCGTCTTGGCTTGCCGGCAGGAATTCAGGGCTCGTTGTTCTCGATTTCCAATGTAGTGATACAGTCCTCCATTAATTCCTTTGGTCCGGTGCTGATGGCTGGAAATACAGCCGCCGGCAGCATTGAGGGCTTTGTTTATGTGTGCATGAATGCGTTCCATCAATCAGCATTGAATTTTACGGGGCAGAATGTGGGTGCCGGACAATATAAGAGAGTGGGCAAAATCATGAGGATTTGCCTTTGCTGTGTGACAGTTGCCGGCGTGTTGACAGGTGGCGTTGCTTATTTGCTTGCGGAGCCTTTGTTGTCTATTTACATTACTGATTCGGTCAATGCAGCTGAGGCAATCGCCTGCGGCGTGCTGCGAATGAAATATATTTGCTTACCTTATTTCTTGTTGGGCTTGATGGATGTTACCACAGGCATGCTGCGGGGGTTGGGTAGCTCTATTACGCCGATGATTATTTCGGTATTGGGTATTGTCGGCATCCGAATTGGCTGGGTTTATACTGTGTTTGCACAGCATTATACGCCACAATGGCTTTATGCATCCTATCCAATTTCTTGGATTATTACTTTTGTGGTTGAATTGGTTGCATTTATGATTGTTTACCGCAGGCGACTTGCGGCACAAGGGGCTTTGAAGCGTTAAGCTGTTTGGCTTTTGACGAAGTCTTAGGCTATTTAACAGATAAAAAACGCCATCCCAATCGGGATGGCGTTTTGAGATTATAAAACTTAGGCTTCGAGGTTGACGTTCTTGCCTTCCTTGCTGAACAGGTGGCAGACATGACCGGAGAAGTCAAAGTTGACAGCCTTGCCGGTGGTGAGTGCAGCAACTTCTGCGCCGGTCATGTTCATGGTGGAAACAACCATGACCACATCCTTGTCCAGTGCATCCACATGCAGGTGGACGGAGGAGCCCATCATTTCAGACACATTGACAGTACCGGCAATACCGGTCTGCTCCAGGGTGATATGCTCAGGACGGACACCCAGCAAAATCTCCTGCTCTGCTGCATTGTTGGCAGTCAGACGAGCCTGCTTTTCTTCGGGCAGCACCACAGTGTGGTCAGCCAGGCGGACGGCGTACTTGCCATCGACCTTTACCAGAGAAGCATTGAAGATGTTCATCTTGGGAGATCCGATAAACTCAGCAACGAACAGGTTGTAGGGGCTGTTAAAGACTTCCTGGGGAGTGCCAATCTGCTGGATGTATCCATCCTTCATGATGACAATACGGTCGCCCAGGGTCATAGCCTCGGTCTGGTCGTGGGTAACATAGATAAAGGTGGTGTTAATGCGCTGACGCAGACGGATAATCTCAGCACGCATCTGGTTACGCAGCTTGGCGTCCAGGTTGGACAGAGGCTCGTCCATCAGCATAACAGAGGGGTCACGGACAATGGCACGACCGATGGCAACACGCTGACGCTGACCGCCGGACAGAGCCTTGGGCTTACGGTTCAAGTACTGGGTGATGTCCAGAATTTCAGCGGCTTCACGAACCTTCTTGTCAATGACATCCTTTTTCTCATGTCTCAGCTTCAAAGCAAAAGCCATGTTATCGTAAACAGTCATGTGGGGATACAGTGCGTAGTTCTGGAAAACCATGGCGATATCACGGTCCTTGGGAGCCACATCGTTGACAGGCTCCGGATTATCGCCGATGTACAGCTTGCCTTCGGTAATCTCTTCCAGACCTGCAATCATACGCAGGGTGGTGGACTTACCGCAGCCGGAAGGACCAACCAAAACGATGAATTCCTTATCAGCAATTTCCAGATTGAACTCCTGCACGGCAACAACGCCCTGCTCAGTAATCTGCAGATTGGCTTTTTCCTTTTCAGGCTCATCGCTCTTTTTATTCTTCTTTTTCTTCTTGGTGTCTTCGTCGCTGTGGGGATAGATTTTTTTGATGTTTTCGAGTTTTAGCTTTGCCATAGTTTTTTGACTCCAAGCATCCTGCCTCCGCAAGGATACTCTCGCAGTCGCCACTGAAGGCATTTTGCTGCATTACGACAGGTCTCCACACTGCCGCACCGTGAGTCAGACGGATTTTCCTCCTTAAAAATATCGGAACAGAGCCTATTGTAGGTGGAGTAGGCAAAGTCCGACTGGATAGCACTATTTTAGCACAATTGTAAAGCGGATGCAAGTATTATATTTGCCATTTTCTGTGTTATGTTTTTGTTCATAATGCCAGTGTAGACAATGGCTTTTCGTCAAAGGACGAAACGATATTCCCACTTGTAAATTCAATAAAAATATGGTAAAATATATTAGTTTGATTAGAAATTCCAATTTGGGAGGCTATTATGTGTTTTTGCAGTCCCACATAGCATTGCTCCGCAAATCAAAATGAAGTTTAGGAGGAAATGTTATGTCAACTTTACACGATGAAATCAGTCGCCGCCGGACTTTTGCAATTATCTCGCATCCGGACGCCGGTAAGACGACTTTAACTGAAAAATTTCTGCTTTACGGCGGTGCGATTGCGCAAGCCGGTGTGGTCAAGGGTAAGAAAAATTCCCGTGCAGCCACCTCCGACTGGATGGAGATTGAAAAACAGCGTGGTATCTCTGTTACATCTTCTGTCATGCAGTTCCAGTATGGCGGCTGTTGTATCAACATCTTGGACACTCCCGGTCACCAGGATTTCTCCGAGGATACCTACCGTACCTTGATGGCTGCCGATGCTGCTGTCATGGTGATTGACGGCGCTAAGGGTGTCGAGCCTCAGACCCGTAAGCTGTTTAAGGTCTGCGCCATGCGGCATATCCCTATTTTTACCTTTGTCAATAAGATGGACCGAGAAACCAAAGACCCCTTTGACCTGCTGGATGAGGTGGAGCGAGAGCTGGGGATTGAAACCTATGCTATGAACTGGCCCATCGGCTGTGGTAAGGATTTCATGGGTGTTTACGACCGGGAGCAGAGTAGACTGCTGTTCTTTTCAGGTGTGTCCGGAAAAAATCGGGCAGAGAAGGAGTCTGTGGACCTGTATGATACCCGTGTCGCACAGCTGCTGGACAGTGAAGCGAAGCATCAGCAGCTGATTGAGGATGTGGAGCTGCTGAGTGCCGGACGGGAGCTGGATTTGGAGGAGGTGCGCTGCGGCCGCCTCAGCCCTGTATTCTTTGGCTCGGCACTGACTAATTTTGGCGTTGAGCCGTTCTTGGAAAACTTTTTGAAGATGACACCGCCGCCCCTGTCCCGTACAGCGGATTGCGGCGTGATTGATGCCTTTGACCCTGATTTTTCTGCCTTTGTATTCAAAATTCAGGCGAATATGAACAAGGCACATCGGGATAGATTGGCATTTATGCGGATTGTTTCCGGCAAATTCCAGCGGGATACGGAATACTATCATATGCAGGGCAAGAAGAAAATGCGCCTTTCCCAGCCCCAACAGTTGATGGCGGCGGACCGGGAAATCGTGGAGGAGGCCTATGCCGGCGATGTGATTGGTGTCTTTGACCCCGGTATCTTCTCCATTGGTGATACCATTACGGTGGCCAATAAAAAGTTCCTGTATTCCGGAATTCCCACCTTTGCACCGGAGCATTTCTGCCGGGTATCTGCCAAGGATTCCATGAAACGAAAGCAATTCGTCAAGGGTACAGAACAGATTGCGCAGGAGGGTGCGATTCAGATTTTCAAAGTGCCCAACTCCGGCATGGAGGAGGTCATTGTTGGTGTCGTGGGTACGCTGCAGTTTGATGTGTTTGAGTACCGCATGAAAAACGAATACGGCGTGGATTTGCGGATGGAAATGCTGCCCTATGAGGAAATTCGCCGCATTGAAAGCTATTCCGGTGATTTGACAGACCTAAACCTTGGCTCTGATGCGGAGCTTTTGGAGGATTATCACGGAAATAATCTGCTGGTATTCAGCAGCTTCTGGGCAATTGACTTTACCTGCCGCCGGAATCCCGGCTTAAAGGTGCAGGAAATCGTGGTAGAAGAAGGTTAATAAAAGGAGTGTAGTATATGGAAAATATGGACGAGATTTTGCAGGATGAAGAGCCCAGCGTTCTGGAGCTGACAGACGAAAATGGTGTCACCACTGCTTTTGAGTATTTGGATGTGGTGGAATATCAGGGCGAGGAATATTTGCTGCTTGCCCCTATGGATGAGGAGGAGACGCAGGTGGTCATTCTCCGCATTGAGCCTGTGGACGAGGAGAATGAAAACTACTTGGCAGTTGAGGACGAGGCAGTTTTGGAGGCGGTTTTTGAGATTTTCAAGGACCGCTACAAGGACTACCTGACCTTTGAAAGCTGATATGCAGTTTTCAAGAACGGAATTGCTGTTGGGTATGGATGCAATGCAGCGGCTGCACAACAGCCGGGTTGCGGTCTTTGGCATTGGCGGCGTGGGTGGCTATACCGTAGAGGCACTTGCCCGCAGCGGTATCGGCACGCTGGATTTGATTGACAGTGATACCATCAGCTTGTCCAATGTCAACCGCCAGTTGCTGGCAACCCACAGCAGCATCGGAAAATTGAAGGTGGATGTGGCAAAGGAAAGAATTTTGGACATCTATCCCCAAGCGGTAGTCAACACCTATTCGGTATTTTACACGCCGGAAACGGCAGACCAATTCGACTTTTCCCAATATGATTATATTGTGGATGCCATTGATACGGTAACGGGAAAGCTGTGCCTTGCAGAGCGCGCTTTTGCCGCAGGCACACCTATTATCAGTTGCATGGGTGCAGGCAACAAGCTGGAGGGAACTGCCTTTTGCGTGGCAGATATTTCCAAAACCAGTATTTGTCCCTTGGCTCGTGTCATGCGCAAGGAATTAAAAAAGCGTGGAATAAACCACATGAAGGTGGTCTATTCCACGGAAGAAGCGCTGACCCCTGTGGGTGCGGAGGAGGAAGCAGCTGCTACTGGAAAGCGGCAGATTCCCGGCAGCACCTCATACATTCCCGGCATTGCGGGATTGCTGCTGGCAGGGGAGGTTATTAAGGATTTGTCTGGCTGCCGATGACGGTTGCACCAGCCGGCACAGACTGGGTGACAAAGGCGTTACCACCGATGACCGCGCCTGCACCGATGACGGTTTCACCGCCCAAAATGGAGGCGCTTGCGTAAATGGTCACCCCATCTTCAATGGTGGGGTGTCGCTTTTTACCGGCAAGCCTTTGCCCGCCACGGGTAGAAATTGCACCCAAGGTCACGCCCTGATAGATTTTTACTTCAGCGCCGATGACGGTGGTTTGACCGATGACCACACCGGTGCCATGGTCAATAAAGAAGGAATGCCCAATTTCTGCGCCGGGATGAATGTCAATGCCGGTGCGGCTGTGGGCAAGCTCTGACAGCACTCTGGGCAGCATGGGTACTTGCAGCTGATAGAGCTTGTGGGCAAGGCGGTAAATCATAATAGCAGAGAAACCGGGGTAGGAGGCAATGACCTCGGAGGCAGAGGAAGCTGCCGGGTCGCCGGCAAGATATGCCTGTAAATCTAAGTGGAGTAAGCCACGAATACGGGGCAAATCCTCCATAAAGGCAAGGCAAATTTCCTCTATCCTTTCTTCCTGACCGGGGAATAGGGGGCGGAGCAAATCTTCCAGCCGGAAGGTGGCTTCCGAAACCAGCATGGAAATATAAGAGGGCAGACTGCCGCCGCAGCTTTCCCGATAAAAGCCGGGAAACAGTAAAATTCGCAGCCGCTGCACCAGCTCGTCGGCAGCCGCCATGGTGGGACGCCCCACAGAGTTGGTGGCATCAATGGCTCTGCCTTGGTTGTAGTCCTCTAAAAGCTGGGCTGTAATTTTTTCAAATTCAATCATTCGCATTCCTCCTGATGGATATTAGGATACATTCCGTACAACATAATGGAATGGAGGTTTTTATGAATTTAGAAGTGCTGATTGGGCAAACGCCGCTGGTACAGCTTGCCCCAAATTTGTTTGTAAAATTAGAATACACCAACATGACCGGTTCTGTCAAGGACAGAGCTGCACTTGAAATGGTTTTGGATGCAGAAAAACGGGGGATTTTGAAGCCCGGTGGCATTATTATTGAGCCGACCTCCGGCAATACGGGCATTGCACTGGCTGCCATCGGTGCGGCAAAGGGCTATCGGGTCATGCTGGTGATGCCGGATTCCATGAGCGTGGAGCGGCAGAAGATGATGACTGACTATGGTGCAGAGGTGATTTTGACCCCCGGTGCTTTGGGAATGTCCGGTGCTGTGGAAAAGGCGCAGGCACTTGTCAGGGAACTGCCGGATGCGTGGATGGCAGCCCAGTTTGATAATCCTGCCAACGCCATGGCGCACTACCGCACCACAGGACCGGAAATTTGGGAGCAGACCACTGGAAAAATTGATATTTTCGTTGCCGGTGTGGGCACCGGCGGTACGATTACCGGAACAGGCAGATACCTGAAGGAGCAAAAGTCCATCATTCGTCTTGTGGCGGTAGAGCCTGCCGGAAGCCCTTTGCTTTCGCAGGGTAGGGCAGGCAAGCATGGTTTGCAGGGAATTGGCGCAAATTTTGTGCCGTCTGTGCTGGATGTGTCGCTCTTGGATGATATTCGCACTGTCACAGAGGAGCAGGCCTATGCCGCTGCCCGTAGATTGGCGGCAGAAAAAGATATTTTCTGTGGTATTTCCTCCGGCGCAGCCCTTTCTGTGGCAGAGATAATTGCGCAGGAAAATCCGGATAAAATGGTCGTTACTCTGCTGCCGGATTCCGGAAATCGCTATCTTTCCACAGGCTTATATTAAAAAATTAAAACTGCCTCTTGACAGGGAGGCAGTTTTGCACTATACTATATTTAACATTTAGGTTAAATGTTAAAGGAGGCAACCTATGGGCATACAACATACATTTAAGGCCCTCTCGGACCCCATTCGTCGGGAAATCCTCAATCTTCTAAAATCCGGACGAATGGCGGCAGGGGATATTGCAGAACATTTTCCCGTGACAGATGCTTCTATTTCTCGGCACTTATCGGTGCTGAAGGAGGCGGATTTGATTCGGGATACCCGTGAGGGCAAATTTATTTATTATGAAATCAATACTTCCGTTTTGGAAGACGTGATGCTCTGGATGGCAGGGCTGAAAGGAGAAACACAATGATTAAGAATAATAAGTGGAAGGCAATCCTTTCTTCGTTGCTGATTTTATTGCCCATGGTGGCGGGACTCATTTTATGGGATGCTCTGCCTAGCTCCATGAATTCCCATTGGGGGCCTAACGGTATTGATGGTAGAGGTGAAAAGGCATTTCTTGTGTTTGGGATGCCTGCTCTCATGCTGGGAATTCATTGGCTTTGCCTTGGATTGACGGCACTTGACCCTCAGCAGAAGGGGCAGGGGAAGAAGGCGTTGGGGATATGCTTTTGGATTATGCCCACCCTCAATATTGTGATTACGGGTTCTATCTTTGGCCTTGCGTTGGGCAAGGAAGTGAATATGCTGGTGATTATGCCGCTGTTGCTTGGTGCGATGTTTGCCTTTTTAGGAAACTATATGCCCAAGATGAAACAGAACTTTACTATGGGCATAAAGCTGCCTTGGACACTGCGGAACGAAGAAAACTGGAACAAAACCCACCGCTTGGCTGGAAAATTGTGGGTGGCGGCTGGCCTTCTTATGATGGTGACGGTCATTTTGCCCATGAAGTGGATGCTTGCTGCGTTCTTTGTAATTATTCTGGTGAGCTGCATTATCCCGATGGTGTATTCCTATCGTCTATACAAAAAGCATATGGAAGAGGGCGTTGTTTACGGGGAGTTCCCCAACACAAAGGCACAAAAGAAAACGGTAATCGCCATGCTGATTGCTTTGCCGGTGGTTTTGGCACTGATCGTAGTGCTGATGTTCACGGGTGAGATTGCCTTCAACTTTGGCGACGATGCCCTGCAGATTGAAGCCAGTTATGTGAACGATTTGGAGTTATCCTATGCTGACATTGATTCGGTGGAATTCCGTGAATCCTTCCAAATCGGAATGAAGTATATGGGCTTCAATTCTGCCCAGCTATCTGTGGGTACATTCCAAAATGAGGAATTTGGTTTATACATCATTTATGCCTACAATGAAGCGGATGCGGCGGTGATTGTCCATGTGGGTGAAAAGGTGCTGGTGCTCAAGGGAAAAACCTTGGTGGAAACCCAGTACCTGTATGAAATGTTGTTGGAAAAGATTCCTGCATAAAAAGAAATCGGAGATGCGATCGCATCTCCGATTTTTGTATTATTCCTTGATGTTGATGGCGATATGCACATCGTCCAGCTGCTTTTGGTCGACATAGCTGGGGGCATCCATCATGAGGTCCTGTGCGGTTTTGTTCATGGGGAAGGTAATGACTTCACGAATAGATTCCTCGCCAGTGAGAATCATAACAATGCGGTCAATGCCGGGCGCAGCACCTGCATGGGGAGGTGCGCCATAGGTAAAGGCATTATACATGGCAGGGAACTTGGCTTTCACATTCTCTTCGCCCAAGCCTACCATTTGGAACGCCTTGACCATGATTTCGGGGTCGTGGTTACGGACAGCACCGGAAGCGGTTTCGTAGCCGTTACAGACCATGTCGTACTGGTTGGCGTTGATGGCAAGCAGCTTCTCGTTGTCACCCTCGGCATCCAGCAGAGCCTCCATACCGCCCTGAGGCATGGAGAAGGGGTTGTGGCAGAATTCTACCTTCTGATTTTCTTCATCCCACTCATACATGGGGAAGTCCACAATCCAGCAGAAGGCATACTGTTCCTCGTCAAAGTGGCCGGGAACACGCTTGCCCAGCATGGTGCGAATCACACCTGCGGTTTTTTGAGCGGCAAGCTTTTGACCTGCAGCCATGCACACAAAGCTGCCGGGCTTCAGACCCAGCTTTGCCACAAAGGCATCCTTGCAATTTGCGAGGAACTTGGAAATACCGCCGGTCAGCTCGCCGTTTTCGTCAACCTTAACCCAGCAGGCTTTGTTGCCAGTCTGCACTTCTACATCCACCAGCAGCTTATCAATCCACTTTCTTGCTTGGTCGAAGTCGTGGACAACCACTGCCTTGACGGTAGCACCCTCGAAAGGTCCAAAGCCACAGCCCTGCACAGTTTCGGAAATATCCTCCACCTCTAGGTCAATACGCAGGTCCGGTTTGTCAGAGCCGTAGCGCTCCATGGCTTCATTGAAGCCAATGCGGCGGAAGGGGGCAGAGGAAATCCGGTCATACTTACCCAGCTTGGTGAACAGAGGCACCATGACCTCCTCCAAGGTGGTCAGAACATCGTCTTGCGTGGCGAATGCCATTTCCATATCCAGCTGATAGAATTCGCCGGGGGTGCGGTCAGCACGGGCATCCTCATCGCGGAAGCAGGGGGCAATTTGGAAATACTTGTCAAAGCCGGAGGTCATCAGCAGCTGCTTGAACTGCTGGGGAGCCTGAGGCAGAGCGTAGAACTTGCCGGGATGGTTACGGGCAGGCACCAAATAGTCACGGGCACCCTCAGGAGAAGATGCGGTCAGGATGGGGGTGGTGATTTCCAGGAAACCCTTTTCGGTCATCAGTCGACGGATTTCCGCCACAGTTTGACAGCGCAGAATAATATTCTGCTTGACGGCAGGATTCCGCAGATCCAAATAACGATACTTAAGTCTGGTGTTCTCGTCAGCATCCTTGGACTTGTTGATTTCAAAGGGCAGCTGATTGTGGCGGCACTTGCCCAGCACCTTGATTTGGCTGGGTACGACCTCAATTTCGCCGGTGGGCAGCTTGCTGTTCTTGCTTTCCCGCTCCCGGACCACGCCGGTGACGGAAATGGTGGACTCCTTGTTGATGGGCTTTACCAGCTTCATCATTTCTTCGGTTTCCACCACAATTTGGGTGGTGCCGTAGTAGTCACGAAGCACAATAAAGGCAAAGTTAGAGCCGACTTCACGGACATTTTCCATCCAGCCGACAAGTGTAACATTTTTGCCTGCATCGGCAAGCCGCAGCTCACCACAGGTATGTGTTCTGGATTGACGCATAAAAACAATCCCCTCTCATGTAAAATTCTCTCAACATTTTCGCACAAAATCAGTCAAATGTCAATTATCTTCTTCCGCAAACCCGGAAAAATCCCGTATCAGTTTTTCTTGACAGGAAAAGTACCTGCATGATACCATAAAAAAGAGCTTTACGATGAGGAAATGAGGATGTTTATGAATTATCGGATTGTGGCAGACTCTTCTGCCAATTTGTTGACTCAGGATGATGTGGTCAGTGTGCCGCTGAAAATCGTAACAGACAGTCGGGAATATACAGACGACAGCACCTTGGATACCCTGAAGCTGTTGGATGACCTGTCAATGTACAAAGGATGCACCGGAACATCCTGCCCGAATATTGGTGATTGGTTGGATGCTTTTGGAGAAGCGGAGCAGATTTTTGCCCTGACCATAACAAGCAGCTTATCCGGCAGCTACAATGCTGCCATGCAGGCGGCGGAGGTCTATATGGAGGAACATCCCCAGCGGAAGGTTTGCTGCATTGATACACTGTCTGCCGGACCTGAAATGGTGCTTTTGGCAGAAAAAATCAGAGTGTTGGTGGAGCAGGGACTGTCCTTTGAAGAAACAGAAAAGCAGGTTCGGGCATATTTGCGGCAGACGCATTTGCTGTTTATGTTGGAGAGCATGGAAAATTTGGCAAAAAACGGACGGGTTTCTTCTGTAGTTGCCAAGACTGCCGGACTGCTGGGTATTCGTGTTATCGGCTCTGCCAGCGAGAAAGGGACTTTGCAGCCGGAGCACAAGTGCCGGGGCGAGAAAAAAGCATTGGAGGCAATGCTGAAATCGATGATAGATAAAGGCTTTGAGGGCGGTAAGGCACGCATTGCCCATTGCCATAATGTTAAGGCTGCGGTGGAACTGTCTGCGATGATTCGTGGGATTTTTCCAAAGGCAGATGTGCGGATTTCGGAGTGCCGTGGCTTGTGCTGCTTCTATGCAGAGCGTGGCGGTTTGCTGTTGGGATACGAGGCGTAAATTCGGTCTGCTGTTTTATGGCAGCATACCCATTTTGTTTACATTGGAGTTAGGAGATTTTTTATGCTGCCGGAGGCGTTTTTAAGGCGAATGGAACATCAGCTGGGAGAGGAATTTTCAGCATATTTGGCATCTTTGGAGCGCCCTCGTGCGGTGGCATTGCGGTTTAATCCGCTGAAAGGGGAGCAGCCGCAGCTGCCTTTTACCCAAGCGCCTGTTCCTTGGGAGCCTATGGGCTACTATTATTCTGCAGAGGCAAGACCGGGTTTGCACCCTTACCACGAGGCAGGCGTATACTACCTGCAGGAGGCCAGTGCCATGGCACCGGTCAGCCTGCTGCAGCCTGAGAGTGGAGAACGCATTTGCGATTTGTGTGCAGCCCCCGGTGGAAAATCTACGCAGATTGCAGGGTATATGAAGGGGCAGGGCATGCTGCTGTGCAATGAAATTCACCCTGCACGGGCAAAGATTTTGTCGAGAAATATCGAGCGGTTGGGCATTGCCAATGCCATGGTTACCAATGAGCATCCGGAAAATTTGGCAAAGAAGCTGCCGGGCTTTTTTGATAGGGTGCTGGTGGATGCACCCTGCTCCGGAGAGGGAATGTTCCGCAAGGAGGAAGCGGCGGTAACAGACTGGAGTCAGGAAACGGTGGAAATGTGCGCCCGGCGGCAGCTGGAAATTTTGCGTTCGGCGGCAACGCTGCTGCGTCCCGGTGGGCGGTTGGTATATTCTACCTGCACTTTTGCACCGGAGGAAAATGAGCAGACCGTGGCGGCATTTTTGCAGGAGTATCCAGATTTTGCTCCGGAAAATATAGATGCAACTTGGTTTGCGGCAGGGGAGAATGGATCTTTTCGTCTGTGGCCGCATAAATTGCTGGGCGAGGGACATTTTTTGGCGGTGCTTCGCAAGGCAGGGGAGGAATCTGCATTGGAATGTGCCTGCCCCGGTGAAAAGCTGCCGAAGCAGTGGCTGGATTTTGCTGCGGACATGGAGATTTCTTTGCCCCAGGGGAAGGCAATCTCCTTTGGCAGTAGCCTTTTTTGGGCACCGGCTGCGCTGCCGGAACTGAAGGGACTAAAGGTGCTGCGCCCTGGATTGGAACTGGGCGAAGTGAAAAAAGACCGCTTTGAGCCTGCTCATGCCTTGGCACTGTGGCTGAAAACCTGCCGCAATGTTTACTGCGTGGAGGCAGACAGCCCAGAAATTCGAGCCTATCTGCACGGCGAGGTGCTTCCTGCCAGCGTGCGAGGTTGGTGCTTGGTGCAGGTGGACGGATACAGTATTGGCTGGGGCAAGGGAGATGGTATGTGGCTAAAAAATCATTATCCCAAAGGATTACGCCGATAAAATTCGGATATTGCCGATGTTTTCGGAAATAATACTTTACATAACTTTTTTCATGTGTTATAATTTTTTATAGGTAAAAAGGCTAATAAATCCCTAAAACAAGGAGTGATTCACCCTTGGCGAGATATGAAATTGTTGGCGGCACTCCCCTGAGGGGTAGTGTCACCATCAGCGGTGCAAAGAATGCCGCTGTTGCCATTATTCCGGCAGCCTTGCTGGTCAATGGCGTTTCGAGAATTGAAAATGTTCCGGACATCTCGGATGTCCGTATTCTGCTTGCCATTTTGAAGGGCTTGGGTGCTGTTGTCACCAATCCGGAGGAGGGCGTGGTGGAAATTGATTGCTCCAGCATTTCGGATGTAGAGCCGGAAAAAACATTGGTTAAAAAAATGCGCGCCAGCTATTATCTCATGGGTGCGCTGTTGGGTCGGCTGGGGAAGTGTCATGTGTCGTTGCCTGGTGGCTGTAATTTCGCCAATCGCCCCATTGACCAGCATATTAAGGGCTTTCGTGCCTTGGGCGCACGGGTGGAGGAAACGGACACATATGTTGCCATGGAGCCGGGCAAGGATGGCTTGCAGGGCAACCGGGTGAGCCTCGATATGGCATCGGTGGGTGCAACCGCTAATATTATGATGGCGGCAGTGCTGATGCCGGGGCAGACTGTGATTGAAAATGCAGCCAAAGAGCCTCATATTGTTGACCTTGCCAACTATTTGAATACCATGGGCGCTAATGTGTCCGGCGCCGGTACGGATACGATAAAAATCCGTGGTGTGGAGCAGCTGCAGGGCGGCACCTATGCCATTATTCCCGACCAGATTGAGGCAGGCACATATCTTGCTGCTGCAGTGATTACTGGCGGCGATGTGCTGGTGAAAAATGTCATTCCCAAGCACATGGAGTGCATTACCACCAAGCTGGAGGAAATGGGCGCAGAGGTGGAGAATTTTGATGATGCCATTCGCATCAGCAACAATCAGCGGCTTTATGCCACCACGGTCAAGACCCGACCCTATCCCGGTTTCCCTACTGATATGCAGGCGCAGATTTGCGTGTGTATGACCTTGGCAGACGGCATCAGCCGCTTGACGGAAAGTGTCTATGAAACCCGATTCTTCGGCTATGTAACGGAGCTGGAGAGTATGGGCGCAAAAATTGAGCTCAACGGCAAAACCGCCACCATCAATGGACGGGAAAAGCTCAAGGGCAATACGGTGGTAGCCCGTGACCTCCGTGCCGGAGCTGCATTGGTGATTGCAGGCCTTGTGGCAGAGGGCACGACCCGTGTGGAAAATATCCATTATATTGAACGGGGCTATGAAAATTTGGTGGAAAAGCTGACGGCGCTGGGCGCCAATATTCGCCGAATTGAGGATTAAAGCTAATGCGTGCATCCGACTTGAATGCACGCATTTTTGTGTAGAAAAATTGACCTCCCAAAATGGGAGGTCAAAATTTTTATGTTTAATTAAGCCTTGCCTGCGCAGCCCAGAACATTCACCAGCTTGTGGCGAACCAGTTCCTTGATGTTGGCACGGGCGGGCTTCAGGTACTCACGGGGGTCAAACTTGCTGGGCTGATCGTTGAAGAACTGACGGATTGTACCGGTCATAGCAAGTCTCAGGTCGGAGTCGATGTTAATCTTACAGACGGACAGAGCGGCAGCCTTGCGCAGCTGCTCCTCAGGCACACCGATGGCGTTGGGCATCTTGCCGCCGTTGGCGTTGACCATTGCCACATAGTTCTGGGGAACGGAGGAAGAGCCGTGCAGAACGATTGGGAAGCCGGGCAGACGGCGAGTAACCTCTTCCAAAACATCGAAGCGCAGTGCGGGAGGCACCAAAATGCCCTGCTCGTTCAGGGTGCACTGTTCGGGAGTGAACTTGTATGCGCCGTGAGAAGTGCCGATGGCAATCGCCAAAGAGTCACAGCCGGTACGGGTGACGAACTCTTCTACTTCCTCAGGACGGGTGTAGGAGGCAGCCTCGGAGGAAACATTGACCTCATCCTCGATGCCAGCCAGAGAGCCCAACTCAGCCTCGACCACAACGCCGTGGTCGTGTGCGTATTCTACAACCTTCTTGGTGATAGCGATGTTTTCCTCAAAGGACTTGGAGGAAGCATCAATCATAACGGAGGTGAAACCACCGTCAATGCAGGACTTGCAGGTCTCGAAGGAATCGCCGTGGTCCAAGTGCAGAGCGATGGGAATTTCGGGGCACTCAATCACAGCAGCCTCCACCAGCTTTACAAGGTAGGTGTGGTTGGCGTAAGCACGGGCACCCTTGGAAACCTGAAGAATAACAGGGGACTTTTCCTCCTTGCAGGCCTCGGTGATAGCCTGAACGATTTCCATGTTGTTGACGTTGAAAGCGCCGATGGCGTAGCCGCCGTCATAAGCCTTCTTAAACATCTCGGTAGTAGTAACAAGAGCCATTGGAATCAATCCTTTCTTCTATACAGGCAGAGCCTGTTTTATTCACCCAACATTATAACAATAAAGTTTCGATTTTTCAATATAAATCTTTGAAATATAAAAATAATGCAAATAGCTATTTACCTTTGTCTAAAAATAGAGTATAATGCTTGTGGAAATTAACAACAAGGAGTGTTTTTATTATGAAAATGTCCCCGCTTCAGCTGGCAAGATACCAGTATAACCCCAAATTGCCGGGTATGCTCAGAAACGGTATTTCTGAAATTTGCGTCAATAACGGCAAACCGACCGAGAGCGTAGCGGACCAGGAGAAGATTAAAGCCCTGTTCCCCAATACTTACGGCAAGAACGAGATTACCTTCCAGAAGGGTCGCAACACCTCTGAAAATAAAAAGCAGGTGGTAGGCGTCATTCTTTCCGGCGGTCAGGCACCTGGTGGACACAATGTTATTTGCGGTCTGTACGATGCACTGAAGGCTACCAATAAGGACAATGTCCTCTATGGCTTCAAGGGCGGTCCCAGCGGCTTGCTGGAGGATAACTATATCATTTTTGATGATGAGTATATCAACCAGTACCGCAATACCGGTGGTTTTGACATCATTGGCTCCGGCCGTACCAAGCTGGAAACCGAAGAGCAGTTCGCTGTTGTGGCAGAGGTTTGCAAGAAGCATGGTGTGAATGCTGTGGTCATCATCGGTGGTGACGATTCCAACACCAATGCTGCTGTGCTGGCAGAGTATTTTGCAGCACACAACACCGGCATTCAGGTCATCGGCTGCCCCAAGACCATTGACGGCGACCTGAAGAACGAGGACATTGAGTGCTCTTTCGGCTTTGATACTGCCACCAAGACCTATAGTGAAATCGTTGGCAATATCGCCCGTGATGCCAACTCTGCCAAGAAGTACTGGCATTTCATCAAGGTGATGGGCCGTTCTGCTTCTCATGTGGCACTGGAGTGCGCATTGGAAACTCAGCCCAACATCTGCCTGATTGGTGAGGAAGTGGCTGCCAAGAAGATGTCCTTGGCACAGATTGCGGATTATATTGCTGATTCCGTGGCAAACCGCGCCGCCAAGGGTTGGAACTTCGGTATTGCCATCATTCCGGAGGGTATTGTGGAGTTCGTTCCCGAATTCTCCGTGCTGATTGCTGAAATTAACGAGCTGCTGGCAGGCGAAAAGACTGCCCAGTTCAATGCGCTGCCTTCTTGGAGCGCAAAGTATGCCTTCATTGAAGCAGGCTTGTCCAAGGAGTCCATGTCCGTATTTGCCATTCTGCCGGAGTCCATCCAGCAGCAGCTGTTCTTGGAGCGTGACCCCCATGGCAATGTTCAGGTTTCTCTGATTGAGTCTGAGAAGCTGTTCTCCGCATTGGTGAAGGACAATTTAGCACAGCGCAAGGCTGCCGGCACTTATAAGGGCAAGTTCTCTGCCCAGCATCATTTCTTGGGCTACGAAGGTCGTTGTGCTTTCCCCTCTAACTTTGATGCCGACTATTGCTATTCTTTGGGCTACAATGCCTTCATGTTGATTCAGTATGGTTACACCGGCTATCTGTCCAAGGTTTCCAACCTGTCTAAGCCTGCTGAGGAGTGGGTTGCCGGCGGTATGCCCATCACCAAGATGATGAACATTGAAAGAAGAAACGGCGAGGACAAGCCCGTTATCCGCAAGGCTCTTGTGGAGCTGGACGGCAAGCCCTTTAAGTACTTCGAGGCAAACAGAGAGAACTGGGCGCTGGAAACCAGCTTCGTTTATCCCGGTGCAATTCAGTACTTTGGACCTAGCGATGTCTGCGATTTGACCACCAGAACACTGGCTCTGGAAAACGCTTAATGAACCAATAAAAATGCAGGAGGGAAACCTCCTGCATTTTTGTTATTTACACATCTAAATAGCCGCACAACACTTTCAGGCTGTTGAGAACGCCGTCGATATGGCTGCGCTCATAGCCATGGCTGGCGTAGACACCGGCGCCAATCAGTCCGTGGCGAATGTCGTGACCGCTGCGGAGCGTTGCCTCCACATCGGAGCCATAGAAGGGGTAGATGTCTACTGCATAGTCAGCACCTGTCTTTTTGGCGGCAGCAATGAGCTTTCCCACCACTTCATAGGAGTAAGGACCGCCGGAATCCTTGGCGCAAATGGAAACCTGTTTTTCGGTGCATTGTAAGCCATTGCCCACACAGCCCATGTCTACGGAAATGGCTTCTGTTACTCCATTGGGTACACTGGCGCAGCCGCCATGTCCCACTTCTTCATAAACCGTCACATGGGCATAAACCCGGCGGCTGGGAACAAGCTTGTTATCGGCAAGGTATTTGGCAAAGCCGAATAGAATACCCACGCTGAGCTTGTCATCCAAGAAACGGCTCTTGAGATAGCCGGAGGCAGTGCGGCGGGTACGGGGGTCGAAGCAAACAATGTCGCCAACCTCAATGCCCAAGGCACGGGTGTCCTTGGCGGAGGAAACATCCTCATCCAGTATGATTTCCACCGTATCCCAAGTACGGGGAGAGGAGGAATAGTCTTTGTTCACATGCACAGAGGCGTTGCACAGCTGACAAGTGCCCTCAATGACTTTGCCGTCACGGGTGTAGACCCGGACATTTTCAGCTTCGGCATTGTTGGGGTTCATGCCTCCAAGGGCGGACAGCCGCAGCCCACCGTTGCCCTTAACCTCTGCCACCATGCCGCCCAAGGTGTCGGCGTGCGCCTCCAAAAGAAGTCCGTCTTTGCAATCCTTGCCGCCCAAATCCACAATCACACCGCCCTTGGTGGTGATGCTTGCGTCAAAGCCCAGTGCGGCAAAAGCCTCCTGCACCCATGCGGCAGCCTTACCGGTGTAGCCGGAGGGGGAGTCAATGGAGAGCAGCTTTTCGGTCATGCTCCAAGCATAGTCTGCGTATTTCATGTCAATCATTCAGATGTCCTCCTGAATTGTGTTTTTGCTATCTTACCACACAAAGATACCAAATGCAAGATAGGCAAATTGGAGTTTCACTCAGAGCGTTACGTTTCTTGGCGGAGCAAGAAAAGTACGACATCTCGATAAACTATAATTTATAAGGCACAAGCCGCCCGAATTCGGGCGGCTTGTAAAATGATTAAACTTCCTTGCTTTTGTTGGCAATCTCTAGCAGGCACTTGGCAATAAAGGCATCGGGGGTCATAGCGCCCAAATCCTCGCCCTTACGGGTACGGACGGAAACAGTGCCCTCCTCCATATCCCGATCGCCAATGACCAGCATATAGGGGATTTTTTGCATTTGCGCTTCCCGAATCTTGTAACCCAGCTTTTCGCTGCGGCAATCGGCTTCGCTGTGGATGTTCAGGCTTTCCAGCTTGGCCACAAGCTCCTTGGCGTAGTTATGCGCCCGGTCGGTAATGGGCAGAACCTTGACCTGCGTGGGCATCATCCACAGAGGCAGCGCACCGGCGTACTTTTCAATGAGGTAAGCCTGCGTCCGTTCATAGCAGCCCAAGCTGGTGCGGTGGATGATGTAGGGGGTCTTTTTCAGACCGTCTGCATCAGTGTATTCCATGCCAAACTTCTGCGCCAGCAGCATATCGATTTGGATGGTGACAATGGTATCCTCCTTGCCGAACACATTCTTGTACTGAATGTCCAGCTTCGGACCGTAGAAAGCAGCTTCATCAATGCCGATTTCATATTCCACACCCAAATTGTCCAAAATTTCTTTCATGATGGACTGGGCATGTTCCCACTGCTCGGCAGTTCCTTCATATTTCACACCGGCACGGGCAGGGTCCCACTGAGAGAAACGGAAGGAGCAGTTATCCAGCATTCCCACCGTGTCGAGGCAGTACTTCGCCAGCTCCAGGCAGCTCTTGAATTCTTCCTCCAGCTGCTCCGGACGCAGTACCAAATGACCCTCACTAATGGTGAACTGACGGACACGAATCAAGCCGTGCATTTCGCCGGAATCCTCGTTGCGGAATAGGGTAGAGGTTTCGCCCAATCGCATAGGCAAATCCCGATAGGAACGGGCACGGTTGAGATATACCTGATACTGGAACGGGCAGGTCATGGGACGCAGTGCAAAGCACTCCTTTTCCTCATCATGAGGGTCACCCAAAATGAACATACCGTCCAAATAATGGTCCCAGTGACCGGAAATGCGGTACAAATCCCGCTTTGCCATCAGAGGGGTCTTGGTCAGCTGATAGCCACGCTTTTGCTCCTCATCCTCCACCCAGCGCTGCAGGGTCTGAATGGCCCGTGCGCCCTTGGGCAGCAGAATGGGCAAGCCCTGACCGATTTCCTCCACGGTGGTGAAGAACTCCAGTTCACGGCCCAACTTGTTGTGGTCACGCTTCAAAGCCTCTGCCTGCCGCTCCAAATAGGCATCCAGCTCGTCCTTGCTGGGGAAGCCGATGCCGTAGATACGCTGCAGCATCTTACGGCTGGAATCGCCACGCCAGTATGCGCCGCAGGACTTGGTCAGCTTGAAGCCGTTGTGACGCAGTCTGCCGGTGTGGTCAAGATGAGGACCGGCGCACAGGTCCGTAAATTCGCCCTGCGTATAGAAGGAGATGACCGCATCTTCCGGCAAATCCTGAATCAGTTCCACCTTGTAGGGCTCATTCATGGACTGCATATAGGCAATTGCCTCCTGACGGGGCTTTTCGCTGCGCTCCAAACGGATGCGTTCTTTGATAATTTTCTTCATTTCGCTCTCAATCTGAGCAAGATGCTCAGGGGTGAAGGAGAAGGGGGCATCAAAGTCATAGTACCAGCCTTCGTCAATGGCTGGACCGATGGCAAGCTGCACCTCCGGCCACAGCCGCTTGACCGCCTGTGCCATCACATGGGAGCTGGTGTGCCAAAAGGTTTTCCGGAACTCCGGGTTTTCAAAGGTGTACAGATTTTCTTCGGACATAAATATTCCCTCCTTAATATTGGGGGCAGAATAGAAAAATCCCACCCCTGAAAAATCAGGGGTGGGATGATAAACATTCCACGGTTCCACCCTGGTTATGGCTTACATAAAACCATCACTCATTGGCGCTCTAACGGGCGCACCCGGCGAGGCATTTCCGCACTCACGGCTCAAAAGTGGTATCATCCGGGGCAGGGGTACAGCTCCATTGCACCGAGTAGGAGCCTCTCTGAGTATCTTTCCGAGGATGCGTGTCTTTTTCATAGCCTTTAACAGCTCGAGTTTAGCACAAAAAAGCAGCGTTGTCAATGGTTTGCCCATTGAAAAACCGTTTTTTTCCTGTTATACTAGGAAAAAGAAAGGCGTGAAAAGTATGATTCAGGTATGTGACATCAATGTAATGAAGCCGTTGCTGGCAGAGCATGGCTTTCATTTTTCCAAGGCAAAGGGGCAGAATTTTCTCATTGCCCCTTGGGTGCCCCAGTCTATTGCAGAGGATGCCGGCGTTGATAAGACCGCCGGTGTGCTGGAAATTGGACCGGGCATCGGACCGCTGACTCAGCAGCTTTGCCTGCGTGCAGGGAAGGTCTGCGCTGTGGAGCTGGATAAGCGATTAGAGCCGATTCTGCAGCAAACTGTAGGCGAATTTGATAACTTAGAAATTATTTGGGATGATGTGCTGAATCAGGATATTCCGGTACTGGTAAAGGAAAAATTCGGTGCGCTGCGCCCCATGGCTTGTGCCAATTTGCCGTACTATATCACTTCTCCCATTTTGTCGGCACTCTTGGAGGCGGACTGCTTTGACTCTGTAACTGTCATGGTGCAAAAGGAGGTGGCGGTGCGGATTGCGGCAGCCCCTGCCAGTGCGGATTACAGCGCCTTTTCGGTGTTTTGCCAGTATTACGCAGCGCCGAAGCTGTTGTTTGATGTGCCGGCGCACTGCTTTTTGCCTCAGCCTAAGGTGACCTCAGCGGTGATTCAGCTGAATGTCCGAAAGGAGCGCCCTTGGGAAATCGAGGACGAGGATGTGTTTTTCCGCACAGTTCGTGCCAGCTTTGCCATGCGGCGTAAAAAGCTCAGCAACGGTCTTGCCGCCGGTTTCTCTTTCCTTGGAAAAGAGGGGGCAGCGGAGGTGATTGCAGAATGTGGCTTACGTCCGGATGTTCGGGGCGAAACACTGTCCATCGAGGAATTTGCAAAAATATCCAATGCCATTTGCCGCCGTAAGAATTGACCGCAGAAAAAATGAGCAACCCATGACGGCTGCATGCTGAAGGCGTTATTCCGTTGCTCTTTGTTTTAAAAATTAAAATATAGCAAACACCGGGAGCAGCTTTGCTCCCGGTGTTTTTGTTTATTGTCCCTGACTTACTTTTGCAAGGTAGTCGTCATAAGTGCCGTAGAAATCACGAATTGTTCCGTCAGGCTGGAAGGCAATGACACGGTTACAGGTGGATTGCAGCATCTCGTGGTCGTGAGAGGCAAGCAGCACCACGCCGTTAAAAGCTTCCAAGCCCTTGTTGACTGCCTGAATGGATTCCATATCCAAATGGTTGGTAGGCTGATCCAACAGCACCACATTTGCACCGCTGAGCATCATCTTAGACAGCATACAGCGCACCTTTTCACCACCGGACAGAACATTGACCTGCTTGAATACATCCTCGTTGGAGAAAAGCATCCGACCAAGGAAGCCACGCAGATACACATCATCCTTCTTGGCAGAATACTGCCGCAGCCAATCCACCAACTCCTCATTGTTGCCATCAAAGTATTCGGAGTTATCCTTGGGCAGGTAGGAACGGATGGTGGAGATGCCCCACTTGACAGAGACCTCATCCGGCTCTAATTCGCCCATGAGGATTTGAAACAGAGCGGTCTGCGCCAGCTCATTTTCACCCACAAAGGCGATTTTATCGGTCTTGTTCACGGAGAAGTATACCTTGTCCAGCAGCTTCACACCATCAATTGTGACGGAAACATCCTTTACGGTCAAAATATCCTTGCCCAGCTCCCGTTCCGGCATAAAGCCCACAAAGGGATAGCGGCGGGTAGAGCAGGGCATTTCCTCTACGGTCAGCTTGTCCAGCAGCTTCCGGCGGGCGGTAGCCTGTTTTGCTTTACTCTTGTTGGCAGAGAATCGCTGAATGAACAGCTGCAGCTCTTCGATTTTCTCCTGATTGCGCTTATTTTTGTTGCGCAGCATTGCCTGCACCATCTGGGAGGATTCGTACCAGAAGTCGTAGTTGCCCACATACATCTTGATTTTGCCGTAGTCAATATCTACGGTATGGGTGCAGACGGTGTTGAGGAAGTGGCGGTCATGGGAAACGGCGATGACCATGCCGTCAAAGTCCAGCAGGAAGTCCTCCAGCCAGTTGATGGCTTCAATGTCCAAGTTGTTAGTGGGCTCGTCCAGCATGACAATGTCAGGATTGCCAAACAGTGCCTGCGCCAGCAGCACCTTCACCTTTAGTCGGGGGTCAAGAGCGCCCATCGTGTCATAGTGCAGCTCCGTGCCGATGCCCAAGCCCTGCAGCAAACGGGAAGCATCGCTCTCAGCCTCCCAACCGCCCAGTTCTGCAAATTCTGCCTCCAAATCGGCGGCACGAAGTCCGTCTTCGTCCGTAAAATCAGCCTTTTCGTAGATGGCATCCTTTTCCTTCATCACATCGTACAAGTGGCGGTTGCCCATGATGACGGTGTCCATGACGGAGTATTCGTCATAGGCGTTCTGATTCTGCTTCAAAACAGAAACACGCTTGCCAGGGTCGATGGAAATAGAGCCGGCGGTGGAATCCAGCTCTCCGGTCAAAATCCGCAGAAAGGTGGACTTGCCTGCGCCGTTTGCACCGATGATGCCATAGCAGTTGCCGGGCAGAAATTGCAGGTCTACATGCTGAAACAGCCACTGACCGCCAAACTGCATTCCTAAATTACTGACTGTAATCATAAAAACTCCTTTAATAAGCACATAAAAATTCATCATAATTGTAGCAGAAAATTTGGAAATAGCAAGGGGAAAAATAAAAAGTCCGATTTATATGTGAACAGAAGAAGAATTTTTTTGTTTGGGGCTTGCATTTTCGGGCAGGGGTGATATAATATTAGCACTCAAGCAATTAGAGTGCTAAAAATCAACGAAAGAAGTGTTTTCTCTTATGGAAAAAATGCAATTTAAAGCCGAATCTCAGCGGCTGCTGGATATGATGATTCACTCCATCTATACCCATCGGGAGATTTTTCTCCGTGAAATCATTTCCAATGCCTCGGACGCCATTGATAAGCTGGCATATACTGCCCTGACCGATGACAAGGTGGGAATCAATCGGGAGGATTTTGCCATTACCATCACCCGTGGCGATGGGGTTTTGACGGTTTCCGACAATGGCATCGGCATGAATCGAGCCGAGATGGAGGAGAATTTGGGCACCATTGCCAAGTCCGGCTCTTTGGGCTTTAAGCAGGCAATGGAAAAGCAGGAGGATATTGACATCATCGGTCAGTTCGGCGTGGGCTTTTATTCTGCCTTTATGGTGGCATCCTCTGTGACGGTGATTTCCAAAAAATACGGCGAGGATACGGCATGGAAGTGGGTGTCTAACGGCACAGACGGCTATACCATCGAAGAGGCACAGCGAGATTATCCCGGCACGGATGTGATTATGACCATCAAAGAGGATACCGAAGAGGAAAAGTTCTCCAATTTCCTAGAGGAATATGAAATCCGTTCCTTGGTGAAAAAGTATTCCGATTATATCCGCTATCCCATCCGCATGAAAATCTCCAAATCCCGTAAAAAGGAGGATGCTGACGAGTACGAATCCTACATGGAGGAGGAAACCCTGAACTCCATGGTTCCTCTGTGGCACAGAGCCAAAAAGGATGTGACGCAGGAGGAATATGACGCGTTCTATCGGGAGCGGTTCTTTGATTATAACAAGCCGGCAAAGGTGATTCACACCAGTGCTGAAGGCTCGGTTTCCTTTAAGGCACTGTTGTATATCCCCTCCAAAGCCCCCTTTGATTTCTATTCCCGTGAATTTAAGCCCGGTCTGCAGCTGTATTCCTCCGGTGTGATGATTATGGAAAATTGTGAGGATTTGCTGCCGGACCATTTCCGTTTTGTCCGTGGCATTGTGGACAGTCAGGATTTGTCACTGAATATCAGCCGTGAAATGCTGCAGCACAACCGCCAGCTGACCATTATTGCCCGTAACATTGAGAGGAAAATCAAATCGGAGCTGAAATCCATGCTGGAAAATGACCGGCAGGCGTATGAAAGCTTTTATGCCGCCTTTGGTCGCCAGATGAAATACGGCACTGTGGCTGAATATGGGCAGCATAAGGATGCGGTGCAGGATTTGCTTTTGTTCTATTCTCACAAGGAGAAAAAGCTGATTTCCTTGGGTGAATATGTTGCTGCCATGGCAGAGGGGCAGGAGAAGATTTATTATATCCCCGGCGAAAACAAGGAACGGCTCTCCAAGCTGCCGCAGGTAGAAATTCTGTCGAAAAAGGGCTATGATGTGCTGCTCTGTACCGAGGATGTGGACGAATTTATTCCTCAAACCTTGGGAACTTATGAAGAAAAGCCCTTCTGCAATGCCGCTATCGAGGACTTGGGCTTACAGAGTGCGGAGGAAAAGCAGGAGCTGGATGCCAAGGCAGAGGAAATGAAGGGCTTATTGACCTTTGTGAAGGAAACTTTGGGCGATGGCGTGAAGGAAGTCCGTCTGTCTGCCAATTTGGGAAGTCATCCCGTGGCAATGGTGCCCGATGGCGGCATGAGCTTTGAAATGGAAAAGTATATGAAGCGAGCCAATCCGGAGCTTGCCTTCCCCGTGGGACGGATTTTGGAGCTGAATGCCGAGCATGAGGCGGTGCAGGCACTGCGCAATGCCATGGTGTCGGATGTGCTGCTGGCAAAGGACTATGCATGGCTGCTGATGTATCAGGCGCAGCTGATGGCAGATTTGCCCATTGACGACCCAGTTTCCTATACAGAGCTTGTGTGCAAGCTGATGAAGTAAAAAAGAAAATGGCAAAAATATTTTTGTGACACGCTCAAATGGCTCGCTGCATAATGCAGCGAGCCATT
>JAZOPV010000004.1:0-3321 GCA_045655745.1 Faecousia sp.
CATGAAAACTATTGCAAATTTGAACGGCGTGGAGTTTCTTCGTGCCATTAACCACGCCCGACACGCAGTTGAAAAGTTGCTTTCCGTTACCGGCGTTTTGAAAATCCGCAAGAATGTTCCCAATTTCACCGGCAACGAAACCCCCGAAGAAAAAGCCGAGATGGAGAGGGAACAGGTCAAGAAGAATCTGAATGACATGTTGGATTCTTTGCTTGAAACACACCCGGAAGAAACCTATGAATGTATCATGGCTCTGTGTGTTCGTGATGAAGGCGAACCCGAACCCGATGGCATTGAAATTCTGATGGCGGCGTTCTCCCTTATCGGTGATAAGCGTGTGCTGGATTTTTTATCACAGTTGGGGAAATCGGGGCTTTTAGGTACGGAAGCCTAATTTCCTCTATCCGTCTGGATATGTTGGAAGCGCTGGGGGATGAATATATCTCCCAGCACATCTTGCAAAGCTATCATGACTATTTGGAACAGACCAGTTACAAAGTTTATATGTCCGAGATGGCAAAAAATCTTGTTTCCGTGCTGACCGGCACAGAACAGGAATCAAGCTGGCGTGATGTTCTGCAAGACCTTGACCAAGGTTTGAGTTATGAAAAGCCACAGACGGAAACCGAAGAAGAAGTAAAATCCAGAATGCTTACAAAACTAAAAGGAAAGGAGGGCGCATAAATTGGATGTATTTGACCTATATGCAAAAATTGGACTTGATAAATCCGAGTATGAATCAGGACTAAAAGATGCCAAGGGTTCAATGTCCAGCTTTGCATCAAGCGTAGGAAACGGGCTGAAAACCGTTGCGAAGATTGGTGCCACGGCTATTGCAGCCGGTGCTGCCGGCGTGGCGGCGCTCACCAAAATGGGCGTTGAGGGATATGCCCAATATGAACAGCTTGTGGGCGGCGTTGACACCCTTTTCAAAACCGCAAATAAAACTGTCATGGCTTATGCGGAAAACGCCTACAAGACGGCGGGGATGTCCGCTAACGAGTACATGAACACCATTACTTCCTTTAGTGCATCCCTTATCCAAAGCTTGGGCGGCGATACCAAAAAGGCGGCAGAGGTCGGAAACATGGCTATAACGGACATGTCCGACAATGCAAACAAGATGGGCACAAGTATGGAAATGATACAGAATGCCTATAACGGTTTCGCAAAGCAAAACTACACCATGCTTGATAACCTCAAATTGGGCTATGGCGGTACAAAAGAAGAAATGCAGCGCTTAATTGCGGATGCAAACAAAGTTAAAAAAGCAAACGGCGAAATGGGTAATTTGTCCATTGACAGTTTTGCCGATGTTGCAGAAGCTATCCACATTATTCAAACCGAAATGGGGATAACCGGAACCACGGCAAAAGAAGCCGCATCCACCATTGAAGGTTCTTTGGCTATGATGAAAGGCGCATGGCAGAACCTTGTTGTGGGAATGGCTGATGAAAACGCCAATATGGGCGACTTAATCAATGATTTTGTTGAGAGTACGGCAACAGCGGCGCAAAACCTTATACCCCGTATTGAGCAGACCCTTGCTGGTATCGGTCAGTTGATAACCGAATTGGCTCCCGTGATTTCTGAAGCTCTCCCGGTACTTGTAGAAACCGTTCTGCCGTCTTTGTTGTCGGCTGGTGTTTCTGTGATTTCGGCTCTTGTTAGTGGCATAATCACGGCAGCTCCCACCCTGTATGAAGCCATTATGACAGCACTTTACACAGCACTCACAAGCGTGTTTGGAATGTCCGAAGAATCGGCAGGCGGATTCGTTGAAAATCTTGACGGACTCTTCAAAGGTGCATTCACAGCAATAGAAACTGTGTTCAATTCGCTTTCGGAATTAGTAAGCAAGATTTTCAATGCAATTTCCGAAACCGCTTCAAACGCCGGAATCACTTGGGAGGATGTTTTTACAGGTGTTCAATCCGTGATTGACTTTTTGGCGGATTCGATTAAGTTTGCGATAGACAACATCAATGTGATTTTGCCGATTGTCGCAGCGCTTGCCGCTGTTATCGGCACCGTTACAACCGCCATTGGCTTGTATAATGCCGTTCAAGCTGTGAAAGCGGCAATGGATGCGGCGAATGTAACAACAGTATGGGCGTTAGTTGCGGCTCATATAGCACAAGCGGCGGCGGCGGCAGCAGCGGTAGCACCGTATGTGCTGATTGTTGCGGCTATTGCGGCGGTAATAGCAATTATCGTTCTGTGTATTAAGCATTGGGATGACATAAAGGCGGCTGGTGCGGCTGCTTGGGATTGGATTTGCAACGCATGGAATGGCGCCGGAGAATGGTTCAACACAAAGGTAATTCAGCCTGTAAAGAATTTCTTTACCGGAATGTGGGATGGTCTGAAAACCGGTGCAACAAACGCATGGAACGGCATTAAATCGGTATTCTCAAAGGTGACAGATTGGTTTAAGGATGTATTCTCCAAAGCTTGGCAAGCCGTGAAGAATGTTTTCTCCACGGGCGGAAAAGTGTTTGACGGCATCAAAGAGGGCATTGTTTCTGTGTTCAAAACTGTTGTGAACGCCATTATTGGCGGAATTAACAAGGTTATTTCTGTACCGTTCAATGCAATCAACAATATTTTGCAAAGAATAAAGAGCATTGAGATTGTTGGAATCCAGCCTTTTAATTGGGTAACGACATTTAGTGTTCCCCAAATCCCCAAACTGTCAACGGGTCTTAATTTTGTACCCTATGACGAATACCCGGCATTCCTTCACCGTGGCGAAGCTGTATTGACTGCGGCACAAGCACAGGCTTGGAGAAACGGACAGGGACAACCGGCTAACGGGCAGATGATGGCTGTTTTAGTCGCCATTCTCGAAGCAATAACCGGCGGCAATCAAGAGCTTATTGATGCGGTGCTTGCTGACAAGACCTTTTCAATCAGTGGGCGTGAATTCGGAAGGTTGGTGAAGGAATATGCTTGAAAATTTTATATTTGAAAACCATCTGGGACAACGCTTTGAAGGTCTTGCAAATGGGGTGTATGTGAATAGCAACGATTTGAGGGATTATCATTGGAGCTATGACACCATCAACAGCCGAATTTCCCGTTTTTATCAAAAAGCGACCAATCGCAAATTACCGTTGACCGTTATCTGTAAGACTGATGAAGAAGCGACAAAAGTGAAGAACCGATTGATGGAGCTTGCCGAGGTCGATATAGAAGCTATGCTTCCCGGAAAAATCATTGTTGGTGATTATTACACCACAGGATATATCACGGCAAGTGTTAAGAGCAACTATATGATTAAAAAGAGGTATTGCAAAATCAACTTGACTTTTACCAGCG
>JAZOPV010000005.1:0-2416 GCA_045655745.1 Faecousia sp.
AAGCGGTAGAAATTGGAGTTTAACGGGATGTGGTACTTTTCTTGCTCCGCCAAGAAAAGTACCAAAAGAATGCGGCATAGGGGAGGCGCTACGAGCAAATGCGCATGAATTATGGTATGCTTGCCCCCGGCAAGCATAGAAATTGCGGATTCACTGCGCGAAGCGCCACCCTTGAACGACTTCTTTGGTTACTTTTTTGTTCGGGCATAAGAAAGTAACGCTCTGCGTGAAACTCCAATTTTTGCAACAAAACAGCCCGGTGCTTTACAGCACCGGGCTTTTGGATATTTTCTTACATCAGAGGCTCCAATCCCAAAACGGGATGACCCTTTTCGGTCAGCCAGTTCAGCAGTTCCTCGCAATCGGTGGTGATGGTTTCATCTGCCACCATGTCTACAAAGTTCTCAATGCCATACAGTTCAAAGGCAGTCTTGTTCAACCGCTCTGCCACATCGTCCTTCAGCTCCTTGGGCATCCAAACAATTCTCTGAATACCGCCCTCAGCCGAAACGAACTTCTTGGAGGCAATGAAGTGACGACCGTGACCCATATAACCAGGGGTCTGAACACCGCCGCCGGTACAAGATGCCAGCTCGCCAAAGGTCATGCCGGCAGGGGTCATGCCCTTAAATTCACGATTGACCACAATCACGCCGTTGCTCATGGGCTCAATGCCGCAAATACACTCAAAGCAGCCGCAGGAAGTCATGGGGTCTTCCAAAATGGAGTACAGTGTCACATTTTCAACTGCGCCATGGGTTGCCTCTGCAATCATCTTATTGACAGACTCAAACCGACCGGTACGCTCATCCAGCAAGCCTTCCTTGAAAATGGGCTGACAAGGACCGTTGGGATTCAGCTCATTGGTCGCCTTGGCATCCAGCCAAGAAACCGCACCGCACAAGCCCAAACGCTCAGGGGTAACCACGCAGCAATGGGCAGGTGCAAAGGACTGGCACAGAATACAGGTATAGTAGCGGTCCACAGCCTCGTCCGTCATAGATGCCAAGCGGTCATCTCTCTGCGCATAACGGGGCATTGCCATCTCGTCCCGGAAAGCAGCTGCCTTCTCATCATCGGTGATGATGGTAATCTGACACTTATCCACAACAGCGTCAAATTCGTCCATAATCATCACATACAGCACTTCTGCAAAATGCTTGACGGACAAGCCAGCCTCAAATGCAGAATTGGCTACACGGACACGGACCTGATTGCGCTGACCGGTGTGCATGACACCCTCCATGTAGTTAAACCAAGCATGGAACTTCCGCTCGATAACAGATTCAAAGTCCACCTGCATCTTCTTACCGGCAACCTCCACAAAGGTCACTAGAGCCAACTCCTTGGCATCACACAGGTCAGGACCAACGATGGTAATCTTGTGGTCCTCCACCTCGTTCAGTTCTCTCATCAGCACCAGCTCGGCAGTGGGGTGCTTGGAGGACCAGAACTCGTTGTGCATATCTGCCTTACGGATGATTTCGCCCTCAAAGGCAGCGGCAAAAGCCACCGGAATGGGCAGCTCCTTTACCTTAATCTTGATGTTGCGCAGCTCCAAGGACTTCTTCACGGTGTCGTTGTGGTCGCAGACGGATTCCAGCGCACTGGGCACCTGATTTTCGCCCAAATCAATATCCACCACCACAGGGAAGCCCAGCGCAATCGCACCGGCCCCGGCAGACACCACCACGGCATCAATGGCGCCAAAGGTATTGACAAAGGCGGGTACTCTGTTCTTGGTGTATTCCAACAAGCCGCCCAAATCACCGGGCTGCACATTGCCGAAAATCAAGGCGGCACGAACAGCCACCGTCACAACATGGATAACAGAGGTTACATCATGACCCAAAGGAATCACACGGAACTCCAAGCCCATGCGAACGCCGCCTTCGGCGCACTGCTCAATCACATCACCCACCATAAAGGTCATGATGCCCTTAGACTGATAGTCCTTGACCACCTTCACCACATCGGCAGGATTTTCCGCTTTGCCCAGCACGACAGCCACGCCGGGAATATCGCCGGTAACCAGCGGAACACCCAAGGAACGGATGATGGGGTCAGGCACGAAGCCAATGCCGCTTTCATTTTCATAGGGATTGCCGCCGCCGACATATTTTAAGCCTTCAATGATTTCTGCGCCAACAGCGGTAGCAAGGCCAGCATTCAGTGCCTGACCCAAATCCTCTTGATTGGTAATCAGGCTCTTCAAAACCCCAACGCAGGCAGGCAAGTCGCCCAAGGTCTTGACCTTTACGCCGGTTGCGGCATAGATGGTGGGGAAGAAATACGCGGTATCGGGGAATGCGATGGGCTTATCCGCGCCATACTTTTCAATGGCAGCGTTCACAGCGCCCTCAGTCAGTCCGGCCACAGCATTGCTGCCGCCATAGATCAGATCGGTCAATACACT
>JAZOPV010000006.1:0-8651 GCA_045655745.1 Faecousia sp.
TGGAAAAGGACAAAAATGCCACCCGGTTTCCCGGGTGGCAATTTCATTGCTAAGAAATTAGCCCATGTAGAAGATGTTGCGGTCCTTCTGCTCGTCGATGTTCTCAGCGTTGTACCAAACACCAGCGATACCCACATCGGAAACTTCCTTGCCTTCCAGCTTCTGGATAGCCATCTCAACGGACTTGTAGCCGATGTTGTAGGAGTCCTGAGCAACAGAGCCCACCAGCAGAGCGTAGGTCTTGCCAGCGTCCTTCATCCAGTTGTACTGGTTGGTGCCTGCGTCGAAGCCGCAGAACAGGATGCTCTTGTAGGTGTCAGCATTGTCGGAGATTTCGGGGAACACTTCATTGACAACACCTTCGTTGGTCATGAAGATAGCCTCAGCGCCCCACTCCTTCAGAGCGGTCAGACCCAGCTTGTATTCGCCGGGGTTGTTAGCCTTAACCTGAACATTGATGTCCAAAGTGATGCCATCAGCCTTAGCGGCGGCTTCCATGCCTTCCTTGAAGCCAGCAGCACGGTCGATACCGGTGGAGGTGGAGTCGTGCTGGATGATGCCGACCTTAGCGCCGTCGACAGCCTTGCCGTTGGCCTTCAGGTATGCGTAGAAGTTCTCAGCGACAACGCCTGCAGCAGCTTTGTTGTCAGTTGCAACAGAGCCGATGACGGGGTCCTTGCCGGGGGTGACGTCAGCATTGTTGGAGTACAGACCGGAGTCAAACTCGACAACAGGCAGCTTCTTGTCAAATGCAGAGGTCAGCTCATCAGCGAAGCCCAGACCGATGGTGGCCAGGACCAGAGCCTTGGTGGAGCTGTTGTTCAGGGCAGCCTGAACCATTTCGCGCTGGGAGCCAACATACTCTTCGCTTTCAGCGGTGGGGCCGCGGAAGGTGACATTGTAGCCGTACTTCTTACCAGCATCAACAGCGCCTGCCTTAACAGCCTGCCAGAATGCGTGGGTTTCGCCCTTGGCGATAACAGCGATGGTCTTCTCGCCACTGTCCTTGGGAGCGCAGGCAACCAGGCCAATGACCATAATCAGAGCGAGCAGCAATGCAAACAGTTTCTTCATTTTTGTTTCCTCCTAAAATTTATATAAAACCTTGTGGTTTTATTACGAAATAATGGGTTTTACTTGCTCACCTTGGATTCTGCCTTCTTGGGCTCGGGAATAATCTTTACCTTGTTGGCGGACTTCTTCTTCAGCACATCCAGCATAACAGCGCCCACAACAATGACACCGGTAACGGCATAGGTGATGTTGGTAGCAGAGACCACACTACCGCTGCTTAGAGCGATGTTCAAGCCCTGACGGATGATAACCAGAATCAAGGAGCCCAGGATAGAGCCCAGAACGGAAGCTGCACCACCGGTGGTGCTGGTGCCGCCGATGTAAACACCGGCAACTGCGTCCAACTCCATGCCGTTACCGGCTGCAATGGTCAGAGAGGGGTTGGATGCCACATAGAACAAAGCAGCGATGCCTGCGAAGGTGCCGCCAATCATGTAAGCGATAATCTTGTACTTGTCGGTGTCGATACCGGACAGGCGGGCGGCTTCCTCATTGGAGCCGATGGCCAGAATGTAACGGCCGACCTTGGTCTTGTACATCACCAGCATACAAATCAGCATCAGACCCAAAACCCAAACGATACCGATGGGGAAGCCGTTCAGATTGGTAAAAATCTTCTGGAACCAACCGGTGGTGGGGTATTTTACAGCGGAAGAGGTGTGGCGGACAGCTTCGGAAACCACAGCGGTCAGACCACGGGACACCAGCATAGTGCCCAAAGTAGCGATGAAGGGAGCAATTTTACACTTTGCAACCAGCAGGCCGTTAATCAGACCGAAGATCAAGCCGGTGGCCAAGATGATGGGAATGGTCAGCCACAGAGCACCGTCCTCCAAAGAAACGCCGGTCTTGCAGATTGCACCAGCCAAAACAGCGGAGCCGATACAAACAGTACCGATGGACAGGTCAATACCGCCGGTGGCGATAACGAAGGTAACGCCCAAGGACAAGATGGCGTAGGGGACGAAGGACTTGGTCATGGTCAGCAGGTTGCCACGGCTGGCAAAGCTGGGGTTGATGAAATAGAAAATTGCAAATAGAACAATAGCGGCAAAGATAATTACAATGTTCTGCTTACCGCTGGACAGAAGGCCGGATGCCTTTTTTAACAGGGGGCTTTTGGTATTCATATCAGTTCTCCTCTCTCGTGGTGGCAAGTTGCATAATATTTTCCTGGGTCGCTTCTGCAATATCCAGTTCGCCGGTCTTGCGGCCTTCGCACATGACCACAATGCGGTCACTCATACGAAGAATTTCTGCCAGCTCAGAGGAAATCACAATGATGGACTTGCCCTGCTTGGACAGCTCATCAATCAGATTATAAATCTCACTCTTGGCACCCACATCGATACCACGGGTGGGCTCGTCAAAAATGAAAATATCGGAATTCTTAATCAGCCAACGGGCAATGATAACCTTTTGCTGGTTGCCGCCGGAGAGGTTTTTCAGCAGCTGATTCATGGAGGGAGTCTTGGTTCTCAGCAGAGCGTTGGACTCGGCAGCGATTTCTGCCATCTTGGCATCACTGATAATACCACCGCGAATGAAGTTGTCCACAGAGGCGATGGTGGTGTTTTCGGTAACGGACTTATCCAGCATCAAGCCAAAACGCTTTCTATCCTCGGAGAGGTAGCAGATGCCGTTAGAAACAGCCTGCTTGGGGGTGTTAATTTTGACCTTCTTGCCGTTGAGATAAATTTCGCCGGATTGCTTGGGGTCAGCGCCATACAGGGCACGGGCGACCTCGGTACGACCGGCACCCATCAAACCTGCAAAGCCCAAAATTTCGCCCTTGCGCAGTTGGAAGCTGACATCGCGGACTTCCTTGCCGGCGTTCAAATTCTTGACCTCCAATACCACAGGGGCATCGGCAGGACAGTTGCTGCAAGCCTTTTGCTCACCCATGATGACACGGCCGACCATCATCTTCACAATGTCGTCCTTGGTCACATCGGCGGTATTGACAGTGTCCACATATTCGCCGTCACGCATGACGGTGACACGGTCGGAAATACGGGTGATTTCATCCATGCGGTGTGATATGTAGACCATGCCGATGCCACGGGATTTCATTTCACCCATAATTTTAAACAGTTCCTCCACCTCGGGGAGGGTGAGGGCTGCAGTGGGTTCATCCAGTACCAGCAGCTTGCAGTCACGGGACACTGCCTTGGCAATTTCCACCATCTGCTGCTTGCCGACAGTCAAATCACCCAGTCTTGCAGCGGGGTTGATTTTGACGCCCATTTTGTCAAACAGATGTTGGGCGGCTTCTTCCATAGCCTTGTCGTTGATAAGACCGTTTTTGAAGAACTCCCGACCGATAAAAATGTTCTGCGCTACGGTCAGGTGATTCATCATGTTCAGCTCTTGGTGGATAACGCTGATGCCGGCATTCTGAGACTGTGCGATGTTGTCAAAGTGAACTTCTTCGCCAAACAGCTCCACAGTACCGCCATCACGCTTGTAAATACCACACAGAACTTTAATAAGTGTGGATTTACCGGCGCCGTTTTCGCCCATCAAAGCATGCACCTCGCCGGCCTTTAAATCAAAGTTGACGGATTTGAGTGCATGGACGCCGGAGAAATATTTTTCAATACCCTGCATTCTCAGGATTGTTTCTCCCATTCAAACATCACCTTTCTTAATGAAATAGACTGCACAACATCAAAAGCGGGTGATACCGATTTCTGAGGCGGTACAGGGGGGACTGGGCTTCTGTTGGCGTTGTACAAACGCAAATCGTTTCGCTTAGTCGATTTGCACAAAAATAGGCATTAACAGCCGAAATAATCATGAAATACGCCAACACTGTATCTATACTATAATAAATTTGCACAAAAAATGCAAGTACTTTTTTTAAAAATATATTGACAGTATAAAAAATATTTTATATCATATTGATAGAACAGACTAGGAATGCGTCAAAATATAGCGAAACGTTTCGCTTTGTGCATCCGGAAAGGAGCGGCTATGGCAACAATTAAAGATGTGGCCCGTCTTGCCGGTGTTTCCATATCGACTGTATCAAAATACTTAAATGGCGGTCATCTGCGGCAGGAAAATGCAGATGTCATTCGCCGCGCCATTGAGCAGTTGGACTTTCATGTTAATCCCTTTGCTCGTGGGCTGAAACAACAGCGCAGCCGAAGCGTCGGTGTGCTACTACCTTCTATGAGCGCCCCTTATTACGGCAATGTGATTATGTCGCTGGAAAAAACCCTGCGTGCTTATGGCTATCGGTGCTTGATTTCCTGCTATGGCTCTCAGCATGGTCTGGAGCGGGACAATCTGCAATTTCTTATTTCTAATGGTATCGATGGTTTGGTTTATGCGCCGGAGGATTTGTCTGCAGAGGAATTTTATGAGTTGACGCGCAACAGCAATGTGCCCGTGGTGCAGATGGACCGATTGATTCAGGGCGTGGAATCGGATACGGTGCTGGTGGACAATTCGGAAGCGGTACACGGCGCTGTGGACTATTTGGTGGGGAAGGGACACCGCAGAATTGCAATTATTTCGGGTCCAAAATTTGTGTTTACTGCCAAGGAACGGCAAGTGGGGTATTTGCGTGGATTGGAAGCCCACGGTATTTTATATGATGATGGTCTTTTAATTAGCGATGAAAATACCTTTGCGTCCGGTTATCATAGCTGTGAAACGCTCCTGACTTTGTCGGAGCCGCCCACAGCGGTGATTACTACCAATTATGATATTACCATGGGCTTGCTGACTGCCGCCAGAGAGCGAGGAATGCGAATTCCGGAGGATTTGGATATTTTTGGCTTTGACTGTGTGGAAATCTGCACCATGATGCATCCTCCGCTTCCGGTGATTCATCAGCCGGAGCAGGAAATCGGCGAAATGGCTGCCCAATATCTGTTGGAACGGATGGGAGGCTATGACGGAGAAAGCCGGATTACCCGGCTGAAATGTCAGCTGTTCACATAATAATGTATAATACGCCTAGGCGTGTTTATAAATGAAGTCAATATTACCGCGATTGAAGCGGAAAAACAGGAGGAAATAATAATGGCACAGAATCGTTATGTTGGGGAATATCCCGTAATTGGCATTCGTCCTATTGTTGATGGCCGTCGTGGCCCCATGATGCTGCGTGAGAGCCTGGAGCCCATCGTTTGGGCAATGGCAGAGGCAGCCAAGAGGCTGTTTGAGGAGAATTTGTTCTATTCCAACGGCGAAAAGGTAAAGGTTATTATGGCAGACACCTGCATCGGCCGTGTTCCGGAGGCTGCAGCCTGCGCTAACAAGTTTAAGAAGGAAGGCGTGGACATCACCCTGTCTGTGACTCCCTGCTGGTGCTATGGCTCCGAGACCATGGATATGGACCCCCAGACCATCAAGGGTGTTTGGGGCTTCAATGGTACAGAGCGTCCCGGTGCAGTGTATTTGGCGGCTGTTTTGGCCGGTCATGCCCAGAAGGGGCTGCCTGCCTTTGGCATCTATGGTCATGAGGTTCAGGACCGTGACCAGATTTCCGAAATCCCCGAGGATGTAAAGGAAAAGCTACTGCGCTTTGGCCGTGCTGCTCTGGCTGTTGCTACCATGCGTGGCAAGTCCTATCTGCAGATTGGCTCTCAGTGCATGGGCATTGCCGGCTCTATCATGGACCAGGATATGATGGAATCCTATTTCGGCATGCGTATCGAGTCCGTTGACGAGGTGGAAATCCTGCGCCGCATGGAAGAGGGCATTTACAACGAGGAAGACTACCGGAAGGCTCTGGCTTGGACCAAGGAGCACTGCAAGGAAGGCCGGGACGATAACCCCGAGGTGGTGGATTTCTTGGGCGAGAAGCGCCGCATTAAGTTCACCCCCGAGGAGAAGGAAAAGCAGTGGGAGTTCACTGTGAAGATGTACTGCATCATCAAGGACTTGATGGCAGGTAACAAGAATTTGCCCGACCAGTTCGTGGAAGAGAAGGTTGGTCACAATGCCATCGCCGGCGGCTTCCAGGGTCAGCGTCAGTGGACCGACCATTGGCCCAACTGTGACTATCCCGAGGCACTGCTCAGTTCTACCTTCGACTATGAAGGCGCTCGTGAGCCCTACACGCTGGCTACCGAGAACGATATTCTCAACGGCATGGGTATGCTGTTCATGCGTTTGCTGACCCACCGTGCGCAGATTTTTGCGGATGTTCGTACTTACTGGTCCGGCGATGCTACCAAGCGTGTAACCGGCTATGAGCTGGAAGGCAAGGCAAAGGAATCCGATGGTCTGATTCACCTGCTGAATTCCGGCGCAGCTTGCTTGGATGCCTGCGGTGAATGCACCGATGAGAATGGCAACGCTGTGATGAAGAAGTGGTGGGAAGTCACTGAGGAAGACATCAAGAAGATGACCGATGCCACTGTTTGGTGTGAGGCCGGCTTTGATAACTTCCGTGGCGGCGGATTCTCCAGCCACTACACCACCCGTGCCGAGATGCCCTGTACCATGATTCGTTTGAATCTGGTGAAGGGTCTGGGCCCTGTGCTGCAGATTGCAGAGGGCTGGACTGTAAAGCTGCCCGATGATGTTTCCGATAAGCTGATGGAGCGCACCAACCCCACTTGGCCCTGCACTTGGTTTGCACCTCGCTGCGATGGCAAGGAGGGCTCTGCCTTCAAGACCGCTTACGAGGTTATGCAGAACTGGGGCGCAAACCACGGCGCTATCTCCTATGGCCACATCGGTGCTGACCTCATCACCATGTGCTCCATGCTGCGGATTCCCGTTTGTATGCACAATGTTCCCGAGGAGCAGATTTTCCGACCTGCCGCATGGAATGCATTCGGCATGGATAAGGAAGGTCAGGACTACCGTGCCTGCGCTACCTACGGTCCTTTGTACAAGTAAGCAATGAATTGAAAAATGGCGGTCACAGACCGCCATTTTTTAGATTATCAAAAACCTACGTCATTCCGAGGGAGCGAAATGTGGTGCTCCGCACAGCGAATCAGAAACAATCGATTGCCTGCGGCAATCGCACAATAATTCTTCGTGGGAATCCGTAACTTTTTGCCCCAAGAAATCCAGTGATTTTACCTGAAGAACGGATTGCGAAACCAGTCTGTGGACTGGTTTCGCAATGACGTGTCAAAAAACATTTTTTATAAAACATATTTAGGAGGCTTTTATATGCTGAAGAATATTCCTTCCATTCTCACTCCCGAACTGCTGAAGGTGCTGTGTGAAATGGGTCACAGCGACCGTATCTGCATTGGTGACGGCAATTTCCCCGGCGCTTCCATGGCGAAAGCGGAGGGAGCGATTTTCCTGCGGGCGGATGGTCATGGCATTCCCGAACTGCTGGATGCGATTTTGAAGGTCATGCCCTTAGACACCTACACCGAGACACCTGCTATGCTGATGGAAAAAATGGAGCGGGACAGAGATTTGGAAATTCCTGTGTGGAAAGAGTATCAGGAAATTATTGCTAAGAATGATGCCCGTGGTGAAAAGGCAGTGGGTGCTTATGAGCGCTTTGCTTTTTATGAAGAAGCTAAAAAGTGCTACTGCATCATCCAGACTGGTGAAACCGCACTTTATGCCAACATCATTCTGCAAAAGGGCGTTGTGGTGTAACGATTATGGCACAGGTAATTTCAGTGATTCAAACGGTGTTGCCGGTAATTTTGGCGTTGGGACTGGGTGTTCTGTGCCGTAGTCGGCACTTTCTCAGTCGGGAAGGTGTGGATGCACTGAAAAAGGTGGTGCTGAATATTTGCCTGCCTGCGGTACTGCTCAAGGCGTTTATGACTGCGGAGTATACAGATTCCAACTTGGTATTGCCGGTGTTAATGTTTGTTTTGTGCTGTCTTGCATTGGGCATGGGTATGCTGCTGCATCGTGCCGGCGGTAGAAAAGGTCGCCTTGCGCCCTTCCTTGCGTCCGGCTTTGAAGCCGGTATGCTGGGCTATGCACTGTTCGCAGTGGCATTTCCGCAGGAAAGTAGCGCCCGCTTTGCCATCTTGGATTTGGGACAGACCCTGTTTGTCTTTACGGTGTATAAGCTGCTTCTTGGCGGCAAGGGCAGCGGAAAAACAGTTGTAAAGGACATGGTGAAAACTCCGGTCTTATGGGCGGTATTTGTCGGTGTCCTGCTGGGCGTAGCGGATTTGCTTATCCCCATCAGGCAGGGGGGCTTTTACCGGATTGTGACTACTGCGGCGGACTTTGTTGCGGCACCTACCGCTATGATTATTTTGCTGACGGTGGGCTATGATTTGGTGCCCCGTGAAATTCCTTGGAAAAAGACCGCAGGACTGATTGGTATGCGGCTTTTCGTCATGGTGCTTTTCCTTGGAATTTTGCTTGCGCTGAACCATTGGGTGCTGGATGGCATCATGTTCTGGGGCGCTGCGGTGCTGATGTGCCTGCTGCCGCCTCCCTATGTGGTGCCGGTGTTTGCCGATGAGCCGGAGGAACGGGTGGAAATTTCTGCCGCGCTCTCTGCGCTGACATTGATAAGCTTGGTGCTGTTTGCAGTGCTGTGCGTGGCGGTTGGCATGGGTCTATAACCGAGCTGATACGAAAAACAAATCCCCGAACTCCTTTTAGAGTTCGGG
>JAZOPV010000007.1:0-73493 GCA_045655745.1 Faecousia sp.
GCACGCTTGGCATCCTGCGCACCTTTGGTTTTTTGAATGTTATGCCATTTGGAATGTCCGGACATAAAGTTACTTCCTCTCTATTGCTTGGGCGTAATGCCACAAAATTGTCCCATATATTTTAGCACTTTCTTGAGGGAAAATCAATAGAATTTCATGTGGTCATGGAGTTTTTCTGAAAATTTTACTGTGATTTCCGGAAAATGTGCGGCGACTTTGCTTGCAAGAACACGAACTGCCGGATTTTCCGTATGGAAATGCCCTGCATCGATGATGTTAATGCCCAAATCGTATGCGGTGCGGAAATGATTGTACTTGATGTCAGCGGTGACAAAGGTGTCGCAGCCTGCCTCGTATGCTTCCATGAGGTCACTGGAGCAGCTGCCGCCGCCCACTGCAACACGGTGTACGGTATGGGATGGGTTTACATAACGCAGAGAGTCGCAGCCCAATGCAGTTTTGATGGTAGCAAGAAAAGCTTCTATGGATTGACAGGGAACAGTGCCAATTCGCAGTAGTCCGTAAGGATTGCCTTGTGCATCCTTACCAACGGGGTTGATGACAGAAATGTCCTCTAATCCCAATATATCAGCCAAAACATCATTAACTCCGCCAGGTGCACAGTCTAAATTTGTATGGGCGTTGATGTGGGCAATGCCATTTTCAATGAGGGTCAGGGCGTTTTTGCCCCATTCGCTTTGGTCGTTGACAAAGCCACCCTCCCAAATGAGGGCATGGTGGGTCAGCAGTAGCTGCGCTCCCATTTCCTTGGCTTCCTCAATGGCTTCAGCAAAGGGGTCAAGGGCGACCAAAACTTTTGTGACGGGGGCATCGGCGTGCCCGCAGTTCAGTCCCACATGGTCCCATTCCATCTTCATGTAGTTTGGCGCAAGGCTTTCGACAAAGTTCAAAATATCCTGTACGGTGGTCATTGATTATCCTCCTTCAAAAAACTGAGGTCGGGATTCTGCTGCATGGCAAGTAGTTCTTGCAAAGCCAAAATTTCCATCATGTCTGCCTGTTCACCATGTCCCGTGATGGAAATCTGCAGTTTCTTAATGGTACGATGATAGTATTCAATGGTTTCTTTGCTCGGATTTTCCAGCATGGCAGGGGGGATGTGACATTCTCCGATGCTGAGCTTGGGATAATCCGGCTGCCACCAAATCTCCATAACTGTATACAGGAAACGCCCGTCCCGAAGAACGGATTCCTCCGCAATTCGCCAACCGTTTTCAGAAAGATATTGTCGTAGCATAGGGGTTTTACTTTGACATTGTAAAATGAGGCGATACTGTTTGCTTTGCAGCCAAGGAGCAGCTTTTAAAATGGAAATCATGGTGTCTGCACCCATACCGGCACAGACCAGCGTGTTAAAATCTCGAGGGATATTTTGCACGCCGTTGGACAAATGAAAGCTCATTTTATCTGCAACACCGTATTTATGGGCATTGAGAAAAGCACTGTGCAGCGGTCCTTCGTTGATGTCTGCGGCGATAACAGAGGCTGCAATGCCGTTTTTCAGCAGATAGATTCCAAGATAGCCATGGTCGCAGCCTACATCGGCAACACGCTCACCGGGGGATACATAGCCTGCACAGGCTAGTAATCGGCTGGAAAGGGGGATTTTCATAGTACCTCCAAATAGAAATGCCATCCCGGCAAACGGGATGGCATCGCCGGTTTTGATTAAGCCTTAGAAGCCTGATCAGCCTCGTAGGCTTCCAGGAAATGATTCAGCTGCGCCAGGAAAGCATCGCAGTCGATGCCGTGGACCATGCAAGCTTCCTCAACCGTTTCACCACGGGAGGAGGGGCAGCCCAAACAGTGCATACCGATTGCGAAGAACAGGGGAGCAGCGTGAGGGGCGATATCCAAAACATCGCCGATAATGGTTTCTTTTTCAATTCTAACAGCCATAAAGAATGACCTCCTAATGTTGATTTCTCGACATATTATAACCTGCCCATCGGAAAATAGCAAGAGGAAAAGGGAGAAATTGGTTGTTTTGGATATAAAAATGTTTCGCAGAGATGCTGACACCTTATTCGTGCAAAAAATTGCAGATGGCAGGAATATTTTTTGCCCATTTGCAAAAAATTTACAGATTGGTCACACAGATTGCCCTGCAAGCAAGCTAAACTAGTAGCAGGTAAAATTTAGGTTGGAAGTGAAATATCATGCTAGAACTAAAAAGAATTGTCAAGGATTATCCGGCAGGGGGCGGGGTTGTTCATGCCTTAAAGGGCGTGAATTTAAGGTTTCGGGAAAGCGAGTTTGTGTCTATTCTAGGACCATCCGGCTGCGGAAAAACAACTATGCTGAATATTATCGGCGGCTTAGACCAGTATACCTCCGGTGATTTGGTCATTAACGGGCGGTCGACCAAGGGTTATAAGGACAGAGATTGGGATGCCTACCGCAATCATTCTGTGGGATTTGTGTTTCAGAGTTACAATTTAATTCCTCATCAGAGTGTGCTGCAGAATGTGGAGCTTGCGTTGACTCTCTCTGGTGTATCCAAGCAGGAACGGCGTAAAAAAGCCAAAAAAGCACTGGAGGATGTGGGGCTTGGAGACCAGCTGCGGAAAAAGCCGGGAGAGATGTCCGGCGGACAGATGCAGCGTGTTGCCATTGCCCGTGCCTTGGTCAATGACCCGGATATCATCTTGGCGGATGAGCCTACCGGCGCATTGGACACGGAAACCAGTTTGCAGGTCATGGCACTTTTGAAAGAGATTTCAAAAGAAAGATTGGTTGTCATGGTGACACACAATCCGGATTTGGCGGAAACCTATTCCACCCGCATCATTCGGATGCTGGACGGCGAAATCATCGATGATTCCATGCCTATGACGGATAGAGAAGTGGAGGCTGTTTTTGTAAAGCCACAGCCCCAAAAGATAAAAAAGCCCTCCATGTCCTTCGGCACAGCTTTTATGCTGTCGCTGAAAAATCTGTTCACCAAGAAGGGTAGAACGACTCTGACTGCTTTTGCTGGCTCTATTGGTATCATCGGTATTGCGCTGATTTTAGCGATTTCTCAGGGTATGACCATGTATATCGACACGGTTCAGGAGGAGGCGCTGTCTTCTTATCCCTTGTCCATTCAAAACAGCACTGTGGATATGTCAACTCTGATGACCACCTTTATGGGGCTCAGCAATAGTCAACCGGAGCATGAGATGGACGCTGTCTATCAAAAAGCAGCCCTCTATGAAATGATGAATGCCCTCAATTCCTTGGAGACCCAGGAAAATGATCTAAAATCCTTTAAGGCGTTTTTGCAGGGACAGATGGCAGATGAAAATTCGCCGCTGTACAGCGCCGTCAGCGGTGTTCAGTACAGCTATGCGCTGCCGCTGATGGTCTATACCAAAAATTTGGATGGGGAAATTATTCCATCCAACACCTCCGAGCTGATGAGTGGCTTGATTGCCCAGTATATGGGCATCAATCCGGAGATAATGACGCCCACTGCCGGTGGCGGCATGATGAGTACCATGATGTCGTCCTCCAATGCCATGCGGGAAAGCGCCATGAGCCTGTGGCAGGAAATGCTTTCCGGCAAGGATGGGGCAGCCATCAGTCCGGTGCTGCAGCAGCAGTATGATGTGGTTTACGGCACTTGGCCCAATGATTATGATGAAATTGTGCTGGTGCTGGATAAAAACCATGAGCTGGATGATATAACGCTCTATGCCATGGGTTTACTGTCCGAGGCGGATATTGAAAAAATCATGTCTGCCACCATGGAGGGCACTACCTTGGAGCAGGCAGAAAAAAGCTGGAGCTATGAGGATATTTGCAAGCAGGAGTATCGGGTGCTGGTCAACTCCGATTGCTATTACTATGACGAAGCAACGGGGCTGTACCTTGACCTGCGGCAGACCGATGCGGGGCTGCGGTATCTGTATGATAATGCCTTGAAGCTGAAGGTGACCGGTATTATCCGCCCCAATGAAAATGCCAGCGCCGCTATGCTGACTGGTGCAATCGGCTATACCAAGGCACTGACGGAGCATATTATAACCAAATCTCAAAGTGCGGAGGGAATTGTTGCCCAACTTGAAAATCCCGGTGTGGATGTGCGTACAGGTTTGCCCTTTCGGGCGTACAGCGGCAATTTGACGCAGGCAGAGAAAGCAGAAGCCTTCCGTGTATATCTGCAGGATTTGCCGGAGGCGGAGAAGGCAAGAGCCTACCTGAGCATTAAGAGCATTCCTGCGCCGGAGCTGGTGCAGCAGCAGGTGGAGCAAACGCTTGCTGCCATGACGCGGCAGGATATGGAACACTCCATGCTGCAGGCGCTGCAGAGCCAAATGGGTGTCAGCAGCGAGGATATTTTGGCTTATGTGAAAAATATGAGCGATGAAGAGCTGTCTGATATTTTTGCAAAGATGATTGCCCAGCAGGTAACACAGCAATATGCCCAGCAGGTCGTGCAGCAAATGGCAGGCATGAGTCCACAGCAGCTTGCTTCTGCCTTGGAGGCCGAGGCTGTCAGCTATACAATGGCGCAGTGCGCCCAGTATTATGACGAGGTGGTGGAGTTCTCCGATTCCACCTATGAGGATAGTCTGTTGGAGCTGGGCTATGTGGATTTGGCACAGCCCTCCAATATCAATATTTTTTCCTCCTCCTTTGCCAATAAGGATGTGGTGGAGGATGTGATAGCTCAGTATAATGAGGGCAGGGAAGAGCTGGAGAAAATCAAATATACCGACTATATCGGCATTATGCTCTCCTCCATTACCACCATCATCAATGCCATCACCTATGTGCTGATTGCCTTTGTGGCGATTTCTTTGGTGGTGTCGTCTATTATGATTGGCGTGATTACTCTGATTTCTGTGCAGGAGCGCACCAAGGAAATTGGTATTTTGCGTGCCATCGGCGCATCCAAGCGTAATGTGTCCAGTATGTTTACGGCAGAAACTGTGATTATCGGCTTTGCATCAGGATTTTTGGGGGTGGGCGTGACCTATTTGCTTTGTATACCCATCAATGCGATTATTAACAGCCTGACCGGTATTGCCAATTTGGATGCCGTTCTGCCGCCTACGGCAGCGTTGATTTTGGTGGGTATCAGTGTGGTGCTGACCTTAATTTCCGGACTAATTCCTTCTAAGAGTGCCGCTAAGAAAGAGCCTGTAGTGGCTCTGCGGACAGAATAATAGCAGCGCACCGCCATGCGATTTTGCATGGCGGTGCGCTAGATATAGAAAATGAAAAAATTTTCAAAAAAAGAAAAATAAAGCTTGCTTTTTATACGCACTTATGCTAATATATCTAAGCGCCTTGAGTGCGCATATGCGCCGATAGCTCAGTTGGATAGAGTGACTGACTACGAATCAGTAGGTCGGGGGTTCGAGTCCCTTTCGGCGTACCAAACAAACAAGGGGATACCCATTGTGGGTATCCCCTTGTTTGTTTCGTGCTTTGCACGGGAGGGGACTCGAAAGGGCGACACCAGTCCACAGACTGGTGTAAAAATTGAGAGCTGGCAAGCAATTTTTAGCCCGAGGGAGAGTCCTTTAAATTGCAGACGCATCCGGTACGGATGTGGATGTAATTTGAACATATCGACTTCTGAAAAGTGTTGATATTACTTGCTTTTCTCTTAAATCCTATAAGAACAATCGTAGCATTTAACAGGTTATCCCTTTTGGGGTAACCTGTAAAAATTTTATGGAAATAAAGCACCCCCAAAGGGGTGCTTTTGTTTTGGTGCCGCTGTCCTGTTGCGGTGCCCAGCAGAAACTGCGCCCGACAAAGCGTGCTTGTTTCCTGCTGACCGCTGCCACTCGCTCCACTCCCTTTTTCCACCACTGGCGGCGGTCGTGTCGCTCCCCGGAATCTCCCCTCCGGTCCGATTCCGACAACATAAAAATATCCCGACCCCCAACGGGGGTCGGGATATTTTGGTGCCGCTGACCGGAATCGAACCGGTACGGTTTTTACGCCGAGGGATTTTAAGTCCCTTGTGTCTACCTATTCCACCACAGCGGCGAACAACGCCATTCTAGCATATTTTTCCTGCCTCGTCAAGCAGTTCTCCTAGACAAAAGCGATGTTTTCTATTTTACGAATTTCCTGCATTTTTTTACTTTCGGGTCAGCCACAGGGCGACCAAAACAGCACTGATACCGCCGCTGAGCTTGCCCAAAATCACGGGAATTATCATTTCCGGCGCAAATCCGGCTGTAAAGCCCAAATGGTCGCCCAGCACAAAGGCGGCGGATACCGCAAAGGCGATGTTGACTACCTTGCCTCTGCTGTCCATTTTTTCCACCATGCCAAAGGTAGCGATGGAGTTAGCAAGACTGGCAATCAGTCCTGCTGCTGCCGAGTCGTTGATGCCCAGTAAACCGCCCAGCTTCAATAGCGGCTTTTCCAATATTTTTGTAATTGCGAAAACCAGCGGAAATGCGCCTGCCAACACAATGGCGATTGCGCCCACTGTTTCAAAGCCGTCTGTAATGGGATTCATGCCGGGAATCAGCGCAAAGCCAGTCAGTGCCTCCAAAATGGCAGAAGCCAATCCAATGGTGATGATAATGGTGATGAGCTTTCCAAAGATGGTGAAGCCCTTAATCATAGCGTTTTCGAATTTCCAAAGCCCTAAGGCAATCAGCAGCGCAATGAGAATGATGGGTACTAAATTGCGAGATACCATACTCAGCGGAAAACCAGCCACCAGTCCACCCACTAGTACTCCGATGGGAATGGTCACAATGCCGCAGAGAATACCCTTTGCAAGGGCAGGGCGATCCTCCGGCTTTAATATGCCTAATGCCACCGGAATGGTAAACACAATGGTTGCACCAAGCATTGCGCCGGTGAGGACTCCGCCCAGCAGCCCTGCCTCCGGTGTGCTTGAAAGCTCCTGCGCCAGCGCACCGCCGCCCATGTCGTTGGCAAGAATTGTACCGGCGAACATGGCCGGGTCAGCACCCAAGAAGCCGTAGACAGGCACAACAATGGGCTTTAATAGTGATGCAAGCACAGGTGAAAGCGAAATGATACCCACCATTGCCAGCGCTAAAGAGCCCATGGCAAGGATGCCTTCCTCAAATTGCTTTCCCAGTCCAAAGCGGTTGCCGATGATGCGGTCAATACCGCCTAAAACGGCGAAAACCGCCATAATCCAAATGATGATTTCATAAATTGCCAAGGTAAGCCCCCCGTTTGTCATCCTTGTCCAAAATGGCAACCACCACGGCATCCACTGGGGCATCCATGCAGTAGCGAGCTGCCGCAGAGCCTGTTACCAGCAGTACCCGGTCACCTGGACCAGCGCCTACTTGGTCCGCTGCTACCAGCTCCTCTGTGCCGGTGTATACCACCAAAAAGGTTTGCCCTGCAAGACAGCTTGCCTTTCTGGTTGACCACACAGAGCCGGTTACAGTTCCAATTTTCAATTCAATCCCTCCATAATTTCCTTGGCAAGCGGTGTTAGCACCGCACCGGCAGTGGGGCGTTGCCCTTGCTGCCGCATTCGCCGTGCCTCGTCTGCGGTCACAATATGCCGCCGTGCCCCGTCCGTAAATAACACGCCCCAGTTTTTCAGTTGCCGCTGTGCGCTGCAAGCAGCTGCAGAAAGTGCACGATTTTTAGTGATTTCCGGAAGCCCCGGCGTGTATAAATAAACAGATTTTCCCTGAGATAGAGCCTGCAGCACCTGTTCATGCCGAAAAAATAGCAGCTCATTGATGCTCAGCGAGCCGATGACCACAGCCTCATAGGGGGCATCAGAAACAAAGCGAAAGTCCGACAGGGGAGGCTGCGTGCCAATCAGCAGTGCTGTAGTCATGGAACAATCCTCCCCAAATCACCGGTTTTCAGCCCGACGGCATTGGCTTCGTCAAAATCCAAATGCACCGCAGGCGAGAAATCCGGACTGACGCGCACCATAACCTCCTGCAGTAGGGCAGGGCGACTAGTACAGGTCTGAACGGACACTACCTGCTTGTCCTTGACCCCAAAAATTGCTGCGCTTTCGGGTGTCAGATGAACATGCCGTAGCGCAACAATCACGCCCTGCTGCAGTGTAATGCGACCACAAGGACCTTCCAGCGTGATGCCGGGGCTGTTTTGAATGTTGCCGGAAAGCTGAACGGGGGGCTGTAAGCCCAATGCCTTTGCATCGGTCAAGGAAATTTCAACCTGCGCTTCCTTTCGGGCAGGACCAAGCACAGCCACCCGGTCAAATTCGCCCTTTGGTCCGATAATTCGCAGCCGTTCCTGCGCCAAATACTGCCCCGGCTGAGAAAGTGGACGGCAGGGGGTCAGTTCCTTGCCGAAAAGCGCAATACATTGCTCGCTTGTGAGATGCACATGTCGTCCGGAGGCTTCCAAGGGGACGAAAATTCGCCCAAGAACGGCATCTGCCAGCTTTTGAATTTGTTCCTGTTGCATGGTTTCCTCCTAAGAAATTACTGGGCTTTTAGCTGAATCATAAGAATATAAAGCATACTGCTCATGCGGTTGAGCGCCTGAACAATGTCTGTTCTTTCGCAACCGCCGGTTGCGTCCTCAAAGGCACGAACTGCCGCCAGCTCTGCCGAACGGGCAGCGCACCGGGTGCGGTTGAGCTGTAAAATTGCCATGCCGTCTGTATAGGACGGCATGAAGTGAGGCTGCCCATAATAATTTTGGGGCAGGTGGGAGTGGGTGCGCAGTTGCTCTGCCGTTAAGCCACACAGCGTTTCCAGCGTGGCAGGCTCTTGCATCACATCCCATGCGATGATGTTTCTTGCAACTGTCAGAATTTCCTCAATATCACTGCGGATTTTGGGCGCAACCATCAGTTGCGCCAGCAACAACTCCGCTTGCAAAGTATCCATTGCACCCCGAAACGCAATAATTGGATGACTTTTTGGAACTAAAATATTTCCCCGTAAATGGGTCATGTGTTCCGGCTTTTCCGAGATGTTTTCTCCGCTTGTCAAAGAAAATGACCGGATTTTTGCCTCCGCAGCGGGACGGATTTCAATTCTCTCCCGCCGCAGGTAATCCCGTGCGGAGGGGGTTATGGTGTCCGCTTCACCAAGAAAAAAGACCCGTTTTCCGTCCCGATTGCGGATATTGGCTTTTACCGCTTCCTCATGATAGAGCATTTATTTGGTTACAGGAGGCTGGGTATTTCTGCCCTTGGGCAAAATCGCATCTACCTCTGTATGGGGGCGTGCAATCACATGGACGGAAATCAGCTCACCCACTTTTTCAGCGGCAGCAGCGCCTGCATCGGTGGGTGCCTTGACTGCGCCCACATCACCACGCACCATGACAGTTACCAAACCGCCGCCCACCTGTTCCTTGCCCACCAACTGAACATTGGCGGATTTTACCATGGCATCTGCTGCCTCAATTGCACCAATCAGACCCTTTGTTTCAATCATACCTAAAGAATTCGTATCCATCTTAATATCCTTCCTTATTTCAAAATTATCGGCGATTCAGCCGTTCCATAATTTTTTCGGTCAGCAGCTCCACCAAATTGGTGTCTGCGCAGACATCTGCTGTTTTTTCTCCCTTGTCCCAAGCCACTCTTCGGATGTTGATGAGGTCCAGCGGGGAGATGTTGTTGGAGGAGCTGCTACCGCCCACCGCGCCGCAGCCCAGTGTCAGGGCGGGGAACAGTCCGGTGGATGCTCCGATACCGCCTAAGGCAGCCGGTGTGTTCACCAAAAAACGGGAAACCGGAATTTCCAGTGCAAACCGCCGAATTACTTCCTTATCCTCGCAATGCATGGCAAAGGTGTGTCCGCTGCCCTCATGCTCCAAAACCTCAACAGCTTTTTGCAGTACCGCATCCTCGCTGTCCATAACAAAGAAAGCCAGCACGGGGCACAGCTTTTCCATGGAGTAGGGGCGAGTCGGACCTGCCTCTTGTTCCCGAGCTACCAATATTTTCGTACCCTCCGGTACGGTAAAGCCAGCCATTTTGGCAAGCTGTGACGCCGGCTTACCCACAATATCCGGACTGATTCCGCCATTGGGCTTAAACAGTAGCTTTCCCAGCATACCTGCCTGCTGCGTGTCCATAAAATAGAAGCCAAGCCTTTCTGCAGTGCTGCGCAGTTTCTGCTCCATGCCTTTTTCGATGATGATGCTTTGCTCCGAGGCACAAACAGTGCCATAATCAAAATTCTTGGATTTCAGAATACACCGCAGCGCCTGCTCCATGTTGGCGCTGTGATGAATATAGGCAGGACCATTTCCTGCACCTACACCGATGGCAGGTTTGCCGGAGGAATAAGCGGAGCGCACCATGGCAGAGCCACCGGTTGCCAAAATTAGCCGTACCTGCTTTGCCTCCATCAGCTCCTGACAGCCTGCCATAGATGCCATGCTCAAGCACCCAATACTGCCTGCCGGTGCACCGGCAGCTTCCGCAGCAGTGGCTACGATTTTTGCCGCCGCTAGGGAACATCCAATGGCTTTGGGATGGGGGGAAAATACAATGCTGTTGCCGGATTTGATGGCAATGAGCGCCTTGTAGCAGATGGTAGAGGTGGGATTGGTGCTGGGAACGATGGCGGCAATCACCCCAACGGGAACACCGATTTCCCACAGCCGTTCCTCCTCGTTCTCCTGTAACACACCTACTGTTTTCATGTTATAAATGGCATCATAAACCGTATCGGAGGCAAACTTATTCTTTGTGATTTTGTCCTGCACATTGCCAAAGCCTGTTTCTTTTACTGCCATTTCTGCCAACTCAGCCGATGCTGCAGAAAATCGCTCTGCAATCGCCTTGGTGATGGCATCCAGCTTTTCCTGCGGCATTTTCCGCAGCAGCTTTTGGGCGTTTTCAGCCTGTTGACAGAGGATTCTTGCCTCTTGTCGGGCTGCTAAATCCTTATCTAGTTCCATGGTTTTGCTCCTTCCTGCCTAGGGTTTGCTGCAACCGCTGCCACTGCTCTTGCAAAGGCATCGCAGGCTGCATCACAGGCACTTTGCGTGCCGGATAATAAGCCACCGCCAAAATTGGTTTCACTGGGGGGCGCATAGAGTTTGCACAGCCGCACATCCGATGCCTTCAGCGCCGCATCCAGCCCATACATACTCTCCAGCGGCGGTGCTATAAGATAGGCAAGCGCCGTTCCTGCCGGAACACCTGCTTCTGCGGATAAAAAACCGCCGCAGCTGCTGATGGTATGGGCAAGATAGGGGACACCCTGTACATCCTCAAAGCCGATGCGCCCAAGGGCGGAGAGCGCTGCTTCCATGCCGCTTTTGGCGTCCGCCGGCGTGGTGGCAGCCAAAATGCCGATGACCTCTCCGGCGTAGGGAGTAGAGGCGTTGGCAGCCCCTGCGTAAAAGCTGCGCCCATAGACCACTCGTACATCCGCCGCCTTGGTGGCAGCATCCAGTGCGATATAGGTGGCGTCGTCACTGTCGGTGGTCAGCAGGGCAAGACATTTGCGGCGATTGTCAATCCCAAGCCCTGCACACAGGGCTTCCGCTGCATTGGGAATATATTGCACAGCTAAAACCTTGACCGGTATCATTGTGCCTCCTCCAAATGCAGCCCCACGCCGGAAACCTTTTTCCTGAGGATTTTTTCAATCAGTTCTGCGGCATAAGCGCCTGCCTCCACCGCCGGCGTGCCTTGGGCGTGGATGTTGGAAATGACGGTACGACTGGACTCGCTGACGCCGGTATGGGGCTTGTAGGTGATATAGATGGACATACTTTTGTCCGTTACCAGCCCCGGTCGCTCGCCAACCAGTACGCACACCAACTCACAGCCCGTAATATCTCCAATGGCATCGCCTGCGCCAACCCGACAGTATTTGACAAAAATATCCTTGCCGGTCTGAATGCCCCTTGCTTTTAGTCCGTCCTTTAATGCAGCCAAGCAGTCCATAGCGTTGGCGGCAATGGCAGCGGAGGAAAGTCCGTCACCCACCACAATTTGCACTGTGGGAGGGGTATCAATCACACCCTTGATGGCTTTGGCATTGTGTTCATCAAAGCAACGCCCCAAATCCGGACGGGTCAAATACATTTCCTTGCTTTCGCATTGGGTTTTGGTGGGCAAAAGATTGTTGTCCTTTGCAAAATCTGCTTCTAAATCTGACCAAACCGCATCCTGTGCCGCTGCATGGTCAGCCCGGAAACGAAGCATGGTCAAGGTCTTGTATCGAGGACCTGCTTTTCCCGAGCCTAGACGGGCAGGGGTTTTCAGCTTCATTTTCGCAAAAGCAGCCCCATCTGCCGGATTTTCCGTCAAATACAGCTTTCGCAAATCCAGCAGTGTCACATCCGGAACAAAATCTCCGGCATGAAAATCCTCCGTTTTCGGCTGGGGATTTGGCTGCGTAGGTTTGTAATCGCTGCCTTTCACCATGGGCTCCTTTTGAATGCCCTGTAAAATTTCTGCCACAAGGGCAGTCAGTTCTTGCTTGTTCATCCCAACCTCCTAAAATAGCAGTGACGAGCCGTCACCGGCCTTTTTCGTCAGCCTGCCATTTTCCGTAAAGCCCATTTTCTCCAGCCAGCACTGGAATTCCGGAATGGCTGTTTTTCCTGTGATTTCACGCAGGGCAGCAGTTTCCCGAAAACCGGTGGTTTGGTAGTTGAGCATAATGTCATCTCCATGGGGGATACCCATAAAATAATTGCACCCTGCCATAGTCAATAACGCTGCCAAATTTTCAATGTCATTTTGGTCTGCCTTCATGTGGTTGGTGTAGCAGCAGTCGCAGCCCATGGAGATGCCGGTCAGCTTGCCCATGAAATGGTCCTCAAGACCGGCTCTTGTGACCTGTCGAGCGTCATACAGATATTCAGGTCCAATAAAGCCCACCACTGTGTTGACAAGGAAAGGGGAAAATCGCTTGGCAAAGCCGTAGCAGCGAGCCTCCATGGTGACTTGGTCGGTGTCGTGATGGGCGTTGCTGCTCAGCTCCGAGCCCTGACCGGTTTCAAAATACATCACATTCGGACCTTCCGCCGTGCCCTCATGCCGCAATAAATCCTGTGCCTCTGCCAGCGTTGCGGCAGAGAAGCCAAAGGCTTCGTTGCCCTTTTGGCTGCCGGCAATGGATTGAAAAATCAAATCACAGGGCGCACCGGCACGCACTGCCTTCATCTGCGCTGTCACATGGGCAAGCACGCAGATTTGGGTAGGAATCGCCCAATGCTCCTTAATTTCCTGAAACCGTCGCAGGATTTTCTCCACCTGTTCCGGCGAGTCGGTCACGGGGTTAAGACCGATTACCGCATCGCCTGCGCCAAAGCTCAAGCCCTCCAGCACCGAGGCGGTAATACCCTCCGGGTCATCGGTGGTGTGGTTGGGCTGTAGGCGGCAGGAGAGTGTTCCGGGCAGACCGATGGTGGTATTGCAGTGGGCGGTGATGTTGATTTTGTTGGCAGCATAAATGAGGTCAAGATTGCTCATGAGCTTGCAGACTGCTGCCACCATTTCGCTGGTTAAGCCTTTACTGATGCGGCGAATGTCGGCGCTACTGGTGGATTCCGACAGAATCCACTCCCGCAAATCTGAAACAGTCCAGCCTCTGATTTTGCGGTATACCGCCTCGTTCACATCATCTTGAATAATGCGAGTGACCTCGTCTTGTTCGTAGGGAACAGCTGGATTTTCTCGCAAATCGGATAGTGTCAGAGCCGACAGCACTACTTTGGCTGCCACTCGCTCCTGCGCTGTTTCCGCAGCCAGTCCTGCCAGCTTGTCGCCGGTTTTTTCCTCGTTGGCTTTCGCCAATACCTCTTTGATGTCCCGAAATACATAAGTCTTTCCGGACAGCATGGTTTTGAGTATCATAGATTCTCCTTTACCTGCTTAGTATGATGGTTTTGATGACAACAGGCAGTGCGCTTGCCACTGGCTGTCCCACATCCAAGTAACTTTCATTGGGGATGTTCACTCGGTCAATACATAAAATGGGTCGACTGCTATCTAATCGCAGGGCAAGGGCGTGTCCCAACGCCTTTGCCATGTCTGCCTGCATTGCCAGTAGTATTTCATTTTGCTGCCAGCAAGCACAAAGGCTGTCTGCCAGTGCCGTAATTTGGCTGTAATGCGCTGCCGGATAACCAGGCAGTGACAGTACAATTTTGCCCTCAAAGCGTGATTGCTTTTCTTTTAAAATTGATGGCAGGTGAGGGGATTGCTGCTCCTGCTCCGACAGGGTAATGACCGGTAGATTTTTCAGCGGAAAGGAAATACCCCTGTGAAATACCGTGCTGCCGGAAAGCTGGGTGCTGTGGCAGCCAGCGCCAATGACCGTTGCACGGATGGTTTCACTGCCCAGCCGATATTGCCCTTGGCAGAGTTTGCTCTTTCGGATTGCTTGACCCAAAATCGGACCAATATCCCCAAAAGCGGAGATTGCTTGCTGTGATTGGATGCAGTCTGCCACACCGCCGGAAAAGGAGAGAACCTCCACATCCTGCGGAATGTCCCATACAGCCCCTGCCTCCTGTGTCCAAAGCTGTTGCAGCAGTTGTGTGGCAGGCCGCAAACCTGCTGCCATTTCCAAGCCCTCTGCCAAGGTAACGCCTAAATCGGTCAGCTGCTGGGTGGAGGGAATTTGCCCTACTTGGGGTGAAAACAACCCCTCCAATACGGCAGAACGATATGCAATGCGCCCCTCTGTGTCAATCTTTACAAGTCGTCCACCGATGTTCATGCAGCCGGTAGCCACGATGTTACCACCCCGAATTAGGGATAAATTGCTTGTGCCGCCCCCGATGTCCATATGCAGCACTGTTTTTCCGGTGTCCTCGGAAAAGCGGTCAGCCCCTGCGCCCTTGGCAGATAGAACGCTTTCCAAATGCGGGCCTGCAGTCGCCACCACAAAATCTCCGGCAAAATCCGACAGCACATTTAGAACTGTTCGGGCGTTTTCCTTTCGGGAGGTTTCACCGGTGATGATGATTGCCCCCGTGTCTACCTGCGGTCGTTTTAGCCCTGCTTTTTCATATTCCTTTGCCACCAAATCCCGAATGGCGTCCCCGTCAACGGAGTCCTTTCCGGATAGAGGAGTAAAATGAATAGGGCTTTTATAGAGAATTTCCCGACTGGCAATTTTCATTTCCGGCACGCTGAAGGCAGATGCCTGATTTTCCACAAGCAGCTTTGATACAATCATTTGGGTGGTGGTTGTTCCCACATCCAAGCCTACAGATAGTAGTGCTTCAGCCACGCCCCATGACCTCCGTGATGATTTTCTTCACCGTTGCGGCATCTGCTGTTTTGGGGTTGGTGCTGCAGCAGCCGTCCTGCAATGCCGCTTCCACAAGGCTATCTAATTGCTGCTGTACTTTGACAGGAGCTACCCCTGCTTGCGCCAAGGTTTCCGGCAACTTTAGGTTGCGCCGTAGCCGCAGTAGGGCATTTTTCAGCGCTCGAAAAGAAAGCACATCATTTCCTGTACTGATACCTGCTTGTCTTGCAAGACAGGCATATTTTGCAAGACAGACCTCTGCGTTGGCATCCAATACAGCCGGCAGCAATATGGCATTGAGCCGCCCATGGGGAATGTGAAATGCGCCGCCTAAGCTGTGGGAAATGGCATGGCAGATTCCCAGCCCTGCCTGTGAGAAGGCAATGCCAGCCATAGTGGCGGCGGTGTGCATTTTGCCACGGGAATCCAAATTTCCATTGTAGGAAGCTGCCAGCTCCTGCAGTGCAATTTCAAAGCCCTTGGAAGCCATGGTGTCGCTGAGAATACCGGCGTTGGTTGCTACATACGCCTCCAACACATGAGAGATAAGGTCAAAGCCTCCGTCTGCAATCAGGGCAGGGGGCAGGCTGCTGACCAAATCTGTGTCCAAAATGGCAATGTCCGGTTTGAGGGATTCATCTACCAACGGATGTTTGACCCCGTCATGGGTCAAAATGGCGAAATCCGTCACCTCCGAGCCTGAGCCGGAGGTGGTTGGAACGGCAATGAAGGTTGGGTGCAGACCCGAAAAAAAGGTCATTGCCTTGGCAGAATCCATGGCACTGCCGCCACCAAGCGCCACCACAGTGTCGGGCTGAAAGGACTGTAGCTTGGCTGCTCCTTCTGCCGCCAAATGCACACTGGGGTCAGGTACGACTTGCGAAAACACCTGACTTTCTTTCGCATTTGCTGCCACAATTAATTTTTGCGCTGTTCCGTTCTGCGCAAAAAACGGGTCACACACCAAAAACAGCCGCTGTATGTGTAGGGCTTTTAATTCAGAGATTGCGTTTGCTCCGAAAATGATTTTGGTTTTACAGAAAAAATGTTCCATTTATCCACCTCGCTGCTATTGTTTCCCGGATTGATAAAATCATGTGTCAAATCTATTGTTTTTGTCAGAAGAAAGAAAAATATGGACATTGCTTTTGCGCTATGATAAACTGTCAGTATAAATCGATGCTTCAGGAGGATTTTTTTATGAAACGGCTGTTTCTTGTATTGATGGTTGCATTGCTTGCCGCATTGCTGTTTAGCGGCTGTGAATGTAAGCACGAATGGCTCACGCCCACCGGAGAATTTTGTGGGCTGGAAAACACTTGCCGCCTGTGTGGCGAAACCGATGGCAAACCCCGTCCGCCCCATAATTGGTCGGATGCCACCTGCAGCCAGCCGAGAACCTGTAGCCTTTGCGGCGCAACGCAGGGCGAGCCTTTGGGACATCATTTTAAGGATGCCACCTGTCAAGCTCCAGAAATCTGTATGACCTGCGGCATGGAGCAGGGAGAGCCGTTGGAACATAATTGGCAGGCAGCAACTTGTAAGGGTCCGAAATGGTGTCCGGATTGCGGCGCAAGCGAGGGAGAAGCTCTGGAACATCCCTTTGCCGCTGCAACCTGTACTGCGCCTAAGATCTGCCTTGACTGTGGTCTGACAGAGGGTGCGCCTTTGGGCCATGACTGGCTGGAGGCAACCCTGGAAGCACCCCAAACCTGCTCTCGTTGCGGTGCAACAGAGGGAAGCAAGCTGCCATCCGACAGCCGTTTTGATGCAGATGCCTGCCAGGCGCTTTTCGGCACCTGGGAAGGGAAGTACATCATGACCGGCGAGATGATGGGCGACCCCTCTATTCCGGCAATGGACATGATTCTCCGCATTACCTTCTTTGACGATGGCACCTATCAGGAAGGCGCCCGCATGGAAGACGAGGCCGCCTACCAGCTGCTGCTGGAGGAATATTACATTACCGCCTTGTATCAGGAGTTTGAGCTACAGGGCTTCGATCAGGCGCAGGCGGATGCCCTTATGCTGGAAGCCTACGGCATGGATATTTCTACCTATGCAAAGGTCATGGCAGCAGCCGTTGATTGGACGGAGCTGTTTTCGTCTATATCCGGAAAGGGCGTTTATTATGTGGCGGACAATGTCCTGTATTCCGGCGAAAGTTGGTCTTCGGAGCTGATGGGCGATGCCTTCACTCTTGTGGGGGATACTTTGTCTGTGGAAGGCATGGTTGAAGAGGGCGTCACCTTCGTTTTGAAGAAAGTATCTTAACATTGCAACAAAACCGCTATGGCTGTTGACCATAGCGGTTTTTTCATTACTGCCTTGATATTTTAGTACATTTGTGCTATCATAATAAAAACTGGAAGAAAGAGGTGAGCAAATGCGGATTTTGGGGATTGACCCCGGCTATGGGCTCACCGGCTTTGCTTTGGTGGAAGCCAATCGTGGTGCAACGCAGCTGCTGCATTGCGGCGTGATTACCACCCCTGCCGGCATGGATTTTTCCGCCCGGTTGGAAATGATTTATGAGGATATGCGTAAGTTGTTGGATATGGCAAAGCCCGATGCGGTTGCCATTGAGGAGCTGTCTTTCGGTCAAAATGTCACCACCGGTATTGGTGTTGCCCAGAGTCGTGGCGTGATTTTGCTGGCAATCCGACAGGCAGGCTTGGAGGCAACCAGCTACAAGCCTATGCAGGTCAAGCAGTCGGTTGTGGGCTATGGCAATGCCACCAAGCATCAGGTGCAGGACATGACAAGAAGATTACTGCACCTAGATAAATTGCCCAAGCCTGACGATGCTGCCGATGCCATTGCCATTGCTCTGTGCCATGCACGCAGTCACACCAGCTTGCTTGCGCAGGCAGGGAAGTAAGAGGAGAAAATATGATTTATTATGTTTCTGGTCCTGTAACTGTATTAGAACCCGGTCTTGCGGTGATTGATTGCGCCGGCGTGGGTTATGGCTGCCATGTCACTGCCTATACCGCAGGACAGCTCAAGCTAAATCAGCCTGCTCGCCTTTATGTGACGGAGGCAATTCGGGAGGATGCCTTTGAGTTATACGGCTTTATCAGCAGGGAGGAGCAGCACTGCTATGAACTGCTAACCTCTGTCAATGGCGTTGGACCGAAGGCTGCCATGGCAATTTTGTCCTCCGGCGGTCCGCAGAACTTTACGCTTGCGGTGATGACCGGTGATGAAAAGCTGCTCACAGCGGCGCAGGGCATCGGCAAGAAAATTGCTCAGCGCATCATTTTGGAATTAAAGGATAAGGTGGGCGGTAGCTCGGTGGAGCTGGATTTCTCCGGTCCGACTGTTTCTGCCCCTGTTCAGTCCGGCAACAATGCTGCCATGGCAAGAGCCGCCCTGCAGGAGCTGGGCTATTCACCGGCTGAAATCCAGTCTGCTTTAAAGGGCGTAGATGCTTCCGCAACCACAGAGGAAATGGTGCGTCATGCACTGCGTGCTATGGTGATGAAAGGATAAGTCAATGGAATTGCCCCGACGCAAGCCTAACCGCCTGCCGTGTTTTGATTACAGCACCCCCGGTGCGTATTTTGTGACGATTTGCGCCCAAAGTCGTCGCAACATTTTGGTAGCATTGTAGGGGACGGGAAACCCGTCCCCTACATAACCTGTGGAGGATTGAAGATGAGTTTAGAATTTTCCGAAGAATTGAATACGCCCATTATTTCGCCCACCTTTGCGCCGCAGGATGCAGGGGAAATTGGCTTGCGCCCTAAGCTGCTGTCGGATTATACCGGTCAGGAAAAAGCAAAGGGTAACTTGTCCGTGTACATTGAGGCTGCCCGCCGCAGAGCAGAGCCGCTGGACCATACGCTGCTGTACGGACCTCCCGGCTTGGGCAAAACAACCCTTGCAGGTGTCATTGCCAACGAGATGGGGGTCAACATCCGTATTACCTCCGGACCTGCCATTGAAAAACCCGGCGATTTGGCGGCATTGCTGACCAACCTCAACCCCGGCGATATTCTATTTATTGATGAAATTCACCGACTCAATCGGGTGGTGGAGGAAATTCTGTACCCTGCTATGGAGGACTTTGCCATTGATATTATCGTTGGCAAGGGCCCCTCTGCCAATTCCATTCGCTTGGATTTGCCGAAATTCACATTAGTTGGCGCAACCACCAGAGCCGGTCAGCTTTCTGCCCCTCTGCGTGACCGTTTTGGAGTTTCTCTGCGGCTGGAGCTGTATACAACGGAGGAGCTTGCCCGTATCGTCACTCGTTCTGCCACCATTCTTGGCATGGATATTGACCCGCAGGGCGCTATGGAAATTGCATCTCGCAGCCGTGGTACGCCCCGTATTGCCAACCGCTTTTTGCGCCGTGTCCGAGACTTTGCACAGGTTATGGGTGACGGTGTCATCACCAAGGAGGCTGCCAATTTGGCATTAAGTCGCTTAGAGGTGGATGCTTTGGGCTTGGACAACATTGACCGGAGAATGCTGACTGCTATTATCCGCAACTATGGCGGCGGACCTGTGGGTTTGGACACACTGGCGGCTACCATCGGCGAGGAGGCGGTGGCACTGGAGGATGTGTATGAGCCTTATCTCATGCAGCTTGGTTTCTTGACCCGAACACCCAGAGGCCGCTGCGTCACTGCGTTGGCGTATGAGCATTTGCATATTGCCTATGACGGGCAGGCACAATTTGAAATCTAAATTTTTCGGTGATTATTACCGGAAATTTTCCTGTTCTTCCGTAAAATATTATTCATTTGGCATTGACAAATGATAATTGTATGTTATAATTCAACCAGTGGCTTGTCCACAAAATATTCATAGACTCCGCGTTCCAACCAGACTATTTCCGGTGGCATTCACGGGGCAAACAACCGAAGAGAGGTAAAAACAATGTACGAAGATAAGAATTTGGTTTGCAAAGAGTGCGGCAGTGAGTTCGTGTTCACCGCTGGTGAGCAGGCTTTCTACGCTGAGCGCGGCTTCCAGAATGAGCCCCAGCGCTGCAAGGCTTGCCGTAGCGCTCGTAAGAACAATGCTCGTGGCCCCCGTGAGTTCTTCACCGCTACTTGCGCTCGTTGCGGCGGCGATGCTAAGGTTCCTTTCCAGCCCAAGTCCGACCGTCCTGTTTTCTGCAGCGAGTGCTTCGCTCAGATGCGCAACGAGGGTTAATTTAGCCAAAAATACAGAGGATGCCTCCGGCATCCTCTTATTTTTTTCTTGTTTTCACTTTTTCCATGTAGTATAATTAGGAAAAATCAGGAGGTGAAGCCTTGAAGAAACCTTTCTTTCGTATCATTGCGGTTTGTGTTGCGCTGTGTGTGATGCTCAGTGGCTGTGCCCTTCGGAATTTTACAGGTCTATTTGACCTTTTGGGGCATAGTCCTGCGAGTTTTGATACCATCCGATATGCAAGACCGGATATGACTGCCTTTGCTGCTGCCTTGGATAAGGTCTGTGTCATGTCACAAAGGGAAGCCAATTTCGATACCCTTTTGGATGGCATTTGGGAATTTTACGGTGTCTATGACAGCTTTTATACCAATCAGTCCTTGGCGATGATTTATTATTGCAAGGATGTGACAGATGCCTATTGGCAGGCAGAATATGCCTTTTGCGAAGAAAAAAGCCATGTCGTGGATGCAGGCTTGGACAGACTCTACCGCACCCTTGCGAAGTCTCCTCTCAGAGAAAAGCTGGAGGGGGAGGACTATTTTGGGGCAGATTACTTTGATAGCTATGAGGGCGAAAGCCTGTATGACGAAACCTTTACAGCCATGTTGGAGGAGGAGTCCCGTCTGGTGAGCCGGTATTATACCGTTAGTGCGGAGGCGGCTGAAACAGAATATTATTCAGAGGAGTATTTTTCAGTTTACGGCAGCCAAATGGAAACAATGTTTTTGGAATTGGTACAGCTGAGAAATCGGCAGGCTGCCTATGCCGGCTATGACAGCTATCCGGAATTTGCCTATGATTTTTATCATCTGCGTGATTATACACCGCAGCAGGCGACTGCATATTTGGCGGACATTCGGGCGGAGCTGGTACCGATGTACCGAAAGCTGCTAAATGCCTCCGCTTATGACAGCCTTCAGAATTCTACGCAGCTGCAGACCTATTCCTATGTAAAATCTGTGGCGCAAGCCATGGGCGGTACAGTGAAAAAAGCCTTTGATTCCATGACCGATGCTAAAATGTACGATATTACCCTTTCTGATAAAAAGCAGGGCACTTCCTTTGTTACCTATCTGATGGACTATCAGACGCCCTATTTGTTCCTTTCTCCCAGCGGCACAGAGTATGATAAGCTGACCTTTGCCCATGAATTTGGACATTTTTGCAGCGAATATGCCGTAACCGGCGGCAGCTATGCAGGGGTGGATGTGGCAGAGATTTTTTCTCAAGCAATGGAGTACTTAAGCCTGCAGTATGCCCAGGATGCAGGAAATCTCGAAAAGGTCAAAATGGCGGATTGCCTGTCCACCTATGTGGAGCAGGCAGCCTATGCCAGCTTTGAGCAGCAGGTTTACGACCTGCCGCCGGAGCAACTGACAGTGGACGGAATTCGGGCGCTGTATGAGCAAATCGGTATTTCCTATGGCTTTGATGCACTGACTTGGGACAGTCGGGATTATATCGCTGTGACCCATTTCTATGAAAGTCCACTGTATATTATCAGCTATGTGGTTAGTAATGATGCAGCTTTCCAGATTTATGAAAAAGAGCGTGCACAGACCGGCGCAGGCTTACAATGCTTCGAAGAAAATCTAGCTACTAACCAATTATACCTGCTTTCCTTCCTGCAGGAGGCGGGGCTGACCAGTCCCTTTGTGGAGGGGCGGCTGACACAGGTGCGACAGACCTTGGAAAAGGTGCTTACATAAAAGAATGCCACGGCTCATACAGAGCCGTGGCGATTTTTATTTTACCGCAATGGCTTCAATTTCAATTTTTGCAGCTTTCGGTAACGCTGCCACTTGAAATGCAGCACGGGCAGGGTAGGGCGCTTCAAAGAATGTGGCATAGACCTCGTTCATTGCGCCAAATTCTTCGATATCTGCCAGCAGCACTGTGACTTTCACCACATTCGCCATGGTCATGTCATTGGCTGTCAAAATGGCAAGGATGTTTTTCAGCGCCTGCCGGGTTTGGCTGGTAATATCTGTTCCCGCAAAGCTTCCGGTTGCGGGGTCGATAGGCAGCTGCCCGGAAATATACAATGTATTTCCGGTGGCAACTGCTTGGGAATAAGGACCAATAGCCTTAGGGGCATTGCTTGCAAAAATCGCAACTTTTTCCATAAAATTACTCGAAAATCAAACTTTTATTCAATAAAATTGTAAACCACAGGTTGCATAGGTTAAACTCTGCTGTGTCCCTGGGCGCAAATTACATCCACCACAGAATCCACCAGCTCCTGACACTGTGCCTTGGTGGCAGCCTCCACCATAACACGGATAACCGGCTCAGTACCGGATTCCCGCACCAAAATTCGACCGCTGTCACCTAATTTTTCAGCTACAGCCTGCACGGCGGCTTGCACCACCGGGTCATTTTGAGCCTCGGGCTTGCTGTGCACCCGTACATTTTTCAGCACCTGGGGATAAATGGTCAAGCCCTTGCTCAGCTCGCTGAGCTTCTTCTTTTTTGCCAGCATGACCTCCATGATTTTGAGGCTGGTCAAAATGCCGTCACCGGTGGTGGCATATTTGGAAATGATGATATGACCGGATTGCTCGCCACCCAAGCGGCAGCCGTTAGCAGCCATGTATTCATATACATATTTGTCGCCCACAGCGGTTTTGGCGTAATCAATGCCTATTTCATCAAGAGCTTTGTAAAGGCCAAAATTCGACATGACCGTGGTCACTACTGTATTATTGTCCAGCTGACCGGTGGCACGCATATAATTGCCGAGAATATAAAGGACGTGGTCGCCGTCTACAATGTTGCCGTTTTCATCAACGCACAGACAACGGTCCGTGTCGCCGTCATAGGCGAAGCCTACATCCAGAGCATTGTCCACAACAAATTTCTGCAGCACCTCAATATGGGTTGAGCCTGCGCCCTGATTGATGTTCAAGCCGTCAGGGTCAGCATTGATGATATAGGTCTTTGCGCCCAGTGCCTCAAACACCAGCCGTGCAATGTTCCATGCTGCGCCGTTGGCGCAGTCCAAGCCGACACGCATTCCCTTGAAGGAGTACATACCGAGAGAAATCAGATAACCCACATACCGGTTTCTGCCGGCGGCGTGGTCAACCGTTCTGCCGATGTTTTCCCGATGGGCATAGGGCAGCTCCTGCCAATGCTTACCAAACAGCTCCAGTGTGCCGTCCAGATAGCTTTCCACATAGCTGATGGTGGCATCATCCATTTTTTCACCTTGAGCGTTGATAAGCTTGATGCCGTTGTCGTAGAAGGGATTGTGGCTGGCAGAAATCATTACACCGCAGTCGAAATCCTCGGTTCGTGTCACGTAAGCCACAGAGGGAGTGGTGGTCACATGAAGCAGATATGCGTCTGCACCGGAGGCGGTAATACCTGCCGCAAGTGCATACTCAAACATATAGCTGGAGCGTCGGGTGTCTTTGCCGATGACAATTTTGGTCGTATTCTCGGCATTTTTCTGCCGCTTTATTTCGCCGTAATACCAACCCAAAAACCGACCAACACGAAAGGCGTGGTCAGCGGTTAAATTTACATTTGCTTCGCCCCGAAAGCCGTCTGTTCCAAAATATTTTCCCATAATCAAGCCTCCTGCTTGGCAGCGATGACACCACCGGTTTTATAAATGCTGTTTTCAGGGATAACACCCCGGACGCAGGAAAGGGGATAGACATTGCTGTTGCGTCCAATGACAGTGCCGGGATTGAGAACGCTGTTGCAGCCGACCTCTACGCAATCGCCCAGCATAGCACCCACCTTTTTAATGCCGGTTTCTATCGGCACTTGGGTGTGAATGACCACCAAGGATTTGTCGGATTTTACATTGGAGGTAATAGAGCCAGCTCCCATGTGGGCTTTGTAGCCAAGAATACTGTCGCCTACATAATTGTAGTGGGGCACTTGCACCTTGTCGAAGAGGATAGCATTTTTAAGTTCCACAGAATTACCCACCACGCAGCCGTCACCCACCAATGCAGACCCACGGATATAGGCACAGTGCCGCACCTCTGTGTCTGCACCAATGATGCAGGGGCTACCGAGAAAGGCAGTTGGAGCAATGCGTGCGCTCTTGTGTACCCAGACATTCGGTGAAACCTCTGTATAATCCTCTTTGGGCAATGCTGCACCCAAGGATAAAATCAGTTCCTTAATTCCACTAAGTGCTTCCCATGGATAGGTGAATTGCCGTAGGTAGTTGCCGCTTAAGCTGTGAGACAAATCGTATAATTTGTCAATAGTATACAAAATTTCACAACCTTTCTACTGAAAACATATCATAAATAGTATATCAATAATTTGATAAAAAATCAACTGAATATTTGCAGAAAACAAATAGGGCGTATCCATTTGAATACGCCCTATTGCTTTTATCTTTGAATTCTGCCGGAGCCATCGCCGCCAGCCAGCTTTTCCACTTCTGCAAGGGTAACCATATTGTAGTCGCCCTCGATGGAGTGCTTCAGTGCAGAGGCAGCCACTGCAAATTCCACAGCTGCTTGGGTGGATTTGCCATTCATCAAGCTGTAAATCAAGCCGCCGCCAAAGCTGTCACCGCCGCCGACACGGTCAATGATGTGCAGGTCATACTTCTTGGAGAAGCAGTATTCGTTGTCCTTGACATTGAACAGCATGGCGCTCCAACCATTGTCAAAGGCGGAGTGGGATTCCCGCAGGGTGATGGCAACCATTTCGAAGCCGAACTTGTCAGCAAGCTGCTTTGCAACGGACTTGTAGCCTTCGTGATTCAGACTGCCGCCGTAGATGTCGGTGGCTTCTGCTTCGATGCCGAATACATCCTTGGCATCTTCCTCGTTGGAGATGCACACATCCACATATTGACACAGCTCCGTCATAGCCTCACGAGCCTGCTGACGGGTCCACAGCTTGCCACGGTAGTTCAGGTCACAGGAAATCTTGATGCTTCGTTTTTTTGCGGCAATACAAGCCTGCTTGCAGATTTCCACCAAATTTGCGCCCAGCGCCGGAGTAATGCCGGTGAAGTGAAACCATTCTGCACCCTCAAAAATGGCATCCCAGTCAAAGTCGGCAGGGGAGGACTCCTGAATGGCAGAATGTGCCCGGTCATAGATACAGACACTGCCACGCTGGGAAGCGCCCTTTTCGTTGAAATAGATACCAACACGGTCGCCGCCTCTGACAATCTTAGAGGTGTCCACACCGTAGCGGCGCAGGGAGTTAACTGCCGCCTGACCGATGGCGTGAGTGGGCAGTTTGGTGACATATGCCACATCCATGCCGTAGTTGGCAAGGGAAACCGCCACATTGGCTTCGCCGCCGCCAAAGGTAAATTCCACATGGTCGCACTGAACAAAACGCTCGTAGTTATAGGGCTGCAGCCGCAGCATCAGCTCGCCGAAGGTAATTACTTTTGCCATTATTTTCTAGCCTCCTTGACAATTTCCACGGATTTTTTGCACAAATCAGTAATTTCGTCCCACTTGCCGTTGTCAATCAAATCGGCGGTGACCATATAGCTACCGCCGCAGGCACAGATAACGGAGGCGGCAGAGTATTCGCCCAAATTTTTCATGCTGATACCACCGGTGGGCATTACCTTGAACATGGGGAAGGGGGCGCTCATGGCTTTGAGTTTTGCCAAACCGCCGGATTGCTCTGCAGGGAAGAACTTCAGCACTTCCAAGCCCAGCTTAAAGGCGGCGTGATAGGCGGTGGGGGTGGTGCAGCCGGGGAAAACGGTGATGCCCTTTTCCTGGCAGTATTTCACAATTTCAATGTCTAAGCCGGGCGTCACCACAAATTTTCCGCCGGCGGCAATGGTTTGGTCAACCTGCTCCGTGGTCATGACTGTGCCGGCACCTACCAGCATTTCCGGATGACGCTGGGTCATAATGCGGATGGCGTCGGCAGCGCCTGCGGCACGAAAGGTCACCTCTGCAACCGGAACGCCACCGGCGCACAGCGCATCCGACAGGGGAGCGGCATCCTTTAGCGGATTGTTCAGCTTAATCACCGGTACGACACCGATGTCACTGATTTTCTTTTGCAGCTCGTTCATATGAATCTCCTTTATGTACTGTTTACAACATATTAAGAGTAAAATGCTCTATTTTTTATTATATAAGAAACAGCTGGTTACAGTCAAGCCCTTTTGTTGAAATAACCGCAGTGGAGCAGTAGATTTTTATAGCCCCATCACAAAGCCGTATTTTATCGAAAAATGTACTTTACAAAGCGTATTTCCTGTGCTACAATACATATACGAACGAATATTCGATAATGGTGTACTTAAATTAGTATTGGTGAACAGTGGAGGTGGCGGTGTGAACACACCCGGAATGATTCGAAAAGTGGATGACTTGGGGCGGATTGTGATTCCGATGGAGCTGCGCCGTCTGTTGGAAATTGAAAGCGGACAGCTGTTGGAGATGAAATGTGAGGGGCAGCAGCTGGTGCTGACCAAATTTTTCCCCGGCTGTATTTTTTGCGGTAGCCGGGAGGATTTAAGCGGCTATTGCGGTAAGTATCTTTGCGCTTCCTGCCGGCAAAAGCTGACAGAAAAATAACAAAGGCTGCGGCAGATTTCTGCCGCAGCCTTTTCTTGCAATTTTTAATGGCTTCTGTTAGAATGAAAGAAAAACCAACATGGAGGGATAGGTATGGATAAAGCGGCATTGCGAAACCAAATTCGTCAGCAAAAGCGAGCTATGACGGAGACTCAAATTGTTTCTGCCAGCCAACAGCTGGGGGAGCTTTTTGCTGCCTCTGCGCTTTATCAGCAGGCGAAAACCATTTACGGCTACCTGCCCTATAATCAGGAGGTGCGGACTGTTCCTATACTGGAGAGAGCGCTCCGTGATGGTAAAAAAGTGGCTGTGCCCAAGGTCTATGGTGAGGAAATGCGGTTTATCTATTTGGACGATTTTACCCAAGTGGAAAAGGGCTACGCCGGAATCCCCGAGCCGGTGGCAGATGAGCCGGTAGCAGAGGATAAAACAGCCCTTGTGTTGATGCCGGGGCTTGCCTTTGACCGGGAGGGACACCGCATTGGCTATGGCGGCGGTTATTATGACAAGTTCCTTGCCGCCGAGCCGGAGCATCCTACCCTTGCACTTTGTTATGCGTTTCAAATGCTTCCGGCTTTGGAACCCGAGGCGTTTGACATCCCTGTGGACTGTGTCCTTTGGGCATAAGGAGATTTATTATGCATATTCCGTCTACCACCACCGACCGTCTGGAGTTGGTTACATTTGAGCAGGCGCTGACCGCTGCTGATACAGCAAATGAAAATTATGATATAGAGAAGTGGCTTTATGCCCCCAATTTTTATTCTGAATATCGATACATATTGGGCACTCGTGGCAAAAAGCCCTTAATTTGCATTGGCATCAATCCCTCCACCGCAGAGCCGGGGAATTTGGACAATACCCTGAAATCTGTGGAGCGAATTGCCTTGGGCAATGGCTTTGACAGCTTTATCATGTTCAATGTCTATGCCCAGCGAGCCACTAGCCCTGATGATATGGAAAAAACCTGCAACCTGCAGTTGCATAAAGAAAATATGGAGGCGTTTCGATATGTTCTGTCCCTCAACGAAAAGCCTGTTGTTTGGGCAGCTTGGGGCGCGATTATTGAAAAGCGGAGCTATCTAGCCGATTGCCTTCGGGATATGGTGCAGATAGGGCAGGAGCAGGAGGCGCAGTGGTGCTGCGCCGGTGCTGTCACGAAGAGAGGACATCCTCACCATCCGCTGTATCTGCGTAAGGATGAAAAGCTAAAGTGCTTTGATATTTCTGCCTATTTGGGGGAGGAAAACCGATGAACGGCTGTGAATGTGATACCTGCTGGTATTATGACTATGACGAAGAATTTGATGAGTATTACTGCATGATGGACTTGGACGAGGACGAGGTATATCGTTTTTTCTCCGCACCTCAGGGACGGTGTCCCTTTTATCGGCAGGGCGATGATTATACCTTGGCACGAAAGCAGTAAGCAGGGAGGCATTTATGGAAAAAGCAAAAAAATCCACCCGATTTTATCTGGCACTGGTCATCTTCTCCTTGGTGGGGCAGGTGGCTTGGGTGGTGGAAAATATGTATTTTAATGTTTTTATTTATAAGATGTTCCATGCCAGTGCAGAGGCAATTTCTGCCATGGTGGCAGCCTCTGCGGTGGCGGCAACTGTGACCACCTTGCTCATTGGCGCACTTTCCGATAAGCTGGGTAAGCGCAAGCTGTTTATCTGCGGCGGCTATATCATTTGGGGCATTACCATTTGGAGCTTTTCGCTGATTCGCATGGATGTGATTGGCAAGCTGCTTCCGTCCGTTGCCTCTGCGGCGGCGGTGGGTGTGTCGCTGGTGATTATCATGGACTGCGTCATGACCTTTTTTGGCTCCAGTGCCAATGATGCCTGCTTCAATGCGTGGCTGACGGATTCCACCGATGAAACCAACCGAGGCAAAGCAGAGGGTATCAATGCCATGATGCCGCTGCTGGCGGTGCTGGTGGTGTTTGGCGGCTTTATGGGTTTTGATTTGGATGAAAGCCGTAGCTGGCAAGTGATTTTTACCATCATCGGAGTTGTGGTGACCGCCATTGGTGTGTTGGGAATTTTCCTCATTTCTGACCCGGCAGTTCAGGTGGCAGAAAATCAAAAATATTTTGCCAACATCTTCTATGGCTTTCGCCCTAAGGTCATTGAGAAGAACAGGCGGTTGTATATGCTCCTTGTAGCGGCGGCAGTGTTCCATACCTCTATTCAGGTATTCATGCCATACCTGATTCTTTATTACAGCGTGTCGCTGAAGATGGAGAATTATGTGCTCATTATGGCGCCTGCCATTATTTTGGCGGCGGCATTTACTGCCTTTTACGGTAGAGTATACGATAAAAATGGCTTTCAAAAGGCAGTCATTCCTGTAGTGCTGCTGCTGATGGCAGGCTATGTGCTGCTGTATTTCTTCCGTGGCATAGCACTTGTATTCTTAGGCTCGCTTTTGATGATGTGCGGCAATTTAGGAGGCAGCGCCATGTTCGGCGCAGCCATTCGGGATGAAACACCTAAAAATAAGGCAGGTATGTTTCAGGGCTTGCGGATTTGTGGCATTGTTCTCATTCCCGGCATTATCGGTCCGTTTATCGGAAAAACGGTGCTAAAAAACGCCCAGCAAATCATCAATGATGACGGAACAGCCTCCTTTGTGCCCAATGCCAATATTTTCCTTGCGGCGCTGGTTGTGACGGCGTTTGTGTGGATGGCACTAATCGTGCTGTTTCGGATGTTGAAAAAGGAGGAGCGCCATGCCCATTAATCTACTGACAGCCCGTGGAAAAACACTGCAGGAAAGCGGTGAAACGCCGTGGACAGTTTATCCACGCCCTCAAATGCGGCGGCAATCCTACTTGAATTTGAACGGACTGTGGGATTTTGCTGTTCGGGAGCGGTCTTTTCCTCGGGTCTACACACAGAAAATCCGTGTGCCTTTCTGTCCGGAATCCATGTTGTCCGGCATTTTGGCGCACTTTCCGGAGGGTAGCGCACTGTGCTACCGCCGTTTTGTAACCCTTCCGGAGAATTTCAATCGGGGCAGGGTGCTGCTGCACATCGGGGCCGCTGACCAGCATCTGCAGTGCTATGTGAACAATCAAAAAATCGGTACCCACACCGGTGGCTACGACCATATTACCTTTGATATTACCGATGCACTTCAGGACGGAGAAAATGAAATCCGTTTCCGCTGCTTTGATGACCTAACCAACCAAATGCACCCCTATGGCAAGCAGGTGCTGCCTCAAAAACGGGGCGGTATGTGGTATACGCCGGTGTCAGGAATTTGGCAGACCGTGTGGCTGGAAAGTGTGCCGGAAACCTATGTGCGGCAGCTGCGCATTGAAAATAAGGGACAGGGTGTGGTGATTTCTACCGTGCCTGCCTTGCATGGCAAAATCATCGTTTCCGGTTTGGGAGAGTTTTTGCTGAATGCCGGAAAGGCTGAAATTTATCCGGAAAACCCCATTTTTTGGTGTCCGGAAAATCCTCACCTTTATGAGTTCGTATTAGAGGCAGGGGAGGATAGAATTGAGAGCTATTTTGCCATTCGCACCTTGGAAATCAAGAATGTTGGAAACTATCAAAGGCTGTGTTTGAACGGAAAGCCATATTTCTTCCATGGTCTGCTGGACCAAGGCTATTGGTCGGATGGCTTGTTTACGCCAGCTGACCCTGCGTGCTACCGAGATGATATTCTCGCCATGAAGTCGCTGGGCTTTAATACCCTGCGCAAGCATATCAAGGTAGAGCCGGACGAGTTTTACTATCAGTGCGATAAGCTGGGTATGATTGTGTTTCAGGATATGGTCAATAACGGCGATTATAGCTTTTATCGGGATACGGCGCTGCCCACCATCGGGGTGCAGCGGCTGGATGACCGAAAGCTTCATGCCGATGAAAATATTCGGCGAGAATTTTTGCGGCAAATGGAGTTGACCGTTCGGCAGTTGGAAAATCACCCCAGTATCTGCTATTGGACGATTTTCAATGAGGGATGGGGGCAGTTCGACAGCGACAATGTCTATGAGCAGCTGCTGCAACTGGATGATACTCGCTTTATTGACAGCACCTCCGGTTGGTTTCGACAGAAGAAATCTCATGTGGACAGCCGTCATGTCTATTTTAAAAAGGTAGCCCTGCGGGCAGGAGAAAAGCCCTTGGTGCTGTCGGAATTCGGCGGCTATAGTTATCAGGTCATGGGGCATGTGTTCAACACCCGGCAAACCTACGGCTATGGAAAATTTGAAAGTCAAGAGGAGTTCGCCTCTGCGGTGCAGCGACTGTATGAGCGTCAGATTGTTCCGGTGGTGAAAAAAGGCTTGTGTGCTGCGATTTACACACAGGTATCCGATGTTGAGGATGAAACCAATGGTATTTTAACCTATGACCGGATGATAATGAAGCTGCAGCCGTCACAGCTGCTAGCTATTGCCGCAGCATTGCAGCGTGCTGTTGAAGAATAAACAGAGTCGGCATCTTATAAATCAAATTGACAAAGCCGGAAACGCCTGCTTTTTTACATCTGGAAGAAACGCATCTCACAAAAAATGTGGGATGCGTTTTTTGCAGGCGAAACGATGCAGAAGGCTTGGTACAAGTACGAAATCTGTGCTTTTTGTACATATTGGAGTAAAGTCTGCTGAAAAAAGCGGAATATTTTGCCGTAAGATGTTGCATTTGCGTGGCGTGTTCGATATAATAGAACCGAATATCCAGCCTGAAGGAAGAGGGGAGTAGCGACCATGCAATCAGAGTTCATTATTGAGATGCTGAACATCCGTAAGGAGTTTCCCGGAATCGTGGCAAATGACGACATCACCCTGCAGCTGCGAAAGGGCGAAATCCATGCGCTTTTGGGCGAAAACGGCGCAGGAAAATCAACCTTGATGAGTGTGCTGTTCGGACTTTATCAGCCGGAAGCAGGCGTTATCAAGAAAAACGGAGAGGTTGTGCAGATTAACAACCCCAACGATGCCACAGCACTGAACATCGGCATGGTACACCAGCACTTTAAGCTGGTGGAGGTGTTCTCCGTGCTGGACAATATCATTATGGGCGCAGAGGATACGAAGTTGGGCTTCCTGCAGAAAAAGACTGCTCGTGCCAAGGTGCAGGCGTTGTCTGAAAAATACGGGCTGCATGTGGATTTGGATGCGTTGGTGGAGAATATCTCTGTGGGTATGCAGCAGCGAACGGAAATTTTGAAGATGCTGTATCGGGACAATGAAATTCTGATTTTTGACGAGCCTACTGCGGTGCTGACGCCTCAGGAAATTGACGAATTGATGGAGATTATGCGTGGCTTTGCTGCTGAGGGCAAGTCCATTCTTTTCATTACCCATAAGCTTAACGAAATTATGGCAGTTTCTGACCGAGTGACGGTTTTGCGTAAGGGCAAGTGTGTCGGCACGGTCAATACCAAGGATACCACCAAGCAGGAGTTGTCCAACATGATGGTGGGCCGGCCGGTGCAGCTGCAGGTGCATAAGAAGGAGGCTGTCCCCGGCGATGTGGTGCTGGATGTCCGGAACTTGGTTGTGCCCTCCAAGCTGCAAAAGAAGGATGCCGTCAAGGGCGTATCCTTTCAGGTGCGTGCCGGCGAGATTGTCTGTATTGCCGGTATTGACGGCAATGGACAGACGGAGCTGGTCTATGGACTGACGGGACTTGAAAAGACGGCAGGTGGCAGCATTACGCTGTGCGGCAAGGACATTTCAAAGGCCTCTATCCGCAAACGCAGCAATGCCGGTATGAGCCACATTCCGGAGGATCGGCACAAGCATGGCTTGGTACTGGATGATACGCTGGAAAACAATATGATTTTGCAGAGCTATGATGACCACCGTTTTCAGCATATGGGCTTTATCAAGGGTGGCGCAATTCGGGATTATGCGCAGATGCTGATTGAGCAGTATGATGTGCGTTCCGGTCAGGGACCGGTCACCATGGCACGCAGTATGTCCGGCGGTAATCAGCAGAAAGCCATCATCGCCCGAGAAATGGACCGAAATAAGGCACTCATCGTGGCAGTTCAGCCCACCCGAGGCTTGGATGTGGGTGCGATTGAATACATCCACAGCCAGTTGGTTGCACAGCGGGATGAGGGCAAGGCGGTGCTGCTGGTATCGCTGGAGCTGGACGAGGTCATGAACTTGTCTGACCGGATTCTTGTGATGTATGAGGGCGAAATTGTGGGTGAGCTAGACCCCAAAACCACCACCGTGCAGGAAATGGGTCTATATATGGCAGGCGCTAAGCGCAATGTAGAAGGAGGGGATGGAGAATGAAGGATACCTTGCTGAATCTTTACCGTAAGGACGCAACCAAGACCTTGCTGGCATCCTTAATCTCTATCTTCATTGGTTTGCTTGCCGGTGCGGTTGTGGTTGTGATTGTGGGTCTTGCCAAAAACACCATTTCCCTTAATGGCGTTTGGGATGGTGTACGGCTGATTTTCTTCGGGATTCTGTCCAAGGGCAGAGGCGCAGACGGACAGCTGATGTGGGGCTACAATGCACAGAATTTGGGCAATATGCTGTTCCGTGCAACGCCGCTGATTATGACGGGTCTGTCTGTGGCATTGGCGTATAAGGCAGGACTGTTCAACATCGGTGCACCGGGTCAGTATCTCATGGGCATTTTGGCAACACTGTCCTTGGCATTGGGGATCCCCTCCGAGGTGGTTGCCCCTTGGCTGATTTGGATTATCGCCTTTGTGGGTGGTATGTTGGCAGGTGCGCTGTGGGGCGCAATTCCCGGACTACTGAAGGCACTTTTGAATATCAACGAGGTGCTTGCCTGCATTATGACCAACTGGCTGGCTGCCAATTTGGTCAGCTGGGCATTTGAGGTGAGCAATTTCCGAAATATGGTGGAAAACACCAAGGCAGGCTATATTTATAAAACCACATTTAATGGTGTGGCAACCCCCAAGCTGGGGCTGGATTTGATTTTCCCCGGCAGTCAGGTCAATGCCGGTATTTTGGTGGCAATTGCCTTTGCTGTTGGCGTGTATGTGCTGATGAAGAAGACAACCTTGGGTTTCCAACTGCGTACCTGCGGTGCAAATCGTCATGCTGCCCGCTATGCCGGTATTAACGATAAGCGGAACATTGTGCTGACCATGTTCTTGGCAGGTGCACTGTCTGCAGCTGGTGCAGCACTGTGGTGCTTGGCTGGTAATACGGAGTTCTATTGGAACACCTACCAGTCCCTGCCCGCCACTGGCTTTAACGGAATTCCGGTGGCACTGCTGGCAGTCAGCAATCCCATCGGCGTGATTTTTGCCGGTATTTTCATGGCAATGCTGGATGTGGTGGGCGCAAACCTCACTGGCTATACAGCTTATAATGAGTACATTACCGATGTGATTATTTCGGTCATTGTGTATTTGAGCGCATTTTCCTTGGTGATTCGGATGTGGCTCACCGGACGAAAGAAAAAACAGGCATTAAATCATGCCCCCAGCACTGCGGAAGGAGGCGAACAGGCATGACCTTTTTGGTACAGCAAACACTGTTGTATGCAGTTCCGCTGATGATTGTGGCATTGGCTGGCGTGTTCGCAGAGCGCAGCGGTATCATTAACCTTGCGCTAGAGGGCATTATGATTTTTGGTGCCTTTATCGGTGTGTACTTTGTCCACTTGATGCAGGGGATTCCGGCGTTGGTGCAGGCTGCCCGAATGGGCAACTGGCTGACCCTGCAGGGGCTGTGCCTGCTTGCCATGCTGGTGGCGGCGGCATTTGGCGCGCTGTTTTCTTTGCTCCTCAGCTTTGCCTCCATTAAACTGCGGGCGGACCAGACCATCGGCGGTACGGCGCTGAACCTGATGGCACCGGCACTGGTGCTGTTCCTCATCCGAATTTTGGAAAATCAGAACACACTGCAGATGGCAACCGGCGATGCAGCCTCTTGGTTTATGATTAAAAAGTCCACCTTGGGGATTGATAGAAATGTGGACTTGGGCTTCTTCGGGGAAACCTTTTTGGTGAAGGTGTATCCGGCTACCTACATTTGTATTTTGGTGTTCATAACGCTGTCGGTGATTTTGTATACCACTCGGTTTGGTTTGCGGATGCGAGCCTGCGGTGAAAATCCTCAAGCGGCAGATTCACTGGGTATCAATGTTCACAAGATGCGTTATGCCGGCACTACCATTTCCGGTGCGTTGGCAGGTATGGGCGGCTTTGTTTATGCGCTGACTACCACCAACTGCTCCACCAATGGCGATGTGGCAGGCTTCGGCTTTTTGGCGTTGGCGGTTATGATTTTCGGCAACTGGAAGCCGCTGAATATTGCTGGTGCATCGTTGCTGTTTGGACTCTTCAAGTGCATTGCCGCTGCTTCCAGCAGCATTGACATCAATGCAGATGGTCGCTTCATGTTGTCGGAGATTGGCGTTAGTTCTTATCTGTATCGGATGTTGCCGTATATGGTGACGCTGATTGTGCTGGCGTTTACCTCCGGCAAATCCAGAGCGCCCAAGGCAGAGGGCATTCCCTACGACAAGGGAACACGATAAATGTATAGGGGCTGCCTCAGCAGCCCCTGTTTCTTATTTGCGAAGATTTTGGCAAATCACGCTGGATTTGCCAATAATTTGGATTAGAAAAGACATAATTTTGATTGATTTTTACGCAGATTGTGGTATGATTATTTGTAGATAAATTCTAGGAGGATATTTTGTGCTGAAAATTGATGTTCGTAAACTGTCCGGCTTTTTACCGGAGAATTATTTTTCTGCCCGTGAAGAAAAGCTGAAATTGGCTGCCGATATGCTGGCAAACCACAATGGCCCCGGTGGTGATTTTACCGGTTGGGTGAATCTGCCTCGGGATTACGACAAGGCGGAGTTTGCAAGAATTCAGGCTGCTGCTGAAAAAATTCGCAAGCAATCTCAGGTGCTGGTGGTTGTGGGCATTGGCGGCTCTTATTTGGGTGCCCGTGCTGTCATTGAACTGCTGCGCTCCAATAATTACAACTTGAAGAAGAAAGATAGCCCCGATATTTTCTTTGCCGGTAATGGCTTGTCCACCGATGCGCTGCTGGAGCTGATTTCGCTGATTGGTGACAGGGATTTCTCTGTAAATGTGATTTCCAAGTCCGGCACGACCACCGAGCCCGCTGTGGCATTCCGTATTTTTAAGGGCCTGCTGGAGGCTCGCTACGGCAAGGACGGCGCACGGGAGCGTATTTACGCCACTACCGATGCCCATCGTGGCGCACTGAAGGGCTTGGCAGACCAAGAGGGCTACGAAGAATTTGTGGTGCCCGATGATGTGGGTGGCCGTTACTCCGTGCTGACGGCGGTGGGCTTGCTGCCTATTGCGGTTGCCGGCATTGATATTGTTGCCATGATGCAGGGCGCTCGTGCAGCTATGGATGAACTGGCTGTGCCCGGCGCAAGCAATGTGGCTTGGCAGTATGCTGCAGCCCGAAATGCTTTGTATGAGGGCGGCAAAAAGCTGGAAATCTTGGCTTGCTATGATCCCACCTTCCGCTTCTTTGCAGAGTGGTGGAAGCAGCTTTATGGCGAGAGTGAGGGCAAGGACGGCAAGGGCTTGTTCCCTGCCAGTGTGGAATACACTGCCGATCTGCACTCCATGGGTCAGTATATCCAAGAGGGTGAGCGCCTCATGTTTGAAACCGTTATCAAGTTTGCCCCCAAGGGGGAATATTTGATTCCCAATGACCCTGCCAATGTGGATGGGCTGAATTTCCTGTCCGGAAAGAGCCTGTCCTTCGTTGAGGAAAAGGCAATTCAGGGTGTCATTTTGGCCCATGTGGATGGCGGCGTCCCCAATATCCTGCTGGAAATGCCTGCCATTAGCGAGGCGTGTATCGGCTGGTTGATTTACTTCTTTGAGTATGCTTGTGGCTTGGCGTGCTATTTGCTGGACATCAACCCCTTCAATCAGCCCGGCGTGGAGGCGTATAAGAAGAATATGTTCGCCTTACTGGGCAAGCCCGGTTATGAGGAACTGAAGCTGGAACTGGAAAAGCGGCTGTAATCGAAATTTTAATTGCATAAAGGAGACACATTGTTATGAAAATTTATGTTACTGAAAACTACGAGCAAATGAGCAAAAAGGCTGCCGGTATCGTGGCTGCCAATATTCAGCTGAAGCCCGACTGTGTGCTGGGCTTGGCCACCGGTTCTAGCCCTGTGGGTCTGTACAAAGAGTTGATTGCTGCTTGCGACCGGGGCGATTTGGATTTCTCTCAGGTCAGAACTGTGAATTTGGATGAGTATGCCGGTTTGGCTCCCACCCATGACCAGAGCTACCGCTACTTCATGCAGAAGAATCTGTTTGACCACATCAACATCAAGCGTGAAAACACCAATGTGCCCAATGGCTTGGCAGAGGATTACGAGGCAGAGTGTGCCCGTTATGATAAGCTGATTCGTGAAGAAATGGGTGGCATTGACATTCAGGTGCTGGGCATGGGTCACAACGGTCACATTGCCTTCAACGAGCCCAGCGATACCTTCGCCTCCGGCACCAATGTGGTGACATTGACGGAGAGCACCATCAACGCCAACGCCCGTTTCTTTGAGAGCCGCGATGATGTGCCCCGTCAGGCGCTGAGCATGGGAATCGGTGATATTATGCGTGCCCGTATGATTGTGATGGTGGTCAGCGGCGCAGAAAAGGCAGATGCTGTGAAGGCTGCCTTTGAAGGCCCTATCACTCCTCAGATGCCGGCTTCCATTCTGCAGGTCCATCCCAATGTGGTTGTGGTGGGCGATAAGGCTGCCATGAGCAAGCTGTCTGTAAAGTAAGATTTCCCATAAGATACGCCCTGCGGAAAACCGCAGGGCGTGTTTTTTAGTTGTTGCGGAAACGGGAGAGAAAATCCTTGGTTTCCTGTCGCTGGGGATTTTGGAAAATTTGCTCCGGCGTGCCTTCTTCGCAGATAACGCCCTGATTCATGTAGACCACTCGGGTGCTGACATCTCGGGCAAACGCCATTTCGTGGGTCACAACCAGCATGGTCATGCCGTCCTTGGCAAGATTCTGCATAACCGACAGCACTTCGCCTACCATTTCCGGGTCAAGAGCAGAGGTGGGCTCGTCAAACAGCAGCACCTCCGGCTCCATCGCCAAGGCTCTGGCAATGGCAACCCGCTGCTTTTGACCGCCGGACAGCTGACGGGGCTTGGCGTTGATGTAGGGCGCCATGCCTACCTTTTCCAAATACCGCAGGGCGTTTTGTTCCGCCTCTTGCTTGCTCTTTTTCAGCACCTTGATTTGGGGAAGGGTGCAATTTTGCAGCACAGTCAGGTTGTTGTACAGATTAAACTGCTGAAATACCATGCCCACAGCTGCACGGTACGGATAAATAGAAGACAGCTCTGTCATGATATTCTTGCCGTGATAGATGATTTCTCCCTCAGTGGGAGTCTCCAGCAGGTTAATGCACCGCAGAAAGGTGCTTTTTCCCGAGCCGGAGGAGCCGATAATGGCAACCACCTCACCGGAGGCAATCTCCATATCCACGCCCTTGAGCACATCCACTGTGCCAAAGCTTTTTTTCAGCCCCTTGATTTGAAATACCGGATTTTGCTTAGTCATTGGGCACCTCCTGCTGCTTTGGCACACGAATTTCCGCCTTGGAGTCGGATTGAGAACCGCAGATTACATAGCTGTCGTTGCCCTCCAGCTTCTTTTCAATCAGACGCAGCAGGCGAGTGACGGAGAAGGTCAGCACGAAGTAAATGATACAGACCACAAAATAGGTCTGGAAGGTCTGAAAGCTTTCCCGCTTGATGATGCCTGCAAAATAATATAGCTCCGTGACACCGATGACATTCAGCACCGAGGTGTCCTTGATGTTAATAACAAATTCGTTTGCAACGGAGGGCAGAATGTTCCGCAAAACCTGGGGGAGAATGATGTAGCGCATGGTCTGCCAGTGGGTCATGCCCACAGCGGCTGCGCCCTCAAACTGTCCGTTATCCACAGAAATGATGCCGCCACGGACAATTTCTGCCATGTATGCGCCAGTGTTGATGGAAACAATCAAAATACCGGAGGGAACTAAGGGGAGCTGAGCGCCGCCGGTGGCAAAGGCATAGCCCCAATAGATGACCATTGCCTGCACCATCATGGGCGTGCCACGAAATACTTCCACATAGACGGTAATGATGCCGTTCATGATTTTTTGAAGAATTCTGAGTGCTTTGCTTTGGGAGAGGGGGCAGGTGCGAATAACACCGGTGGCAAGACCAATCAGCAAGCCTGCCAGTGTGCCCACCATGGCAATGAGCATGGTGTAGCCCACGCCACGGAGCAAAAAGGGATAGTGCTCGGTGACAATACCGGCAACATCTTGAAAAAATTCAATCATAATGCTTTCTCTTACTTTTTCTTATAGATGACCACCAAATTGGAGGAGTAGTACACATCGGTGAAATCGATTTCTTCCTCACGCTCTGCGGTGGGGCTCATGCCGGCGATAATGGCATCCACAGTGCCGGACTGAACTGCCGGCAGCAAGCCGTCCCAGTTGATGGCGTAGATTTCCAGCTTCATGTTCAAAGCGTTTGCAATGTAAAGAGCAATTTGCACATCGTAGCCGTTGGCATACATATTCTCGCTACCCTCACTGCTAATGGGCACAGCACCCAAGCTGGCACTACCCATATCGGTCCAGTTAAAGGGAGCGTAGGCGCATTCCATGCCGACTTTTAGTGTGCCCACAGGATTGGAGGGGGTTTGGTTGGTCAACACCAGCTGAGAAATTTCCTCGCCGGCGGAAAGATGGACCATTTGATTCATCAGCTCAGAGCGGGTTTCCGCAGAGATGCCGGAGAGGACGGCGTTGATTTCTGCACGCAGGGGATTGTCGGTTTTCAGACCAACCGCAATGCCCACATCTGCATCGGTGGCGGTAAAGCCGGTGGTGTTGTTGTTCAGGTGGATATAATCCAAGGTGTCATCACCCAAACAAACCTCAATGGCGGTAGGCTCTTCTGCGATATAGCCGTCAATGGTGCCGGACTTTAGTGCGGTCAGCAGGTCGGCAAATTCGGGCAGGGTGGAGCTTTTGACTTGGGGGATTTGTGCCATTGCTTCTGCGTGGAAAGTGCCGCTTTGGGCGGCAATTTTTGCACCTGTCAAGTCTGCAAGGCTTTGGGCAGCGGACAGGTCCATGCGGCTATTTGTGTTGCCGCAGGCGGTGATGCTCAGCAGCAGGCACAGGGCAATTACGGATACAATCAACTTCTTCATGGTGTGGGTTTCCTTTCTCTTTTGAAAATAAAAAAGAACCGCTTTGCCAAGCGGTTCACAGGCGTGCATCGCCCATTTCTCTCCGAAAGACAAAGAGAAAGGTCGCAACAGCCGTTGATAGCGCTTCACAAAAATCTGTGACAGTCCGGCAGATATTTTCTGACGAACCAGCAAGGCAGGCACAGGCACCATACCTTACTTCGGCGGTATCCCCTTTTTCCCCGACAGCTGCCTGGCTGATGTTTCGGAGATACTGATGAAGACCGCGCCTCTATCCAGCGATTCAATTTTCTGTATCCTATCATGGAAGAGGGAAGTTGTCAACCTATAAATATGATTTTTGGTAAAAATGAATGGCATTTCTCGGAAAATTTCCTGCATTTTGGGGAATATGTTTGTGGAAAAGAGAGGAGCGGTTGCATAGAATAAAGTGTTGCGCATTCCTGCGTGCGCGATATGCGGAACAATAGGAGCATAAGGTTTGCCACAGGCGGAAAAAGGTAGGACCATTTTGAAAATGTGCATATTATAATGGTCATATAATTGCATAAAATGTATATTGAATTGCGGAAAGAAATTGATTGACAATGTAAGCGTTTTTTGCTATAATTTACCCATAATCAAACTGACAGGAAACGCCTGATCGGTAAATAATCGAAATGAGAGGAAATCGATATGAAAAAATTGCTTTGCGCTATTCTTATTGTTGTTATGATGCTGTCCTTGGTAGCATGTTCCATGCGGCTGTCCGGCACTTATAAGGCAACATCCATTTTGGGTGAAACCTCCTATGAGTTCAAGGGCAAGGATGTCACCGTGACCACCTATGCTATGGGCATCAAGATTTTGGAGCTGAAGGGTACTTATGAAATCAACTCCGATGGCGATGAAATCACCATTACTTACGCCACTGAGGAAGAGGTTGAGGAGAATGAGGATGTTCTCTCCGGTACTCAGACCTTCAAGAAGGGCGATGGTTTCATCGAAATCGGCGGCCGTAAGTTTGACCTGCAGAAGTAATACTGACTTTAGACCCCTCTGTACAGATGCTGGAGGAACTGCTGCAGCGGCTGCAGACCGCAGGCATTCCGGAGCAGTGGCTGGCAGAAATGTTTGGTTAAGAGAAAGAAAATTGGCACCGAATTTCGGTGCCAATTTTTTATGGCTGTGTCAGGCGGCGGCAGGCACTTGCCAGCTCCCGTAGGGTGCTGCAGGACACCATAGAGCAGAGGCTTGCCATGGTCTGTACTGAACGCAGATATTTCCATTTCCGTTGAGGAATGGGGTTGAGCCAAACCACCTTGCCGGCGTATTGTTTTGCCTTTAGCAGGGCGGCAATGGCGCGGTTTTGGTCAATGGTTTTGGTGTCGGAAAGAATCAGCAGGGTAGAGGCAGAGGACAGCGGACAGGGTGTTTGGGACAGAATTTGTTCCAAGGCTGCCCCCAAATTTGTGCCCCGTCCGTAAAGCCCCAAGGAACGGATGTAGGATCGAAATTTGTCCATATCCTCCAAGGCAAAGGCGTCTGCTTCGTAAACCTCCTCAGAAAAGACAAAGCTGCGGCAATTGCCGGAGGCTCGGTTCAAGGCTTGAATAAACCGCAGAGCAAATTCGGAAAACTGAATCATAGAGCCGGAAACATCGCACAGCAACACAAGGCTTTTCTGGTGAATTCGCTTTTTGCGATACCGCAGCTTGTAAAAGCTGCCGCCGGTCTGCAAGCCCATGCGGATGGTGCGGCGAAAATCCAGCTGACCGCTGTGTCCGCCGGGTCGGCGCTTGGCTGCCAGCTCTCCGTTGATTTGTCGGGCGATGGTTTGAATGATGTCAATGGCTTTGGGAATATCCGTATCCCGAAATTGGGAAATGTCCCGATAAAGCATTCCGATTTCCGGGTCGGTTGCCGCTACGCCTATGTTAGCGTCCTCCATCAGCATTTGCTGCTCTAGGATACTGCGTGCAAAGACAGAGTGGATAAAATCTCCGTACAAAGCCGGATTTCGCTGGGCGTTGTCCCGATATTTATCCATAAAGCTTTGCAGCCTTTGCCGTTCGCTTTCCGGCATGGCAGCAAAGGTGCGTCTTTGCTGGTCTGTTAAATCCTCCGGACACTCATCGAAAGCCATGTTGTCCAGTATTTGCTGTTCCTGCTGGGCGTGTTCCTTGGCTTGACGGCGAATTTCTTCTTCACTGATAAAAAAGCCGTCAAAGGCACGGTCAAAGGTTAGCTGTTCCTGCCGGGATTTGGCAAAGACCGTTCGCAGGGCGATTTTGACTATCGAGCGGTCCTCAAAGCCAATTTCCGTCAGCAGGCGGCTGGCATCTGTGGTTTCCTGCGGACCTACCGGCAAGCCCTCTGACCGTAAAATCCGTGCAAAGGCGCTGAGCTTTTTTAGGTAGACATCCGGCTCAGCCATGGGAGTGTCCTCCGCAATGACCGCCGCAGGAGCAGCTGTGGTCGGGGGCTTCGGCACTGGTTATAGCCGCAATATCCTCATTGTTTTTCAAAATAAAGCCGGCAGTGGCACGGATGACCTCCGGTGTTAGCTCGTCAATGCCAAGAGCATCCAGCGCTGCTGCCCAATCTAAGGCTTCGGCGATGGAGGGCTTTTTCAAAATTGCCTCGTTGGAGCGCAGACGCTGAGTGGCAAGGGCAACCTGTGCGCATAGTCGGTCATCTACATGGGGCAGTTTTGCCCGTAGAATCGCCAGCTCCTTTTCCATGTCAGGATATTCGATGTAGAGATAGGCGCAGCGGCGGCGCAGTGCCTCCGACAGGGGACGAGCCCGATTTGAGGTCAGCACCACAAAGGGGATAGAGCGTGCTTTGACAGTGCCGATTTCCGGAATGGACACCTGCATATCACTCAGCAGCTCCAGCAAAAAGGCTTCAAACTCCTCGTCTGCCTTGTCGATTTCATCAATCAGTAGCACTACAGGTGTTTCCGACCGAATGGACTGCAGCAAAGGTCGCTCCAGCAGGTATTCATCACTGAACAGCGCCTTGGTCAGCTTGTCCTTGTCGATTTCGTTCATATTGACCTGAATGGAAAGCAACTGCTTTTGATAGTTCCATTCGTAAAGGGCTTTGCTTTCGTCCAAACCCTCATAGCACTGCATTCGTACCAGTGGGCGGTCTAAAGCGGCAGCCATGACCTTGGCGATTTCTGTTTTGCCTACACCGGCTGCACCCTCCACCAACAACGGTCTTCCCAGCCGCAGCGCCACCGATAGGGTGGTGGCGAGGGTTTCATCGTAAATATAGTGACAATCGTCCATTTTTTCTTTCAAAGTTTGCAGGTCCATAGCATTTCCTCCTGATGTTATGGAAATATTATAGCAGAAAACGAGAGTAATTTCAATTGGATTTCCAACAAAAACCATCTTGACTTTGTCGTAGCAGGGTGCTATGATATCGCTAGACAAACTGAATACCATTCCGTGGAGGATTGTGCGTTTGGTGCTTTCCTCTCAACAAGATAACCGGGTTAGAATCCCGGACGGTACCGCCGCTGTATGTGCAAAGCGACGCTCTTTTGGTGAAAGCCAGTCACTGGGAAACTGGGAAGGCAGAGCGCAGCGTGGGAATCGCAGTTCCCGAATGCATGAGTCAGAAGACCTACGGATTGGAATTTCTCCACCCTGTGCGGAAGTACACAGGGGCGGCTTTGTCACGGAAAACCGGCCGTGGCACCACATTGCTTGTGGTGTCACGGTACTTTTGTTTTTGGAGGATTTTTTATGAGCAAGAAAACGATATTGGCGCTGATTGCACTGATTTTGGTAGTGGGTGTTATGGCGGCAGTCTTTGTACTGACCCGTCCGGACACCCAAAAGGGCGCAAAGGAAATTGTGGTTGTAGTCAATCATGCCGATGGCAGCAGCGTGCCCTTTGTTTACCATACGGATGAGGAATATTTGGGCGCTTTGTTATTGAGCGAAAAGCTGATTGAGGGCTATGAAGGTCAGTTTGGCTTTGTGATTGAAAAGGTAGATGGGGAGGCTGCCACTTGGGATAACGGTGTTTGGTGGGCTTTCTATTTGAACGAGGTAAAACCGGAAAATTTAGCGGTTGTGGCGGTCAGCGAGCAGGTCATCAAGGACGGTGATTTGTTTATCTTTAATTATGAAAAATTCTAAGGTCGGCATTACAGTTCGCGAAATTGCATTGTTCGGCGTGTTGGGTGCCTTGACCTTCGCTGCGAAGTTGGTTATGGGCTGGTTGCCCAACATTGAGCCGGCGAGCCTGATGGTGATGCTGTTTGCGGTCACCTTTGGCAAAAAGTGCATTTATCCCATTGCAGTGTATATTGCTATGGAATTTTTAGTATACGGCTTTGGTATTTGGAATGTATATTATCTGTATGTTTGGGCTATTTTGGCACTTGCCTCATATCTGCTGCGGCAGCAAAGGTCGCCCCTAAGCTGGGCGCTGCTGTCCGGCGGCTTCGGCTTGATGTTTGGAGCGTTGTGTGCCATTGCTGATGTTTTTATCGGTGGTGTGGGCTATGCAGCATCCAAATGGGTGACGGGAATTCCTTTTGATTTGCTGCACTGCGGTGGCAACTTTGTCATTGCACTGCTGCTGTTTAAGCCCTTACGGGAACTGATGGAAAAGCTGTATCAACGGATATAGGCGCAGGGAGGGGGAAACCCCTCCCTTTTGCGGAATGTTCCGTTGAGTGGCTGCATAAATATGGAATAAATAATGGGAAAAAATGAAAATTACCTATTGACAAAATAGGTAGAAACGAGTATGATTACCCTGCAGTTAGCGGAGGCTAATCGCCATGCTGACCGCTTTATTGAAATTTTGAATTGGGTGATTTACATGAACTTGACCACTGCACAGGAAGGCAAGGAGTATATCATTCAGCGGATTGAAACAGATGATGCGGAGTTGAATGCGTTTCTGTTTTCCTTGGGTTGCTTCAGCGGCGAGCCGATTACGGTGATTTTTCACCGCAAGGGTGGCTGCGTGGTGTCTATTAAGGATGGCAGATACAGCATTGATACCGCCTTGGCGAAGGCGATTGAGGTACAGCCCTGAGTATCTTTGAGGCAATTCGCTGATTGCTTTTTGCCCTGCGGTTAGCGTAGGGTAACTACACTACATTGAAACAGATATTCTGCATGACGAACATAGATTTTAGGAGGAAATCCCAACATGAGAATTGCTCTAACCGGCAATCCCAACTCCGGCAAAACCACCATGTTCAATGCCTTGACCGGTCGTAACGAACGGGTAGGCAACTGGGCAGGTGTGACGGTGGATAAAAAAATCAGTCCCATCAAGCGCAGCTTTTATGAGGGAACGCAGGAGCTGTTGGCGGTGGATTTGCCCGGAGCTTACTCCATGTCCCCCTTTACTTCCGAGGAAAGTGTCACCAGCATTTATGTCAAGGGCGAAAATCCCGATGTGATTATTAACATTGTAGATGCCACGAATTTAAGCCGCAGTCTGTTTTTTACCACTCAGCTGCTGGAGCTTGGGATTCCCATGGTGGTGGCGCTGAACAAAAGCGATGTGAATGCAAAGAAACAGAATAAAATTGATGCTCGGGCGCTGTCTGACGCATTGGGCTGTCCGGTGGTAGAAACGGTTTCTACCATGTCCGGTCAGAATAGTGGCTTGGAGCAGCTGATGAAAATTGCGCTGTCCGTGGCAGGCAAGGAGCAGGCAGCACCTTATTATCAGGGCTGTGTGGATTTGACCGACAGGCAGCAGGTGGAGGCGGCAGACCGCCAGCGTTTCCAGTTCGTCAACAAACTGGTCGCAAGGGTGGAAAGACGGAAAATTCTCTCTCGGGAACGGAATTTAAGTGATAAAATTGATGGCATTTTAACCAACAAATGGGTGGGTATTCCTATTTTTGCTTTGGTCATCAGCCTGGTGTTTTTGATTTCTCAGCATGAGAATGGCGTGGGTGTCTTTTTGGCAGACTATTTGGTAGGCTGGCTGGAAAGCGTTCAGGGCTGGGTCGGTATGTTGCTGAAGGAAAGGAATGTAGCACCCATCGTATCTGCACTGCTGGTGGATGGCGTGTTGGGTGGCGTCATTGCGGTCATTGGCTTTTTGCCGCTGGTTATGGTCATGTATTTCCTTATGGCACTGCTGGAGGATTGTGGCTATATGGCACGGGTATCGGTGGTGCTTGACCCGATTTTTAAGAGAGTTGGGTTAAGCGGAAAATCGGTAATTCCCTTTGTTATCGGTACAGGCTGTGCCATTCCCGGCATTATGGCTTGCCGTACCATTCGCAATGAACGGGAGCGCCGGGCAGCGGCTATGTTGACGCCTTTTATGCCCTGTGGAGCAAAATTGCCGGTAATTTCCCTGTTTGTCGGTGCGTTTTTTGAAAATGCCTCATGGGTGGGAACACTGATGTATTTTGCAGGCATTGTTCTGATTTTCCTTGGGGCACTGTTGATTAATAAAATCACGGGAAATAAGACAAAAAAAGCCTTCTTTATTATGGAACTGCCGGAATATAAAATGCCCTCCTTTAAAAGAGCGTTTTTCTCCATGTGTTCTCGTGGCTGGTCCTTTGTGGTGAAGGCGTGTACGGTGATTTTGCTGTGTAATACTGCAATTCAAATCATGCAGACCTTTGATTGGAGCTTGCAGGTGGCGCAATCTGCTGATCAGTCTATTTTGGCGAGTATTGCAGGACCATTTGCCTATATTTTGCTGCCTGTGGTGGGCGTGCTCTCTTGGCAGCTGGCAGCGGCAGCCATCACCGGCTTTATTGCCAAGGAAAATGTGGTGGGTACACTGGCGGTTTGCTTTGTGGGACTGGAAAACCTCATTGATACGGAGCAGCTGGAAATGCTGGAGGGTGCAGGTGCGGAAATTGCCGGTGTGATGGCGATTACCAAGGTAGCAGCTTTGGCTTATTTGATGTTTAATTTGTTTACACCTCCTTGCTTTGCTGCTATTGGTGCGATGAACAGTGAGATGAAAAGCAAAAAATGGCTGTTTGGCGGTATTGCACTGCAGTTGAGTGTAGGCTTTACAGTCAGCTATTTGGTGTACACGGTTGGGACTCTGTTGACCGATGCGGCATCTTTGAATGTGGCGTCTGCCGTTGGTGGCTTGCTGGCAGTGTTGGCAATGGTGGCGATGGCGGTGTTTTTTGCTGTAAGAGCAGATAAAACTGCACAGGCAGCTTGTACTGCAGGAGGCAAGTAAGAATGGATACTGCGATTGTCATTGGTGTGGTTTTGCTGATTGTGGGCTTGGCGGCATGGTATGTGTTAAAAGCCAAGAAAAGCGGTAAAAAGTGTATTGGCTGTCCCCACAGCGGAAGCTGTAGCGGCTGCAGCTGCGGAAAGTAAACCTAAAAACCGGCTCACAGATGTGAGCCGGTTTTGCCTGTTTATAGGAAAAATTTTCGTTCCACAGTTTCCCGTGCAGGGCGATAGATGGCAAGGAAAATCAACAGTCCTCCCAACAGCCCCAAAACAATCAGGGGATAGTATGACCAAAGCAGCCTCTTGCGAAGCTGAAAGGTCAAATTCATTAGTAGCTCCATCACCGGCATAAAGGCAGATGCTGTCAGCAATGCACCGCCGAAAATATACAGTGTGCCCTTGCGGACATACCGTAGCAGCGCCACCACAGCGGTGACGAGAATTGCCCAAAAGCCCATCACAGGAAATGCAAAGCTTAAAAACCAGTGTCCACCGGTGGTGACGCTGATATTACAGTAGAAAAGCAGCACCAAAGATTGTGCAACAAGCAAATTGATTTTAGAGTATAGAAAAGCTATAATAAAGAAAAATGGGGGAGTGTGGGCAAAATGGAGAAACGGTGCGATTTGCATACTCATTCGGTCTATTCCGATGGGACTTATACACCAGCGCAGCTGTTGGAGGAGGCGCAGGCTGTGGGACTTTCTGCCATTGCCTTGACAGACCACAATACGGCTGCCGGGTTGCCGGATTTTTTGGCAGCCGCTACGGGGCTGCAAATTGAGGCAGTGCCGGGGGTGGAGTTCTCTACAGATTACAACGGTACAGAACTGCACATACTGGGATTGTTCCTACAGCCTGCCTATTTTTCACAGGTGACGGCGCTGATGCAGCAATATCATCAGCGAAAGGAGCAGAGCAATGTCTTACTGGTGGAGGCACTCAACAAAGCCGGTTATCGGGTAGACTATGAAAAAATCAAGGCAGCTACGCCGGGGGGACAGGTCAATCGGGCGCTGATTGCGGCGGAATTGATGCGCCAAGGCTATGTGCAGTCTATTCAGCAGGCATTTGGGGAGCTCCTAAAGCCATCTCAGGGTTATTATGTGCCACCCAAGCGGTTTGCACCGGAGGAGATGCTGGGATATATTCGGGATTTTGGGGCGGTTTCTGTGCTGGCGCACCCGTTTTTGAATTTGAATGAGTTGCAGCTGCGGCAATTTTTGCAGGAGATGTCGCCCTATGGACTGCAGGGCATGGAGGTTTTTTATTCCACCTATGATGAAGCTACAACGGCAGTCGCTTGCGCCATTGCGGATGAATTTGGACTGAGGTACAGCGGCGGCAGTGATTTTCATGGCGAAAACAAGCCCACCATTCGTCTTGGTGAAGGAAAGGGAAACCTGAATATCTCACTTGCTGTGCTGGAGGAGCTAAAACCTGGTAAATAGAATAAATATTTATAAAAACTTCTGTAAGAAGTTGTGGATTTTTGTTGAACTTTGTGATATAATTTGTCATACTGCCATTGGAATGTAGTTTTTTGGCAGTTATGGAGGAGATTACCTTGAGATTTGATGTTCAAAAAGCTAGTTTTACCAAGCGAATATCGGCATATTTGTTTGATATTATTTTGTTGGCGTGCTTGACAGCGGGATTTGCTGCCGGGTTATCCGCTTTGCTGGATTATGATGCGTATAATCAGCAGTTGGACGATGCGTATACAAAGTACGCCCAGGAATATCAGGTTGATTTTAACATTTCCGCTGAAGCGTATGAAAAGCTGACCGAGGTGGAGCTTGCGCAATATGAAGCGGCATTGGATGCACTGAATAAGGACGAGCAGACGCTACAGGTATATTTCATGGTGATTAATTTGACCTTGGTTATTGTGTCATTGAGCTTGCTGCTGAGCTATTTGGTGTTGGAGCTGGTTGTTCCGCTGATGTTTAAAAATGGACAAACTCTTGGCAAAAAAATATTTGGTATTTGCCTGATGCGGACAGATGGTGTCAGAGTGACGCCCTTTATGATGGTGGTCCGGACAGTTTTGGGCAAATACACACTGGAAACTATGATTCCTGTGATGATCGTGCTGATGCTTCTGTTCTCAATAGCCGGCATGATGGGAATACTGATTCTTGGGCTTATCCTGCTTCTGCAGGTGATTTTACTGATTGCAACCCGTAATCATTCTGTGATTCATGATCTGCTGGCTTGTACTGTTGTGGTAGATGCTTCAAGCCAGATGATTTTTGACTTGCCGGAATCACTTCTGAAATATCAGAAGAAGGTGCAGGCAGAAAAAGCATCCGAAGCAGATTATTAAGGAATCCTGCATTCCATAGCAAAAATAAGAAATAATAATTTTGTATATAGGAAAGGGAAGTATATGAAAGTTGTTTTGCAGAATTTAACCAAGGTATTCCCCAATCGCAACAAGAAGCTCAAGGAGGACGTCGTTGCAGTCAATGATTTCACCTTTGAGATTCCGGATGGCAAGCTTATCGGTCTTTTGGGACCCTCCGGCTGCGGCAAGTCCACCACACTGTACATGATTAGTGGTTTGCAGAAGCCCAGCGGCGGCAAAATCTTCTTTGGTGACGATGATGTTACCGATTTGCCTACGGAGAACAGAGGCGTTGGTCTGGTGTTCCAGAACTATGCTTTGTATCCCCACATGACCGTCAAGCAGAACATCCTGTTTCCCCTGCAGAATCTGAAGGGTGAGGACAAGATGAGCAAGGAGGAGATGCTGGAGCGGGCTTATCATGCTGCCAAGCTGGTGCAGATTGATGAGCTGATGGACCGCAAGCCCGGCGAAATGTCCGGCGGTCAGCAGCAGCGTGTCGCCATTGCCCGTGCGTTGGTGAAGATGCCCCGTGTTCTGCTGTTGGATGAGCCTCTGTCTAACTTGGACGCCCGTCTGCGTCTGCAGACCCGTGAGGAAATCCGCCGTATTCAGCGTGAAACCGGCATTACCACCATCTTCGTTACCCACGATCAGGAGGAGGCCATGAGCATCTCTGATATGATTGTGGTGATGAAGCTGGGCGTTGTGCAGCAGATTGGTGCACCTCAGGAGGTTTACGACAACCCCATTAACCTGTTTGTTGCCAAGTTCTTGGGCACACCTCCCATCAATGTCTTTGACGCCAAGGTTGCAGACGGCAAGCTGTATATCGGAGCAGAGGCTGTTATGGATGTGCCCGGTGTTGCCAATCAGGATGTCACGGTGGGCATCCGCCCCGAAGGCTTTGAGCTGGATGAAAACGGTCCTTTGTCCTGTAGGCTGAGAGCTGTGGAGGTCATGGGCCGTGATGTCAGCGTGGTTTCTGAGAATGAAGCTTCCTTGAATCCCGTTGTTCGCTCTATCATCAATGCAGACAATAAGGTGGACACCAAACAGGAAATTGTTCGTTACACCATTAAGCCCCATAAGATTTTCATTTTCAACAAGGAAAATGAGGAGAGAATCTATTTTGAGGTGAAGTAATATGGTAGATAGCAAACATCAATGGAAAGCATGGCTGTACCTGTCACCTGCCATTTTGCTGCTTCTGGTGTTTACAGTATGGCCTATCTTCAACACAGTTCGGATGGCCCTTCTGGAAAACTACAGCGGTATGCAGGCTGTAGGCGGTAAGGTGTTTGAGTTTGGCTTTGGCAACTTTGTAAAGGTTGTTGAGTATAAGCAGTTTGTGGAGTGCCTGACCAACACCATTTTGCTTTGCTTCCTGACGGTTATTCCTTCCACGGTGCTGGCACTGCTGATTGCCGTGGCGCTTAATTCCATCAAGCCTCTGCAGAAAACCTTGCAGACCATCTTTTTCCTGCCTTATGTGACCAATTCCATCGCAATCGGCATGGTCTTTGCCGCAATGTTTAACATTGTGGGTTCGTTCCATGGTACACAGAATGAGATTATTGCAACAGCAGGCATTATCAATAATGTAATCGAAGCCTTTGGCGGCAAGCATATCAACTGGATTAATGCCGGCTCCAGCTATTGGGCAAATATGACGGTTATGATTGTCTACATTATTTGGAACGCTCTGCCCTTTAAGATTTTAGTGCTGTTGGGCGGTTTGCAAAGCATCAATAAGCAGTATTATGATGCAGCCAAGGTAGACGGCACTTCCCGTAGCAGAATTTTGATGCGGATTACTGTGCCGCTGTTGTCTCCCATGCTGGCTTATGTTTTGATTACCGGCTTTATCGGCGGCTTTAAGGAGTATTCCAGCATCGTGGGTATCTTTGGCGAAACCATGGGACCCCCTGATGACCCCGGCAGACTCAATACTATGGTTGGCTTTGTTTACAAAGCATTGGAAACCAATAAGCAGGGTCGTGCCAGTGCTGCTGCACTGATTTTGTTTGGTATCATTCTTGTGGTGACCGCCATCAATACGCAGGTCAGCAAGAAGCGTGTTCATTTCTAAGAGGTGGCCCATGTCTGAAAATATGAATTTAAATACGATGCAGGCCCGGGATATGCATCAGGTTTCGCTCTCTGCTAAAATTGGCGGCACTGCAATGAAAACGCTGGTCTATGCTTTCCTGTTGGTGATGGCACTGATTGTTTTGTTCCCGTTCTACTGGATGATTATTTCCTCTTTGAAGGATTTGGCAGAATACCGCTTGCCAATTCCCACCTTGTGGCCCCGGAAGATTGTTGTCATGAACTATGTCAATGCCTTCCAAACCGCAAACCTGGGTAGGTTATTCTTAAACACCATGTATGTGGGTATCGTTTCCACAATTTTGAGTTTGGTGATTACGGTTTTGTCCGCTTTTGCCTTTGCTCGTCTGGAGTTTAAGGGCAGAGAAAAGCTGTTTGCAGCTATGCTGGCAACCATGATGATTCCCGGCGAACTGTTTACCATTACCAACTATTCCACCGTGACTCGGCTGGGCTGGCTGAACACCTACACTGTTTTGATTGTTCCTTTCTTGGTGAGTGTGTTCTATATTTTTCTGCTGCGTCAGAATTTCCTGCAGATTCCCAATGAGCTGTATTTGGCAGCCAAGGTGGACGGCTGCGGCGATTTGAAGTATTTGTGGAAGGTTATGATTCCGTTGGCACTTCCCACATTGATTTCCATTACCATTCTGAAAATGATGGGCGCATGGAACTCCTACATTTGGCCTCGTTTGGTTGCCAATGATGAGGAGTACCGCCTGATTACCAATGGCTTGCGAAATGCTTTCACCGCCACCACCGGTGATGTGGACTACCCCCTGCAAATGGCAGCTGTTGCCATCGTTTCTGCCCCGCTGTTTATGGTGTTCATTTTCCTGCGGAAATACATCATGGCAGGCGTTAGCCGCAGCGGTATCAAGGGTTAATAGACGAGCTTCGTCTGTAACAATAAATTATTTTACGCAAAAGAAAGGAAAGGAAAAAATGAAAAAAATCATTGCACTGATTTTGGCATTGACCATGGTTTTGAGCATGGGAATGCTGACCGGCTGCCAGAAGGGCGGCGGTAAGGCTGACCCCAACTTCGTAGTCCCGGAGGGTGGCTATGACGGCAGCGCTGTAGAACTTGTGTTCTACCACACCATGGGCGCCAACCTGTCTACTGTCTTGAATGCTTACATTGTGGAGTTCAATAAGCTGTATCCTAACATCACCATTAAGCATGAACAGGTCGGTAACTACGATGATGTTCGTAGCCAGATTAGCACTCAGATTACGGAGGGCAACCAGCCCAACATCGCCTACTGCTATCCCGACCATGTTGCTCTGTACAACGAAGCCAAGGCTGTCACCACTTTGGACAACTTGATCGACAGCACTGTTACTGTTACCCGTGCTGACGGCAGCACCGAGGTTTTGGGCTTGACCGCTGAGCAGAAGGCTGACTTCATCGAGGGCTACTATAACGAAGGCAAGCAGTTCGGTGACGAGCTGATGTACACCATGCCTCTGTCCAAGTCCACCGAGGTTCTGTACTACAACAAGACCTTCTTTGAGGAGCACAATTTGCAGCTGCCCAAGACTTGGGACGAGCTGGAAGCCCTGTGTGCTGAGATTAAGAAAATCGACCCCACCTCTATTCCTTTGGGCTATGACTCCGAGAGCAACTGGTTCATCACTATGTGTGAGCAGCAGAACAGCCCCTACACCAGCGCTACCGGTGACCGCTATCTGTTTAACCATGAGGACAACAAGGCCTTTATTAAGGAGTTCCGTGAGTGGTATCAGAAGGGTTATCTGACCACCCAGACCCTGTACGGCGGCTACACCTCCGGTTTGTTTGTGAACATGGACACCACTGCTCCCCGGAGCTATATGTCCATCGGCTCCTCCGCCGGTGCTACCCATCAGCGTCCCGACATGGTTGACGGTGCTTATCCCTTCGAGGTGGGCATTGCCACCATTCCTCAGGTCAATGCTGATGCACCCAAGGTTATCTCTCAGGGTCCCAGCCTGTGCATCTTCCAGAAGAGCAATCCTCAGGAAGTCATCGCTTCTTGGCTGTTCGTGAAGTTCCTGACCACTACTGTGGAATTCCAGGCTGAGTTCTCCATGGCTTCCGGCTATGTTCCTGTTCTGAAGTCCGTGGCTGATAACGAAATCTATGCTGATTTCATTGCCAACGCTGACGGCGGCAACAATATCGCTGCGCTGTCTGCAAAGGTCTGTTTGGAGCAGGAGAAGGCTTACTACACCTCTCCCGCCTTCAATGGCTCTTCCACTGCCCGTGACCAGGTTGGCGCACTGCTGACTGCTGCTCTGTCCGGTGAGGACAACGGAAATCTGGATGCGATGATTGATGGCCTGTTCCAGGATGCCATTGACGAGTGTGAGTACAACGGATAATAAAACCGATATGAAAAAAATTCTTTCCCTTTTGTGCGTGGTGTGCTTGATTTTGGGGTGCTTTGCAGGCTGCAAGCCTGCAGAGCCCACCGCACCCACCACGCCCAGCAACAGTGGTCCGGCTCTCTTTGTGGACTATGTGCCGCAGTTGAAGCTGGATATGAATTCTGAAACCCTGAAGCAGGAGGCCACCGTCAAAATTTTTGTGGACGGCGATACCACCCATTTCAATGTTCCGGAAGGTGCGATAAAGGGCGGCGTGCTGAAGGCCCGTTATTTGGCGGTCAACACCCCTGAATCCACCGGCAAAATTGAGGAGTACGGCAAGCGTGCCTCTCAATTCACCAGGGAAGCTTTGTCTAAGGCAACCTCGATTATTTTGGAATCTGACGATGGAAAGTGGAATGCAGACTCCACCGGCGACCGTTATTTGGTGTGGGTGTGGTACAGAACTTCTGATTCCGAGCCTTATCGGAATTTGAATTTGGAGCTGCTCCAAAATGGTCTTGCCATTGCTTCCAACACTGCCAACAACCGTTATGGCAGCACCTGCGTCACGGCTTTGAATCAAGCTAAGGCACACAAGCTCAATGTGTTCTCCGGCGAAAAGGACCCCGAGTTTTATTATGGCGAGGCGCAGGAGCTGACATTGAAGGAGCTGCGGACCAATATCGAGGCATACAACGGTCAAAAGGTTGCATTTAATGGCGTTGTTGCCATGAACAGTGAGGGCAGCGTCTATGTGGAAGCCTTTGATGAGGAAACCCAAATGTACTACGGCATGAGCATCTACTATGGCTATAATCTGTCCGGCGCAGGCTTGGAGATTCTTTCCATGGGCAACGAGGTGCGTATCGTTGGATCTGTTCAGTATTATGAGGCTGGCGATAGCTGGCAGGTTTCTGATTTGACCTACCGCCAGATGAAGCCCAAGGACCCCGGCAACATCCAAAAGCTGAGCGAAGGTCATAGCGCAGCTTATATACTGACTACGGCTGAGCAGTTCTTGGGGAATGTGGAGCTGGTGCTGAGCGAGGACGAAGCTCCCAAGAGCTTCCCCTATGCCCAGCTGGCACTCAATACCACCATTGAGATGAAAAATTTGGTGGTCAAGGACATTTACACCACCACCGGAGAGGAAAGCTCCTCCAAGGGGGCGATGACCTTAACCTGTGAGGTGGATGGCCGTGAGGTTTCTGTCAGAACTGCTGTTCTGTTGGATGACAACGGAAAGCTCATCACCGAGGAAGCTTACCTCGGAAAAACCATTGATGTAAAGGGCATTGTGGATTGCTTTGGGGGTCAGTACCAAATCAAGGTATTTGACGATGCCTATATCACCATTCATAATTGAAGCTATTGAAGGAGTAAGCTATGAAAAAGATTATTTCTTATGTTCTGCTGCTGGTCATGCTGCTGAGTCTGTTCGCAGGCTGTGGCGAGAAGCCGGCAAATACCGAAAGCCCTCTGACAAACGCAAAGAATTATCTGTATAACATCTATAAGGACAGCGCTTACAAGACCACCGGCGACTACATTGTGGTCAGCCAAATTAAGGTTGGCGATGAGACCTTTAAGATTGATTGGTCTGCCGATGTGGCAGAGGACTTGGTGAAGTTCTACAAGAACGAAGCCGGCATGACCGTGGTGGATGTGAACGAGGCACCCACTGCCGATGTGGTTTACAAGCTGACTGGCACTATGTCCGATGGAAAGGGCAACTCCATTTCCGTTTCCTTTGAGCACATGATTCCCCGTGCTGCTAGCTATCAGGAAATCGTAGACATGGCTTATGCACTGGAGTCCGGCAAGGTTTTGGATGGTCAGTATACTTTGAAGGGCGTTATCACTGCGATTGATACCCCCTATAGTGCTGACTATAAGAACATCACTGTCATCATCGCTGTCGAAGGTGTTGGTGAGAGCAAGCCCATTATGTGCTACCGCCTGAAGGGTGAGGGCGCAGATGCACTGAAGGTCACAGATACCATCACTGTGCGTGGCGTTCTGAAGAACTACAACGGCACCATCGAGTTCGATGCTGGCTGTGAACTGCTGGCTGTTGTAGCTGGCGAAGGCGTTCCCGAGAAACCCAAGTTTGACCCCACCGGAAAGACGGTTGCTGAAATTTTGGAAGCAGCCTTTGCAATGGAGCCCAATGATAAATTTGCTGCTGAAACTGCTTTGACCGGTGTGATTTCCTCTATCGACACCGAGTGGAGCGAGCAGTATGGCAATATCAGCGTGTCCATCACTGTGGAAGACAAGACGGTACCTTGCTTCCGTCTGAAGGGTGAAGGCGCCGCCACATTGGCTGTTGGCGACACCATCACCGTTACCGGTATGATGAGCAACTATAAGGGCACTGTGCAGTTTGACGCTGGCTGCTTGGTTAGCGACATTGTCAAGGGCGAAGCCCCTGTTGAGCCTCCCGTTGACCCCACCGAGCCTACTGAGCCCACCGAGCCCACCGAGCCTGCTATTGAACCCGGCTTTGTTGACCAGCCCTTGGTTGGTGTTGCTTATAAGTTCACCCTAGAACAGAATAAGCTGGGGAAGGTGCTGTACTTCATTGGTGAGATGGATGGCTATTACTTGGCAACCAGCGAGGACATCAATTTGGCTGTTGATGTTGTTCTGGAAGAGACCGAGGGTGGCTACTACCTGTCCTTCATGAAGGACGGTGCTAAGAAGTACATTGATATTATTCCTCGTAGCGGCGCTGCTGGTAAGGTGAATGTTGTTATTTCCGATGCTCCCACTGCTGTTTATGTCTTCAGCGAGAAGTACAATGTCTTCACCGTCCAGTGTGAAGGCAAGGAGTGGTATTTGGGTACTTACAACACATATAAGACCTTCAGCTGCTCTGAAACCTACCGTCTGGATGATGCCAATGCTGTTGGCAAGACCCAGTTCTACGGCAAGTTCTATTTCGCCGGCTAATTCTTTCCTTTCTAAATAGAATGGACCGCACCCTCGGGTGCGGTCCATTTTTTTATCTCTGATTTTGAGTTAGCCGCCCAAATAGGCTTTGCGGACATTTTCACTGGCAGATAGCTCTGCGCCGGTGCCGGAGAGGACAATGCTGCCATTCTCCATGACATAAGCCCGGTCGGAGATGGCAAGGGATTTGTTTGCATTTTGCTCCACCAACAAAATGGTTGTGCCGTCTTTGTTGATGTCCTTGATGATGTCGAATACTTGTTCCACCAGTAGGGGAGATAAGCCCATGGAAGGCTCGTCCAGCATCAGTAGCTTGGGATGGCACATCAGCGCCCGACTCATAGCAAGCATTTGCTGCTCACCGCCGGAGAGCGTGCCTGCAATCTGATTGCGGCGCTCTGCCAGCCGGGGAAACCGGGTGTAGATAGAGTCCAAATCTTCCTTGAACTGTTGGGAATTTCGCTTGGTATAAGCGCCCATCAGCAGGTTTTCATAGACCGTCAGCTCCTGAAAAATTCGCCGTCCCTCCGGTACTTGGGCCAAGCCCTGTTCCACGATTTTGTGGCAGGGTGTTTTGGAAATTTCTTTTCCCTCAAAGAAAACTTGTCCGTTTTTCTTGGGAATCAAATCCATAATGCTTTGCATCATGGTGGTTTTTCCGGCTCCGTTTGCGCCAATTAGGGAAACAATTTCACCCTGATTTACTTCAAAGCTAATGCTTTTTAGTGCACAGATGACACCGTAGTAAACCTCCAAATTTTTTACTTCCAACATTGCCATGGGTTAACCTCCGATGTATGCCTTGATGACCTGCGGGTCTTGCAGTACCGCTTTGGTTTTGCCCTCTGCAAGCATAGTGCCGAAGTTCAGAACGGTAATTTCATCGCAGAGGTCAGAAACAAAGCTCATATCATGCTCAATTAGCAGAATGGTCATGTCAAACCGGTCACGGATGAGATGAATGGTTTGGGCAAGATCCTCGGTTTCAATGGGATTCATGCCGGCGGCAGGCTCATCCAGCAGCAAAAGCTTGGGATTGGTGGCAAGGGCACGGGCAATTTCCAGCTTGCGCTGCTTGCCGTAGGGCAGGTTGCAGGCAAGGCTGTTGCGCTCCTGCTCCAAGCCAAAGATAGCCAGCAGCTCCTTGGCGCGCTTACGCATTTGCTTCTCTACCTTATAATGCCGAGGCAGCCGCAGTATGGACTGAAGGACATTGCAGCGGAATTCCGGTTGATCCTGCAAACCTACCATCACATTACGGATGACCGTCATGTTGTTAAACAATCGGATATTTTGGAAAGTACGCGCCATACCTTTATGGTTGACCTTGTCCGGCGTGAGACCCTTGATTTCCTCGCCGTCCAAATAAAAAGTACCTTCAGTGGGCTTGTAAACGCCGGTCAGCAGGTTAAAAATGGTAGTTTTGCCTGCACCGTTTGGTCCGATTAATCCGTAGATTTGGTTTTTTCGGATTTTGAGATTGACATTTTGTACAGCCTTTAAGCCGCCGAAGGAAATGCCTAAATTTTGTGTTTCGAGAATATATTCTGCCATTATTTATTTCCTCCCTCTTTGTAGATGCTGTTATTGTCTTGAGGGGTCAAATCAACGGACAGAATTTCGTCCATGCTGATTTTGGTGGGCACCACATCCCACTTTGCCTTGTCATCCTTGATGGCTGCCGGGTCATGTTTACCCTTGCGGATACGAGCAAGCAGGGAAGCGGGGCCGTATTGGTCACGGAAGCCCTTGAGCGCCGGGGCGTTGTTGTAGATGACAATGATAACGAGAATCAGTGCATACAGCAGGTTTTGCAGCACTGCCAGCTCACCGGTTAGGATGGTTGCCAGCTTGGTGTTCAGGTAGGTAATGAGCGTGGCTGCAATCAACGAGCCGTTGATACTGCCCATGCCGCCCAAAACTACCATTACTAAGATTTCAATGGAATAGTTATAGCCGAAGCGACCGCTTTGCACGGTATAGTTGCTGAAGCTGTACAGCACGCCTGCGATGCCGGCAAAGGCAGCAGACAGGGTGAATGCAAGCAGCTTGTATTTGGTGACATTGGTGCCGCAGGAACGGGCGGCAATCTCATTGTCCCGGATGGCGGTAATGGCTCTGCCGTGCTTGGAGCGCATGAGATTTTTGATAACCGCAAGGGTAATCAGCACCAAAATAAAGGCAAAAATGAATAAGTAGCTTTTGTTATAGCGAGGGGTATCCAAGCCCAATGCACCGCCAAAGGAGGCATCTGAGGAATTTTGGAACAGAGATTTGACGATTTCACCGAAGGCGAGGGTGACGATTGCCAAATAGTCGCCACGCAGCCGCAGGGCGGGGATGCCGATGATGATACCGCAGATAGCGGCAGCGGCGCAGCCGACCAGCAGAGCGATCAGCAAATTCACTGGACCTGTGCCGACCAAAGGCTGCAGCAGTACAGAAATCTTGCCGCCTAAGTAAGCACCCACGCACATAAATCCGGCGTGTCCCAGAGACAGCTCTCCCAAAAAGCCAACGACCAAGGAAAGAGAGACGGCGAGAATCATGCTGATTGCAATTTTTTCCAGTAGGAATAGAAAGGAGTTGTCAAACCGACCGCCGGTCAGGGCGATGCCGCCCAGTACAGCAGTGAGCGTGCCGATGATGACATAGCTTGCATTGGATTTAATGGTTGTAGATTGAATTTTCATACCTTTTCCCTCCGTTTCTTGCCGAGGAAGCCGGTGGGTTTTACAAGCAGAATGATAATTAAAATAGAGAATTCGATGGCATCGGTGTAGGGGGCAATGGCGGTAATCTTATAGGAGATGGATTCCACCATACCCAGCAAAATACCGCCCAGCATTGCGCCGGGGATAGAGCCAATGCCACCGATGACAGCGGCGGTAAAGGCTTTGATGCCCGGCATAGCGCCCAAAGTGTTGGACACGCTGGGTGCTTTCAGCAGATAAAAAAGTCCTGCCAGCGCCGCCAGCGCCGAGCCAATGGCAAAGGTGATGGTAATGATGCCATTGACATGGATGCCCATGAGCTGCGCTGCCTGCTTGTCTTCTGAAACAGCAACCATGGCTCTGCCCAGTCGGGTGTATTTGATGAAAAGTGTCAGCGTAACCATGACCACCACGGTTACCGCCAATGTTACTAAGGAGGATAGCTGTAGGGTGGCGCCTCCAAATTGTACCGAGCCAAAATCATAGACAGTAACCATTTTCGGAGCAGAGCCGAAAACAATCTGTGCCAAGCTTTGCAGCAGATAGCTAACACCAATGGCAGTAATCAGCACCGCTAGAGGAGAAGCCCCCCGTAGAGGCTTGTACGCTACCTTTTCAATGGTGACGCCCAACAGCACACAGAATACCACCGCCATCAGCACCGCCAATAGGGGATTGTTGGTAGCCATAAATACAAAAATGATATAGCCGCCTACCATGATAATGTCACCGTGGGCAAAGTTCAGCATTTTGGCAATGCCGTAGACCATGGTATAGCCAAGAGCAATCATGGCGTAAATACCACCTAGGCTTAAGCCGTTTATTAATGTGGATAAGAGAAGTTCCATGTAAATACCAGCCTTATTATTTCTATGATAAAAACAGCAACACATACCGGTCGGCTAGACCGGTATGTGGCGTATCATTAGCTGTGGGATTAGTTGGCTTCCTTGATGATGTACTTGATGGCAGTCTTGTTGACATAGCCACTGGTTTCCCAAGAGATGGCATCGCCGGTGACGGCGTTCTTTAGGGTATATCCATTGTCAAACAGGGAATTCAGAATGTCACACAGGTCGGAAGCGCTGATGGTAACAGGAATATCCTTGCCATCAGCCACTGCCTGCTTCATAGCGCCGTAGATGGCATAAACGCAGTCATAGGCGGATGCGCCGAACTGATTCAAGGTTTCCTTGCCGTAGGCTGCCACATATTTGTCAATAAATGCCTTTGCAGCGCCGTCTGTGGCTTTGGAGTTGAAGTGGGACAGCATGGTCACTTCCTGGGGAATGGCAGTAATGTCAAAACCGGGAATGTTGTCAATGCCGTCAAAGCCATCACAGCCGTAATAGATGGCGTTAGGAGCGATGATGTCCTTGGCTTGTGTCATAAACAGGGATGCAGGAGTATAATAGATGGGCATGAAGATAAAGTCACACTTCTTCAGTGTGTCAATCTGGGTGGAGAAGTCTGTTTCGTTAGCAGCGGTAAAGGCGGTTTCTACCAAAGAAACGGAAGCGTCCAGACTGGCCTTGAACTGGTCGAAAATGCCCTTGGAATAAGCCTCGTCCGACTTGTAGAAGGCGCCAATGGTCTTACCGGAATAATTGGAATTGACAAAGCTGGCAGCTGCTTTACCCTGATTGCTGTCAGCAAAGCACATCTGATAACCGTTGGGGGTGGCGGGAATGTCATCGCCGGAGGCGGAGGGGGTCAGGAAGAAAACATTGTCATCAGCGGACAGATTTTTAAATTCCAAACCGGGCTGGGTGGTAACAGTGCCCAAAGAAATCTGCATACCGCCCTCCAGTAGGGAGGAGTAGTTGGTGGAAATCTTGCTGGCGTCATTCATATCATCGGTGGAAACCAGCTTGAAGGAAACACCGTTTAAGCCACCGGCAGCATTGATTTCATCAACGGCCAGTTGAGCAGAGTTGATAACAGCCTGTCCATACATAGCAGCACTACCGGTCAGAGGACCGGAAACGCCGATAACGAACTCGGTGTTCTTGGCGGTGTAGTTGCTTTCGCCGCAGCCGGAGAATAGGCTCAGGCAAAGAGCAAGGGTAAGTACCAATGAGAAGATTTTAGCAAGTTTCATAAAAATACCTCCAAAAGTTTGTGGAATATGCTTTCTAATATAATATTTTTTTTAAATTTATTTTTGGGCATTTACCTTTGCTTTCGGAGTATTCTGTACTTTTGAATTAAATAGTTCACGATTTTTCAATGCCGTTTTTTGGGTTTTTGGCGACAAAAAGGGGCAATATTCCTACTTTTTAAGTTTTTATATGGAGAGCAAATGTCCGCCTACGGCACTATATTCGCTAAAAAATTAGCCGCTGCAATTTACAGCGGCTGTAAAATTTAGGGGTGTTCTGTCAAAAATTCCTCTGCGTAATGGACAGCAACTGCACCGTCTGACACTGCTGTGACGACCTGCCGCACTTGCTTGCTGCGGACATCGCCCACAGCGAAAACACCGGGGATACTGGTTTGGGTGGTTTCGTCGGCGAGCACATAGCCACCGTTATCCAATGTTAGCTGACCGGCGGTCAGCTCTGTGGCAGGCTTGCGACCCACACTGATAAAGACACCGTCACAGTCAAGGGCAGTCACTTCATCAGATAAAAGGTTTTTTATTTTGACGCCGGTCAGCTTTTCCTTTGAGAGCAGTTCAGAAACCGCACTGTTCCAAAAAAATTCCACATTTTCGGCTTTCATCAGTGGCTCGTGGTAAATTTTGGTGGCACGGAGGGTATCTCTGCGGTGGACAACATAAACCTTTTTGGCAATTCGGCTCAGCAGCAGTGCATCTGCTGCAGCGGTATTGCCGCCGCCTACCACAACTACAGTTTTGCCTCGGTAGAACATGCCGTCACAGGCGGCACAGTAGCCCACGCCACGACCAATCAGCTCCTGTTCCGTGGGAACACCCAACTGCCGGGGATTTGCACCGGTGGAGAGCACCACCGTTCTTCCATAGAAAATGCCCTCGCTGGTGGTGATGACCTTGGGATTTGCCTGCAGGTCAACAGAGCTGACTTCTGTCAGCACCGTTTCTGCACCGAAGCGGTGCGCCTGCTGCTGCATATTGTCAGCCAGGGAAAAGCCGTCAATTCCGTTGACAAAGCCGGGGTAGTTGTCAATTTGATGGGTTAGTGCCATTTGCCCACCGGCAGCCAGCCGTTCCAGCACCACAACACTTAGACCTGCTCGGGCAGCATAGAGGGCAGCGGTATATCCACCCGGACCGCCGCCAATAATGACCATATCATAATTTTGGCTCATAATAGCACCTCTTTTTTTGTTTTACTGATAGTATATCCATATTTCAGATCTCTTCTGTGATAATATCACAGTGTCCCTATGATTGACAAGGGGGATTTTGTTCTGCTATAATAATCAAAAGGAAGGTGCAAGCAATGGATTTTTCTAATTTTTTTCCGATGTGGCAAAAACTGACAGCCCAGCAGCAGGCGATGATTGCGGATAATATCATTCATCGCACCGTTCCCAAGGGTACAATTGTGCATAACGGGTCGTTGGATTGCTCTGGCTTGATGCTGATTGCGTCTGGACAGCTACGGGCTTATCTTCTGTCCGGAGAGGGCAGGGAGGTAACGCTGTATCGCCTGTTTGAAATGGATATTTGCTTGTTTTCCGCCTCCTGTGTGCTGAAAAATGTGCAGTTTGAAGTGATTATTGAGGTGGAAAAGGATGCAGAGCTTTGGACGATTCCGCCCCATATCTATCAGCAGCTGATGTCTCAGTCCACAGCGATTGCCAATTATACCAATGATATTATGGCAAGCCGGTTTTCTGAGGTGATGTGGCTGATGGAGCAGATTATGTGGAAAAGCCTCGATAAACGCTTGGCAGAATTTTTGCTGGAGGAAGCCAATCTGGAGGGCGGTCGGGTGCTGAAGCTGACCCATGAAGCCATCGGCAACCATTTGGGCAACCCAAGAGAGGTTGTGACCCGTATGCTGCGCTATTTTCAGAGTGAAGGCATGGTAAATCTAAGCCGTGGCACAGTGGAAATTTTGGATGAGAAAAAGCTGCGGACATTGATAGATTAAATCAAAAAAGACACCCCGAAGGGTGTCTTTTTTCTTATATCATGGCGACGATTTGTGCCTTGGGCTTTGCACCCATGGAGCGGGTGACGATTTCGCCGTTACGCATGACCATCAGGGTGGGGATGCTCATAATTTGATATTCGGAAGCCAGCTCCGGCTCCTCATCCACATTGATTTTGACAACCTTGATGTCATCCCGTTCCTTGGCAATTTCCTCTACAATGGGAACCACCATCCGGCAAGGACCGCACCAGGGCGCCCAGAAGTCCAGCAACACCGGCTTATCGGAAAGAATGACCTCCTCATGAAAGGTATCCTTGGTTACAGAAATAGCAGACATAAATTTTACCTCCGAAACAGGTTTGTTTTATTTTATAATTGAATGATAACGCATTATTAGTGGGATTTCTGTGATGTTGTCACATTAGCTTCTTGCCATACCATCCACCTGCAATACCACGCCGGTGATATAAGAGGCTTCCTCCGAAGCGAGGAAAGCAAAGGCATTGGCAATGTCCTCGGGCTGACCCAGCCGTCTGAGGGGGATTTGCTTGATAAGGGGGTCAATGACCTCCTTGGGAACAGCCTTCATCATGTCGGTTTCGGTGATGCCGGGTGCGACAGCATTAACACGGATGCCCTTGACACCCAGCTCCCGAGCCAGCGATAAGGTCATGCCGTTGACAGCAAATTTGGAGGTAGGGTAAGCCACACCGCTGCTCTGTCCGTAAATGCTGACCATGGAGGAGGTGGAGAGAATCACACCGCTGCCTCGCTCTGCCATGTGGTCTACCACAGCACGGATGGCGTTGAATACGCCCTTGACATTCAAATCCATTACCTTGTCAAAGGCTTCCTCGGTGTAGTGGTCAAGAGGGGTGCTGTCGGATATACCGGCATTGTTGACAAGAATGTGGATGCAACCGTAGGTTGCGATAACCTGCTCAAAAGCGGCTTTTACAGATTCCAAGCTGGACAAATCAGGGCTGATGCCACCTACAGTTGCGGCCGGATACTTTTCTTTTAGTTTTAAAACGGCTTTCTCGGCAGAGGCAGGGGAGCTGGCGGCAATCACAACCGCAGCACCTTCCTGAATGAATTTTTCTGCAGTGGCAAAGCCAATGCCACGGCTGCCCCCGGTGATAACAGCAACTTTATTTTCTAAACGCATAGTCGTTCCTCCTTATATTTTATAGCTTTATTGTAGCATTATTTTTTGCATTTTCTGTGATATTATCACCTTACCCAAAAGTGGTAGGGCGGTTGCTTGTTGCTGATTTCGGCGCTGGAACTGTGCAGCGGTACATTCCGCTCCAAGCTGCGGAATATGCTTTGGGTGGTGGCAGGACTGCTGGTGCATCTTGTCAACTGCGAGGGAATTGACCGCTTGCTGGGCTTTACGGGGACTATATGTTCTTCCGCAGCGGTCTTCCGTTTGTGAGTTCCGGCGTGCCGTAATTTATTACCCTTTCCGTGTTTGCCCTTTTGGTGCTGACGGTGCTATCCATTCTATGCGATATGCCGGATGCGGTCCGTCTGTTTCAGAAATTAGAAAAAAAGCAGGTCAAATGACCTGCTTTTTGTTTATCGTATCAGCCGAAAATGACGGCGGTTGACTTCGATAAAGCCATCAGTGCGCAATTTGCCGATGACCGTGGACATGGCGCTGCGCTCCACACCTAAGTAATCTGCCAGCTCCTGCCGGTCATAGGGGATGGAAAAATCGTTGCTGCCTTGCAGTTTTGCCTCTGACAGCAGATATGCCATGACCTTCTCACGGGTGGTGCGCTTGGATAGAATTTCAATTTTTTGATTTAATCGCAGATTGCTTTGGGCAACACTGTGCAGAAGATTTCGAATCATTTGGTTATGAAAGGGACAGGCATTTCGGCACATGGTCATAATATGACTGCAGTCAATGAGCATCAGCTGACTGTCGGTGGTGGCAATGATACTGACGGGCAGTGCATCTACCTGCGCACAGGCAAAGCCTTCTCCAAATAGCTCGCCGGGAACAGCCATCGACAGGATGGAATGGTTGCCCAAATAATCGTCCTGCACAGTTTGCACTGCGCCGGAAAGGACAATGCCGACACGGGAGGCAGGCTGCCCTTCATGAAAAACGGCAGCATTTTTCTTAACTGTGACCACTCTCGCACCGAAGCAACGGAGCATTTTCTCATAGTGGCAGGGCTCGACTGCCTTAAAAAGGGGACAGGTTTTCAAAATTTCAAAATATTTCTCCATATTTTTCTACCTAATGTTTGAATTCCAACATACTTTTTGCTCACAGTATATTATAATGTTGGCATAAAGTCAAGAGCTGTGCTCTCCGGCAAAAAGGAAAAGGAGCGATTTACTTATGCAGATTACCAACGATATTTGCTACATCGGTGTCAATGACCACAAGGTGGATTTGTTTGAGGGACAGTATGTTGTACCCAACGGAATGTCCTACAATTCCTATGCCATTATGGACGAGAAGATTGCCATTATGGATACGGTGGATGCCCACTTTACCCATGAGTGGCTGGACAACATTCAAAATACGCTGGCAGGACGGAAGCCGGATTATTTAGTCATTCAGCACATGGAGATGGACCATGCTGCAAACATTGCCAATTTTATGAAGATATATCCGGATACCACGGTGGTATCCTCTGCCAAGGCGTTTGTAATGATGGGTAATTTCTTTGGTTGTGATTTTGAGGGAAACCGCATTGTGGTCAAGGAGGGCGATACCCTGTCCTTGGGCAAGCATACCTTGGCATTTGTGGCTGCGCCTATGGTACACTGGCCGGAAGTAATTGTGACCTATGATGTTTATGATAAGGTGCTCTTTGCCGCAGATGGCTTTGGTAAGTTTGGTGCTTTGGATGCAGAAGAGCCTTGGGCAGACGAGGCACGGCGCTATTTTATCGGCATTGTGGGCAAGTACGGTCCGCAGGTGCAGGCACTGCTAAAAAAGGCTGCCACGCTGGACATTCAGAAAATTTGCCCCCTGCACGGACCGGTGCTGACGGAGAATTTGGGATATTATTTGAACCTGTATAACATTTGGTCTTCCTACGAGGTGGAAACTGACGGCATTGTGATTGCCTATACCAGTGTCTACGGCAATACCAAAAAGGCAGTGGAGCTGTTGGCAGAGAAGCTGAAAGCCAAAGGCTGCCCCAATGTGATTGTCCATGATTTGGCTCGCTGCGATATGGCGCAGGCAATTTCCGATGCCTTCCGCTACAGCAAGCTGGTGCTGGCAACCACCACCTATAATGCGGATGTGTTCCCCTTTATGCACACCTATCTGCATGGCTTGTCGGAGCGAAATTTCCGCAACCGTACGGTTGCCTTCATTGAAAATGGCTCTTGGGCGCCCCAAGCCACCAAGGTGATGAAGCAGCTGTTGGAGAACTGTAAGAATTTGAATTATACCAATGCTACGGTCAGCATCATGTCTGCCCTGAATGATCAGAGCAGTCAGCAGCTGGAGGATTTGGCGTCCGAGCTGTGTCAGGATTATGTTGCCCATAGCGCTGATATGGCAAATAAAAATGACTTGACAGCGCTGTTTAACATCGGCTATGGTCTGTATGTGGTAACCTCCAATGATGGCAAGCGGGACAATGGCTTGATTGTCAATACGGTAACTCAGATTACCAACATCCCTAACCGTATTGCAGTTTGCATCAACAAGGCAAACTATTCTCACCATGTCATCAAGCAGACTGGCATCATGAATGTCAACTGCCTGTCCACTGATGCGCCCTTTGAGATATTCAAGACCTTTGGCTTCCAGAGTGGTCGGAATGTGGATAAGTTTGCAGGGCAGGAGGTTTTGCGTGCCGATAATGGACTGGTATTCCTGCCCCGGTATATCAATTCCTTTATGAGCCTGAAGGTGGAGCAGTATCTGGATATGGATACCCATGGAATGTTTATCTGCACTGTTACTGAGGCAAGAGTGATTTCCAAGACTGAAACCATGACCTACACCTATTATCAAAACAATGTTAAGCCCAAGCCCAAGACGGAAGGGAAGAAGGGCTTTGTCTGCAAGGTGTGCGGTTGGATTTATGAGGGTGAGGAGCTGCCGGCTGATATTGTTTGCCCTTTGTGCAAGCATGGAGCTGCGGATTTTGAGCCGATTACAGAATAAAAAAATTCCGGCGTTCCGAAAGGAACGCCGGATTTACTTATGCCTTCTTTTGGGATGCAACAGTCCAATGGCTCTGAATATCGTATCGTTCGGGAGGGAAGGTGGCATCAGCATTTGCCGGTACAGCGGGTCGCCTGGAAGGGTGGCTTGCCGAGATACATGGCGCTGCTTCACTCCGTCAACGGATACATCAGTAGACCAAAGGTCAAATAGAGTGCACCGCCGCAGAAAACGTGTATGGTTGATGTGAATTCAAGCTGAAAGGGGGGAAATTGCATCCTATTTCAAGCTGGTAAACACAGTATATCATGACCATATGAAAAATGCAAGCAAAAAATTACAAAAATGTCATAAATTTGTAAATTTATTTACAGCCCGGTTTTTACCGGGCTGTTTTTATAGAATTTGGGTGATAGTACCGCCTCCGATGAGGGCGTCCTCATGGTATAAAACCACGGCTTGACCGGTGGTGAGTGCTCGCTGTGGCTCGTCAAAGACCACCCGAACAACACCGTTTTCCTCCGGATAGATTGTGGCAGGCTGCTCTACCATCCGACTGCGTGCCTTAGCCTTGCAGCGCAGGGGGGCGGTGAGGTGGTCAAAGGGGAAGAAATTCCAGTCATCAGCCAATAGGGTAGTGGAGAACAGGTCTTCGTTGCTGCCAACGGTAACAGTGTTTGTTTCCATATTCTTATTGCAGACATAGACCGGTTGCCCCATGGCAAGCCCTAAGCCTTTGCGCTGTCCTCTGGTATATGCGATTGCACCGCTGTGGGTGCCAATAATGTTTCCCTCCGCATCCAAAAAATCCCCGGAGGGATAATCTTTGCCGGTATGCTGGCGGATAAAGTGCATATAGTCCCCATCCGGCACAAAGCAGATGTCCTGACTGTCCCGCTTGCGGGCATTGATAAAGCCTTGCTGTTGGGCAATCAGGCGTGCGGCTTCCTTTGTCATTTCTCCAAGGGGGAAACGAATGTGGGACAGCTGATGTTGATTGAGGGCGTAGAGAAAATAGCTTTGGTCCTTGGTATCATCCGTGGCTTTGCAGAGAATGTAGCGTCCATTTTCTGCCAGCCGTATTCGGCAGTAATGACCGGTGACAAGATAATCGCAGCCCAACTCCAACGCTTTATCCAGCAGTGCGCCGAACTTGAGATGTCGGTTGCAGTCCACACAGGGGTTGGGAGTTAGTCCGGCTTCATAGCAACGGACGAATTTGTCCATCACCTGTGTTCGGAAGGGGGCAGTTAAATCAAACAGATAAAAAGGCATTCCCAGCCGGTCAGCAATTGCCCTTGCATCGGCAGCATCGCCGGATGGCTGGCACAGCAGCTGCATGGTAGCACCAACGCAGTCAAAGCCCTCTGACTGCGTCAAATAGGCAGCAACGGCACTGTCAACGCCACCACTCATGGCAATCATTGCTTTGTGTATACACATGATTTACACCTCCTTTTTGGCATTCTGCCGTTATGGTATCACAAGTTTTTATAAGTTGCAATGCGTTTTTTGCATGAAATGTCTTCCGAAGTTGCCGATAAGAGGGCAACTTTATAAAAACTGGTATTTAATTATGGATACCCAATTTATAAGGAGGAATATATATGAATGTAACACAGCGAAGGACCATTGATTTGTCTGATAGGACTACGACACCTTATGTCAATGCTGTTCAGGGGGACAGCGGACGGTTGATGGAGGTGGAACTGAAATCCGGCGGTAAGAATTGGACAGTACCGGAGAATACACGGGCATTGATTCGTTATATTAAGCCCGATGGTACAGAGGGCTGCTATGATACCCTGCCGGATGACAAGCTGGCTTACGAGTTTGAGGGAAATGTGTTGAAAATTGTGCTTGCACCGCAGGTTTGTACGGCGGCAGGTTTGGTGTTGCTGCAGGTATGCTTAATGGGACAGCAGGAGCAGATTTCAACCTTTACCATGGAGGTGCGGGTGCAGCAGGAGGTTGCAGGGGCAGATAAGTCCTGCAATTATATCAATCTGTCTGACTGGCTGAAAAGCAGAAGAACCGAAATTTTCACAGCAGAGGATATGTTCCTTATGAGTCAGCTCAGAGAACTGAAGGCAGATTTGGATCAAACCACCCAAGAGGCAGTGGAAGCGAAAAATGCGGCATCCGCCGTGGCGGCTGCGGTGACAGAAAAACTGGAAAACGGTGAATTTCACGGAGCATCTGCCTATGAGCTGGCACTTGAAAACGGCTTTCATGGGAGTTTGGAGGAATGGATTGCATCGTTGGAGGGACCTGCCGGTGAGATTTCAAGGGAGGAATTTGAGCAGCATATGGCTGATTCCAGCACGCACCTAAAGGTTGCAACCGGCAGCTATGTGGGTACGGGGGAGCATGCCGGTGGACCGCTTGTGGCTGATTGGACATATCCCGGCTCGCTGACCTTTGATTTTGTTCCGAGGCTGATTGTGATTGGCACATTGTATCCGATTACGATGGTTTATGGCTGCACTGCAACGAGAAATGAGGGTATTGATTATATGGTGGATGGCATTTCCGGCTGGGGAACGAACACAATTTCTTGGGAAAATAGTGAGGATTTAAATATTGAGGGACGCACCTATCGCTATGTGGCAATCGGGTAAAGGAGGTATCAGCCATGATTCGAGGAACAACACCGACCTTGAAATTTACTCTGCCATTTGACACCGCAGACATCACCCTGCTGAACATCAGCTTTGCCCAAGAGGGGCGTGTTGTGCTGGAAAAGAAGCTGTTGGACTGCTCCTTGGAGGGCAGCACCGTCAGTGTGGCACTGACGGAGGCAGATACCCTCTCTTTTGACAGCGACAAAAGCTTGGTGGAAATTCAGCTGCGAGTGGGCTGCGGTGAAGCAAGATTGGCATCGAACATCATCAAGACCACGGTGGGGCGGATTTTGAAGGATGGTGCATTGGAATGAATTTCAATGTAAAGTTTGAAGAATCCAACAAAGCCTTTCGGGTGGATTTTGGGGATGTGGTGGAAATCGGCAGACCCACGATTATTTCGAAAGAGGTCACTGTCAACGGCAGCTACAATGCCACCGCAGAGGGGGCAAACGGCTATAATCCCGTGGTGGTGAATGTACCGACCTATGAGGAGGAGAACGCCCAGCTGACAGGAATGGTAGAAGAACTGACCGAAGCTGTTGCCGCCAAGGATGCCACAATCAGCCAGCAGGCAACCGAGCTTGACACACTGGAAGCTGAAAAGGCACAGCTTGAAACCGAGGTTACAGCCTTGGAAGCAAGTGTAACCGAGAAGCAAGCCCGGATTGACAGCTTGAGCGAGGATGTGACAGACCGTGACAGTCAGATTGCTACCCTGTCGGCAGAGGTGGCAGCACTTAATGCCGAGATTGCAACCAAGACCGCCCGTATTGCTGAACTGGAAGCAGAGATTGCCGAGAAGAACGCAACCATTACAGAGCAGGCGGAAACCATCACCGCCCAGCAGACCGCTATCACCACCAAGGACGCCCAAATTGCAGGGCTGCAAGAGGATGTGGCGGAAGCCTTCGACAACGGCAGGCAAGCAGAATACGATTCCCATTGGAACGCAATCACGCGCAATGGAGCAAGAACAAATTATTCTTCGTTTTTTACAACCGCAGATATGACAGGGCAACATCTTCCAGAAATCTTTAAGCCTGTCGCAACCTTCCGTTTGTTTTACAGTTATCAGGGAATCGAGTTGCCGCAAGGACTTGACTTGTCTTTGATGTATACGGAGAGCACGGATGTCAAAACGGGCAGTATCGGTTCTGAGTTCGCCTACGCCACCAATGTACTGCATTTTTACGATTGCGGTTTTCCTGCAGTCAAGACTTATAGTAACACCTACGCAAGATGTAGAAGTGCAGTCACGATTGATATTTTCCGAGTTCGTGAGGATACAACCTATACCAATGTATTTATTGAATGTAATAATCTGCAAAATATCGTCATCGAAGGCACTATTGGGCAGACGGGCTTGAACTTCCAATGGTCTACCAAACTGTCTAAGGCATCCATCACAAGTGTTATCAATGCCCTTTCTTCTACTACAAGCGGTTTGACAGTTACCATTTCTGAAACGGCAAAAGAATCCGCATTTACAACAGAGGAATGGGCAGCCCTGATTGCCACCAAGCCCAACTGGACGATTGCATTAGCATAAGGAGGAAATGATGAAACAAAGAGTTATTTTATATGCCGAGGATGGCTATGTACTGACCAACGGCGAAATCTACGGCAAGCAGATTTATCTGGCGGATGGTTTGTCCGCAAAAGATTTTTACGAAATCACCGAGGCGGAGTATGAGGAGATTATGGAGGCGCAGGCAGATGCAGAGGTTTAAGACCTATACCCATTTTCAGCGGTTTATGCTGGGCGTTATCTGTGGGCTTTTGCCTGTAAGTTGCTTGCTGTTTGGACTGTTGGGGCAGTGGCGGGGCGTGAACTTTGATAATTGGTTTGTGTCCATCTCTGCTACATATTTTTCCAATGCAGGCTCGCTGATGGTAATTGCCTTGGGGCTGTGCGCCTTCTTCCTGCTGACTTATCAGGGCTACGGCAGGGGAGAAAAGTGGTACGATTTGGGGGACTATTATGCACAGGTGGCAGGGGTTGCGGCACTGCTGGTGGTGGTCTGCCCCTGTGATGCGGAGGGTAGCGGCGCATTTTTGGGGCTGCTTGCTCTACCGTCACGGATTTCAAGTGCCATTCACGATGTGTCCGCAGCGGTGTTGTTTGGGGTGTTTGCGCTGATGATTTTAACCCAATTTACAAAGGGCAACCACAGGTTGCGCAACCGACTTTACCGCATCTGCGGCTGGATTATGGTTGTCGCCATGGGTGCGGTAGGGGTGACGATGCTCATTCCCAATGCTCCTGCGTGGCTGACCATGGTGTATGAGGTTATCATGCTGGAGGCATTCGCCACAGCGTGGATTGTAAAAAGCGGCGCAGCGAAATTAAAGGTATAAAAAAGAAAGGAAGGATACCAGTCAGGTTTCCGGGCTTTTTGTTATATAATGGAAAAAGACCAACCGATTGGGTGGCCTGTAATTGGTAGGATAAAGAAATTATCTCTTGGTGTTTTGGCAACGCTGTTTGATATCGTGAATATCGTTAAATATCGTGTGATATCGTACATTTATCGTGTGATTTCGTGCGATATCGTGAATATCGTGAGTATCGTTTGATAAAGTGTTGCACCAAATTTGCACCAAAATCACACCAACATTCAACGCTGTTCTGCTCGACAAATTGGAATTTGTCAAATGCTTTTTACTGGATGCAGTTCAATATATCCTCTTGTGCCGATAGGCTCTAATTGAATACGAGGGTTGCTATTATCCCAAGCATATCCAATGCTTTCAGGGTTGTATTTTTTGATTGCATCCCATACCTGCTGAATTGCCTCACCAAAGTTT
>JAZOPV010000008.1:0-9761 GCA_045655745.1 Faecousia sp.
TTTGGTACACCGGAAGGGACTCGAACCCCCAACCCTCGGAACCGGAATCCGATGCTCTATCCATTGAGCCACCGGTGCATACAGTCTACAGCCTAGCTATTATAGCAAGGTTTTTTCCTTTTGTAAAGGGGATAACACAAAAATTATTCTCCGGAATCCCTTCAAAATGCGACAAAGGGGAGGGTATTTACCCTCCCCTTTGATTCATTTGCCACGCATTTGACAGAATAACTCCATATACCGCTGTGCCGGCTTGTTCCAGCTGAAATCCTGACACATATCGGTATGCTGCAGCGACCGGAATCCATCTCGATTCTCCCGATACAGTTTCAGACACCGCTTCACTGCCCACATGAAATCATCTGCATTGTAGCTTTGGAAAGTAAAGCCCAAACCACCCTGCCCCTGCTCATCTACACCGGGCACGGTATCCTTCAGACCGCCGGTGGCATGCACCACAGGCACTGTACCGTAACGCATGGCGTTCATTTGGCTCAGACCGCAGGGCTCGCTCTTAGACGGCATCAAGTAAATATCGCCGCCGGCATAAATCCGAGATGCCAAATCCAGCTGGAAGCGCAGCACTGCCGCCACCCGGTCGGGATAGGTTTCCGCAAGCTGACGGAAGAAGGTTTCAAACTGAGGCTCACCGGTGCCTAAAATCAGCAGCTGGCAATCCTCCTCCCACAGCAGCTTGTGGGCGCAATAGCACAGCAAATCCAAGCCCTTATGCCCTGCCAACCGAGTCACCATCACCATCAGCGGCACATCCGGCTCCACCGGCAATCCTACCTCCTGCTGCAATGCTGCCTTACAGGCAGCCTTACCCTCTACAAAGGTATCGGCGTTATAGTGATACGGCAGTGCCTTATCTGTTTCAGGATTAAATGTACCCACATCAATACCGTTGGTAATACCCGTCAGCTTCCATGCCGCATCGGACAGCACCCCATCCAGCCCATGGGCATAATAGGGATACATCAGTTCCTTTGCATAGGTTTCCGACACGGTGGTAACCATATCCGCCAGTTCAATGGCGCCCTTCATCACATTCACCTGACCGTGCATATCCAGTCGGGGACGATAATCCCAAGGCAATGCCAGCACATCATCAAAGAAGCTGCCATCCGCCCAACCCTGATACTCAATATTGTGAATGGTGAACATACACTTGGTTTCCGGGAAAGCGTGGGCAAACTGTGCTTTCAGCATCACGGGTACCGGCGCTGTCTGCCAATCGTTGCACTGAATCACCTCCGGATACAACGAAATCGCTGCCATGGCTGCAAGGCAAGCCTTGGAAAAATAGACGAATCGTTCTCCATCATCTCCATGCCCGTAAATTACGCCCTCACGAGAGCCAAAATAGTAGTCATTGTCGATGAAATACACCTGCACCCCATCACTTCGATTGGTCAGGTGCATGACACCCACATACTGCTGCCGCCAGCCCAAATCCATCTGAAAGCTGGATACCAGCTCTGTAGGATAGGCCGGATTTTCCTTTATTTTCTGATAATAGGGCAAAAAGAGGGAAACCTCATTGCCCTCGATTCGGGACAGCGCCGCCGGAAGAGCCTCCATCACATCGCCCAGTCCGCCGGACTTACAGTACGGCGCACCCTCAGAGGCAAGAATCGCTATTTTCATACCACTTCTCCCCGCTTGATAATAATTGGATTATTTTTTGTGCCAATCAGCTTAGAGCCGGGGCGGATGGTCACATCCTTGTCCACAATGACATACTGCAGCTGCGCATTTTCTCCGATAACCGTATCATTCATCACAAGACAGTTGCGCACCTCTGCATCATTACAAACGGTGACCTGCCGAAACAGTATAGAATCCTTGCAGCCACCCTCCAGCATACAGCCATCCGCAATCAGGCAGTTTTCAATGGCGCAGCTATCGCCGTAATAGGTAGGAACACGGTCACGCACCTTGGTATAAACCGTATGATTGTACCCGAAAATATCATGGCGAATGTCCTTATCCAGCAGTGCCATGCTGCTGGCAAAATATTCCTCCACAGAATCATTATACAGCACCACGCCCTTAAAGGGGTAAACATTCAGCGACAGCAGCCCCTGACGCCAGCCACCCAAAACCAAATCACGGTCCATGTGATACATATTTCGTGCAATAGCGTCCTTCACAGCAGTCACCAGCAGCTTCTTGGACAGCACAAAAATATCCACAGAGGTCAGATAGCTCTCATCGGCGGCATAGTCCACCACCACATCCACCACTTCGCCCTTATCATCCAGCTTCAGCGCCAAATCCTGCACCTTCTTGCCGTTGGCAACGCCTGCCTTGGTCACCACCGTGATAGACTTTCCGCTGGCAATATGATGATTCACCACATCTTTGATATCCACATTAGAAACCACAGAGGCATCAATCATCACCACATACTCATCTTCCTCACCCACAGCCAAGAAATCCAAGGCATCGTAAATGCTCTCCAGCTTGCCACGGTAGGCATGGCTGGTGGAGGCGGCATAGGGGGTCAAAAATTCCAAGCCGCCTTCTTCCAGCTCCAAGCCCCATTCTTCGCCGGAGCCAATGTGATTCATCAACGACATATAGCTGTGACGGGTTACAACGCCCACATGGCGGACATTGGCGCAGCAGAGGTTAGACAAGGCAAAATCAACCAAGCGGTAGCGCCCACCAAAGGGAATACTCGCCATGGTACGCTTTGTGGTCAGCTCCCCCAAGGAAGCATCGTTTGCAAAAACAAGACCCATTACATTCATACGATTTCCCTCCTTACAGCATCTGACCGGGTGCAAGTGCCGCATTTTCCTTCACCACAGCACCCTTACTGGTAACACTGATTTCTCTGACTTCTCCTGCTTGATAAGCACCGCCTACCACCGCATTGCGACAAATGCGGCTATTCTCACCCAAAATGGCATGGCGGACAATAGCACCGGACTCAATGACCACGCCGGGCATCACTACGCTGTCCTCCACCACCGCATTTTCATCAATCGTACAGCCAACGGAAATAACACTGTGGCGAATCGTTCCGTAAACCGTGCTGCCCTCCGCAACAAAGGAATTGTAAATTTTAGCTTTTTCATCAATATAGCTGGAGGGCAGTGCGCTGTTACGGGCATAAATCCGTTCCTTTTCCTCTCCACGGATGTCAAACTCCGGATTTTTTCCCAGCAGCTCCATGTTGGCTTCCCACAGGGAGTCGATGGTACCCACATCCTTCCAATAGCCGTCAAAATGATATGCCATCATCTTATGACCGGCGTTCAGCAGGTTGGGAATGATGTTTTTGCCGAAGTCATTATGGGAGGAGGCATCCTCCTCATCGGCAATCAGCGCCTCCCGCAGCACACTCCAATTAAACACATAAATACCCATGGAGGCATTGGTGGACTTAGGCTTTTCCGGCTTTTCCTCAAATTCATAGATGGAATTATCCGGATTGGTATTGAGAATACCAAATCGGGAGGCTTCCGCCAGCGGCACCTCACGCACCGCAATGGTACAGGAAGCACCGTGCTTTTCATGATACGAAACCATTTGAGAATAGTCCATTTTGTAAATATGGTCTCCGGAAAGAATCACCACATAATCCGGGTCAAACCGCTCAATAAAGTCAATATTTTGATAAATGGCGTTGGCAGTGCCCTTATACCAACCGGACTTCTTATCATGCCGTTCATAGGGCGGCAGCACCTGCGCACAGCTGTGGGTCTTGTTCAAGCCCCAGGGCTGTCCGTTTCCGATATATTCATTCAGCTCCAAGGGCTGATACTGGGTCAAAATACCCACCGTATCAATACCGGAGTTTACGCAATTAGACAGCGGAAAATCAATGATACGATACTTACCGCCAAAGGGAACGGCAGGCTTGGCGGTTTTCTCCGTCAACACCTTCAGACGGCTGCCCTGACCACCAGCAAGCAGCATGGCAATACAGCGTTTTTTCTGAAAATACATGATGACAACTCCTTATGTATTATATTGTTTTAGAAACAAAAAGCTACGATGAATATTCCCTTACTTTCGGTTGGTCTTTCTTTGGAAAACCGTCAACGACATGGGCGGAATACGGAAATATCCGGTAAATTTATACTCCCGATAATCTCCCTCTTGCGCCGTCACCGTTTCCGGCAGACAGCCAGTGCCGCCATAGCAAATATCATCCGAGCAGAATACCGGCGCATATTCCCCTGCCTCGGGCAGCCCCAAGGGGTAATGTTCCCGGGTCACCGGGGTCATATTCAGCACCACAATCAGCTCTCTGTGGGTTTTGGGATGAATCCGGCGGAAGGCAAGAATGCTGTTGTCGCCGTCATCGGGCTGAATCCACTGATAGCCCTCCCAGCTTCCGTCCTCTGCCCACAAAGGTGCATTCTCCAAGTAGAATCGGTTTAAATCCCGATTGTAGGCCACCAGCTTTTGGTGCATTTCATAGTCCAGCACCGACCAGTCCAGCCCCTGCCGGAAGTTCCATTCGGAGAACTGACCGATTTCGCCCCCCATAAAGCACAGCTTTTTGCCGGGATGGGTCATTTGATAACCACGCAGCAGCCGCAAACCGGCAAACTTCCAAAAATAATCACCGGGCTGCTTGTTAATCAGGCTGCCCTTCATGTGCACTACCTCATCGTGGGAAAGGGGCAGCACGAAATTCTCCGAAAAGGCGTACGCCATGGAAAAGGTCAGTTTGTCGTGATGATACTTACGGTACACCGGGTCTTCCTTAAAATACCGCAGGGTGTCGTTCATCCAGCCCATATTCCACTTAAACAGGAAGCCCAACCCCCCGTTTTCCGGCGGCTGGGTCACCAGCGGAAATGCTGTTGCCTCCTCCGCTGCCATAATGATACCCTTTCGTACGCCGAAGCAGGCAAAATTCAGCTGCCGCAAAAATTCGATTGCCTCCAAATTTTCCCGTCCGCCGAACTTATTGGGCTTATAATTGGAGCGATTGTAATCCAAATACAGCATGGAGCTGACCGCATCCACCCGCAAACCGTCAATATGAAACTCCTTCAGCCAATACACGGCGCAGGAAATGAGAAAACTCTTGACCTCCGGACGGCCAAAATCAAAAATTCGAGTGGTCCAGTCCGGATGCTCGTTCATCATAGGGTCCGACAGCTCATAGCAGCAAGTGCCGTCAAACTCATAAAGCCCGTAAATATCCTTGGGGAAATGCGCCGGCACCCAATCCAGTAGCACGCCAATGCCCTCTTTATGGAGGGTATCAACGAGGATTTTCAGCTCATCCGGCGTGCCATAGCGGGCTGTGGGGGCATAATAGCCCGTCACCTGATAGCCCCAGCTGGGGTCATAGGGATAAGTAGCAAGGGGCATCAGCTCCACATGGGTATAGCCCATGTCCTTGACATATCGGGCAAGCTCCGGTGCAATTTCAGCATAAGAATAGGCGCTGCCATCCTCCTTGCGCCGCCAAGAGCCCAAATGCAGCTCGTAGATGTTCATAGGCGCATTCAGCGGATTACGGCGGGCAGCGGCAGCAAACCACTTGCCATCACTCCACTTGAAATTGTCCCGCAGCCAAATCACACTGGAGGTTTCCGGCTCTTTTTGGCTGCGAAAGCCATAGGGGTCTGCCTTATGGACCTGATTGCCATTTTGGTCCGTCACCAAATACTTATAAGCTTGTCCTACCTGTGCGTTGGCAGACCAGCCCTCCCAAATGCCCTGCGTTACCCGTTCCAGCAACAAATCCTCGGGATTCCAAAAATTAAAGTCGCCCACCACAGCCACACGCTTGGCATTGGGTGCCCAAACACGGAACACGAAGCCGGCGTTTCCCTGCCGCACAGCAGGATGACAGCCCATAAATTCAAAGGCATGGGTAGACGAGCCATTATGAAAATGGTAAATAAAATCCTGCAAAGCAGTGCTCATAAAGTCGCTCCTTCAATGTTCACGGTAGAAAAACATATACCGCCAAGGTACCTATGTATACAATATCACATTTCCTCATGTTATGAAAGAGGAAAATCCTATAAAAATAATAAATTTTCTTGTTATTTTTCACAACATTTTCGCAATATTTCGTCAATTCATGTTGTTTTCGACAAATTGCTGCCTTTTCACCCATCAAAAATCAAATACCGGAAATTTTTTCAGCCAAAATATTATATTCTTATTTCTCCCATGTCCTCTATCTCTCATGTCACAGTGTTTTTCCCTGGATTTACTCATATTCGGATTATGTTTCCATTAAAATTTTTCATTTTCAACAAAAATGGCGACAACAGAGGCTTAATTATTTCTTTTTTTATAAAAAGTTGGAAAATTTTAAATTTTTTCATTGATTTTCCAATGATTTTAGAATACAATAGGGTGGCAACTGTAAAAAGCACAGTTTTGCAAGCTTTTGAGGTGAGTAATTTGCTGAATATCGTATTGGTTGAACCGGAAATTCCCCAAAATTGCGGCAACATTGCACGGACCTGTGCAGCCACCGGCTGCCGGTTGCATTTGGTGCGCCCGTTGGGGTTTGATATTTCCGAAAAAGCAGTCCGCCGTGCCGGTTTGGATTACTGGAATTTGGTGGACATTCGAGACTACGACAGCTTGGACGATTTTTTTGCGAAAAATGAGGTCAAGCAAATGTGGTGTCTATCCACCAAAGCGCCCCGATGCTACACAGAAGCGGATTTTCAGTCAGATTGCTATCTGTTCTTTGGCAAGGAAACCAAGGGTCTGCCGGAGGATTTTCTGGAAAAGCATCGCAACAGCTGTGTCAAAATTCCCATGCGGGAGGAAGCCCGCAGCCTAAACCTGAGCAATGCCGTTGCCATTACGGTATTCGAGGCGCTGCGTCAGCTCTCTTTTCCCGGTCTGCGGGAATACGGTAAAATGAAATAATCATTTGGAGGATTTGTCATGAACTACAACAAGAAGTCCATTGAGGACATCGCCGTTGCCGGCAAGCGGGTGCTGTGCCGCTGCGACTTTAATGTTCCCACCAAGGAAGGTAAAATCACTTCCGACAAGCGTATCGTTGCAGCCCTGCCCACCATCGAATATTTGGTGAAGAACGGCGCAAAGGTCATTCTCTGCTCCCACATGGGCAAGCCCAAGGGCGAATGGAAGCCAGAGCTGAGCCTGAAAATTGTGGCAGAGCGTCTGTCCGAGCTGCTGGGTCAGCAGGTTATCATGGCTGCCGATGTAGCAGGCGAGGATGCAAAAGCAAAGGCTGCTGCTCTAGAAAACGGTCAGGTCATGCTGCTGGAGAACACCCGTTACATCAAGGGCGAAACCAAGAACGACCCCGAGCTGAGCCGTGAGCTGGCATCTATGGCTGACATCTTTGTCAACGACGCCTTCGGCACTGCCCACCGTGCCCACTCCTCCACCGCCGGCGTAGCTGACTATCTGCCTGCCGTTTCCGGCTATCTGGTGCAGAAGGAAGTTTCCATCATGGGCAAGGCTCTGGCAAATCCGGAGCGTCCCTTCGTTGCCATTTTGGGCGGCGCAAAGGTTTCCGATAAGCTCAATGTTATCAACAACCTCATTGAAAAGGTTGACACCCTGATTATCGGCGGTGGTATGGCTTTCACCTTCCTGGCTGCTCAGGGCTATGCTGTTGGCAACTCTCTGGTGGACAATGAGAAGCTGGACTACTGCAAGGAAATGCTGGCTAAGGCTGAGGCTAAGGGCGTAAAGCTGCTGCTGCCCATCGACACTGTGGTGGCTGATTCCTTCCCCTCTCCCATTGATGCGGAAATCCCCGTAGAAACCGTCATGAGCGATGCAATTCCTGCCGGCAAGATGGGCTTGGACATCGGCGAAAAGGCACAGGCTGAATTTGCCGCTGTTGCCAAGGCTGCCAAGACCGTTGTTTGGAACGGACCTATGGGCGTGTTTGAAAACCCCGTGCTGTGCAAGGGCACTATTGCAGTGGCACAGGCTTTGGCTGATTCCGAGGCTGTGACCATCGTTGGCGGTGGTGACTCCGCAGCTGCCTGTGAGCAGCTGGGCTTTGCCAATGCCATTACCCACATTTCCACCGGCGGCGGCGCTTCTCTGGAATTCCTGGAGGGTCTGGAGCTGCCCGGTATCGCCTGCTTGCAGGATAAGTAAATCACATCCCAGCGATGTATCTATATTGAGGAGAAAAAAATCATGAACAGAAAATACCGTAAGACCGTCATTGCCGGCAACTGGAAGATGAATAAAACTCCCTCCGAAACCAAGGAGTTTATGACCGCTTTTAAGGGCATGCTGCCCAAGGGTCGTTGGTGCGATGTGGCACTGTGCGTGCCTGCTGTGTGCATTCCTGCTGCCGTTCGTGCCATGCGTGAGACTCGTGTTGGCATTGGTGCTGAAAACATGAACGCCAACGCCAGCGGTGCTTATACCGGCGAAATTTCCGCCAATATGCTGACCGATGCTGGCTGCAAGTATGTCATCCTCGGTCACTCCGAGCGCCGTGCCATGGGCGAGACTGACACCGAAATCAACGAAAAGGTGCTGTCTGCTTTGAACGCCGGTCTGACTCCCATTCTCTGCTGCGGTGAGAGCCTGGAGCAGCGTGAAGCCGGCATCACTGCCGAATGGATTGCCATGCAGATTAAAATGGGTCTGCAGGGCGTTTCCGAGGATAAGATTCGCAAGGTGGTCATCGCCTACGAGCCCATTTGGGCAATCGGCACCGGCCGTACCGCCACTCCCGAGCAGGCTGAGGAGGTCTGTGAGGGCATCCGTACTGTGGTGCGGAAGCTGTATTCCTCCAAAAATGCCCGTGCCATCTCCATTCTGTACGGTGGCTCTATGAACGAAAAGAACGCCTACGAGCTGTTGGCTCAACCCGACATTGACGGCGGTCTGATTGGCGGCGCATCCTTGGTGCCCGAAAAGTTCGTTCAAATCATCGAAGCTGCAAATCAGCCCACGGTGTAAGTAAAATGACGGGAGCGGCTGATAAAGCCGCTCCCTGTTTTTTTAGTCACACCACGACCAAGGAGCACATTTATGAAAACACTTCTGTTATCGGCTGTGGCGCAGGATACTGCCGCCATCGCCGCCAATTTCATAAAATCCGGCGAGCTGGTTGCCATTCCCACAGAAACTGTCTACGGGCTTGGTGCAGACGGCCTAAATCCCGAAGCTGTGGCAAAAATATTTATTGCCAAGGGTCGTCCACAGGACAATCCTCTCATTCTCCATGTGGCAGAGGCAGAGGACATTCGGGCGCTGTGTCACCACATTCCCCACACCGCCTTTTTGCTGGCAGAAAAATTTTGGCCCGGTCCACTAACCATGGTGCTGCCAGCAAAGGACTGTGTGCCCAAATGCACCACCGGCGGCTTGAATACGGTGGCGGTACGCTGTCCGGACAGCGCCATTACGAGAGACATTATCCGTCTTTCCGGCGTGCCGCTGGCAGCCCCCTCTGCCAACATTTCCGGCAAGCCCTCCACCACCACCGCTGCCCATGTGCTTCATGACCACGATGGGCGCATTGCTGCCATCGTAGACGGCGGCAGCTGTCGGGTGGGCGTGGAATCCACCATCGTGGATCTGACGGAGCGCCGTCCCCGGCTCCTGCGGCCCGGCGGCATCGGCCCTGAGGAACTGATGGAGGTTCTGGGCGATCTGGTGGTGGACAAGGCGGTGACTGCCCAGATCGACGCGGACGAAGTGGTGAAAGCTCCCGGTATGAAATACAAGCACTACGCCCCCCAGAGCGAAGTGGTCATCGTAGGCGGCAGCCGGGAGAAGGCCGCTGCCTATATCCGTTCCCATTT
>JAZOPV010000009.1:0-4986 GCA_045655745.1 Faecousia sp.
CTGTCCTGTTTGCGGTGCCCGATAAAATCTTCGGGCTTACGCTTATCCTTGATTTTATCGACCGCTGCACCTCATTCGGCTCCCTGATTCCGCCACAGGCGGCGGTCGCCTCATTCGCCGTGAAGATAGGTAATGCGAACATTTAAAAAGCCTCAACCATTTGGTTGAGGCTTTTTTATTTGTACTGGCAGATTATATCGTCCATATGGGATACGGAGTGAGCGCAGCAAAGAGCAATTGCTTATTTTAACAAATTTATTATTGACATGGTTGCTGTACGGGGGGTATTATGAAATGAATGTTTTTAAAGGAATAGTAAAAATAACAAGCATCGTGGCGTTAATTTTATTTTTATAGAGTGAAATAGGAGGGGCGCTATGCTACAAACGAAGCGATTGAATCTTTATGGAACATTATGATTTGGAAAGACCGGAGGGGACTGCCGGAAACCTAGTGTGCCTATACTTGGAAACCTCAAAGAACATCAGTCCTGTGAAAAGGAATCGACCGGCTGTTCTGATTATTCCTGGCGGCGGTTATTCTCATGTGTCTGGCTGGGAGCAGAGAATGATGGCGTTTTTTGCGGAATGTGGCTTTGCTTTTGAGGATGTGCAGGTGCCATAAAATAATAAATATATAATATGCTGATACAGAGTGGGGAAGCATGATTGTCGATTGCGTAAATCTGTACTGTTTGACTGAATTTTTGCCATATATCAATCATAATGTATGAATCTTGCTTTTATTTTCGAAATTATTTATTGACTTTAAATAGTTTTGGTGGTATATTATTAGTGGTTATTTTATAAAGTCACTTGATTATTCATCGCGGTATGGAAATAATGTAATTTTTTCAGCAGTCATATCATTTTTTGTGGGTGATTTGCTGGTTTGCAGTTTTTCCACAATAACGGAGTAATAAGGAAAGGATGGACGTTATGAAAAAGCAGTTTGTTGAGCCGGAGATTACGATTTTTGCAATCGCTGCAGAACAGGTTATGACCAGCAGTTTGGTGCTGGGTGCAGTATGGGAAGTTTTTAATCTCGATAGTGGCGACCCTATCCCTGACTAATGAGAATATAACAGGCGTGCTGTCGACACCGGCACGCCTGTTGTATATATAGGGCCGATGCAGGGATGATTTGTGTAGCTATAAGAGGAAGATCATGGTAAAGACAGTGATTTGTTGGACAATTATTGCGATTCTTGCAGTGACACTGATAGTGGCAGTAGTTGTTATTGAACAAAATAAGGGCTTGGATATTACTGTGCCGTTAACAGAATATCGCCCGCCTGAAACCACAAAACCGACTTTGGAATTAAGTCCGTGGGAAAAAATACTAACATATAAGCAGTATTTGGAAATGACTACTGAGGAACGCAACGCTTTTTATGACAGCTTTGAAGACCCAGATGAATTTTATGCGTGGTTTGACGAAGTGCAGGCCATGTATGAACAACGAAGAATTGAAAATCAACTGGGAAATGGCGGCTCTATAAATATGGATGATCTTATCAATGCCGGTTGATGTAGGTATCTGTTTGAAATGTTAAATTTTCGGTTTTTCTCAGGTATCGTTAGAGCTATTTTTTGTGTAGTGTTGTTTCGGTAATAAATCAATCATTAAAAAACCACACCCGTAGGTGTGGTTTTTCCTTTTATTTTTTTACCTGTTTCATGGATAGGCTGATTCTGTGGCGCTTTTCATCTACACCCAAAACCACAACCTTGACCACATCGCCCACCTTCAGCAGCTCACTGGGGTGCTTCAGACGGCGATTGCAAACCTCGGAGATATGCACCAGACCGTCTTGATGGACGCCAATATCCACAAACACGCCAAAGTCAATGACATTGCGCACCGTTCCGGTCAGCTCCATGCCGGCGGTTAGGTCCTTCATGTCCAAAACATCCTTGCGCAGTAGCGGGGTGGGCAGTTCATCACGGGGGTCACGACCGGGCTTGCTCAATTCTTTGGCAATGTCTACAAGCGTCATTTCGCCAATGCCGCATTTTTCGGCGGCAGCTGCAGTGCCAAAGTGCTCCAGCCGGTTGGAAAGAGATGCCATATCTTCGCTGCCCAATAGCTTTAGCAGCTCCTTGGCGGCGGCATAGGCTTCGGGATGAACACCGGTGTTGTCCAAAATTTCTTTACTTTCGGGAATCCGCAGGAAGCCGGCAGACTGTTGGAATGCCTTTGCACCCAGCTTGGGTACTTTCTTTAGTTGGGCACGGCTGGTAAATGGGCCATTCTCCTCCCGATAGGTGACGATATTTTTGGCGGTTGTGGCATTCAAGCCGGAAACCTGCAGCAGTAGGCTCTTGGAGGCGGTGTTGACATCGACACCCACCGCATTCACGCAATCCTCCACCACAGCACCCAATGCGCCATCTAGCTCCTTTTGAGGGCAGTCATGCTGATACTGACCAACGCCGATTGCCTTGGGGTCAATTTTCACCAGCTCTGCCAAGGGGTCTTGCAGGCGGCGGGCAATGGAAACAGCGGAGCGAAGATTCACATCGTATTCCGGAAATTCCTCAGCCGCCAGGGGAGAGGCGGAGTATACAGAAGCACCTGCTTCGTTGACAATCATATAGGCGGCGTTGGGGAAATTACGGAGCATTTCCACCGCCATGGCTTCGGTTTCCCGGGAGGCAGTGCCGTTGCCGATGGCAATATGGCTGACATTCCATTTTCGCATCAGGTGGGAGAGAATTTCAATTGCTTCCTGCTTTTTGCGGTCATTGAAGGTGGGGTAAACCACGGTGGTGTCCAGCACCTTACCGGTGGCATCCACCACCGCTACCTTACAGCCGTTACGGTATCCGGGGTCTAAGCCCATGGTTACAAAGCCCTTGACCGGCGGCTGCATTAGCAGGGGCTTGAGATTGAGGGCAAAGTTATGAATTGCGCCACTGTATGCCCGGTCGGACAAATCACTTCTGGTTTCTCGCTGAACAGAGGGGAAAATCAGCCGTTCATAGGCATCCTCTGCGGCAGCTTTGACGAATTGAGAGATAAACATGGTGGGCTTCAGCGCGGCACGGCAAACGGCGGCAGGACCTTCGTTACCGGGCAGAGCAACCGTGACCTTTAACTTTTCTTCCTTTTCACCCCGATTGATTGCCAAAATCTGATGGTCCATCACACGGCTGATGGGGGTGGAGAAATCATAATACAGCCGATAAACCGTGTCCTCCTCCGGGTCGGTAGCCTTGCAGACCAGTGTGCCTTTTCGGGCAACCAGTTCCCGAAGGGTTTTGCGGATGGCGGGGTCATCGGACAAATCCTCGGCGATGATGTCGTTGGCTCCTGCCAAGGCCTCCTCTATAGAGGCAACGCCTTTTTCCTCATTGACATAGGCTTCTGCCAACACCGCAGGGTCAGAGCCGTCCTGAGCGAAAATCGCCTGCGCCAAGGGCTCTAACCCCTTTTCACGGGCAATGGAGCCACGGGTGCGGCGCTTCTGCTTGTAGGGACGGTACAAATCCTCCACCTCTGCCAAGGTGGAGGCAGCATCAATGGCATCACTCAGCTCTTGCGTCAGTTTTCCTTGACCCTCAATGGAGGCTTTTACTTCGTCTCTGCGTGCTTGCAGATTTCGCAGATAGGTCAGCCGTGTTTCCAGTGTACGCAAAACGGTATCGTCCATTGCACCGTGCATTTCCTTGCGGTAACGGGCGATAAAGGGGATGGTATTGCCCTCATCCATGAGTGCAATGACATTTTCCACATATTCTTGCTTCTGCCCCAGCTCTTGGGATAAAATTTCAGCAATGGTCGGCATCGAAGTTCTCCTTTGTTTGATTTTTCCTATTATACCATAAATTCTTCCAAAAGAAAAGACAAAAAACACTGCAGCTATTTACAGAGGTTGACATTTTCTGCTATAATAAACCTATATGAAAGAAAGGGAGATTTCCAATGGAACGAGTAAAACGCAAGTGGGGTGACCGCAAGGACGGTATTTGGCTCAAGGATATTCCTGCCATGAATCGCATTATGCCGCCGCTGATGCCCAATCGGGCAGATAATGAGGCGTTTATTACGGTGGATATTGACCTGCGCCCCATCAATGCCTATCTTGAAAAAGTCAATGCAGGGCGAACGGAGGATAAGTACACCTTCTTCCACCTCATCAGTGCTGCTGCGGGAAAGGCGTTTATTCTGCGTCCTAAGATGAATCGCTTTGTCTGTAATAATCGGATGTATCAGCGCAGAGAGGTTACCATTGGCTTTACGGTGAAAAAGCGGTTTGATGACCATGCAGAGGAGGCGTTGGCGTTTTTTAAATATGAGCCGGAGGAAACGCTGGAGAGTTATCATAAAAAGATTATGAAGGTTATCCATGCCACCAAAAGCGATACGGAAAAGGACACCTCCACCGGTGCGATGGATCTTATTTGCAAGCTGCCCCAGTGCGTGATTAATAGCATTGTCAAGCTGGTGCTGTGGCTGGATAAGCACGGCTGGGCACCGCAGAGTTTGATTGGCTCTGACCCGAACCATGCGGCAATTTTTCTGAGCAATCTTGGCTCTATTGGCTTGGAGGCAGGCTATCATCATTTGGTGAATTGGGGCACGAATTCCTGCTTTATTGTGACGGGAAAAAAGTACATGAAAATGGAATATGACCAAGATGGCAATCCGGATTTGCATGAGGTGCTGCCCTTGGGCTTTACCTTGGATGAGCGAATTGCAGACGGGTATTATTATTCCGGAACGGTGGCGTTGCTACGGGAGTTGTTGGCGCATCCGGAGCTTTTGGAAAAGCCTGCCAATACGCCGGTGGAGTATGCAATCAAGCGATAAGTGCTTGACAAATTGTAAAAACGAACTATAATTTTAGCTGTGGCAAAGTTCACAGCTTTACGGGCCCGTAGCGCAGCTGGGAGCGCATTACATTCGCATTGTAGGGGTCGGGAGTTCGAATCTCCTCGGGTCCACCAAGAAACCGCACCACCCAACTGGGTGGTGCGGTTT
>JAZOPV010000010.1:0-42157 GCA_045655745.1 Faecousia sp.
CATGGAAATCCGGGATATGATTCCGCTCGATCTCAGTCTGGTGCTCATAACTTGTGATCAGCTCTCCCAGACTGGAATGGATCTGCACTGCCGGCAGCAGCTGACGATCCCGGGGCCGAGATGTAATCGTCCGGTACTCACCCGGCCGGACCTGATCACGGTAAGCATCTACCGTGCCGGTCATCAGGATCTCGTGGAGCTTTCGAATGAACTTCTGTGTCAAGGGCTCCATCACATGGTCAATGATATAGTTGACACAGTGGATATGGTTCAGAACCTCAATCACATCAGACACCTTCATAGGCTCAAAGGACTCCCGGATTTTGCCATTTCGGAAGATGGTTTCTACCTGCTGACGGGTAAGTCTGCAGCTTGCCATACGGGAAGAAGAGTAAGTATGATCAATCACCACAAAATCGTACAATCCGTGAAAATTGCGCTTTTTCTTCTGATTTTTCAGCTTTTTGGGGAGTTCTGGCAACACCTCATCGTATGCATACGCTTTTTGCGTCCTCGCAGGGCGGACTGCGTCCTCCGGAATGCACCAAATACCATTTCGGAGCACAGCATTCGGAATACGTCCCTCGGCGCAATATTTCCTAACTAACGAAACATTTACGCCCCATTTATCCGCTATTTCTCTAACATTTAAGTAATTCATACAATATTCCTCGCAATTCTTAAAATCATGTTTTTCCGCGGAACACCGCGAAACTTTTTGCGCTACAATTCAGTTCTGCGCTACTTTTTTTCTTGAATTATTCTTGAAACACGACGAAACACTGTATACCAGTTATCACATAATGTATTTTTATTCGTTATTTTTGTGCCATTTAGTCCAATTTATCCAAGTATATTCATTTTGTCCACCGCTGGAGCACATGGCATTCAAGAGGTCGGTGGTTCAAACTCACTTTTTCAAACGAGTGAATTTTTCGTTATGCTGGATCATTTTTATAATTATTATTTGTTTTCAATATGAAGCATCACCGGACTGTGGTTTATGCAAGGATTTTGAAAATGGAAAGCATTGGGAAGCTTGTTCTTTTGCTCTTTGCGTGTTATAATAAAAGAGAAAAGGAGGGGCTATTATGATTATAATTTATGGTACGGATATCTGCCCGGATTGCGTGGCAGTGAAGGAACAAATTAGTGGCAGACCGGCGGAATTTGAATATAAGGACATCGGTTCCCATGTTCGCATTTTGAAGGAATTTCTGCGTATTCGGGACACCAATCCCGTCTTTGATGAAGCGAAGGCAAACGGCTCTGTTGGTATTCCTTGCTTTGTTTTTGAAGATGGGCGTGTCAGTTTAAAAGGAGAGGATGCCGGCCTTGTTTCAGGGCTTTCTAATGGTGCCGCATGCTCACTAGAAGACCATCGAAATGGGAAACAAGGATGTTAATGAAACTACAAAGTGACCTTTATTATTATCATTTTCGACGCTCGCCCCGTCGAAGAGGGTAATTTGCCGTTTACAAAAGTTAACAAAATATATGGTGAATGTAACAAAAATATTAGACGGAGAATTGTGCAAATCATAGAATGGAGCAGGAACTATTGACTTTGAATTGTGAAAATAGTATAATACAGCCGTGGTGGGACAGAAAAAGTCCCTCCATTGTGCCGTTTAGATGCAAAGCTTATTTTTGTATCCAAACGGTAAACATTTGTAACTAACTTGGGAACATATCCGGGTTGGAAATTTAAGGAGGAAGAAAAATGAAGAAAGTATTGGCACTGGTTCTGGCTTGTCTGCTGGTTTGCGGTATGTTCGCAGGCTGCAACAAGGTCGAAAAGGGCTCCGTCTACTGGCTGAATTTCAAGCCTGAATCTGACGCTGCTCTGCAGGAAATTGCAAAGATGTACACCGACAAGACTGGCGTTGAGGTGAAGATTGTTACCGCTGCTTCCGGCAAGTACAACGAAACCTTGACCGCTGAGATGGACAAGACCGAGGCTCCCACTCTGTTCGTGGTTGGCAACTCCGCCGCTGTGGACACTTGGGGCGAGTACTGCTTGGACCTGAAGGACACCGACATTGCTAAGGAACTAAACACCGATGCCTACATGCTGTACGATAAGGACGGCAAGCTGTGCTCCATCGGCTACTGCTACGAGTGCTACGGCATCATCGTCAACAAGGAGCTGGTCGAGAAGGCTGGTCACAAGGTTGAGGACATCAAGAACTTTGCAACTCTGAAGGCTGTTGCTGAAGACATCCACGCTCGTGCTGCTGAGCTGGGCTTTGATGCTTTCACCTCCGCCGGCATGGACGGCGGCTCCTCTTGGAGATTCACCGGCCACGTTGCCAACCTGGAGTACTTTTACGAGGCTAAGGAAAATCCCGATGCATGGAAGACTGTTCCTGCTAAGCTGACCGGTAAGTATATGGATAACTACCGTAACCTGATGGATCTGATGTTCGTCAACTCCGCTACCGACCGTAAGGACCTGGCTGCCGGCGGCTTTGATGCTGCTAACGAGTTTGCTACCGGTAAGGCTGCATTCTATGTCAACGGTAACTGGGAGTGGTCCGGTCTGGAAGCCAAGGGCATGAAGGCTGAGAACCTGGCTATGATTCCCTACTACTGCGGCGTGGAAGGCGAAGAGAAGGCTGCTGTCAACTGCGGCACTGAGAACTACTGGGCTGTCAATGCCAAGGCTTCCAAGGCTGACCAGGAAGCTACCATCGCTTTCATGAAGTGGCTGGTTACCGATAAGGACGCTTCTGCTAAGGCTGTCGCCACCTTCGGCGTTATGCCCTATAAGAACGCTTCCGCTTCCACCAACCCCTTCCTGGCTATGGCTGACGCACAGCTGGCTGCCGGCAACTACAATATGTGGTGGGCAACCAACTATCAGCCCAATGTCGATGTGTACCGTGCTGCTCTGGTTTCCGCTATCAACGAGTACAATGCTGATCCCACCGATGCCAACTGGGCAAAGGTTGAGACCGCTTTCGTTGAAGGCTGGGCTACTCAGTATCAGGCCACCAAGGGCTAATCCAGCTAAGCTTAACTGAATCTAATTGCGAAGCGGGGCGAGCGTTGCGCTGGCCCCGCTTCTTCCTATCATGTCTGCGACCGCAGGAGGTTAAAGACATGCCTATTCTGCTTCATCACGGGGGTTAAAGATATGAAACAAAAATTTGGCGTAACAGCCAGGAAAGGTCCGTCCTTAAAACGGCCCATTCAGCGCTGTTTCCCCATTTTTCTGCTGCCCACAGTGGCGGCATTCTGCATTGGCTTTGTGTATCCAATGCTCAAGGGCATTTATCTGTCCTTCTGTAAGTTTAGAATTACCAGTGATGCCACTTGGGTTGGTTTGGAAAACTATTTCAAGGCATTCGCAGACGAAAGCTTCCGCTATTCCTTTGGGTATACGGTGCTGTTCGCCTTGGTGTCGCTGGTGCTTATCAATGTGCTGGCCTTCCTCGTTGCCTATGTGCTGACGCAGGGCATCAAGGGCACCAACCTGTTTAGAACGGTGTTCTTTATGCCCAACCTCATTGGCGGCATTGTGCTGGGCTACATTTGGAGTATGATTTTTGACGGCATTCTCAGCCGTTACGGTACTGCCATTGTGCTGAATACCAAGCTGGGCTTTTGGGGTCTGATTATCCTCATGTGCTGGCAGCAGGTGGGCTACATGATGATTATTTACATTGCGGGCTTGCAGGCAGTGCCGGAGGATATGCTGGAGGCTGCCCGAATTGACGGCGCAAACAAGGCGCAGACCCTGTTCAAGGTCACTATTCCCAATGTGATGCCCTCTATCACCATTTGTACCTTCCTGTCGTTGACCAACGGCTTTAAGCTCTTTGACCAAAACTTGGCATTGACAAGTGGCTTGCCCTATATCATCAATCCGGACGGCACCACTGTGCATACCACGGAAATGCTGGCACTGAACATTTATAACACCTTCTATGGGCAGAATGCAGATGCCAGAGGTGTTGCCCAAGCCAAGGCGGTGCTGTTTTTCATTCTGGTGGCAGCCATCGGACTGATTCAGCTCCGTGCAACTCGGAAAAAGGAGGTACAGCAGTAATGAAAAACGCAAAAATTTTCAATCGGGAAAGACGCAGCAAGATGATGCTGACGGTGATTTTCAGTGTGCTGTGTATCGTCTATGTGCTACCGGTGTTTATGGTGCTGTTGAATTCCTTTAAGGTCAATACCTTCGTCAAAACCGATACCTTTGGCTGGCCCAGTGGCGAAAGCTTTGCAGGCTGGGATAACTTCATCAAGGGCATGACCTTCGGCAACTATCCTTTTATGAAATCTGTGGGCTACAGTGCTGTGATTACGGTGCTGTCCTCCTTCTTAATTCTTGCCTGTACCTCCATGGCGGCATGGTATATTGCCAGAGTGAATTCTCGTTTGTGCAAAATCGTGTACTATGCCTGTGTGTTCTCCATGGTTGTACCTTTCCAAATGGTGATGTTCACTCTGTCCAAGACAGCCGACACCCTGCAGCTGAATACGCCTTGGACTATTCCCATTATTTATTTGGGCTTTGGTGCAGGCTTGGCGGTGTTCATGTTTGTGGGCTTTGTGAAAAGTATTCCTTTGGAAATTGAGGAAGCAGCTGCCATTGACGGCTGCGGTCCTATTCGAACCTTCTTCATGGTGGTATTGCCCATGCTGAAGCCCACACTGATTTCCGTTGGCATTTTGGAAATCATGTGGATTTGGAACGACTATCTGCTGCCTTATTTGGTGCTGGACCGGACGGAGTATATGACCATTCCCATCCACATTCAGTATCTGAAGGGAAGCTATGGCGTGGTGGATTTGGGCGCAACCATGGCGCTGATTCTGCTGAGCATTATTCCCGTGATTGTTTTCTACCTGACCTGCCAAAAGCACATCATCAAGGGTGTGGCTGCCGGTGCGGTGAAGGGTTAATGACGCAAATAAAAAAGCCACTGATGCAGCTGCATCAGTGGCTTTTTGTTGCTTTTTATGCCATTAGGGCTTCGATTTCGTCTACATCCAGCAGGTGATTGCCAATCAAATCCTCGGCAGCGCCCTCGGTAATCAGAATGTCATTCTCCAAACGGATGCCGATGCCTTCCTCTGCGACATACAGACCCGGCTCGTTGGTGATCACCATGCCCGGCTCATAAACAGAGCGGTCGCAGGGGTCGTGGGTGTCCAAGCCTAAGGAGTGGGACACGCCGTGGTAGTAATACTTGCCGATTTCGCTGTCATCGGTGATAAGCTTGGCAGAGCGCAGGGCTTTTTTGTAGAAGTCCAGCACCGCCAGCTGTGCCTCTCGGGTGGAAACGCCGGGACGCATCTTTTCCTTGGAAATCTCCATGGCTTCCCGCACGATTTTAAACAGCTCTTTCTGCCGTGCAGAGAACTTGCCGCCGATGGGAATGGTACGGGAAACATCGGAAGAATAATAGCCACATTCTGCGCCCAAGTCCAGCAGCAGCAGGTCTCCATTTTTGGTGATGCAGTTGTTGTCGTGATAGTGGAGCATGGTGGCGTTTCTGCCGGAGGCGGCAATGGTGGTAAAGGCGTTGCGCATTCCGCAGCGAGCCACATGATGCTCATAGTCTGCCTGCCACTGGTATTCATATTCACCGGGCTTGGCGCTGACCATCATCTTTTTCAGTGCAGCGATGGTGACTTCACCAGCCTGCCGCATAAGGGCAATTTCTTCCGGCGCTTTGATGGTACGCAGGTGATAGATCAGCGGTGCGCCGTTGCGGATTTCCAAGGAGGGATATTTTTCCTGCAGCTTTCGTGCAAGCTCCTCACAAGGGGTGGCGGCGGCGTTCAAAGACAGCCGGTCAAAGGAGAAATAGGCTTTCACGGAAGGTCCGGTCAGCACCCGCCCGTCCCAAATCATGCCGGCAACCAGCCGGTCCATGTCCTGCATATAGCGCACGCAGGAGGCGTCAATGCCGCTGCGCTGGGAAGCCTGCTCCATCGTCAGCATTTCACCGTTCCATTTGATCAAAAATTCATCCGGCTGTGCAATGAACAGGGTTTCACTGGTGCCGTTGGCGTTTTTGGTCATCACCAGCCACACATTTTGCTCGTCAATGCCGGTCAGATAGTAGAAATTGCGGTTGACAGGGAAGGGGTGCATATTTTGGTCGTTGCTCATGACGGGGGCAAGACCGGAGTGGAAGAAGGCAACAGAGTTTTCCTCCAGTTGTTCCAGGAACTTTTTGCGATTTTCGGCATAAAATTGTGCGTTCATAAGCGCCTCCTGTAGTATGATGAGTTCACTATATCACATTTGGTTTTGTTTTTATAGTAGGAATTTTAATTTTATGAATTTTGTTGCAATGTAAAAAAACAGCGGCTATAATGAAGAAAAAAGTTGGGGGAGGAATTTTTATGATTTCTTTTGAAAGTGATTATATTACCGGTGCGCATCCCAAGGTGCTGCAGCGGCTACTGGACACCAATTTGCAGGCACAGTCCGGCTATGGCAACGATGAATACTGCGCCTCGGCGGCGGAGAAAATAAAGGCTGCCTGCCAGTGTCCGGAGGCAGATGTGCGCTTTTTGGTGGGCGGTACACAAACCAATGCCACAGTGATTGCCACCATGCTGCGGGACTATGAGGGCGTGATTGCTGCCAATACGGGACATATTCATGCCCACGAAGCCGGTGCGGTGGAGTACAGCGGTCATAAAATTTTGACTCTGCCCCATGTGGAGGGCAAGCTGGAGGCAGCCACAGTTCGGGCTTATTTGGAGGAATTTTATGCCGATGAAACCTGTGAGCATATGGTTTATCCCGGTATGGTGTACATTTCTCATCCCACCGAATACGGCACGCTTTATACCAAGCAGGAGCTGACGGAGCTGTCGGCACTTTGCAGACAATACAAGATGCCGCTGTTTATGGACGGCGCACGGCTTGCCTATGGAATTATGAGCCACCATACGGATGTGACGCTGGCTGATGTAGCGAAGCTGTGTGATGTATTCTACATTGGCGGCACGAAGGTGGGTGCACTGTGCGGCGAGGCGGTGGTCTTTACTCGGGGTAATACGCCGCCCCACTGGGTCAACAGCATCAAGCGCCGTGGTGCGTTGCTTGCCAAGGGCAGGCTCTTGGGCGTTCAGTTTGATGCGTTGTTTACGGATGATTTGTATTTTGAAATTGGCAGCCATGTCATCGATATGGCAGAGAAGCTGAAGGCAATTTTTGCCGAAAAGGGCTATCAGTTTTATTTGGATTCGCCCACCAATCAGCAATTTGTGGTGCTGGACAAAAAGACCTTGGAGCGGATTCGCCAGCAGGTGGCAGTCAGCCTGTGGCAGTGGCTGGATGAAGACCACGCTGTGGTGCGCTTTGCCACCGCTTGGTCCACTACCGAGGAAGATTTGAAGAAACTAAAGACGCTGCTGTAAGGTGGCGATGAAAAGGGGAAAACAATGCAAGCAGCATTTGTCAATGCAATCGTTGTAATTATAGGCGGACTTTTGGGTCTATTGTTGTGCGGCCGTGTCAAGGAACAATACACCAAGACCATAATGGTCTGCTTGGGACTTTGCACCTTGATATTGGGCGTCCGTGGCGCACTGGGAACGGAGGACATCTTGCTGGTGATTATCAGCTTGGCGTTGGGCACAGCGCTGGGAGAACTGATGAAAATTGAGCAGGGCTTAGACCGACTGGGCACATGGCTCAAGGGCAAGGTGGCGAAAAATTCGGGCGGTCGCTTTACGGAAGGCTTTGTCACCGCCAGCTTGCTGTTCTGTGTGGGCTCGATGGCGATTTTGGGCAGCTTGGACGCAGGTCTGCGGGGCGAGTTTGATGTTATTTACACCAAGTCCGTGCTGGACGGCATTATGGCGGTGATTTTTGGCGCTACCATGGGTGTGGGCGTGGTGTTTTCCAGCATTGTGGTACTGGTGTATCAAGGAGCGCTGACACTGCTGGCAGGAGTGATTGAGCCGCTGTTGACACCGGAAATGATGCGGGAGCTAACCGCTGTGGGCGGCATCATGCTGATTGCCACAGGCATCAATGTATCGGGAATTAGCAAGGAGCATATCCGTGTGGGCAATATGCTGCCGGCACTGGTGATTCCTGTGATTTGGTATTTATTGTCAAAATAGGGGAGAAGGACATGATTGCGTTTCAAAATTCCAACGCGGAAGTGAAATACTTGGAGGATATGAGCCGGCAGGAGCTGGAAGAATATCTTGCAGAGCTACTGCAGGAGCTGGCAGAGCTGGACAGCAGAGAGCCTAAGAGCATGAAAAGCGAGGCTTATGAGACTTGGGCAGAGGACCATGAAGAACTGGAGGATGTGATTGACGAGGTCCGGGAGTTCTTGGACGATAGGGAGGACTGACGGTGGCAGAATATGCGCTGACCTTGGGACGGTGGGAGGAACTGCCCCTTTACATGGCGGTGCTGAATTCCGGACGGGAATTTCAGCGGCAGCAGGGCTTTTTTCAGTGGTGTGACGGCTTTCCCAAGCAAGAAATGTTGGAGGAGGATTTGCGCAGCCAAAAGGGCTATGCCCTACGGGTGGACGGACAGGTGGCAGGGTATTTGTATCTTGGCTTTGACGGCGATAGCTCTTATCCGGATATTGTGGGCGCTTGGCGGTATGATGAAAAATACGGCGTCATTCACCGCATTGCCATTGCAGAGTCTTACCGCCAGCAAGGGCTGTCGGCGGTGGCATTCCGGCTGGCAGAGGAAATTTGTCTGCAAAACGGGGTGCGTGTGCTGCGGATTGATACTCATGAGGACAACAAGCGGATGCGGCATATTTTGCAGAAAAACGGCTTTGCCTATTGCGGAACGGTGATACAGAACAACGGGCTGCGGCTGGCGTTTGATAAAAAATTTGGATAAAAAGGGCGTGCTGCAAGGGCAGCACGCCTTCAAAATTTTCCTATTGCCAAACGAATGTTCGTATTATATAATAAGGACAAAGGGAGGTGGCGTGATGAAGGAGCGCTTTTATCTGTGCATTGACCTAAAATCCTTTTATGCTTCGGTGGAATGTATTCATCGGGGACTTGACCCTATGACGGAGCTGCTGGTGGTGGCGGATGAAAGCAGAACGGAAAAAACCATCTGCCTTGCGGTTTCTCCGGCATTAAAGGCGTTGGGAATTTCCGGTCGTGCCCGTCTGTTTGAAGCCATTCAGCAGACGAAAATAGCAAATTTGGAACGGCTGCGGCACGCTCCTCACCATCAATTTACGGGAAAATCCAGAAACAGCCTTGAGCTGGCGGCAAATCCGGCGCTGGAGGCGGATTTTCACATTGCCTGCCCCCAGATGGGGCGGTATATGGAGGTGTCTGCCAAGGTTTATGAGGTTTATCTGCGCTATATTGCGCCGGAGGATATTCATGTGTATTACATTGATGAGGTGTTTATTGATTTGACACCATACTTGAAAACCTACAATCAAACGCCTCATGAATTGGCGGTGCGCCTCATTCGGGCGGTGCTGGCGGAAACCGGCATTACTGCCACCGCAGGCATCGGTACAAATTTGTATCTTGCAAAGGTGGCAATGGACATTGTGGCAAAGAAAATGCCGGCAGACAAAGACGGGGTGCGGATTGCCCAGCTGGATGAGGAAAGCTATCGGGAAGAGCTGTGGAATCACCGCCCCTTGACGGATTTTTGGCGCATTGGTCGGGGTTATGCCCGAAAGCTGGAGCGATACGGAATGTACACCATGGGAGATGTGGCGCTTTGCTCTGTGGGCGGAGCAGGGGAGTATTATAATGAGGATTTGCTGTATCGGCTGTTTGGTATCAATGCGGAGCTGCTGATTGACCATGCTTGGGGCTGGGAGAGCTGCACCATGGAACAAATCAAAGCCTATACGCCGGCGACCAACTGCCTTTCCTCCGGACAGGTGCTGACCGAGCCTTACTCCGCAGAAAAGGCAAGACTCATTATTCAGGAGATGACGGATGCGCTGGCGCTGGATTTGGTGGCAAAAAGGCTGAAAACCGACCAGCTGGTGTTGACCATCGGCTATGATAGGGAGAGCCTTATTCGCAGTGATATTGTTTATACCGGTGAGGTGGTGACGGATGTGTATGGGCGTGCCATTCCAAAGCACAGCACCGGAACGGTCAATTTGGGAGGGCATACCTCCTCTACCCGAAGGATGATGGAGAAGATGATGGGGCTGTGTGATGAAATTTTGCAGCAGAATTTGCTGGTACGGCGGCTGAATATCACTGCTAATCATGTACTGCCGGAGGGAAAGCTGCCGCAGGGGTGTGAAATGGTGCAGCTGAATTTTTTTGAGGATGGGCAGGAAAAACGGGAGCGGGAGGAGCAAAGAGAACGGCGGCGGCAGGAGGCGCTGCTGCTCATTAAAAATAAATTTGGGAAAAACGCCATTTTAAAGGGAATGAATTTTCAGCAGGGCGCTACTGCACGGGAGAGAAACCGGCAGGTAGGCGGACATCGAAAGTAGAGGCAGGTATGGAAGAAAAATACAGAAAAATTGCCCGTTTAGCCCATCCGGTGTCTCCCAAACGGCTGCCCATGTCGCAGACCGGTAGGGCAGCTCAGTTTGCGCCCTTTGCGGCACTGACGGGCTATGAGGCGGTGATTGCGGAAACCGCCCGATTGACAGAGGAGGTGACGGAGCTGGATGAAAGCGAAATTGCCTATATTAACAGCCAGCTTTTGCTTTTGCAGCGGCATTTGGAGGAAAAACCGGAAATTGCGGTTACATTTTTTACCCCCGACAGCCAAAAGCGGGGCGGCAGCTACCAGACGCAGGTGGGCAGGGCAGTGCAGGTGGATAGTCTAGGGCAGCGGCTGGTGCTGTCGGGTGGAACAGTCATTGCTTTTGAAAATATTCGGGCGCTGTCCGGGGCGATTTTTGCGGATGATGCCGGAGCGGAAGATACATGATTTTGTATAAATACTGCATAAATGCATAAAATTAAATTCCACAGTTTGTGAACAAAAGATTAAAATCTGTCTACTGCAGACAGATAACCATTGAAAATTATGCAAAACAAATAAAAATAATGGAAATAATTGCCCGCCTTTAGGTGAAATACTGGTAAAAATATTTGAAATATTTTTGAATTCTCCCTTGATTATGCTGAAAAATTATGTTATACTGTATCACACAGTTTGCACAGATGTGCATTTGGGAGGGACACGGTCCATGCCCGACATGGATCTTTGTTCTTTCCGGGCACCCTGTGCGACTATTATTTTATTTCTTTCCGTCTTTGGCGGGGGAATATTATTTCAGGAGGAAAATGAACATGAAGAAACTGCTCGCATTACTGCTGGCTCTGACCATGGTGTTCGGTATGGCAGCTTGTAAGCCCGCTGCTCCCAGCACTGCACCCAGCACTACTCCCAGCGGCAGCCAGGATCCCACTGATCCCGCTATCGTTCCTGCTGTCTTTAAGCAGGCTGAGTACAACACCACTACTCAGACCATGCCCAGCAACTGGAACGAAATGACCTACGCTGATAACAATGATACCCAGATTCTGAGTTACATTGGATCTTCGTTCTTTACTTATGACTATAAGTTCGAGAACGATGAGAAGTTCAACCCCGATGGCTCCATCAACAAGGACGCTATTGTCCCCGGCGGCTACACCACCAACTTCTCCGCAGCTACCAAGCTGGAGGATGTGACAGCTGTCGTCGATGCTAAGTGGGGCTACACCGATGAGCAGAAGGCAAAGGGCGGCTACGCTTGGAAGATCACCCTGCGTGACGACCTGAAGTGGAACGATGGAACTCCCATCACCGCTGCTGACTTCGAGTACTCCATGAAGGCTCAGCTGGACCCCGCTTTCATGAACTTCCGCGCTAACCTGTACTACGAAAGCCTGCGTATTCAGAACGCTCGTAACTACTTCTTCCAGAATCAGGAAGGCGTCTACGAGATGGTCGGCTCGCTGGGCTATGCCACCAACGCTGAAGCTCTGGCTGCTGGCGAGACCATTGTGCTGGATGTTTGGAACTTCTACGGCGCTGAGGGTTATGTTGATGCCGAAGGCAACGCTTGTCCCAACTGGGTTCCCTACAACGATGAGACTGTTTACAACTCCGTTGATGCTTGGGCTGATCCCGCCAACGAGGAGATTCAAGATGCTTTCTCCGGCAAGATGCTGTGGGACTACTACTTCGCTGTAGGTGCTCCCGCTGGATACGACCAGTATGTTGAAGTTGGTCAGGCCTACGCTTCTTGGTTGGGCATCTATGTTGAGAACACCAACCGCAATGTGGCTTGGGAAGATGTTGGTATGTATGCCATTGAAGACGAGAACGCTATCGTTGTTTGCTTCGACGTCCCCCTGACTTTCCTGCGTGAGGATGGCTCTCTGTCCTACCTGGCTGCTTACTACATGTCCAGCCTGCCCCTGGTGAAGGAAGACCTGTACGAGTCCTGCAAGAAGGAGCCCGCTCCCGGTGCTACTCTGTGGACCTCTAACTACAACTCCTCTCTGGAGACCACCGCTAGCTGGGGCCCCTACACCCTGGTAGAGTTCGAGGCTGGTAGCCACTACCGCCTGGAGAAGAATCCCCACTGGTATGGCTGGAACCTGGAAGAGAACAAGAACCAGTACAATGTTACTGCTATTAACTGCCGTAAGGTCGAGGAGTGGTCCACTCGTTGGATGGGCTTCCTGGCCGGTGAGTACGACGACGCTTCCCTGCAGACTGAGAACGTCGCTGAGTACGGCGATTCCAAGTATGTTACTTACACCACCACCGCTACCGGTACCTTCGGCATGCAGCTGTACAGCAACCTGCCCGTTCTGAAGGAAAGCGGCAACAACAACGGCATCCTGGCTATCCAGGAGTTCAGACAGGCATTCAACCTGGGCCTGAACAGAAGCGATATCGTTGAGAAGATTTGGCCCGGCAGCTCTACTCCTTGCTTCGGCCTGGTCTCCGTCGGCTACTACTACGACGTTGAGAACGCTCCCGATCTGGAAGACGGCGGTATCTACCGTAACAACCCCATCGCTCAGGCTGGCGTGCTGCGCGCTTATGGCTACACCCAGGCTGCTGACGGCACTTGGGGCACCGGCAACCTGAACGGTCTGAGCCTGGAAGAGGCTTACGAGACTCTGACCGGCTACAACCCCACTCTGGCAAAGCAGAAGATGAAGGAAGCTGCTGACATCCTCGTGGCCAATGCTGATCACTATGGCTATGATCCCACCAAGGACATCACCATCGTTTACGGCTCCAGCGTTGATAACGACAAGCAGAGATTCCGCTGCGACTACTTGCAGGACATTCTGAATGATTTGACCGTTGGCACTGCTCTGGAAGGCAAGATTAAGCTGGTCTTCGACGCCTCCGCAGGCGCTCAGTGGTCTGAGGCTTTCCGTTCCGGCGCTACTCAGATCGGCTTCGGCTACGGCTTCTCCGGCAACCCCTTCGATCCCTTCAACATCATTGGTGCATTCACGAACCCCGACGATGACCTGAACTACCACATGTACTGGAACACCGGCGCTGAGAACATGACTCTGACTCTGCCCGCCGGTGACTACGAAGGCGCTGGTGAGACCATCACCATGAGCATCCAGAACTGGTTCTTCTGCCTGAACGGTCTGGCAGAGGACGAAGGTCAGCCTGTGACCTACAACTGGGGCGCTGGCTTCGCTCCTGTTGAAGCTCGTCTGACCATCCTGTCCGCTCTGGAAGAGATCGTTATCGGCAAGAGCTACTCTGTCATGCTGATCTCCGAGTCCGGCGGCTCCTTCCTGGGTGCTAAGTTCAGCCAGTTCTCCACCGAAGAGAACACCTTCATGGGCTTTGGCGGTATGCGTTACATGGAAGTCAACTACACCGACGCTGAGTGGGCTGACTATGTGAAGGCTAACAACAACGATCTGTCCGCTGAATATAAGAAGTCCGAGTAATTTCTTTACAGTTCAATAATACGATCACTTAAATTCATGCAAACGGCGGTGAGCGGAAAAAACGCTCACCGCTGATTTGCACGTTTGGAAAAATTGCATTTCCCGTAAAAAATGGTTAATTTCGCAACTTTTTAAATGAAAACAGAATTTTCAGATTCTGTAAAAAAACAACCCCTTTGCCTACATTCTGAGCCTTTGATTGGCAAGCAGAGCCAATCATTCAAGACAAAAGACGTCCAGAACAGTTCAGTTTTATGCGGTGCGCTTTCTATGCACGCAGGGGTAATTCGATACCTTCTTTTGATCGTATGATGCGGTGCATAAAGCCACGAACTTTGAATTGGAAAACAACAAAACAGAGGAGAATGCCCTATGTATATGTTTAAATATGTGACGAAACGTCTGGGCTTGATGCTGTTCACATTCCTCATTATTTTCACAATGTGTTTTACGCTGATCAAGCTGCTGCCCATTCCTGTTAATGTGCTCCCTGGTCAGGATCCCAAAATCATTTACGCCACCTTGGAAGGTAGAGGTTGGATCACCAACGTCCAAGAGGGCGAAAATGGCGTCTATCACTATGATAGAGTGCCCATTTTCCTGCAGTACGGTAATTACATCAAGAGAATTTTTACCGACGGTGATTTTGGTATCGCAACTACCTACGGCGAGTATGTTGGCATGCCTATTTGGGAAGTGTTCGTTAGTCACCTTCCTCCCACGATTTTGATTAATATTTATTCCTCCCTGATCGGTGTGCCTATCGGCCTCGGTCTGGGTATTCTTGCTGCGCTGAAAAAGAACAGGTGGCAGGATCAAGTGATCAATATCTTTATTATTTTGCTTATCTCGGTGCCGTCTATCGTTTTGGCATTGATGCTGCAGTATGTGTTCTGCTTTAAGCTCAGATGGTTCCCACTTACCATGTCCACAAGCAACGACTATTTTACCTGGCCGGTCTTCCATTCCATGCTGCCTGCGGTGTTTGCGTTGTGCCTGGGCTCCATTGCCGGCTACGCCCGGTTTACCCGTGCGGAGCTTTCTGAGGTTTTGACCGGTGAGTTTATGCTGCTGGCCCGTACTAAGGGTCTGACCAAGCGGCAGGCAATTTATAGACACGCCATGCGTAACTCCATGGTGGTTATTTTCCCGTCTATTTTGAGTGAATTCATCTCTGTGCTGTCCGGCTCGTTGATTATTGAGAAGATGTTTGCCATCAATGGCGTTGGCGGACTTTATCTGAACTCCATCAACTTCCAGGACTATGACTTCTTCATGCTGCTGTCCGGCTTCTATACGCTGGTTAGTTTGACTGCGGGTATCGTGATTGATATTAGCTATGGATTTATCGACCCGAGAATCAGAATGGGGGCGAAGTAAATTATGACGAATCAATTTAATAACATCCCCGCTGAAAAATTCCAATTTGCCAAGGGCAGAGATCTGCAGCATGACAGTAAGTTTGATACCAAGCCCGTTAGCTATTTTCAGGGCGCTTTCCGCCGTTTCTCGAAGAATAAGGGTGCGGTTGTTGGCGGCATCGTCATTACCTTTTTGGTGCTGTTTGCCATTCTTGCGCCTTTCTTCACTCCCTTCCAGCCGAAATACTATGACATGACCTATGGTTATGTGACGCCCAAAAATCCCATTTTTGCGGAAAAGGGTATTCCTTTCTGGGATGGCGGTCGGCAGAAGACCACCAACTACCTGGGCTTTATGAAGGACTATGCCCTTGCCCAGGAAACCGGTAGAGATGTCATTAAGGGCGGCGAGTACACCGAGAGCGTGGACGCCGAAGGCGTTGCGGTTTATTCCTATCGTTACGACACTTACTATGGCATTGGCTTCGGTAAGTATAAGGTTATTTCTCAAGAAGAGTTTGACAATATCCAGGCGTATCAGCTGGAGACCGGTAGACAGGTGCTGTATCCCATCGTGAAGCTGTCGGACCGTCCTACTGTAGAAAAGAATAAGTATGACGCCAACATTTACTACAAGGTAGAAAATGTCAAGGCTTCTACGCTGCGTCCCAAGCTGGATAAGGAAGGCAATCTGATTCCCAACTATTGGAAGCAGGAAATTGGCACCAAGTCCGGCCTGATTGCGCCCTACAATTCCCTCCGTATTGAAGGAGAGGATGGCGTGGAGCAGAACGGCAAGCACTATCATTATGCCTATGGCCGTAAGGTTGACGGCGGTATTGAAGTCAGAGCCGAATATTACGAATACTATATCTATCAGCACACCCAGGTGAAGAAGGATGGAATCGGTGAGCCTTGCTTCTGGTTCGGCACCACCGCCACCGGCAAGGACATCTTCGCTTGTCTGGCTTACGGTGCAAGATTCTCCTTCATTTTCGCCATCGTGGTGGCGGCCGTAAACTTCATCTTTGGCGTTGTTTGGGGCTCTATTTCCGGCTATTTTGGCGGAAAAATCGACCTGTGCATGGAGAGATTTTCAGAAATCCTGGGTTCCGTGCCGACGATGATTGTTATTACGCTTCTAAAGTATCACATAGGTGCCTCCAGCCAGGTTTTGGTGTTGCTCATTTCCTTCTTCGTCACCGGATGGATTGGCATGGCGGGTACAACCCGTATGCAGTTCTACCGCTTTAAGAATCAGGAATATGTTCTGGCAGCGAGAACCCTGGGTGCTCGTGATACGAGAATTATGTTCAAGCACATTTTCCCCAATGGCCTTGGCACCATCGTCACCAGCATTGCCCTGGTCATTCCCTCGATGATTTACTCGGAGACTAGCCTTTCTTACCTGGGCATCATCAATCTCGAGGCCGGAAATACCACCAGTGTCGGTACGCTGATTGCCGCAGGACAGCAGTCCGTTATGGCCAATGCAGGCTATGTTGCACTGTTCCCCTGTACATTCCTGGTCTTGCTAATGCTGAGCTTTAACTTGTTTGGCAATGGCTTGCGTGATGCGTTCAATCCGTCACTGAGAGGTTCGGAGGATTAAGTATGAGTAAAGAAGTTAAATTATCAGTTAATGATCTGAAAATATCCTTCCGTACGGATGCAGGCAAGGTCCAGGCAGTTCGCGACATTTCCTTTGACCTGTATAAGGGCGAAACGCTGGCAATCGTTGGCGAATCCGGCTCCGGTAAGTCGGTTACTTCGAAGGCCATCATGGGCATCTCCGCCGTGAACGCCATCTATGAGGGCGGCGAGATTTTGTATGATGGACAGGACCTGGTGCGTATTCCGGAGGAGGAAATGCACAAGCTTCGTGGCGATAAGATTGCCATGATTTTCCAGGATCCGTTGTCTTCCCTCAACCCCATTATGCGCATTGGCCGGCAGATTACCGAGGCAATGCTGCTGAAAAACAAGGCGAACCGTAAGGAAGGCCGTGAAACCTTCAACAAGATGCTGGTAACGCTTTCTGTCATGATGAAGGAAGCCCTTGCAGAGCAGAAAAATGCCGGCATTTCTGGGGAGGATGTTGACAAGTTTATCAAGACCTTTGATAACTTCAGCATTCAGGCACTGAAGCTGGAAAATAGCTATAATGACGCCCGTACCGCCACAGAGGAACTTATTTCCATCGTGGAGGACTTCCTGTTCCTGGCGGAAAAGAAGCAGAAAGCGGATGTCATTTCTACGCTGAATCTGGTTCGGCGCAAAATTAAGGACACCGACAATAAGTATTTTGTCGGCAAATACGGCGAGGCACTCAATGCCCACCTGGCAGCCTTGAAGAATGTCCAGAAGGTTGAAAAGGCAAAGGTAACCCTGGGAGATTCTATCAAGAAAGTGGTAACCATGTCTACGGTGCGCAAGGATGTGTCTGAGGAAACCGTTGTGGTTCTGGATGCCATCAAAAAGACCGCCCAGGAGATGATTGCACAGCCTCAGCATGACTTCTTCAGCATTGGCTACTATGTGTTCAAGAACCCCCATGCTGACCTCAGCGAAATGCCTGTTGCACAGGCCAACGAAACAGCCCAGAAGTTCTTTGCAGAAAACTTCCTGACGGAGTTTACCAACCTGGAGAGAATTGCTGTTCGCCATTCCTTCGACAAGGCGCTTTCTAACAAGAAAAACGCCATTGTTGCATTGCAGGAGGCCATCGACTTCTTCAAAGGTGGCAATGTGAATGCAAAAGATGCGGCTGATGTCTGCAAAAAGGTTAACAAGAGCGTTTTGTCTGCCATTGACCATCTGTCCGTTGTCAAGGATAATGTGGCATATACCATTGGCGGTGCGCTGGAAAGAGAAGTGGAAAAATACTTCTTCTACATTAAGAACAACCCCAAGGAAGAGGCCCGTTTTGCGCGTCAAACCGCAAAGAGAGAGGCGCTTCTTGCAAAGGGTAAGCGGGTAGACTGGAAGGTTGTTCCCAAGTCTGTCATTGCGCCTGAAAAGCAGATTGAAACCATCGTTTCCGTTATCAGCCGTGTTATGAACAAATTCAAGGCAGACGTTGATGTGGCCCAGTCTTTTGATGTGGAAAAGCGCTGCACGGAGATTGTGGATTACCTAAGAGAAAAGGCTTCTCAGGTTGCTTACACCCTGACCAAGCGAATTGCCAAGGAAAAGGCAATCAAGCTGATGGAGGAGGTCGGTATTCCCGAGGCTCGTATCCGTTTCAGACAGTATCCCTTTGAATTCTCCGGCGGTATGCGTCAGAGAATCGTGATTGCCATCGCGCTGTCTGCAAATCCCGACATTCTGATTTGTGATGAGCCCACCACTGCATTGGATGTGACCATTCAGGCGCAGATTCTGGAGCTGATTAACAAGCTGAAGAAGGAGCACAACCTTTCCATCATCTTCATCACCCACGATTTGGGCGTTGTTGCGAATATGGCGGATCGAATTGCGGTTATGTACGCAGGTAAGATTGTGGAATATGGCACCGCCAACGAGGTGTTCTATAATCCGCAGCATCCCTATACTTGGGCACTGCTTTCGTCTATGCCTGATTTGGACACTAACGAGAAGCTGGATGCCATTCCCGGCACGCCGCCCAATATGATTTACCCGCCCGTCGGCGATGCGTTTGCGGAGAGAAATAAGTACGCGCTGGAGATTGACTTTGAGATGCAGCCGCCCATGTACGAGGTGTCTCCCACCCATTATGCGGCAACCTGGCTGCTCCATCCCAATGCTCCGAAGGTGGAAATTCCGAAGATTATCACCGAACGTATCAAGCGTATGGAAGAAAGAGGAGGCAAACATGGAGATGCATAACGATGTTTTGTTAAAAGTAGACCATCTTTGTCAATACTTCCGTATGGGGCGCAAGGATCTGAAGGCGGTTGACGATGTCAGCTTTGAGATCAAAAAGGGAGAGGCCTTTGGCCTTGTTGGCGAGTCCGGATGTGGCAAAACCACTACAGGCCGTTCTATCATCAAGCTTTATAACATCACCTCCGGCAATGTGTACTTCAAGGGGCAGAGAGTCTCTTCGGGTACACGGGCTTATAAGGATGCCATGAAGCAGGCCAGAAAAGATTTTTCTGACAAGAAAATCAGCAAGGCAGAGCTGGATGCCATCCTGGAAAAGAACAGAGAGCTGATAAATGACGCAAAAGCGGATATTAAGGCGGTGGATAAAAACTACGCCGAGGCCCAGGTCAAAGCCCTGCAGGAAGAATATGCCCAGAAGCTCATAAGAGCAGAGGGTGATCCTGTACAGATAAAGGCGCTGAAGAAGGAACTGAAAACCAAGTGCCGTGTTGCCAAGAAGAGCCGCCTGATTACCCAGATTCAGATGATTTTCCAGGACCCCATTGCATCTCTGGATCCCCGTATGACGGTGCGTGAGATTATTGCAGAGGGCCTGGTGATCAAGGGAATTACCGATAAGGAGTACATCAACGAGAAGGTGTATGAAATCCTGGAGATGGTTGGCCTTGTTCGGGAGCATGCGGATCGCTATCCCCATGAGTTCTCCGGCGGTCAGCGTCAGCGAATCGGCATTGCAAGAGCAATCATCATGCAGCCGGAAATGATTATCGCGGACGAGCCCATTTCCGCATTGGATGTTTCCATTCAGGCACAGGTTATCAATCTTCTGAATGATTTGAGAGATCGTCTTGGACTCACCATTTTGTTCATTGCCCATGACCTTTCGGTTGTTAAGTATTTTTCCGACAGAATTGGCGTTATGTACTTTGGTAAAATGGTAGAGCTTGCCGATTCGGATGAGCTGTTCAAGAATCCGTTGCATCCTTATACCCGGTCTTTGCTGTCGGCCATTCCGCTGCCCGATCCGGTGTATGAAAAGCAGCGCACCAGAATGACCTACAATCCGCTGGCGGAACACGATTATTCTGTGGATCAGCCCACATTCCGTGAGATTTCTCCCGGTCATTTCGTGTACTGCAACAATGCAGAGGAAGAAAAGTATCGGCAAATGCTAAAATAATGAAACGGACGGTTACGACACGATGGAACAGGAAAAAAAGGGAATATTGACAAGGTATCTTGTCAGCTTTGGCGTAGCTTCGCTGATTACGCTGATTGTCTGCTGGATCCGAGGCTTTTTTACGGACAGTATTGCGGTAAATATTCAAGTTTTATCCGATGGTTTCTTCGTTTCGGGTGCTGTGCTGACATTGTTTGTTGGTATGCTCTATATTAGCGATGAGGGCGCATTGATCGGCATTGGCTTTGTTTTGAGAAATGTGGCACTGGCCTTTATTCCCATGGGCAGGAAGCGTCATGAGGTGTATGCGCAGTATCGTGAACGCAAAATGGCCAAGAAAAAAAGGACAGGAAAACAGTGCATTTTGGTAGCAGGTTTGACATTCTTGCTTATTGGCGCTGTGTTGGCCGTCATTTGGTATGTAAAGTTCTATCAGCCGCCCGTTTAATGCGAGCTTCTGGATCGCAGGATATTGAAACATGAACAATTAGCACTCACACAGGGGTTTGCCCGGTGTGGGTGCTATTTGTTTTGCCGGCGATATTTGGCAGAGAGAAGGAAATGAAAAATTTTTCTCGATTCTTTTGCAAGGATGTGATATACTGTATAAAATGACACGGATAGGAGGGACCTGCATGAAAGGGAAAAAGGGTTTGGCGCTGTTGCTGACAGTGATTATGGTGTGGGGGCTGTGTGCCTGTACGCCCAATCCTGTAGCGTCCAGTACGGCGCAGCCCACAGCGCCCAGCATCGCCACAGAGCCCACCGTTCCGGGCGGCCCTGCAAAACCGGTGGTAGACGAGGGCGGCAGGACTTCCTATACATACCGCAGCTATACAACTGCCTTGAAGGAAAACTGGAATCCCCATACCTGTCCGGAGGACGAAATGGGTATCCTGGGCTATTTGACAACGCCGCTGATTAGCGTTGCGGTGCGGGATACTGCCACGGGGCAAATGCAATGGGTATATGATGGGGCGGTGTCCGTAACCGATGTGACGGCAACCCACCGGGATGATTTGATTGCCTATCAGGTAGATGTGGCGCAGAATGAAAACATTCGCAGCGTAGCAGAGGGCTATGTTTTTGAAATCAAGCTCAATCCCGACATGAAATGGGAAAATGGAGCTGCAATCACAGCAGATGACTATCTTTATTCCATGCAGCAGCTGCTGAATCCCGAAATGAAAAATCTGCATGCCAGCCGGTATTTTGCCGGCTCTGCGGCACTGGCAGGTGCGGGGCGGTATTATTTTTCCAAAGAGTCGGGTGTTTATAAGGGCGTTGCCACCATGGGCTACCGGAGCAATGGGGAGGCACTGGCGGCCGGAGAAGCGCTTTATTTGAACCTGTGGAGCTTTGCGGGGCTGAAAAATGCGGTGGATGCCAGAGGCAACGCTTGCCCCCAGTGGGAAAACATCACCTCACAGCAGCGCTATATTGACCCGGCCAGTGGGAAAATGGTGTCTGCCGCCGGCATTTATGAGGTCTATGCCGACTATTTGGAGGTGGGTACAGCCAATGCATCCAATATCGCGATTTTGGATGCCAACGCGTTTTATGGCGCAGGCTGGGATTCCGTTGGTTTATATAAGGTGGATGACCACACCCTGATTTATGTCTGCCAGAGCAAGACCCAGTGGAGCGATTTGATGAACAAGCTGACCTATGGCTGGCTGGTTTACGAGCCGCTGTATGAGGCGGGCTTGCGCAGCGTCGGTGGACAGCTGACGACAAATTATGGTACCAGCATGTCCAGCACCATGTCCTGTGGCCCGTGGAAAATGGTGTTTATGGAGTCTGGCCGGCAGGTGCGGTTTGCGCAAAATCAGCACTGGTACGGCTATGAAAAGGATCAATACGGCAATTTATTGTCCTTTACGGATTATCTGGTGGATGGCGCCGTTTTGCGGCAGTATCAGACCACGGATATTATCATCGACATTATGCCCTACAGCGAAGCCAAGCAAAGATTTTTGGAGGGAAAGCTGTCGGATTGGGCACTCCAAGGGTCTGATTTGATTGTCTATGGAAAATCCAAATTCTTGCAGAGTGAAAGCAAAGGCGAAACCTTGGTATTTTCTCTGTGCTGCGATTCACAGTGGCTGCAGCAGTTGGATAAAAAATGGGATAATCATAATGCGGTGGTGCTGAGCAATCTGAATTTCCGCAAGGCCTTAGCGTTGGCGTTTAACCGCAGGGATTTTGCTCCCCTCAATGAGCCGTGGGAGCCGGTAGATTATTTGCAGCATTCGTCTGTTGCCATTGATGGCTATAACCTTCTTGCAGCCAGAGAGCAGATGAGCCTTGCCTGCAAAGAGCTGGTGGAGCAGGGCGTATATAAAGCCGGCGATCCGATCGTTTTGAGCATTGGAAAAGCTAGCAAGACAGATGTTGCCCTTGGTCAGTATCAGGTGGATAAGCTCAACCGCTATATCAATGATGCGCTGGTGGGTTCCGGCTTTGGAACGCTGCAGCTGCAGCTGGTGGACGGCAGCTCCGGACGGTTTGACGATATTCCGGTGGGAGAAACCGCTATCTGCTGGGGCGCATGGAACAGCTCCGGCGTGTATCCCTTCGTCGGAACGCTGGACTGCTGGAATCCGGAAACGGAAACGCTGACCATCCAGCTGGAAGGGCAGCCGATCATTAAAACCTGGCAGCAATGGAACCAGTCGCTGACAGGAAACGGTGTCTATGCCCAGGCATCTGCCGAAGTCAAATTGCAAATCGAAACGGCGATGGAGCGGGCATTCCTGGATGGCTACTGCGCCATTCCCTTCGCTTCAGTGCAGGATGTGGTGCTGGTCAGCCGGCAGCTGCAGTCCGGCAGCGAGCCAGAGGCGACGCTGCGTTTGACCGCTTGGGACTATACGGATGCACAATGGGCAGCCTATGTGGAAAGCCAAAACGGCAGATTAAACTATCGATAATCTTATAATAAAGCCAGTCGGGAGAGAAACTTCCGACTGGCTTTTGTTTTTGAAAGCAAAGGGCATCAATCGCACATATTTTTGATGTACTGGGGCAAAATGAAAATGATTTTTGCGGAAAAATAGGCGCAAGGAGGTTGAGCCATGGACAAAATTTTGCAGGTGAAAAATCTGAGGGTGTCCTTTCACACCTCCGGCGGCAATGTGCAGGCGGTGCGGGATGTTTCCTTTGATTTGGAACGGGGAAAGACCCTTGCCGTTGTGGGGGAGTCCGGCTCCGGAAAATCCGTTACCTCTCGTGCTATTATGGGAATTTTGGCAGGCAATGCGGTGGTAGAGGGGGGCGAAATCCGCTATGGCGGCAGAAATTTGCTCTCTCTTTCCGAGCAGGAGCTATGCCAGATTCGGGGCGATGGCATTGCTATGATTTTTCAGGACCCCATGTCCAGCTTGAATCCTATTATGAAGGTGGGCAGGCAGATTACAGAGTCGATTTTGCTGAAAAACCGGTCATTACCCAAGCGGCAGCGCATCAGCCCGTCTGCGGCAAGGGAGAAAGCACTGAAGCTGATGCAGGAGGTGGGTATCAGCCAGCCGGAAAAGCGGTTTGAGCAATATCCCTTTGAATTTTCCGGCGGTATGCGGCAGAGAATTGTGATTGCTATTGCGTTGGCGGCAGAGCCGGAAATTTTGATTTGCGATGAGCCGACCACGGCATTGGATGTGACCATACAAGCCCAAATTTTGGAGCTGATTAACCGGTTAAAGACAGACCATCGGCTGTCGGTTTTGTTTATTACCCACGATTTGGGGGTGGTGGCAAATATGGCAGATGATATTGCGGTAATGTATGCCGGAAAGCTGGTGGAATACGGTACGGCGGAGGATGTGTTTTATGACCCAAGGCATCCTTATACTTGGGCACTGCTGTCCTCTATGCCGGATTTGGATACCAAGGAGACTCTGGATGCCATCCCCGGCACGCCGCCCAATATGATACACCCTCCCAAGGGCGATGCCTTTGCAGCAAGAAATAAGTATGCCATGGAGATTGATTTTGAGCAGCAGCCGCCGATGTTTGAGGTGTCTGAAACCCATCGGGCAGCCACTTGGCTGCTGCATCCGGATGCGCCTAAGGTTTCACTTCCCAAAACCATCACCGACCGCATTGCAAGAATGAACAAAAGATTGGGAGGGGCAGACCATGAGCAGTCATTCTTCTAAAGAGCCGCTGCTGCGGGTGGAGCATTTGTGCCAATATTTCGGGCAAACCAAGGCGGTGGACGATGTGAGCTTTGAAATTTATCCCGGTGAGGTTTTTGGTTTGGTGGGGGAATCCGGCTGCGGCAAAACCACCACCGGACGCTCCATTATCAAGATTTACAACATCACCTCCGGCAGCATTTATTTTCAAAATCAGCGCATTGCGGTAGGCACACTGTCTTATCGGAGGGCAATTCGTCAGCAGCAGGAAGAAATGCGGCGACTGAAACAGGAAGGCAGCCCCCAAAAGCTTGCGCTTTGCAAGGAGCAAATGCGGCAGCTACGAAAGGCTCTTGCCGATGCCAAGCAGGACCACCGAAAAACCGGTGTGGTGACGGATATTCAGATGATTTTTCAGGACCCCATGGCATCCCTTGACCCACGCATGACAGTGGGCGAAATCATTGCAGAGGGCTTGATTATTTCCGGTATCCGGGACAAAAAACGGCTGGAGCAGGAGGTCTTGCGGATGCTGCAGGTGGTGGGGCTTTTACCGGAGCACGCAGGGCGTTATCCCCATGAATTTTCCGGCGGGCAGCGTCAACGCATTGGCATTGCCCGTGCCATTATTATGAAGCCCCAGCTGCTGATTGCGGACGAGCCGATTTCGGCGCTGGATGTTTCCATCCAGGCGCAGGTAATCAACCTGCTCAATGAACTGCGGAAGGAGTTTCACTTAACCATTTTGTTCATTGCTCATGATTTGTCGGTGGTAAAGTATTTTTCCGACCGCATTGGGGTGATGTATCAGGGGAAAATTGTAGAGCAGGCATCGGCGCAGGAACTGTTTGCCCATCCGCTGCACCCATATACCAAGGCACTGCTGTCTGCCATTCCGCTGCCCGACCCACGGGTGGAAAAACGCCGCAAACGGGTAGAATATCAGCCGCAGGAGCAGGAAAAGGGGCAGCCACTGCGGGAAATTGTAGCCGGTCATTTTGTTTCATGCAGTGAGGCAAGAGCAGAAGATTACCGCAGGGAACGAGAACAATAAAGCACATCGGAGAAACCACTCCGGTGTGCTTTTTGCTTTTTCTTCTAACGAGAAACGGGTTGACAAAATAGAGCGCAGAATTTACAATAAGCTGAAAACAAGCGGTGTTATCCGACAGCAATTTATGAGGAGTCGTTATGATTAATAAGCTTTTGTATTATATTGGACAATCGGATAATCCCTATTACAATCTAGCGGTGGAGCAGTATCTGATGGAAACGGTGGGAGAGGATTGCTGTATCCTCTACCTGTGGCAAAATCGGCATACGGTGGTCATCGGTCGCAATCAGAATCCTTGGGTGGAGTGCCGCACCACGGAACTGGAGCAGGATGGGGGACATCTTGCCCGCCGGTTGTCCGGTGGCGGTGCGGTATATCATGACATGGGCAATTTAAATTTTACTTTTTTGGTATCCAAGCAGAACTATGATTTGCAGAAGCAGCTGCAGGTGATTGTGACTGCCTGCCGCAATTTGGGGCTGAATGCAGAGGTCAGCGGACGCAATGATGTGCTGGTGGAGGGGCGGAAATTTTCCGGAAATGCCTTTTATGCGCATAAAAATCAGGCGTATCACCATGGCACACTGCTGATTGATGTGGATATGAGCAAGCTAGGGCAGTATTTGATGCCCTCTAAGGCAAAACTGCAGAGCAAGGGCGTCAGCTCTGTCCGTGCCCGTGTGGTGAATTTGAAGGAGCTGTGCCCTGAACTGACAGTTGAGAGAATGGGACAGGAAATGCTGCGTGCCTTTGAGCAGGTTTATGGGCTGTCTGCTGCCAAAATGGAAAAAACGGATTTGGACGAAGCCTATATTGCAACGCTATCCCAGCGCAACGGCTCTTGGGACTGGCTTTACGGCAGAGCCTGCGGTGTCAGCTTTTCTTGTGAGGACCGCTTTGATTGGGGCGGCGTAGAAGTGCAGCTGCAGGTGACAGACGGCATCATCGCAGATGCTGCGCTGCACACCGATGCTATGGAGTGGAGCATCAGCCAGCAGTTCCGGCAGGCAGTGCTGGGACGGCGGTTTGCGCTGGAGGAGATGCTCTGCGGCATTGCTGCAATGGATGCGCCGGTGGAAATTCGGCAGGATTTGAGCCGCCTGCTGCAAGCACAGTCGATTTAAAAACAGAATAAAATGGGCTGGTCAAAGGACCAGCCCAACACATTTATTATAGCAAAACTGTTCGCTGCGGTCAATAGCGGTGGGGGAAGATGGGGGGAGAATCTGTGTTTTATCCAAAGAAGAACAGAAATATTTGGGAAAATTCCCGTCTTGAAAGTAGCCCTTGGCTGTGCTACTATTTAAGTACAGAGAAGCAGAGAACACTTCTCGTAGACAGAGCCCTTTCCACTTATCTTCCGATGATATAGATTTTTTGAAGTGTAGGGAAATGAATGCCAAACGGAAGCAGTTCAAATTTCGTCAGGAAAGGCTGTGTCAAATCCGTAGAACGGGAGGTTACCCAATGATTGAACCCAAGAATTCAGAGGAATAACCCCTGACGGTCAAGGTGAGTGATTGACCAGTCAGGGGTTATTTCTTTTTTTTGCCGCTTTTGCGGCTTTTTTTTGTTGCTTTTTTTCACAAATGTGGTATGATAGCCTCCGAAATGACCACATAGAAAGAAGACATTTTATGACCGGACAGCTTGTAATTCGCAACACCACCTCCTTTTTGCGGAAGAATGTGGTGATGGTGGTGGCACTGGTAGCAGCGCTGATTACCATGGTGCTTGTGCCGCCGGATGCGGCGTATTTGGATTATTTCGATGTAAAAACCCTGACCTGCCTGTTTTGCGTACTGGCAGTGGTTTGTGCCTTGAAAAATATCCAGTTTTTCTATATCTTGGCCCGAAAAATCGTGCTTTGCTTCCGCAATGCCCGACTGTCGGTGCTGGCACTGGTGTATATCACCTTTATCGGCTCGATGCTCATCGCCAATGATATGGCGTTGCTGACCTTTCTGCCCTTGGGCTATTTGGCGCTCAGCTCCACCGGCAAGCAGAAATACATGGCGTTTACCTTTATTATGCAGAATATTGCCGCTAATTTGGGCGGTATGCTGACCCCCTTTGGAAATCCGCAGAATTTGTATCTGTACACCAAATTTCAAATTCCCACCATGGAATTTATGCAGATTATGCTGCTGCCCTTTGCGGTGAGCGTGGTGCTGATAACCGTTTGTTGTTTCATTTTTGTGAAACCCGAGCCTATGACCATGACGCCGGAGCAGACCAAGCTACCGGTGGGTAAAACTGTGTTATATCTATTGCTGTTTGCGTTGTCTATTGCCATTGTGTTTCGGGGTTTACCCTATGGCATTGGCTTGGTGGTGATTCCGTTGGTATTTTTGTTTGCAGATCGGAAAGCACTGAAAATGGTGGATTATCCGTTGCTGCTGACCTTTGTGTTTTTCTTTGTGTTTTCCGGCAACATGGCACGCATCGAGGCGGTGCGGAGGCTGTTTTCCGGTTTGCTGGAAAAAAGCACCCTGCTGATGAGTGTGCTATCCTGTCAGTTTATCAGCAATGTGCCTACTGCAATTTTGCTCTCTCAGTTTACGGAGAATTACCGGCAGCTGCTGTTGGGTGTCAATATTGGTGGTGTGGGCACGCTGATTTCTTCCTTAGCAAGCCTCATTACGTTTCGGGAGTATACTGTCCATAATCCGGGGAAAACCGGATATTATATCCGTACCTTTAGTCTGTTTAATTTCGCATTTTTGATTATTTTGGTGTTGTTTGTGCTGTGGTAACAGAATTTTTGGAGGAATGACCATGAAAAAATTTCCATGGAAGGGGCTTTGCATTGGCACTGTGATTATGACGGGGTTGGTGGCTGCTCGCTGTGCAGTGACTGCCGGACAGGTGCTGTATTATGGCGGTACAGATTATATGAGCCGAATTTTGGCGGACGGCTGGTTTTATGTGGGGCTTGCCGCTGCGCTGATTGGGATTATTTCCGGGGTTATGGCGCTGCTGACCCGAAAACAGAATGTGCCGGAAGAACAAATTGAAGAATGAAAAATTGCCGCTACCATGGTAGCGGCAATTTTTTTATTCCAGTTCAAAATCTCCGGTATAGAGCCGGTAATAGGTGCCCTTTTGGGCAATTAAGCTGTCATGGGTGCCCCGTTCGATGATGCGCCCTTGGTCTAACACCATGATGCAGTCCGAGTTCCGAACGGTGGACAGTCGGTGGGCAATGACGAAGACCGTCCTGCCGTGCATCAAGGCATCCATGCCCTTTTGCACCAGCGCCTCGGTACGGGTATCGATGGAGGAGGTTGCCTCGTCCAAAATCATCACCGGAGGGTCAGCCACAGCGGCACGGGCAATGGCAATGAGCTGCCGCTGTCCTTGGGAAAGGCTGGCACCGTTTCCGGTCAAAAGTGTGTCGTAGCCCTCCGGCAGACGGGTAATGAAATCATGAGCATTTGCCAGCTTTGCTGCCCGAATACAGTCCTCATCCGAGGCGGACAGATTGCCATAGCGGATGTTATCCATCACAGAGCCTGTGAACAGGTTGGTTTCCTGCAGCACCACGCCCAGGGAGCGGCGCAAATCCGCTTTTTTGACTTTGTTGATGTTGATACCGTCATAACGGATTTTGCCGTCTGCGATGTCGTAGAAGCGGTTGATGAGGTTGGTGATGGTGGTCTTGCCTGCGCCGGTAGCACCCACAAAGGCGATTTTTTGACCGGGGTAGGCATAGAGTGTTACATCGTGCAGCACTGTTTTCTCCGGCACATAGCCAAAGTCAACACTGTCCATGGTGATGCTGCCCTGCAATAAGGTGTAGGTGACAGAGCCGTCTGCCTGATGGGGATGCCGCCATGCCCAATGACCGGTGCGGTGGGGCACTTCCTTGATGCTGCCGTCTTGGTCTATTTCGGCATTGACCAGTGCCACATAGCCGTTATCTACCTCCGGCGCTTCGTCCATCAGCTCAAAAATTCGCTCTGCACCAGCCAGTGCCATGACAATAGAGTTGATTTGACCGCTGACCTGACTGATGGGCATGTTGAAGCTGCGGGAGAGAATCATGAAGCTCAGCAGATTGCCCAGTGACAGCAGCTCCCCCTTGGAGGAAACCACCAAAATGCCACCCACAATGGCTAAAATGGCGTACTGGATATAGCCCAAATTGTTGTTGACGGGTCCCATCATATTGCTGAGCTTGCCTGCGGTATAGGCGTTGCGGTAAAGCTCCTCGTTGAGCTTGTCAAATTCTTCTTTGCAGGTTTCCTCGTGATTAAAAACCTTGACCACCTTTTGCCCGTGAATCATTTCTTCCACATAGCCATTGAGTGCGCCTAAGGATTTTTGCTGTCCCACAAAGAATTTTCCTGCCTTGCCCACCACAGTAACGGTGACTGCCATAATGCCCGCTACGGTAAATATCATGACGATGCTGAGAATCCAAGAGGCACGAATCATGGCGATAGAAATGACCAGCAAGGTGACAATGGAGGATACGGTTTGGGGAATGGACTGAGAAATCATCTGCCGCAGGGTATCAATGTCGCTGGTGTAGCGGGACATGAGGTTGCCGGCAGTATTGGAGTCAAAGTAGCGCAGGGGAAGACGCTGCATTTTGGTAAACATCTCATCCCGAATATGCTTTTGCGTTCCCTGACTGACGGAAACCATCAAAAACTGCTGCAGGAAATTGGCAATCAGTCCGGCGGCAAAGATGCAGCCAATGGTGATGAGGTATTTTAAAAGGGCAGGGTAGTCTGTTTTGCCGGATTCCACCATGGGGGCGATGAAATCATCCACCAGCTTGCCGATGTTTTCGCTGCCGGTGGTTTGGGCAAAGGCAGCCACAAAAATGCAGATTGCTACCAAAAACAGGACAGGAATATATTTTTTCATATAGCCAAGCAGCCGCAGCAGGGTTTGCTTGGGATTTTTCGCTTTGCGTCCGTCACCACGCATCCGAACGGGGGGCATATTATTCCTCTCCTTTCTGCTGGGAGTTGTAAACTTCCTGATAGATTTCACAGGACGACAGCAGCTGTGCATGGGTACCCACAGCGGCAATCTGTCCGTTGTCCATGACCACAATCATGTCTGCTTCCTGCACAGACGAAACCCGCTGCGCAATAATCAGCTTGGTGGTGTTGGGGATTTCCTCCCGGAAGGCTTTGCGAATGAGATTGTCTGTTCGGGTATCCACGGCGGAGGTGGAGTCATCCAAAATCAGAATTTTTGGCTTTTTCAGTAGGGCACGGGCGATACAAAGCCGCTGCTTTTGACCGCCGGAAACATTGGTGCCACCCTGCTCAATATGCGTGTCATACCCATCGGGGAAGGACTCGATAAAATCATGGGCGCAGGCAAGGCGGCAGGCGTGCTCCAGCTCCTCGTCTGTGGCATTTTTATTGCCCCAACGGAGATTTTCTTTAATAGAGCCGGAAAACAGCTCGTTTTTTTGCAGCACCATGGCAACATTGTCCCGCAAAACGGTCAAATCATAGTCCCGTACATCCACGCCGCCCACCTTCAGACTGCCCTCACTGACATCATACAGTCGGGGAATCAGCTGTACCAGTGTGGTTTTGGAGGAGCCTGTGCCGCCCAAAATGCCCACTGTGCTGCCGGCAGGAATGTGAAGGCTGACCTCCTTCAGTGCCCGATGCTGGGCGGTGGCACTGTAGCGGAAGGATACATTTTCAAAGTCAATAGAGCCGTCAACCACCTGTGTGACAGCACCGCTTTCGGGGGAAAGCAGGTCGGAGTTTTCCTGCAGCAGCTCATAGCACCGCAGCAAAGGGGCACGAGCCATGGTCAGCATTACAAAGACAATGGAGAACATCATTAAGCTGGAGAGAATTTGGGTGGTGTAGACGAACATAGAATTCAAACCGCCGGTGGTTAAGCCCAGCAGCTCATTGTCGCCGGAGGCAACCACCATGTGGGCACCCAGCCAAGAGATGGCAAGCATACTGCCGTAGACGCAGAATTGCATCACGGGGCTGTTAATAGCCATAATGCGCTCAGCCTTGCAGAAATCCTTATAAATCGAGCCGGAGATGCCGGTGAATTTTTTGACTTCTTCCTCTTGACGGACAAAGCTTTTCACGACCCGGATTCCGTGGATATTTTCCTGCACCACATTGTTGAGCTTGTCGTAGGTTTTGAATACTCGGTCAAAGATTTTGAACACCATGGGCACCAAAAGTACCAGCGTGGCAATTAAAATCGGCAGTGCCACGCAAAACACAAGGCTCAGCTTGGGGCTGATGCTCAGGGCAGAAATCAGGGAAAGAATCAGCATCATGGGACTGCGGACAGCCATGCGAATCATCATTTGAAATGCCATTTGCAATGTTGCCACATCGCTGGTCAGTCGGGTGACAATGGAGGAGGTGGAAAACTTGTCGATATTGGAAAAGCCAAAGCCCTGCACTCGATGAAACATATCATGCCGCAGATTTTTGGCAAAGCCTGTACCGGCTTTGGAGGCAAAGGTGGCAGAGGCAACGCCGAATGCCAGTGAACACAGGGCGCACAGCACCAGTAAAATAGATTGCCGCACCACTACGGTCATATTTTGCATTTTTGTGCCTTGGTCAATCAGCACCTTCATGACCAGTGGAATGGTGACCTCCATAGCTACCTCTCCAATCATGCACACAGGGCTTAAAATTGCAGCCCATTTATATTCCCGAATGCAGCGGGCAAGTCTACCAATCATGTTGTATCCTCCTTGCGATGGTAGGGTTTTGACATACTCAAGCACGCCGCTTTTGGCGGCGTACTGATTTTTTATTGGGGCTGCTTATTCGGCAGCAGATTGTGGTAAAACAGGGCGTAGGTAGTGGCAATTTGGGCTTTTTTCCAAGTGTAAAGTCCTAATTGGCACACTAGTGCGATAACATAGAACACAAGCGATGCAACTGCAGATTGCAGTTGCAGCTTAATTCCAAACAGCGGAAGCAGCAAATCGCCGTAGCAAAGCACGGCAATTAGAATTTCCAAGCCGTAGTACCACCACAAATGCAAATCCAGCGAAAAAAGCGAAAGGCAATTTTTCTTGCTTAGCTGAAAGCTCCGGACTACAGCATACAGAGCGCCTTTTTGGGGCTCATCCAGCAGCACAAAATCACTCAGCCGCAGCCGGTAGGACAGGGGAATTAGCACCACCGCCGTGGGAATCAGTAAAAACGGCAGCACACTCATGACCAGCTTGGTTAGTTCCTCCATGTCCAGTGAAGACACAAATTCCTGCATGGCAGCAGGGTCGGCAACTCCGGCAGACAGCATTTGCTCTGTCAGCACCATCATGGGCTCAGAGAAGGGGGATAGGGCATAGAGAACAGAGCCGACCTGTGTTGCGATTATCGTGCCCAAAATCAAAATGCCTACTCGCAGGAAGGTGAGCCGCAACACCGCACCCCAACGGCGAAAGCCGGATAGCAGAGTGCTGGGGGTGGGAGAGCTTTGCCGGGCAAGCTGCAAGCTTGCCATCACAAAGCCGATGCTCCAAAAGGGTGTCAGAACGGTAGAAAGCATCTGCAGCAGAGACTGTATGGTTTCCAGCATGGCACGGGTGCCAATGCCGTTGATACCGCCGGTATCGCTGATGCCCATATTCAGTCCATAATGCAGCAGCGTCAGCACAAGGCTGACACCGGCAGCAACACCGGTGTGAAGCAGGGCAAGCTTTTTTGGAGGATACTGCGCCTGCTGGACGGCATTTTCTGCCTGCCGCAGCAGGGGTTTATGATGAAAAGCGGACATAGTATCACCTTTATATAAAAATTTGGAAAAACCTATGACATAGTTATATAGCAATTTTTAGAAAATAGCAAATGAATTTTTAATGACGGTGGATTTTTTGCAGCTTTTCTGCTATAATACAGGTAAATGATAATTACCCGGAGGAATGATATGGAATTGGGTGAAAAATTGCGGCTTGCCCGACAGGAGGCAGGACTTTCTCAGCGGCAGCTTTGTGGGCAGATGATTACCCGAAATATGCTGTCGCAGATTGAGGGTGGCAAGGCTCGCCCCTCCATGACCACCTTGCAGTATTTATCATCCCAACTGGGAAAGCCGGTAAGCTATTTTTTAGAGGAGCAGGGGACTGCCTCTGTCAATTTGCAGGTAATGCTGCAGGCAAGGGCAGCCTATGGAAAACGGGATTTTGCCACTGTGCTGCAGGCATTGAAGCAGTTTCAGCAGCCGGATGAGCTGCTGCAGGAGGAATATAGCTATCTTTTGGCGTTGGCGACATTGGGACGAAGCAAGCAGCTGCTGGAGGCAGGGCAGGCACTGACTGCTGTGCCGCTGTTGGAGCAGGTTGACCGCAGCAGTCTTTATTATCGGGAGGATATGGAGCGCCAGCGGCGGCATTTGCTGAAAAGTGGCTATGAGGCGCTGGAGCGGCATTATAAGGCGGTAGAGGATTATCAGCAGGCGTATCTGTATGCCTGCAAGATAAGGACTTTGGTATAAACACACCGGGCGTTTTACGCCCGGTGTGTTATTTTACGCCTAGTTTGGCTTCGGTTTGATTGACCAGCTGCGCAAGATAGTGCTGCACCTGCTCCAAACCGGGACCGACAACAGACATGGTGCGTGCATGGGACGCCTGCGCCAAGGAATGGATTTCTTCCGGCAGAGGTGCTTCTTCGTCCAGCGGAAGAATTTGATAGCGGAAGCCACTGGGGGTATTGGCTTGACAGCGATAGACCCAAGTGGGCAGAATATGGACGCTTTCCAAAATTACCGTGCCATCGGAATATTTGGCAAAGGTAAAGGAGAATAGCAGTCCGTCCTCAGTATATTCCTTGTTGGGGGCGGTTTGCAGGGTGTGCCGGCTTTGGTTGGATAAGGCATTTCCCATGGAGTACAGGCAAACCGTTTTTTGCTCCGGCTGCGTAGAGGAGGTGAGTAGTGCCATGGGCTGCACCACATGGCTGTGTCCGCCCACAATCACATCCACACCCAAATCACACATTTTTTGAGCAATGGTGCGTTGCTGCTGATTTTCCTGCAGCTGGTATTCCTCGCCCCAGTGGATGTAGAGTACCACCGCTTCTGCTCCGGCGGCGGCAAGCTGCTCCATGTTTTCTGCCATTTCCCCGTAAAAGCGGTCCAATTCGCTATAGGAAAAAGTTCCGATACAGGCGGCACAGTCCCGACTTAGGGGGATGCCGTTGAGGGCAGTTACCTCGGGGTTGTTGTCCGTTTCATAGGTATAGCACAGCATACCGATAGAAATGCCGTTGATGTTTTGAATTTGCCACAGAGGGGCATCACCATCGCTGACAGTGCCAAGGTGGGCAAGTCCCTGTTGCGCAATCACCTGCTGGGTGCGGTAGAAGCCAGTGCTTCCGGTGTCGTAGCTGTGGTTGTTGGCAGTCAGCAGCAGGTCAAAGCCGGTGTTTTTCAGCCCCAGCACGATGTTATCGGGGCAGTTGAATTGGGGATAGCCGGAGTAGGGATAGCTGTTGCCGGCAAGGGTGGTTTCCAAATTGGCAACCGAAAAGTCTGCGGCAGAAACATAATCGTCAAAATACGCAAAGGTTTCGCTGAAATCGTATGTATCGCCACGGAGCGCAGATTGGAATACCGGCTTGTGCATCAGCATATCTCCAGTATTTGCAATGCTGGCAGTGGCAATTTTGGTAGTGGTTGGTGCAGTTGTTGGGGGTGTGTGTTCGGCGGTGGGTGGGATTGTGGCAGGAGCAGGCGTTGCCTCCAGCCGTATTGCCGTCACCACCAGCGCAATCAGCAGCAGGCTCAGCAGCAAAATAACAGCAAGATAGCCTTTGCTTGGATTTCTCTTTCGTTTGGTCATGCTTCACCTTTTTTCTAATCGTCCAGCAGATAATGAACAGAGTGAACAATCTGCCCTTGGCGGCAGTAGTATCGGGGGACCCGGCGGCTGATGCCGCAGACCATCTCGTAGTTAAAGCTGTCGGCGGCGGCGGCGATGGCTTCCATGGTGATTTCCTCATCTCCGTCCTTGCCTACCAGCACCACCCGGTCATCCGGTGCGACACCGGGAATGTCCGTCACATCCACCATCATTTGGTCCATGCAGATTTTGCCCAAAATGGGGGCTTTTTTGCCATGAATCAGCACATAAAATTTCCCCGACAGGCTGCGGCGGTAGCCGTCTGCATAGCCAACGGGAATGGTCGCTACCATGGTAGGCTTTTCGGTGACAAAGGTGCCGCCGTAGCTGATTTCCCGTCCGGCAGGCAGCAGCTTTACGTGGGTCACACGGCTGTGCCAAGACAGGGCAGGGCGCAGGGGAAGATTTTGAAACGAAACATCCTCGCTGGGGTACATGCCGTAGGTGACAATACCGGAGCGCACCAGCTCATAATGCTTTTCAAAGTTGATTAAGCCGGCAGAATTGTCCATGTGCCGCAGGGGAATGGAGATGCCCCGTTGCTGCAGACGCTGCAAAAATTCGTCAAATAAGACGCTTTGCGCCTTGGCTTTGGTCAAATCCGGACAATCAGCGCCTGCAAAATGGCTGAAAATGCCTTCGATGTTCAAATTGGGAAGCTGGGCAATTTTGGCGCAGAGGTCAGCGGCTGCGTCCGTTGCCTGAAAACCGATGCGGCTCATGCCGGTGTCCACCACTAAATGCAGCGGAGCCGTTTTTCCCTGTAAAACCGCACAGTCCGACAAGGCGCAGGCATCCTCATAGCGGAAGATGGCAGGGCGAATATTCTCCCGAATGGCGGCAGGGAAGGCGGAAATCGGCGTATGCCCCAAAATCAAAATGGGGGTCGAAAGTCCGGCTTGCCGCAGCTCCATAGCTTCCAGCATGGAGGAAACACCGAAAAAGCTACACTTTCCCTCCAGCAGCCGTGCTACCTCAATGGCACCGTGACCGTAGGCATCCGCCTTGATGACAGCCATAACACGGGTGCCTGCCCGACGCTGCACTTGCTGGAAATTTTCTTCAATGCAGTTCAAATCAATATTCACATAGGTGTTGTCAAATTTCATAAGATCAACTCCGGAAATGATTTCCAATTATTATACCACGCAAGTGAGGAAAAGTAAACCAACCTTGCTGTTTTTTGGGAAATACATCCAATAAAAAGGGGCGTGCCTTGCACGCCCCTTAAATTAATGAAGATATAGTGAATCGGTTTGCAGACGGATGCCCATCAAGACAGCTGTCATTTTTTACATCCCCAATTCGTCCAGATTGCGGCTGAAAGCCGGCAAGCAATGCGTAATAAACCACTCCAACTCCGGTCGCTGCATTCCATGCATGGAAGCCATGGTCTGAGCTGCCGCAGATTCAAATTCTGCATTGCCAGCCTTCTGCTCCTCCACACACTTAATATATGCAGACAGCTTATCCGCCGCCTTTACAATGGGCGTCACCGCCTCATCGCTCTCATGAATCAGTGAAACATAGCTCTGCCGCAGCTCCGACGGCAGCATATCCAGCAGTTGTTCTCCTGCCACGTGCTCCACCTGCTTGTATGCCTCTGTAATGGTGGCAGAATAATACTTAATCGGTGTCGGCAGGTCACCGCCTAAAATCTCCGACGCATCGTGATACAGCGCCGCCACAGCGCACTGATCCGGTTCCGGCGTAGGAAGCAGCAAAATATCCCGGCGAATGAGCGCCAGCGCATGCGCCAGCACCGCCACCTGATGACTGTGCTCCTGAATGTTTTCTGAAAAGCTGTTGCGCATCAAACCCCAGCGAGTAATATAACGCATTCGCCCCAACAGGGCATAAAACTCATTTGCCATTGATGATTTCTCTCTCCACTAAATTGTCAATACATTGTGCCAGCTCTGCCACCGAGTGACAGAAGCAGCTTGCACCTGCCTGTTCCAGCACATCCAAGTCCCGAAAGCCCCAAGTGACACTCAGGCAAGGCACATTGGCATTTTTCGAGGTTACCACATCCACCTCACTGTCGCCCACATAGATGCAATTTTCCGCACCCAATGCTTGCATTGCCTGATAAAGCATATCCGGCGCAGGCTTTCGGGGACAGTCAGCGCTCTCGCCACGGGCATACAATGCAGGGAAATACACCTCTGCCAGCTCTTTAACGGCTCTGTCCGGCTTATTGGACACCACGGCCATGGGATATTTCTGCCCCACCTGCAAAAGTGCTTCCGGAATTCCTGCATAGGGTGCAGTCAGTTCGTTGCAATGGGCGGCATAATGCTTCTGAAACGCCGCCAATATTTCCGGGATTTTCTTCTGTCCCTCTGTCGGCACTGCCTGACGCAGCAGATTCTCTGCTCCGTTGCCCACAAAGCGGCGAATTTCCGCCAGTGTTCGCTCCGGATAGCCATAAAGCCGCAGCACATAATTCACAGCACTGTGCAAATCCCCCAAGGTATCCAGCAAAGTGCCGTCCAAATCAAATAAAATCGCTGTTTTCATTCTTACAATCCTCTGTTTTTTAATACCCGAATGTCCTCACCCATAAAGGGCAGCAGCACAAAATTCCCCTGCAGACGGGATGCAATTTGGGGCGAATAGCGTTTGGCGGCCTCATCCACATTCAAATTGGTGGAAATCAGCATAGGTTTTCCTGATAAAATCCGGTCATTCATCAGGCTATACAGCGCCGCTGTGACAAACTGCCCCGGCAGCTCTGTGCCCAAATCGTCCACAATCAGCAAATCGCAGGCAGCAAGCCTTGCCACCTCCTGCCGATTTTCCTCTGTTGCATTAAAGCGAGCCTGCTCCAACTTAGAGAACAGGTTTGCGGCGGTTTCATAGACCACCGAATAGCCTTTTTCTGCTACAACACCGGCAATGCAGGCGGATAAAAAGGTCTTGCCAAGCCCCGTTCCGCCTACAAACAGCAGATTTCCGGAATCTTTCGTAAAATTCGAGGCATATTTCTTGCAGGTACGGAGATTTTTCTCCATCAGCGACCGGGGGCTGATGCCGTAACGGCTGTCCACCGTCTCCGGATAATAGCTCAGCTCAAATTGGGCAAAGCTACCCCCATTGCCGGACAGTAGCACCAACTCCTTTTGCTGCTCCTGACGGCACAGTTCCTGCAGGCAAGTGCACATGGTGCTGCCCACATAGCCATTGCCGCCGCAATGGACGCAAATGGGCGTTTCATCCAAATAGCCCTGCGGAAAATGCTGCAACGCCAGCTCTGCACGCTCCTGCTGCAGCAGCAAATTCTTTTTTTGCGCCTCCTGCAGCCGCTGCTGGGGATTTTCTCCTTGAGAAAAAGCAGCCTGCGCTGCCAGCGCCATGGTGGCACGCAGCTGAATATCAATTTCTCTTATCCGGGGCACGGCTGCATAAGCCTGCGCCAAATGCTGCCGGTTTTCCGATGCCCGGTCTTCCTTGGCTTGCGCCAGTTTGGCTCTTGCACGAGCCATTACTTCCGCACTGTATGCCATCACTTATCCTCCCGCATTGCTCTTTCAATGGCTGCCCGTTCCGCTGCACCCAGTGTGCCGGATGCCCCCTTGGGAACAGCTTTTTTATCTCCGGCACGAACATCTTCCGGCTTGGTATAGCCGGCATCCTTCCACCGGGATAGAATCTTGTGCATATACGCCCAGCTGAGCCCACCGGTGTTCAGACAGGTGCGCTCATAAGCCATGGAAATCAGCTCCTCTGACAGCCCCATATCCAGCCACGAGGCAGCATATTTTTCTTCCGCAGGGGTCAAATTTCTGCCTCGAATCTGCAGCAGCCGCAGCAGCTTTCCAAGGCGGCTGTGATAGACCTCCTGACGGTGTATAAAGGCAGCTGCCGCCTCCATGGTATCAATGCCTTGCTCCGCCCAAGCATACGCTTCTTTTTCAATGGTACGCAGAGAGGGATTGCGCAGGCTTCCTTTTCTTCGGGCACGCTCCTGACAATAGCCAATCAGTACGCAAATCACATCTTCCGGCAAGCCCAAATACCGGATAAAGCCCAGCAAAATTTTCAGCTCCTCCGTGGTCAGAGTGCGACCCAAACGGCGCTGCACTTCTCCATAAAGGGCGTGAAAACTCTGCTCCGTGCCCATGGCACGCAGCACATCCTGCTCCGTATACACCGGTCGCTGCCCCAAAAGCGGCTGCTTTTGCACTTCCTGCCACAGACCCAGCTGCTGTAGAGTTGCCAAGGCACAGCCCAACCGAGCTTCATTCATGTTCAGCTCTCCGGCAGCCTCCTGCGGTGCATTTCCACTCTTTAGAAATATGTACAGCAGTGCCGCATCACTGCTGGCAGCACCCAGCAGTTTTTGGGCGTCTGCCGATTCAATTACCACGGGTGCAAGGTTCATAATTCGCTCCTACATTTTTCGTCAGTATTTAATATTATATCACAGGAATCTATGGTGTACAATGGTTTTTCGCAAGAGAAAAATGTAAAAAAATCCCCCTGTAATTTGGCACACCACAGGATATGGTACACAGGTGCTGCCAAAACAACAAGGGGTTTTGATTTTAAAAAAGCTGCAGGCTGATTGCCATCACTGCCATGCCTGCCACCAAGCCATAAATAGACAGATGATGTTCTCCATATTCCCGTGCCGCCGGCAGCAGCTCATCCACAGAAATAAACACCATGATGCCTGACACCATTGCAAACACGACACCCAGCACAGCACCGTTCATCACCGGCATCAGCAGCAGCCAGCCCACCAGTGCCCCCACCGGCTCGGCAAAGCCGGAAAGAAAGGAATACAAAAACGCCTTCTTTTTCGAACCGGTTGCCTGATAAATGGGCACGGATACCGCAATGCCCTCCGGAATGTTGTGAATAGCAATGGCAATGACAATGGAAATTGCCACCCGAAGGTCCTGCATGGCAGATACAAAGGTCGCCAAGCCCTCTGGAAAATTATGCACCGCAATAGCAAGCGCAGTCAGCACACCGGTCCGCATCAGGTGGTTTTTTGGCTTAGGAGCAGGGTTTTCTGCCAAGACAGATTTCGCTTCATGGGGATTTTTCTCCTCCGGAATCAGCTTGTCAATCACTGCAATCAGAAAAATTCCGCCAAAAAAGCCGGCAACGGTCACCCAACCACCCACAGCTGCTCCCAAATAGGCATGCAGTGAGATTTGCGCTTCCTGATAAATTTCTGCCAATGCCACAAAAATCATCACGCCGGCAGAAAAGCCAAGGCTTACCGATAAAAACCGTTTGTTAGTCTTTTTCGCCATCAAGGCAATGATGCTGCCAATGCTGGTACTCAAGCCTGCCGCCAGTGTCAGAAAAAATGCAATCAGCATATCCAAAGTTGTCATCCTCCATTTCTTTTTCTTCACAATACCACAAATACCGCATCAATGCAAGGGGCTGTTTACCTGCATTTTCCCTTGACTTTTCCATTGAAAATACTATAATATAGGCAGATAATGAAAAACAAGGAGCGATATTTCCATGGTATATAAAATGAAGGTGGCAGGGGTGGAACGGGATTTGCCCATTTGCCCTGTTTCCGATACTCTTTCCATTGCCGGCTTTGTGGTGTTTGGCGACCAGGAGCTGACCGTTGCCTGCGCACGGGAGCTGCTGAAAAGAGCACCGGAATATGATTATATCATCACCGCAGAAGCCAAGGGTATTCCTCTGGGACACGAAATGGCACGGCAAACCAATGCTCCCAAATATTTTCTTGCCCGAAAAGCTCCAAAAGCATATATGACCGGTGTGTTTGAAGCCACCGTCACCTCCATTACTACCATGGGGCAGCAGCGACTGTATTTGGATGTTGCTGATGCCAAACTGATGGAGGGCAAAAAAATCTTGATTGTGGACGATGTGATTTCCACCGGCGAAAGCCTGCACGCACTGGAAGTGCTGGTGAAAAAGGCTGGCGGCATCATTGCCGGAAAGATGGCAGTGCTGGCTGAGGGCGATGCCCAAGACCGGGATGACATCATTTATTTGGAAAAGCTGCCGTTGTTTAACCCTGACGGAACGATTAAAGCATAAGAGAAAGAGGCTGTTGCAAGTGCAACAGCCTCTTTTTTATATGGGTGTAAAAATAAATTTTTGGGTCAGTCCATCGCAGGAGGCAAATATGGTTAAGCTGCCATCTGCCTTGCGGTCCACTGTTAGCGCTACCTTGTCGTCCTTTAACATTCTGCGGACATAATCCTCCGGATTGTCCGTCTCCACTTCTTCAAAAAACACATCCCGCATCTGATTGTTTCGGCACAAATTTTGAATCTCCCGTACCAGCTCATATTCTGCCATAACAGTACCTCCTGATATTTGGTTTAATTATAGCATATTTTCTTTTGGAAAAATACCCCTTAATATTTCAAAATATTCGAAAACATGCCAAAATGACCCATAAAATAGGACTTGACATCCGAATGTGGCTGTGCTATACTATCTAAGCAATCAAGGTGATTGTCGCAATATCGCGGAGTAGAGCAGTTGGCAGCTCGTCGGGCTCATAACCCGGAGGTCGTAGGTTCGAGTCCTGCCTCCGCAACCAACATTGCGAACCGAAAAAGATATCGGTTCGGAAAACCCAGAAACCACAACGGTTTCTGCTTTTTTTCGTGTCATTTTTTAAGGTGAAATTCAAAAGATATCATTTCCCAAAAACGACCTTTGGGGAGGACTTGAACTATATGTCAGAGCAATATTGGGTGGAAAAATCGATAATTATATGATATAATCAGTTCAATAAAAAATTTGCAGGTGAGTATATGAATAGCGTAAATAAAACATTATATATCCCTTTGT
>JAZOPV010000011.1:0-51789 GCA_045655745.1 Faecousia sp.
GTTTTTCTTCACCATGCGTTGCACGCCGATGGAAAGCACAATGGTCACAATGGCAGGCAAGCCCTCCGGAATTGCAGAAACAGCCAAAGAAACAGCCGTCATGAAAATTTCCAGCGCCGGAATGCCGTTGGAAATACCAACCACAAAAATAACACCGCAAGCAGCTAAGGCAAGAATTCCAAGGTACTTACCCAACTGAGCCAACTTTTGCTGCAAGGGTGTCTGACCTTCCTCCTCACCCTCCAGCAGATTTGCGATTCTGCCCATCTCGGTATCCATACCGGTGGCGGTCACAACCGCTGTGGCAGTACCATAGGTAATGGAGCAGCCGGAGAACACCATATTAGTGCGGTCACCCAAGGGTGCTTTTTCATCCACAACCACATCCGCATCCTTTTCACTGGGAACGGATTCACCGGTCAGGGCGGATTCCTCACTCTTGAGGCTGACGCTCCGCAAAAGTCTTGCATCCGCAGGAATGAAGTCACCTGCCTCCAGCCGAATAATATCGCCTGGAACAAGCTCAGCAGCAGCAATAATCTTCTCAACGCCGTCCCGAATCACACGGGCATGAGGTGCAGACAAGCCCTTGAGCGCATCGAGAGCTTTCTCTGCCTTGCTTTCCTGCATCACACCCATGACGGCATTAAGCACAACAATCAGCAAAATCAGCACCGGCTCAAAAAACTCCTTAGGATTGCGCTCCACGCAGGCAATCACAAAAGAAATAGCTGCAGCAACCAGCAAAATCAAAATCATGGCATCTTTAAACTGGTCCAAAAAACGCTGGAAATTGGTTTTCTTTTTCTTTTCACGCAGGCGGTTTTCGCCATAAACTGTCCGCTTTTCCGCAACCTGCTGTTCAGACAAGCCGGCGGACACATTGGCTTGCAGCTGCTCAATCACCTGTGTGCGTTCTTCACTATGAGCGTTCAAATCAAGTCCCCCTTCACAATTTCAGAATAATCAACAAAAATAAAAAAGACGACACTTATCCGCCAAGCATGCAGACAAGTCTCGTCATTTCAGGCAATACCAGGATAAAATCCGATTGTTGACATTGCCACACATGTGTGTTGACTACTCCCTTATTGCAGTTAGTTTACCATATTTTTTTGAAATTATCAAGTGGAGATTTAAATTTTTAAGAGAAAAGGTGTACCCTAGGAATTGACAACCGGACCGTTTTCTATACGGCCTTTCAAATCCCTCCTCGAAACAAATAAAAATAACACCCAACCGATGGTTGGGTGTTATTTTTATGGCGGAGAAGGAGGGATTTGAACCCTCGATACCCTTTTGGGGTATACACGATTTCCAATCGTGCGCGCTCGGCCAGCTACGCGACTTCTCCATAAGCCTTTTTTGCAATCAGCTTGGCTATAATACAACATTTACCGCTTTTTGTCAACCCCTAAATTGACAAATTATCATGATTTTTTCTCCGGTATCAACACGCCGGAAATCCCGTTTCTCCTAGCAAAACAAGCCCCATCCAGCAAATGTAATTGCTCAAATGGGCTGTCACAAAACACGGGAATAAATCGTTGGGTCGGGTCATCATTTTGATGTCTGCGCCGTAGAGAAAAGCGCATATTTCCCTCTCCCAAACGCTTCAACGGCAATTTCTTCTCCAACATAAAACCGCCGCTTGTAGGTATCAACAGCCCCAAGTCCTCCGTTGCATCTGAACATTCCAGTTGCAGGTGTACCATTGACTCCGGTGGCAAGCTGCAGAAACAACGAATGAAAGCATACAGCCCCTGCTTTGAAAGGAAAGCCGTACCGCAGCTTATTCCCTCAAGGTAAACATCATACTTTTCTTCCATGTAATCCCCCCTGCAATAACCTATGCAGCACCGGAAACCACAATTCAGCCCATTCGACCATCATTTAATCCAAAGCTTACTGCAATCGCGTTATCCACCATTTGCATGGACTTTTCATCCAAATGCCCCATATGCTCCCGTAGGCGGCGCTTGTCAATGGTGCGGATTTGCTCCATGAGAATCACTGAATCCTTGCTTAGCCCCACACTTCCGCCAGCAATATTGATATGGGTTGGCAGACGAGCTTTTCCGGTTTGACTGGTAATTGCAGCAGCGATAACTGTGGGCGAATGTTTGTTTCCGGTATCATTTTGGACAATCAGCACAGGGCGTGTTCCTCCCTGCTCACTTCCTACCACCGGTGACAGGTCGGCATAAAAAATATCGCCCCGTTTGACCGTCGTATCCATAATCTTCACACTCCGATAGAATCATTGGCTGCGTTACCGAATCGTCCATATATGTAACGCGGCTGATTCTATTGTCCCACGCTCTTCGGCAATTCATACGGTGATGCATCCAAATTATCCTATGCGACCTTCGACAAATTGCTACTGGATTTCAAATTCTTTGATACAAACCACTAATATCCGCCGATTATCCGCAAAAATATCTGCACGAACGGGCTGATTCTCTTTCTCAAACCAAATATCCAGCTGCAGAGCATCCGACTTATAACTATCATCTACTGCCAGCCGCAGCAGCTCCCCCTCCATGGTATAGCTGCGAATATAACCGCCACGCAGTGCCTGCATCACAATCCAAGGGGCACTAACCGGCGAAAGCTGTCCATCTGCCAATAAATGAAAAGCAAGCGCCGTATCATCAAAGGTCAGCTTGCCTCCCTGTGTAGTCACTGTACCGGATATGTCCGCAATGGAGTCCGGCTTTCGTACTGTAAAAGACAAATTGCCATGGGCATCTGTTTCACAGCCCATGGCAAATGTATATGTCTTATCACCGTAATCTGCTGTCACTTCCGCTTCAAAGATACAGCCCTTGCTGTTTTGGATTTGGCTGCGGAATGCCAAAATCCGTTGCATATCTCCGTCACTGCGGCTGCAGCCAACGAAGAAAGAAAGCAGCAGTACCAACAGCACCATCACTCGTTTCACGCATCATCCCACCCTCACTGTCTGTCAAACAGGCAAAACCTGTCCGCACTAAACAATATGTCAGCGGAATCAATTTATGACAGCCAAATCCCCAGTCTGCCAACTGCAACCGCAATCCAATCACGCCACAGCCGGTATGCCTCACCGGTGGGATGGTAGCCATCATTGCTCAGCTCTTCTAACAAATACCCATCCTCATCTGTAAATTCCTCATTGGCATCAATATAGAAGATGGTCTGCTCGTTGGAAAGAGACTGAATAAACTGATTTCTACTATTGAGGTTTTCAAGGCTAAAATAGTCCTGTGACGCCGCCTTGCTGCGAGATACAGACATAATTCCCTGCAACACAACGATTGCATCAGGCTGAAGCTGCTGCACCAGCTCCACGAGCTGCTGATAACGCTTTTGGAAGCTACTAGACGGCCAGCCTGCCTCGTTTAATCCAAGATTGATAAAAACCTTACCGTATTTTTGGCTGCCAAGCAACTCTGTCAGGCTTTGCTTGGAGAACTGCTTATCCTCTAAGGTCTTATCGTGCAAATTAAAAACCGTCATGCCCACATCGCAGAAATAATCCGCATTTCCGGAACGAGCATAATCACGCAAGCCAACTGTTCGGGAGTCACCGATAAACAGCACATCTTCAAACCAGCTCTCATCTACCGGCGCATCCGGATTGGTAGGCTCGGTCGGTGCAGTGCTAGAGGTTTCGGAGGAACTTGGCGTAACCGATGGGTCAGTAGGCTGGGGCTGGGTGGGCGCAATGACCTGCGAATCCTCCAGCAGCACCTTCAGTACTGGGTCGCTAAAATATAAAAACGGCAGCTCCATGACGCTTTTATCGCCATATTCTGCAATGTCCAGCGGACGAATGACGGCATATTTGAGATAAGTGCCAAAGCCTGCCACCAATATGGAAGACAGTAGCAGCGAAAGCACCAGCATTGTTTTTCTAATTTTCATAGTCATTCCTCACGGATTAAAACTGGAAATACGCAAAGGGGTCTTGGGCAGAGGTGGCGATAAAATACACACAACACCAAAACAGCACAAACAGAGCCGCATCCGTTAGCCAATGCTTGCGCACCTTGTCCCATAGCATTTTGGGATAGGGCGTTGCAAAGATAACACCGGAAATCAGCAGCAAGGCATATTTTTTAAGCCAATAGACAAAGTCCAGCGCATTGACCGTTCTGCCACCAATTCCAAACAGACGACCAAGGAAGGATAGCATCTGAGACGCATCGCCAATGGCAAAGGGCACCCAGCTAATTAAAATAACCAGTACAGTATAAATATATCCAACAGCACAGCTTTTTTTCAGCCATGCGCCAATCCACAGTCGCTCCAGCACAATAAACAGAAGCAAAATTCCTGCCCAAAGCAAGAAATTGCCGCCAATACCGTGCCACAAGCCGGTTGCCAGCCACACCACCGCCAAATTGAGAATGGTTTTCAGCTTGCCGCCTCGGTTGCCCCCCAAGGGGATATAAATATGCTCCCGAAACCACAGACCAAGGGTAATATGCCAGCGGCGGTAAAATTCACTGACGGTTTTAGAGGCATAGGGAGAATCAAAGTTTCTCGGCAGAGAAAAGCCTATCATTTTTCCAATGCCGCAAGCCATCACACTGTAGCCGTAAAAATCAAAATACAGCTTCATGGCATAGGCAATCAGGCTCATCCATGCAAAAACAGGCGAGATGCTTTCATAACCCACCACCGCTGCCTGAGCCCACAAGCCGCCAATGCGGTTTGCAATCAGCACCTTTAATGCAAGACCGGCAATCAGCTCCTGCAAGCCCTGCCGAAAGGTTTCCAAGTCATGCTGACGGGTGATGGTTTGCTGCGCTAATGCAGCCGGGTCTGTCAGTGGTCCGGACAACAGCTTTGGGAACATGAGAATTTGCGTGCCATAGGACAAAAGGCTTGTTTCCGGTGTCATTTGACCACGGTAAATACGCATGAGATAGGCTGCAATTTGGAATAAATAAAAGCTCATGCCCACCGGCAAATACCGACCGCCGGCAAAGCATTTGAAAAACACCAAACAGGCAAGCAAAATACCAAAAACAGCCCAAAACAGCCACTTCATTGCCCTTTGCACCATCATGCGACCTGTCAAATAAGTAACGGCAATAATTACAAGCAGCAGCGCCAGTGCCCACACAGAGGACGACACAGCCACCGTATAGTATAACACACTGCTCAGCAGCAGCACCAGATTTTTCCATCTGTCCGGCACAAGATAATAAGCCATCAAAAACAGCGGTAGAAATGTAAAAAGAAAAAGCAAGCTGTTGTATTGCATTTCGTGCCTCCGTAAACTGCCGTATAACGACAAAGTATTACATTTATTATAGTTTGCCGCCGGGTAAATTGCAAGAAGATTCTCTGCCAAAAATAAACAAAGCAGCAAGCTTGCTCCTGCTGCTTTGTTTGAAATTTTATATTGCCTCTACGGCAGAAATCACCTTGGAAACACCATCCGTATTGATATACTCCATGCGACCGGAATCAAAGGCTTCTGCAACAGCCGGGTCAATGGGCAATCTTGCAAGCACCGGAAGCTGGAAGCTCTGTGAAACCTCATCCAATTTGCTCTTGCCAAAGACCTCCAGCCGCTTGCCGCAGTCCGGACATTCCAAATAGGCGTAGTTTTCCACGAAACCCAAAACGGGAATGTGCATCATATTTGCCATCTTCACAGCCTTGGACACAATCATGCTGACCAAATCCTGCGGGCTGGTAACGATAACAATGCCATCCACCGGCAGACTTTGAAATACCGTCAGGGGCACATCACCTGTTCCGGGAGGCATATCCACAAACATATAGTCCACATCTTCCCAAATCACATCGGTCCAAAACTGTTTGACCGCACCGGCAATCACCGGTCCACGCCAAACAACCGGGTCAGCAGGATTATCCAAAAGCAGATTGATGGACATGACCTGAATGCCGGTGGCAGACAGGGCGGGATAAAGTCCGCCCTCCTCAGCACCCTGACATTCCGAAACACCAAATGCCATAGGAGCAGACGGTCCGGTGATGTCTGCATCCAAAACCGCAACCCGTTTCCCCTGCCGCGCCATGGCAACCGCCAAGGTGGCAGTCACAGTGGATTTACCAACGCCACCCTTACCTGAAACTACGGCAATCACTTTTTTGACATTGGATTTGGGATTGAGCTGCGCCAAACGGCTTTCTGCCTTGCGGTCACCGCAATCGCTGCCGCAGGTAGAACAATTTCCACTACAATTAGAACTCATTTTATCTTATTGCGCTCCTTTAATCTAATATTGACCATATTATATTCCCGAATATGATGGCTGTCAACCGGAAGTTGCCACCTATTCTTGTGCCGATTCCCATTGCTCCATCATCTCCAGAAGAGCAAGCTCCGCTTCTTCCTTTTCGCTGAGTAAGGCAGTTAATTGCTGATAGTCCGCTGCGGCGGCTTCGATTTTAACATCCAGCTCCGCAATAAGCTTTTCCTGCTTGTCGATTTCCCGTTCCAATCTGCGAATGAGCTTGTCTGTTTCCTTTGTTCCGCCCTTTGGCTTTTCTTTCTTTTCCTTGGGTGCATTGACAACCACAGGTTGCGCACTCGCTTCTTTTTCCAAAACAGAACGATATTTGGCATAGCCATAGGGAAAATCACGGATTTTCCCGTCCTCAAAAAGCCAAATTCGCTCCGCAAATTTCTCAATAAAATAGCGGTCATGAGAAACAAACAGCAGCACGCCCTCAAATTCCTCAATGGCAGCCTCCACCCATTCACGGGAGGCAATGTCCAAATGGTTGGTGGGCTCGTCCAAAATCAGCAGATTGATTTTTTCATCCATCAGCATACACAGCCGCAAACGGCTCTGCTCACCGCCGGACAGCGTTCCCACGGTCTTGAACACATCCTCACCCTGAAATAGAAATGCGCCCAAGCGGTCACGAGCCATCTGGGGGGTGCAGTTTTTTTCATAGAGCATGGTATCGTACAGGGTGCGCTGGGGATTGTCAAAGTGAATGGTTTGCGGCAAATAGCCCCATTTTACAGTAGGACCGAACTGAATTTTACCGGCGCAATCTTCTTCTCCCAGCAGGCAGCGGATAAAGGTGGTTTTTCCTGTTCCGTTGTCGCCCAAAATGGCAATGCGTTCCCCCGCCTCCACTAAAAGCTCCACATCAGAAAAAAGGGTTTTCTCCCCAAAGGCTTTGCTGACGCCCTTGGTTTTGAACACCACATCACCGGAAAAGCCCTTTTCGCCAAAACTGGCTTTCATGGATTTTTCCGTTTTGGGCTTTTCCGTCTTTTTAATGCGCTCCATGCGGTGCTGAATGGACATAGCACGGCGATACAAGGTGCGGTTATTGATGCCCCAGCCCTTCATACGCTCCACCGTAAAGCCGAGTTGCTTCAGCTTTGCCTGCTCCTGCTGATAATGCTTCATCTGCAAATCAAAGCGCGCCTGCTTTTCATCCATATAAAAGGAATAATTGCCGGAATAAAACTCTGCATGACCCTCTGTGATTTCAATGACCCGTTTTGCCACCTTATCAATGAAATAGCGGTCATGGGAAATGACCAAAACAGTTCCCTTAAAGGCGTTGATATAGCCCTCCAGCCACTCCACACTGCGCAAATCCAAATGGTTGGTTGGCTCATCCAGTAGCAAAATATCCGTTTTTTCCAGCAGCAGTCGGGCAAGGTTTACCCTTGTTTTCTCACCGCCGGAAAGGCTGTCAAAGGCTTGCTGCCGTTGTTGGGCGGTGATGCCCAAGCCATTACAGATTTTATCCGTTTGAACATCCATTTCATAGCCGCCGCCGGATTGAAAGCGGTTGACCAGTGCATCATATTCCCGAAGCTGCTCCGAGGAGGCAAAAAATGCCATCTTCTTTTCCAGCTCCTCCATTTTCCGCTTTGCAGCCGTTACCTCTGCAAAGGCAGAACGCAGCACGTCCTCCACCGTATAACCGGCTGGAAAGGTGGGGATTTGAGAGATAAGACCCAGCTTTTTGTTAGGATTGACATAAACTTCACCCTCGTCATAGTCCATCTCCCCTGTCAGAATTTTCAGCAGCGTGGTTTTGCCACAACCGTTGCGACCGAGGATCGCAACGCACTCCCCCTCCTGAATTTCAAAACTCAAGCCCTCCAAGAGATTTTCGCCGATGACGAAGAATTTTGTTAAATTTTTAACCTGAATATCGACCATGGAATTTCTCCAAATTCAAATTCATGATAACTCTTTTAAAAGTACTTCCAATTCATCCAAGGAATAAAGCAAATTCAGCGCCTGCAACAGCGCATTGGCACTCATGTGCGGTGGAAACTGAAGCTTTTCCATCAGCTGTTTTCGCAAAACACTACTGTTTGCGGCGCCGGACAAGCCCAATCGCATCATATCCTGTTTGGTAATGGATGCCGTTTCGCATTGCGATTCGCCCTCTATGGTTGCCCCTGCACGGCGCAGGGCTTCCACAATAATCTCAGGGCGCATTCCCTCTACTCCCAGCACCCCCTCCTTACCGGGGGTAGACTTTCGCTTTTCTTTTCCGGCAATCTGCGGAATATAGGCGTGCTTAAGATAGCGGTTATCAAGCGCACTTTTTAGATGATTTCGAATCACAAAGCCAGCCCCGTCCGAGTCCGTCAGCACAATAATGCCTCTTGTTTCCGCAATCCGCCGCAGCAGCTGAAGCTGTTCTTTATTCTTGAAAATACCAAAGCCGGCGGTTTCTAAAATCGGCGCATCCACAATTTGGCTGAGGGTATTTTTATCGTAGCGCCCCTCCACCACAATGGCTTCTTTGATTTTAACCATTGGAAACCTCCTGCGCCAACTGCAAAATCAGCATTTCCAACAGACGCTGCTGCGTGTCAAAAGAGGTTTTCATTTGATAATCTGTTTCCAGTACAAGCTGCGCCGCCTTAGATAGAAATTTGGGGGTAAAACGGCGAGCAGCCTCCATTGCCTTTTTTGCAGGATAATCGGAAATTCCGTACAGCTTCATCAGCTCACTGTAGCTGCTTCCATTATCCAACAAGGTACGAGCAGTGCTGAGTCTGCGCAAATGCGCCCCCACTGCGCCCAAAATAGCAATGGGCTCTTGCTGCATTTTCAGCAACTTCTGCAGCGTGACAAGGGCATCCTGAAACTTTCCTGCGCTTATCATCTCCGTCATGCGGAACACCACCGCATCCAGTGCCGGCTCTGTCACCGCATCAATGTCTGCCTTACAGATAACATTCGCACCGGAATAAGCAGCAATTTTCCCGATTTCGCTACCCAAGGAGGTCATAGTGCCATCAGTCAACTCAATCAAATACAGGCACAAATCCGGAGAAATCTGCTTGCCCTGTGCAGAAAAATGGCGGCTGACCCAGCTGACCAAATCCCGCTGATTTTGCTTGGCAAACTCTATTAGCTCTCCTGCCGACAATGCCTCCCACAGCTTTTTCAGCCGCTTGTCCGGCTTAAACTCCACAGTTTCATAGGTAAAAACCAATGTGCAATAGTCCGGAATGTCCGTCAAAATATCAATCAGCTTATTCCGGCTATCCTCCGGTAGCTTAAACAAATCAATATCATCCACCTGCACCATGGTGTGTTCTGCCATCATAGGAAGATTTTCCACAGCTTCGGCAAAGCTTCTCATATCAAAGGTCTCGCTGTTAAAACGGTGGAAATTAAAGGATTCCGTCAGCTCCTCCACCACAGCTTTGTGCAGCATATTCAAGTAATGCCGCAGCAAAAACATTTCTTCGCCATAGAACACATACAGCTTTTTCGGCGAATTTTGCCGAATTGCCGTCTTAAGCCTTTGAATCGGGCTTTGGCTATCTTCCTTTGCCATTGCATTACCTCCTAAATATAATCGTACCCTGCAGGTCTGTCCGAAGAATGGTGCTGCCACAATCCGTAAGCCGCTGCAGCACTTCCTCTGTAGGATGCCCATAGTGGTTGTCAGTTCCTACCGAGATGAGGGCATATTCCGGCGTGGTTGCCTGCAAAAGTGCAACATCGGAAGAATACTTTGAGCCATGATGTCCCACAATCAGCACCTCCAGCTTTGGAAGTGCAATTTGTTCCATCAGTTCCCGTTCTCCTGCTGCACTGCGGTCACCTGTGATGAGTATATCACAATTTTCCGTCTGAAACAAGACACATAAACCGCTTTCGTTGTCAGAAAGTTGATTGATTGACGGAAGCATTGTAAGCTTATTTGCTCCATAATGAAGCTGTGTTTGCTGAATAATCGGCACTGATTGATTTGAGTACTTATCCAAAAGTGCTTGTCCATAACCGTCTGTATCAGGGCAGCTTGGGAAATAAATTGCATCCGCCGGAACACGGGATAATAAATACCCAGCTCCTGCCGCATGGTCATAATCGAAATGGGTTAAAATCAAGCCGTTCAAACGGTAAATGCCCTGACTGAGCAGCTGCGCCGCTGCCTTGTCGGCGGCAAGCGTGTCGCTGTCGCCTCCGCAGTCCACAAGGTAATTCTTTCCATCGCTCTGCAAAAGGATGCTCTGTCCCTGCCCTACATCCAGCACCGTCACCCGACAATCGTCCCGATTTCCCTCTGTCCAAGAAGCAATCAGCGCAATACACAAACAAATTGTAGCAATACAACCAAAGACAAACGGCTGTTTATTCTTCATCAAAAGATAAATCAGCAACAGTGCATAGCAAAAAATCAGCCACAGCACGATGTAAATACTGGCAGTATAAACTGCCGAAAGCGGAAAAGCTGCCATGCCCTTCGCAACAATCAACACATAGCGAATTGTCCACGAAATGACCCATCCCATGGCTGCGCCCAAGCCCGTCCATAAAAAGCCTGCTGCGCAACAAGCAATGACACCATAAAAAGCGATTGATACCGCCCAAAGTGTCAGCAAATTGGTCAGGGGCGAAACGAGGCTGACAGAGCCAAAGTAAATCGCACACAAGGGGGTGGTAAATATCACTGCACTGAGGGACATAGCAACGGAGGATGCAACCCATGCCGCCGCTTTCTTGGCTTTGCCGTGAAAACGCCCCAAACGGGCTGTATCCAGCAGCCAATTTTTAATCGGCTCGCAAAAGCATAGAATTCCCACCATACAGCCAACAGACAGATGAAAACCCACATTGGTAACAGTCCAAGGATTGACTATTAGCATACTAAGCACTGCAAATGCAAGGGCTGTGGGCGCATCATATTCCTTGTCAAACAGCAGTGCTACCACCATCAGGCTGTGCATAATGCAGGCTCTAGTAATAGAGGGTGAAAAACCTGCCACTGCTGCAAAGAAAAGCAGCACTGGCAAGGCAACAAGTGTTGTCAACAGCCGTTTTTTGCCTGTTAAAAAGTAAACAAGGGAAAACAAAATCGTCACATGCAAGCCGGAAACCGCAATCACATGACGAATGCCGCTGTTTTTGAGGGCAGTGTCCGTTTCATAATCAATATCGTCCGTGTCACCCAGAAGCAAAGCCTTAGCAAAGGCTGCAGTGTCCGAAGGAAATATTGCATCTATCTTATGGATGATGCTGTTGCGTACCAACGCCGGATAGCCAAACCAAGGCATTTGCTCCGCAGGGTATACCGAAACAGCGGTATCGGCAATCGCTGTCAAGAATATGCCGTCCGAACGGCGGTAACTGGCATCCGCAACGCCACCGGGCAATGTGCTGCGAAGACGAAAAATTGCTGTCAAGCTGTCACCGGGCGCAACAACCATATCATTAGGTAAGTATAGGCGCATTCTATAGGGCTTGTGGTTGAGAAAGCCAACGCCCTCCGCTACCTTATCATACTGCCCCGGCTCAGAATAATCTGTAACCGACACAGTCATTTCAAGCGATGTGCCATCCGCAAAACGAGGAACGGTCAAATAAAAGCTGTCGAAAGCAAACATCCACAAAAAGCCCAGCAACGCACCAAAGCATACCATTGCAGCAATACGCAACCTGCGGTTGCGCATCATCAGCAGCAACGAGATTGCAAGCAGAAAACCGCAGATGCCTGCAGCTAAAAAATACCAGCTTTCCCACAGAAAATACATACCAATCACCGCAGCAACGGCAAATCCAACTGTAAACCACATGAGCTTTCGCACCGCAATCCCCCCTTTTCCGCAATATGGAAAAAGGGCGCCGCACTGCGGCGACGCCCTAATACACTTAATTCAATTTTCCGGTGACAAAATCGTCAACCTGTGCCAAGGCGTCATCCAGCTTCAGCACATCCTTGCCGCCACCCATGGCAGAATCCGGCTTGCCGCCGCCACTACCGCCGCAACAGCAGCAGCACTGCTTTACAAGGTCACCTGCCTTGATACCCTTAGCAATGGCATCCTTGCCGCAAACTGCCAAGAAGGTAATCTTGCCATCGTTAACAGTGGAAAGCACAGCCACCACATTTGAAGATTTATCACGCAGGCTGTCGCCCATCTGACGAAGCTTTGCAGTATCGGCATTGGGTACAGTGGCGGTCAGTACCTTCAGTCCGCCTACCTCATGAGCGCCAAACAGGAAACGCTCCACTTCACCGGCGCTCTCTTTTGCCTTGTAGGTTTCGATGACACGCTTGAGATTCTTAATTTCCTCCATGGTGTTCTGCAGCCGTTCTGTCAACTCTGCAGGCTTTGCCTTCAAAACAGAGGCTGCCTCATACAGCTTTTCTCTATTCTTAGTCATATCAGACAGGCAAGCCTTACCGGTAATGGCTTCAATACGCCGCACGCCGGAGGCAACAGAGCATTCGCTTTCAATGCGGAAAGGACCAACCTTTGCTGTATTGTCCAAATGTGTACCACCACACAGCTCAATGGAATAACCGCCCATATTTACGACACGGACAGTATCACCGTACTTTTCACTGAACAGCGCTGTTGCGCCCATGGACTTGGCTTCCTCGATGCCCATTTCACGGGTATCAATGATATAGCCCTCCAATACGGCATTTTGGACAATGGCGTCAACACGAGCCATTTCCTCTGCCGTCATAGCGGCATAGTGGGTAAAGTCAAAGCGCAGATGGTCCGGCTCAACCAAAGAGCCCGCCTGATGCACATGGTCGCCCAGCACCTTTGTCAGCGCTTTCTGCAGCAAGTGGGTTGCGGAGTGGGCACGCATAATGGCTTTACGGCGCTCCACATCAATGGATGCCAGCACTACATCCTCCACCTTCATTACACCGGAAAGCATATTGCCATAGTGCAGATACTTGCCGGACTTATCCTTTTGAACATTGGTCACTTCAAAGCGGCTATCGCCCAGCAAAATGACACCATGGTCCGCCACCTGACCGCCCATCTCGGCATAGAATGGGGTCTTATCCAGCACCACAATGCCGCTTTCACCGCCTGCAATCGTGCCGGAAACCTCTTCGCCCACACAAACCGCCAGCACCTTTGCCTGACAGTTGCTCTCGGTATAGCCCACAAAAGTGGTGGGGGTATTATCCAAGCCCAAATCAATACCAGCCCAAGCCAAATCGCCCAGAGCCTTCCGTGCCTCACGGGCACGCACTCTCTGCTCTTCACGGCAGGCATTGAAACGGTCCATATCCAAGGTCATGCCCTCATCCTCTACCATTTCCACCGTCAAATCTACAGGGAAGCCATAGGTATCGGACAGCAGGAAGGCATCCTCACCGGAGAATATAGTGGCATTATTTGCCTTATGCTCTGCCAGCTTTTCCGCAAAGATGCGCATACCGCCATCAATGGTACGGGCAAAGTTTTCTTCCTCCACCTTGACCACCTTGGTGATATAATCAGCCCGTTCCCGCAGGTAGGTATAGTGGCTCTCGTTCTCACGGACAACCGTTTCCACCACTTCATACAAGAAGGGCTTGTTGACGCCCAGCAGCTTGCCATGACGGGCAGCACGGCGCAGCAGGCGGCGCAGCACATAGCCACGACCCTCGTTGCTGGGCAGCACGCCATCAGCAATCATAAAGGAGGATGCACGGATGTGGTCGGTAATGACACGCAGAGACACATCCATCTTCACAGACTGTCCGTAGGATGCGCCAGTCAATTCTGTGACCTTATTGGTGATATTCATGACCGTATCTACATCAAACAGGCTGTTAACATCCTGACAGACCACTGCAAGACGCTCCAAGCCCATGCCGGTGTCGATATTCTTCTGAGAAAGTTCGGTATAGTTGCCCTGTCCGTCATTATCAAACTGGGAGAACACATTGTTCCAAACCTCCATATAGCGGTCGCATTCGCAGCCAACCACACAACCGGGCTCACCGCAGCCGTACTTTTCACCGCGGTCATAGTAAATCTCGGAGCAAGGACCGCAAGGACCGGAGCCATGCTCCCAAAAGTTATCCTTTTTGCCAAAGCGGAACACATGGTCGGCAGGCACGCCGATTTCCTTGGTCCAAATTTCAAAGGCTTCCTCATCATTTTCATAGATGGAGGGATACAGACGGCTTTCCTCCAAGCCAACCACCTTGGTCAAAAACTCCCAGCTCCAAGCAATCGCCTCATGCTTGAAATAATCGCCAAAGGAGAAGTTACCCAGCATCTCAAAATAAGTGCCGTGACGGGCAGTTTTACCGATGTTTTCAATGTCGCCGGTGCGGATGCACTTCTGACAGGTGCAAACACGGGTACGAGGAGGAGTTACCTCGCCGGTAAAGTAGGGCTTCATGGGTGCCATGCCGGAGTTAATCAGCAGCAAGGACTTATCGTTCTGAGGAATCAGAGAAAAGCTGGGCAGGCGCAGATGGTTCTTGCTTTCAAAGAAAGAAAGGAACATCTCACGCAGCTCGTTTACGCCATAGGGTTTATTGCTCATTGGTTTAACCTCCAAATAAATTACTAAAAAACAAAACGCCCCTATCAAATTGATAGGGGCGAATAAATCCGCGGTACCACCCTAATTATCCGAAAAATCGAACATCTTAGCTGCTCTGTAACGGGAGCACCCGTCCCACTCCTCGTGGGCGACAACGGAAGTGGCCTGCAACAGGCTGCATGAGGGCTTTCACCATTCCCCTCTCGCTACAATGCACTTTGTTGCTTCTTTTCCGTTACGGTCTTTGCATATCTAAGATATTTTAGCACAAAAGCAGGAATTGTCAATCTTTTTTCTCAAATTTCCAAGAAAAACCGGGCGTTATCGCCCGGTTCATCTCAAACATTACTTTCCAACCACGCTTTCATGGCAAGCCGCCCATCTTCCGTCATTGGAAATGCTTGGCTGCCTTCCATTTCACTTTTTTCGTAGCAATATAGTCCGTGCCAAAACTCCGCCACAATGGTGCTTTTTTCAAAGTCCACCTCTTTGGGTGTTGCCATCTCTACCACAGGCTTTGCCCGAAATCGGAACATACCGCAAGAGCCGGTAAAGATATTGTTCATAGCAAAGGAATGGAGGGTTGGTATAAACAGTTCTGCCATCATTCCTCCGCTGTCAGCGCCTCCATCTCGTCAAGGAGCTTGCCAAACAGCTCCAGCGCATGATTGACAGGCTCCGGACTGGTCATGTCCACGCCTGCACCCTTCAGCAGGTCAATGGGGCTCTTGGAACAGCCGCCGGACAGGAAGCCGATATAATCCTTGACTGCCGACTCCCCTTCTGCCAAAATCTTACGGGAAAGCGCAATTGCAGCAGAATAGCCGGTGGCATATTGGAACACATAGTAATTGTAATAGAAATGGGGAATTCTCGCCCATTCCACCGCAATTTGGTCATCCACCACTGCATCCGGTCCGTAATACAAAGCATTGAGTTTCTTGTATTCCTCACACAGCACTTCGGCAGTCAAGGTCTTGCCCTCTGCCACCATGCGACCCATCATCAGCTCAAACTCCGCAAACATGGTCTGACGGTACAGCGTGCCCTTGAACTGGTCAAGGAAGTGATTGATGAGGTAAATTCGCTCCTTTTTGTCAGTGGTTTTGGAAAGCAGATATTCCATCAGCAGTGCCTCGTTGCAGGTAGATGCCACTTCTGCAACAAAGATAACATAGTTGGAATCCACAGGATTTTGGGTCTTGTTGGAATAGTAGGAATGAAGTGCATGACCCATTTCATGTGCCAAGGTAAACTGGCTGTCCAGCGTACCGGAATAGTTCATCAGCACATAGGGGTGAATGTTCGCACCGGCGGAATAAGCACCGCTGCGCTTGCCCTCATTGGGGTAAACATCAATCCAGCGGCTGTCAAAGCCCTGCTTCAAAATGCTGCGATATTCCTCGCCCAAGGGAGCAAGGGCATCATAGATAGTCTGCTTTGCCTCCGCAAAGGGAATTTTCTTGTCTGCATCGGGAATCAAGGAGGTATAGGTATCGTAGAAATGCAGCTCCTCCAAGCCCAGCAGCTTTTTCCGCAAACGGACATAACGGTGCATCTTGTCCATATTCTGATGGACAGCCTCAATCAGATTCAAATATACAGAGGTAGGCACATTGGTACGGAACAGCGCTGCCTCAAAGGCGTTGGGATAGTTGCGAGCCTCCGCAAAGAATTTCAGCTGCTTATTTTGAGCATTCAGCAATCCGGCAGCCGTATTCTTAAAGGCGTTGAAGCCGGCATACAGGCTTTCGTAGGCATTCTTCCGCAGCACTCTGTCGGGCGATTCCACACACTGAATATAGGTTGCCTGAGAAATAGGATGCTTGACGCCCTGGGAATCCTCTGCATCGGCAAAGGTCAAGTCTGCATCGGCAAACATTCCGTACACATTGTCAGGTGTCTGCGCCATTTCACCGGCAGCAGCCAGCAGCTTTTCCTCAGCAGCAGACAGAGTATGCGCCTTAAAACGCCGCACATTGGTTAAACTGCGGCGATACCGCTCCAATGCAGGATAGTCCGCAAACAAGCGTTGCATATCCTCATCGGAAATTGCCATCAGCTCCGGCGTTTCAAAGCTGCAGGCAGCACCCAAACCCACCAAAACACCCATCAGCTTGCCCACCATTGCCTGATAGGTGGCGTTACGGGTATCCTCATCCGCCTTGCGCATGGCATAGTTGGCAAGCAGGTCAACCTTTACATCGGTCATTTCGGACAGATACAGATAATCATACAAGGTCTTACCGTCCTGTGCTAGCTTACCGGCATAGGATACCAGTGCCTGCTGGTCCTGCGCCAAGGTCGCAAGCTCCGCTTCCCATGCCGCATCTGTGGCGAACATATCCTCGGTAGCCCAAGTATCCTCTACAGGAATTTCAGAACGCTTGCGAATAGAATTGATTTCAGACATACAAACCTCCAAAAGCTTAAAGTCACATGATCATTTTTTGTTTTTCAAGTCATCTGCAATCAGGCGTTTCATAGCTTCAATGCCGACCCGAATCGCACCGGAGGTGTCCTCCGTCATGGGCATGGCAAGTCCTGCTTTTTCCCGTTCCTGATTCCACACTGCATGAAAACAGCTGCCGCAGCGCACACCCAAGGCTGCTGCCACTACGAACAGCGCCGAGGACTCCATTTCACTGGCTTTCACACCCAAGCGCTTCCAGCTCTCCCACTTCTGCAATAGCTCATAGTAAACCGGACTTTTCTCCGGGTTGTGCTGACCATAGAAAGCGTCCTTGCACTGCACCACGCCGGTATGCACCCGATACCCCAGTGCCTCGCCGGCAGCCTTCAGCGCCGCCGTAATGCCGAAATCCGGCACGGCAGGAAATTCGATGGGCGCATATTCCAAGGAAGTATGCTCAAACCGGATAGAGCCGGTGGCAACCACCACATCACCGGGCAACACATCCATGGCAATACCGCCACAAGTGCCTACCCGGATAAAGGTATCAGCGCCAATGGCAGCCAGTTCCTCCATGGCAATGGCTGCAGAAGGTCCACCAATACCGGTAGAGCAAACGGAAACCTTTTCCCCCAATAATGTACCGGTATAGATGTTATATTCCCGATTCATGCCCACATGAACAGGATTGTCAAAATGCGCTGCAATCGACTCACAGCGTCCGGGGTCGCCGGGTAAAAAAACATATTTACCAACATCGCCTTCCTTACAGCGGATGTGAAACTGCATTCCTATATCTTGCATACAATCACCTTATCCTTATTAGATTAAGCTATATTATAGCATACTCCTGTCAAAAATGCAATAACAAAGGGAGGGTGTTCACCCTCCCTTTTGTGAAATTAGTCCAGTTTCCCGTCCTCGCCCTCGTCAAAGGGCAACTCGTCAATTTCCATCTGAGTAGGCTGTCCGCCCTTCATAGCGTCCCATTGCTCCTTGGTGATAAGAATGGCTCTGGGCTTGCTGCCCTGGAACGGACCAACAAAACCCTTTTCCTCCATCTCATCCACAATACGGGCTGCTCTTGCATAGCCAAGCTTCAGCCGTCGCTGCAACATAGAAACAGACGCCTGATTGGTTTCCAAAATCACATCCACCGCCGCAGGCAACATCTCATCACCGCCCAGCTCACTGTCGTTGGGCTCAGGGTCAGAAGCTGTTGCCTTTGCGCTGCTGTTTCCGGTCTGACTGGCACGCTTTTCAATATCCTCCATGATGTCATTATCATAGTCAGTATTGAAATTGTCCTTGACATAGGTGGCAACAGCCTCCACCTCGCTGTCGCTGACAAAACAGCCCTGTACACGCAGCGGCTTACCGCTGCCAATGGGAGAGAACAGCATATCACCCTTACCCACTAGCTTTTCAGCGCCTACGGTGTCCAAAATGATACGAGATTCCATAGCGGATGCCACAGAAAATGCTATTCTGGAGGGGATATTTGCCTTCATCAATCCGGTAATCACATCCGCAGAGGGACGCTGCGTAGCAATCACAAGGTGAATGCCGGAGGCACGACCCATCTGGGCAATTCGGCAAATGGATTCTTCCACTTCCTTGGCAGCAACCAGCATCAAGTCCGCCAGCTCGTCAATAATGACCACCACCTGCGGCAGCTTGACACCCTCACCGGTGGATTCCACAATTTCATTATAGGCAGACAAGTCACGGACACCGGCTTCACTCATGGCTTTGTACCGGCGCATCATTTCCGTCACTGCCCACTGCAAAGAGCCTGCAGCTTTTTTGGGGTCAGTCACAACAGGAATCAGCAGATGCGGAATGGCATTATAGATACCCAACTCCACCATCTTGGGGTCAATCATAATCAGCTTAACCTCTTCCGGACTTGCCTTGTAGAGCAAGCTGATGATGATAGAATTCATACAAACAGATTTACCGGAGCCGGTGGTACCGGCAATCAGCATATGGGGAAGCTTTGCAATATTACCAACAATGCAGTTGCCACTAATATCCTTACCCACTGCAAAGGAAGATTTGGATTTCGCCTTGTGAAATTCCTGAGAATCAATGACTTCACGCAGGGAAACCATTGTCACCGCCCGATTGGGCACTTCAATGCCAACAACGGAAATCCGGTCCGGAACAGCAGCAATTCGAACGCCGGAGGAGCCAAGGCTCAGGGCAATGTCATCGGCAATGGTGGTCAGCTTATTGAGCCGAACGCCCTTATCCAGTTCCACCTCATATCGGGTAACACTGGGACCACGGGTTACATTGGTAATGTGCGCCTCAATCTTAAAGCTGGCAAGGGTTTCATTAAGTCGGCGGGAATTTTCACGCATTTCCGCAGTTCCGTCTGCGGCACCGCCACTGTTGCCTTTCAGCAAATCAATGGGAGGGAAACAATAAACGGGTTTTGCCGCCGCCTCATTTTCCGCAATTTCCTGCGCAACCTGCGCCGCAGATTCTGCCGCCTCCTTTGCGGTTACCTTGGGCTTCATATCAACCGCAACCGCAGGTTGCTCCACATTCTGCAAGTCAGCCATATCCATTTCCGGCATATTCTTTGGCAGGTTTTCGGACACATCCTTTTTGGGCACAACGATGGGGGTAAAAATGGAATCATCTACCTGCTCAGTCACATAAGGATTGGCAGACTTATTCTTGCGGTCAGGCTTGGGTTCTTCCTTGTGGCGGGGTGTGACCGAAGACTCCGCCACCTCAAAAGGGTCCCTTGCCTCCAGTACCTCCTGTGCCTCCTGTTGCTGCTGGCGTTTTCTTTCTACACGCTCAATGTGCTTGTTGACAAGATGGTTGACAACCACAGCCGCAGGCTCCTGCACCTCCTCCTCAATTTCCTCCCACTCTGCTCTGGGACGATTTTGAATGGCACGGATAATGCTGGGAATGGTAATCTGAAAAGATGCCAAAAAGGTCAGCACACCGGCTGTAGCGAGAATAATTACTGTAATCACTTCCTCTTGGAAGCCCCACAGCATCAGCTCCACTAAACCGCCGCATACAAGGCCGCCGGTTGTTCCATTGACACCACCCACCACAATGTCCTTCACCCACTGAAATCCGGAGCCAAGGGGCGCTTTTGGCATGATCAAATGGGAAAAACACCCTAAAATCAGCAAGAATACGCATAGGCAAATGCTGCGCATCAGCACAGGGCGCTTGTAGCTAAACATTAAAATGCTGAACAAGAACAGCGTCACGGGAATTGCCCAATAACAGGCAGCCTGTCCAATCAGCGCCAAGAAAACAACAGATATGGGTCTGATAAGAGGCGCATTGGGTGAAATCCATGCCAGCAAGAAAATCAAAAACAGAATACCTGAAATCGCCGCACAAAGGGCACGGGGATTGGCCTTAATTTTGAATTTCTTCTCCGGCTCCTCCTCTACCTTTTTGTATTTGACATTTTTGCCGTTGCTGTTCTTTTTTACATCCACAGCATTCTTCTTGCCGGATGTAACCTGCAACTCATTTTTCTTCTGTGCCATTATGTATCCTCCCTCAAACCATCAAGTAAAGAATAAAGCTGAATAAACCTAAGCCCCAGCCATAATAGGAAAATCCGGAAAAGCCGATTTTAACAGACAAATAACGCATCAAAAGGATTGCCGCAATACCGCTGCCAAAGGCACACGCCGCTGCCAGCAGACTTCCAAAAAACACCGCAAAGGAAATCCCCGAAAAGCCGGAAACAAAAATCCCTATCAAATCCGCAATCATGCTGCCACCCAAAAACGGCAAAAAAATCAATAAAGAAAGCTCTGTTAAATATGCCCGGTCACACTTGCGAATCAGTCCCAGTGCCAGCATAGATCCCATGGCAGAAAAGCCCGGAATCACAGATAAACCGGCACAGAGTCCTAAAAGAATGCCGTCCAATCTGGACATGGCTCTGATTTTTCGATTGCCACCGCGCAAATAATCCGGCGAGTAAATAGCTGTGGCACCCCCAATAAGCAACAACGACAACAGTAATAACTGCTGACAGTACCACTCTGCCAAAAAGGACAGGGCTGCTCCCAAAAGAGCTGGCACTGCAGCTGTCATCACCAATCGTGCATCCAAAACCGCATCTATATCCGGAGGCCTTTTTCTGCGTTTGGCAGGCAGTGACACCAGCTGTAGTTCCCAACGAATGTGGAAAAGCCGCTTCCGAAATTGGAAAATCAGCGCTCCAAGCATCCCTGCGTGAACAAAAAGCATCACCATTGGGCGGTAGCTGTCAAAGCCAAGGAGCTTTGAAAACAGCATTTGATGGGCTGAGGCGGAAACCGGAACAAATTCCGAAAACCCAGCAACAAGGCCATACAAAGCATATAACAGCGGATGTTCGTTCATACCGGTCCCCTTTCATATAGCTTTGTACATTGTAACATAATTTGCCGCCGATTTCCACCCCAAAGACAAAATTATTTCTTATTTTTCCGCTTTTCTGCGTCAATCATTTTGTGCAGTGCTGACAGTGCATCATTGAGTCCTCCAAGCTTATCAATCAAGCCCGATGCAACAGCCTCCTTGCCATATAAAATCGTCCCCTCATCCGTTGCCATTTCTCCGGTTGCCATCATATAATGCTGAAACTTTTCCCGGGAAATTTTTGAATTTGCCGTAACAAAATCCGCAATTTGCTCCTGAATACGCTGAAAATAACGGAAGGTCTGCGGCGCACCCACCACAAGTCCTGTCATTCGGACCGGATGCACAGTCATACTGGCAGTAGGCGTAATAAAAGACTTCTTTGTACATACCGCTAAGGGAATACCGATGGAGTGACCGCCCCCAAGCACCAAGGAAACAGTGGGCTTCTTCATTCCTGCAATCATTTCGGAGATTGCAAGACCTGCCTCAATGTCGCCGCCTACGGTGTTCAACAATAACAGCAGTCCGTCCACATCATCACTTTCTTCAATGCCTGCAAGCAAAGGCAAAACATGCTCGTACTTTGTAGTTTTCACCGTATCCGGCGCAACCTGATGCCCCTCCACCTGCCCGATAATGGTCAAGGTATAAATCGTGCCATGGTCGGATTTTGTTAAATCCGAGCCAAGCTCTACCACCTGCTTACGATCCTCTGCCTTCATATCGGCATTTTGTGTCTTTTCCATGTGTTCCCTCCGGTTTTGTTTTTCATTAGGATAACCATATTTTGTCACAATAATTCACGCTTGCAATTTGTTTGTGCCTATCGTATAATATAACAAAAAAAGAAAGGAAACATACCATGTTTGAATACAAAACCTCCGGCACCTGCTCTCAAAGGATTCTCTTTGATATTGAGGACGGCAAACTAAAGAATGTTCAGTTCTTGGGTGGCTGCAACGGCAACCTGAAGGGCATTGGCTCTTTGGTAGAGGGCATGGCAGTTGAAGAGGTGATTGCCCGACTGGACGGCACCACCTGCGGTGCAAAGTCCACCTCCTGCCCCGACCAGCTGGCGCAGGCTTTGAAGGCAGCATTGAAGACTCTATAAAAAACTACAATACGCCCGTATCCCTGTGGATACGGGCGTGTTTTATTGTTGAAAAAGTGTCAACCAGCGGTTGCACCTCAAGGAAACAGGTCGTTTTTACTCCTTAACAGCAGATAAAATATACTTTACCAGCTCGTCCTTCCCTGTTCCCTTCTCGGCAGAGAAAGGAATAACGGGACAGTTCTCCGGAAGCTCCAAATCCTGTCGAATGGTGGCAAGATTTGGCTCAATCTCACTTTTTTTCAACTTATCCAGCTTGTTGGCAACCACCACAAAGGGGCAGCCGCTTTGTAAAAACCAGTCTGCCATGGTGATGTCATTGTTGGTGGGTGCATGACGGGAGTCCACAATCAAAATACCCAAGTCAATCCGTCCGGCTGCAAAGTAATCCTCCATGAGCCTGCCCCAGCGCTCCTTTTCGGATTGGGATACCTTGGCATAGCCATAGCCCGGCAGGTCAACGAAGTACGCCTTTTTATCAACAGTGAAATAGTTGACATGAATGGTTTTTCCGGGCTTATCCCCTACCCGTGCGAAATTCTTTCGATTGAGAATTCGATTAATGACGGAGCTTTTACCCACATTGGATTTTCCGGCAAAGGCAATTTCCGGCAGCCTTGTTTTTGGAAAATCCTTCGTGGCAGCAGCAGAAATCAAAAATTCAACATTATTGAAATTCATATATCCACCTCACTGCCGAATGCTGGGCTTTTGGCGTTTGCCTGTCAGCTCCGCCGGAAGCTCACCGAGCATAGGTGCAGAGACCAAATGCTGACGGACAAGGGCAGTTTCCAGCACCGTATCCATGGTTTTGGCAGACACAAAATTCAGAGATTTCCGTACAGTTTGGTCGATTTCCTCCAAGTCCCGCAGATTATCGTTAGGAATAATCACGGTGGAAACGCCGTGACGCAAGGCTGCCATGGTTTTTTCACGCAAGCCACCAATCTGCATCACCCGACCACGCAGCGAAATCTCACCGGTCATTGCCACATCCCGCCGCACCGGTGTTCCGGTCAAGGCAGAAACCATGGCAGTACAAACCGTCACGCCGGCAGAAGGTCCATCCTTCGGCACAGCCCCCTCCGGGAAATGAACATGAATGTCCTTAGTTTTGTAAAAATCGATTTCAATGCCAAGCTTTGTGCAGTTGGCACGAATGTAGCTCAGCGCAGCATGGGCACTTTCCTTCATCACATCACCCAAATTGCCGGTCAGCTCCAGCTTGCCGCTGCCGTCCATCACATTGACTTCCACTTCTAAGGTTTCTCCGCCCACAGAAGTCCAAGCCAAGCCGGTCACTAAGCCAATTTCATCAGCAGCCGGGGTTCTATCCGGCAGGAATTTCCGAATTCCCAAGAACTGCTCCAAATTGCCGCCGTTGACCAGAATTTTTTTGCTAACCGGCTGCTCCAGCAGTATCATATCCGCTTTTCTGCAAATTTGAGCAATGCTGCGCTCCAAATTTCGTACACCGGATTCTCTTGTGTAGCAGCATATAATTTCCCGAATGGCATCGTCCGACAACCGCAGCTGGCTCTTTTTAATGCCATGCTTCTGCAGCTGTTTGGGCAGCAAATGATTTTTGGCGATTTGTAGCTTTTCTTCATCCGTATAAGAGCCCAGCTCAATGATCTCCATGCGGTCAAGCAACGGACGGGGTACCGTGTCCAAAGTGTTAGCGGTGGTGACGAACATAACCTCGCTCAAATCAAAGGGAATTTCCAAATAATGGTCACGGTAGGTCTTGTTCTGCTCCCCATCCAGCACCTCCAACAGCGCTGCGCTGGGGTCGCCCCGATGGTCAGAGCCAAGCTTGTCAATCTCGTCCAGCAGTAGTAAGGGATTGCAGCTTCCGGCTTGGGCCATTGCAGACATAATGCGTCCCGGCATTGCACCCACATAGGTTTTCCGATGACCGCGAATATCCGCTTCATCATGAATGCCGCCCAAAGCAATCCGTGCCATTTTCCGATTCAGCGCACGGCTAATGGAATAAGCAATCGAAGTCTTTCCAACGCCGGGAGGTCCAACCAAGCACAAAATCTGCGGCGGCAGCTGGGGTGCCATTTGGCGCACTGCCAAAATTTCCAAAATCCGCTGCTTCACCTTTTCCATGCCAAAGTGATCCTTTTCAAGCACCTTTTGTGCCTGTGCAACATCCACCCGTTCCTTGGTGTGAATATTCCAAGGCAGTTCCATTACGGTATCCAAATAATTGCGCAGCACAGAGGCTTCCGCAGACCCAAAGGGCTGTTTTTTCAGACGCTGCACATCCTTCAGAAGCTTTTCCTCTGCTTCCTCCGGCAGCTTCAGGTCAAGAATTTTGTTGCGGTAATCGTCAAATTCTGCCGCATCCTCTCCTTCGCCCAGCTCTTCCCGAATGGCACGCATCTGCTCACGCAGATAATATTCCTTTTGATTTTGATCGATGCTGGCATGAGTTTTTTCCTGAATTTCCGCATCCAGCTGCAGCATATCCACTTCCCGATGCAACAGACGCATTGCCTGCTCCAAACGGCGGACGGGATTAAGCTGACACAGCAATTTTGCCTTGTCGGCATAATCCATGCCGGAATTCTGCGCAATGGCATCAGCAATAAAGCCCACATTTTTTGACGACAGCATCCGCAGCTGTACCGCCTGTGCCTGCTGCTCCGCAAGCTCACAGTACATACCATAGAGCATATTCGCCTCCCGGCACAGCGCATGGTTGCGCACCTCATCACGGGGCTCCACCTCAGCAATCGCCTCCACAAGACCGGAAAAATACGGCTCTGTTTGCTGCATGTCCACAACACGGGCACGGCAAATGCCGGTCACAAGCACTCTTAGGTTTTCGCCCGGCGCACGCAGCACCTGCTTAACCTTGGCAACTGTGCCAATGGGATATAGTCCGGATACACCGGGCACATCTTCTGTCAAATCCTTTTGGGGAATCAGCAGAAGATTTTGGTCAGCCTTCATCGCCGCCTCCAAGGCTTTGACGGACATGGGTCTTCCGATGTCAAAATGAACAGTTTGATCCGGGAATACGGCAAGACCACGCAATGCCAATACCGGTAAAACGCCGGAAATCAATTTATCGTCCATCATTACACCTACCTTTCTAAGTAGCAAGAAAAGGGGTAGTCACCTACCCCCTTCCGTTTGAATTGTTATTTTGCGCCAATGGGAAGTCGGGGATTTGCAGCATCCCGGATGATTTGAGGCTTACCGCCGTCAATGGCATCCGCCGTAATAATCACCTTACGAATGGAAAGGTCTGAGGGAATGTGGAACATAATATCCGTCATTACTTTTTCCATCACCGCACGCAGTCCTCTTGCGCCAATTTGGCGGTCAAGGGCTTTCTGCGCCACCGCTTCCAATGCCTCCGGCCGAATCTCCAAAGCCACACCGTCCAGCTCCAGCAGCTTTTCATACTGCTTGGTCAGAGCATTCTTCGGCTCACGGAGAATCCGCACCAAATCCTCTTTTGTCAGACTTTCCAAGCTGGTAATCACCGGCAATCTGCCCACCAGCTCCGGAATAATACCAAACTTCAGCAAATCATGGGGCTGCACCTGACTGAGCAGCTTGCCCACATCCCGTTTTTTGCGGCTCTCCACCGGCGCATCAAAGCCGATGGCAGATTTGTCAGTACGCTGCTCGATAATCTTATCCAGACCGTCAAACGCACCGCCACAGATAAAGAGAATATTGGAGGTATCCATGTGAATCAGCTCCTGCTGAGGATGCTTTCTGCCACCCTGAGGCGGAACACCTGCCACAGTGCCTTCCAGAATTTTCAGCAGAGCCTGCTGCACACCTTCGCCGGATACATCACGGGTGATGGAGGTATTTTCGCTCTTACGGGCAATTTTGTCCATCTCGTCAATGTAGATAATGCCATGCTCTGCAGCCTCCAAATCAAAATCAGCAGCCTGCAAAAGCCGGACAAGAATATTTTCCACATCGTCACCCACATAGCCTGCCTCCGTTAAGGTGGTGGCATCAGCAATGGCAAAGGGTACATTTAGAATTTTGGCAAGAGTCTGGGCAAAGAGGGTTTTGCCGCTGCCGGTAGGTCCAATGAGCAAAATATTGCTCTTTTGAAGCTCCACCTCAGAGTTCTGTGCCAAATAAATGCGCTTATAATGATTGTAAACAGCCACAGAGAGGGCAATCTTTGCCTGCTCCTGACCAATGATGTACCCATCCATGTATGTTTTAATTTCCATGGGGGTGGGTAGCTTTTCCGGCGCCTGTGCTTCTACGGCATCCTCCTGCAGCAAATCGCAGCAGGTCTGCACACAATCACTACAGATATACACGCCGGGGCCGGCAATCAGCCGGGCTTGGGACTCCCTTTTGCCGCAAAAGCTGCAGCTAATGGGCTTCTCTTCCGTTTTTGCCATGAAGTGTTACCGCCTTTCCGGGAATCAATGATGACTCAAAACCCGGTCAATCAAACCATATTCCATAGCCTCTGCGGCAGTCATGAAATTATCACGCTCGCATGCGGCAGTGATTTCTTCCACGCTCTTGCCGGTATTGTTTGCCAAAATCTGATTCATCCGCTCCTTGATGGTCTGCAGGCGCTTCATGTGAATTGCCATGTCCGTAATCTGACCCTGCGTACCGGCGGAGGGCTGGTGAATCATAATCTCGGAGTTGGGCAGCGCCATGCGCTTGCCCTTGGTGCCTGCAGCCAGCAGGAAAGCACCCATAGATGCAGCCATGCCAACACAAATGGTCGCAACATCACATTTGATGTACTGCATGGTGTCATAAATCGCCATACCGGCAGTCACAGAGCCGCCGGGGCTGTTGATATAAAACTGAATATCCTTATCCGGGTCCTGTGCCTCCAAATACAGAAGCTGGGCAACAATCAACGATGCCGTAGTATCATTGACCTCCTCGGACAGGAAAATAATGCGGTCATTCAGCAAACGGGAGAAAATATCATAGCTGCGTTCGCCACGACTGGTCTGTTCAACAACATAGGGAATAAAACTCATGGTCATGTCTCCTTTCATAGGGCTTGAAACATTCTAACCACTTACGCCGTGGGTTATTCCTCAGTCTTTGCCTCGGGCTTCACGGCAACTGCGTTGTCCACAATCACCTTTACAGCCTTACGGGTCTCCAGGCTGACCTTGATTTCATCAACAGGCACCATGGACTTGACCTTTTCCACATCCAAAGAATAGGTCTTTGCCATTTCCTCGTACTCAGCGTTGATTTCTTCATCGGAAACGGACAGAGCTTCCACTTCCGCAATCTTTGCCAAGGTGACATTGATTTTTGCCTGCTTTTCAGCGGCAGGACGGAAAGCATTACGCATGGTGCTCAAATCGCCGCCCATCATCTTGGCATACTGCTCAACAGAGTAGCCACTCATCTGCAGCTGATAAGCAAAGCGCTCCATCTGATTGTCCAGCTCGGACTCCACCAAAGCCTTGGGCATATCCAAGGTGGTGTTCTCAGCAGCCTTCTCAACGCAAGCCTGCTCGAAAGCGGAATCAGCCTGCTTCTGAGCATTTTCCAGTGCCTTGGCACGGATGTCGTTCTTCAGCTCCTCCAAAGTATCAAACTCGGAAACATCCTTTGCAAACTCGTCATCCATGGCAGGAACATTGGTCACAGTGACCTTGTTGCACTTAACATGGAACACAACTGCCTTGCCAGCCAAATCCTTGTGATAATCTTCGGGGAAAGTGATGTCAATGTCCTTCTCGTCACCTGCGGACATACCCACAACCTGCTCCTCAAAGCCGGGGACAAAAGAGCCACTGCCCAGCTTCAAATCAAAGTTATCGCCCTTGCCTCCATCGAAGGCAACGCCATTGTCAAAGCCTTCAAAGTCAATGTTAGCAGTGTCTCCCATTTCGGCAGCACGCTCCACAGTTTCAGTGGATGCCACATTCTGTGCCATCTTGTCCAACTCAATAGCCACCTGCTCATCGGACACGGAAACCTCAGCCTTTGCAGCCTCAACGCCCTTGTACTGACCCAAGGTAACCTCAGGATAGACCTCGGTGGTCAAAGTCAGAGTGACGATGCCATCATCGGAAATATTCATGTCGGTCAGGCTGGGACGACCAATAGCCTTAATCTCCTGCTTGATAACAGCAGCATCATAAATTTCGGGGAAAATTTCCTCCAAGCCATCTTCGTAGAAAACATGAGCGCCATACATCGACTCAATCATCTTACGGGGTGCCTTGCCCTTACGGAAGCCAGGAATCTGAATGTTCTTGCGTGCCTTCAGGTATGCCTTCTGGACGCCGGACTCCATCAGTTCCTTGTCGATTTCAACCACGATGGTGGTTTCGTTGCCTTTTCTTTCAGTGCTCGTTACGATCATGTTGCGATTCCTCCAAATTGTAGGCAGCACGGTGCTACCATTCTTTTTATAAATTCAGCCGTACTATTCTAACAAAGAAAGGAGAAAATGTCCACCCTTTTCTTGAAAATTTTTATGTTTTTTATTATTTCCCAGATACAATGAGCTGCCGTTTGCTAAAACCGCAGCTCATTTTGTTATAAAATTCTGAAAGGCTGAAACTGAAGCCTGTCTGCAGACACCAACTTATACTCAACGCCGTCCCAAATGCCCTCCATGGCAAGTCCGTGGCTTCCGCCATGCAAATGCCCATAAAAGCAGCGCCGCACCTCATATTTCTTTAGCAGCTCCAATATTTCTGCACATTCATAGCCCTTATATCGGGGCGGATAATGTAAAAACACCATTTTAGGCATATCCTCTGCTGCCTTAAGCGATGTTTCCAACCGAATCAGCTCTCGTTTGAACACCTTTTCATCGTGCTGACCGCTGCGCTCCTCCTCAAAAAACCAGCCACGAGTGCCACAGATTGCCATGCCCTCATACTCGAAAAAGTTATTATTGAGAAGCTGCATATTTGAAAAGTCATTGCGTTTGCAGAAATCCTCAAATTTTTTTGCAGTGCTCCACCAATAGTCATGGTTTCCCTTCAGCAAAATCTTCCTGCCGGGGATTTGATTGACCCAAGCAAAATCTGCCTGCGCCTCGTCCAAGCTCAATGCCCAGCTCAAATCGCCCAATAAAACAGTGGTATCTTCCGGTTTAATGACCGCCATCCCCTGTCGAAGCTTTTCCATATATCCAACCCATGCACCGCCAAAAATGTCCATAGGTTTCGGAGAACCCAAGCATAAATGCAGGTCTCCGATTGCGTACAGTGCCATAAAACCTCCTAAATGCAGAATTTTTCCAATTCCGCCTCCTGCATCTGTGTTAAGCGGCATACAGTCATCTTTTCCTTTTGGGGACTGCAGTCGGAAATCAGCAGTGCCAAACGGTTTTTCCCTGTGGTGGAGCGATAATCCAGCAGGCTTCCGTATGCCAGTGCCCCATAGGGGTCAAGCACATACTCCATAGAACTGTATACTCCGGAAATCACCGCCTGCATCCGGCTGTCACTAATGACCGCCGCAAACATATCTCCACACAACTTTTGACGGGTGTCCTCCGGCGGAAAATAAACCTTTCCCAAAGTGCAGCATTTCACATACCGCTGTGCTTCCTCCAAGCCCAATGTGCCGTAAACCAGCCGTTCCAAATTTCTCGGCACTATCACATCAGCCTCCGGTGTTTCGGTGGCGACCGCCATATCGTCCGCATCAAATTCACCCCGATACAGTAAATCCCACACACCGCCGTTATCGTTGCAGCCGCAGATAATTTTTCCGAGGGGCAAGCCCATGCGCTTTGCATACCACACCGCCATAGGAGCAGCAAAATCTCCGGCGGTCACTGCCACATCCAGCGCCCCCTGCAGCTTTACCTCCCCCAATCGCAGTAGCTGTGCAAAGGAGGCAAACAGCAACGCAATCCGCACACCAATTTCCGTCCAGTTGGTCGCCGGCTGTCCCTGCTGCTGACTGCGCAGCATATCCGAAAACGCTTGAACGAAATAGGACACATCCTGCTTGGGATTGCGCCACTGCTCCATCACCAAAAGGCGCTTACTGAGCTTTTGAATCCGAACAGGATATCGACCCATGACAATATCCACATTCCAGCCCGTCAGACGAAGCTGAAACAACTCGTTTAATATCTGCGCCACATTTTCCCCGTAGGAGCATTCTGCCATGGCTGCAATTTGCGCATAGGAATATTGCGGCAAACGAAAAGGCACAAAAAGTCCCCCGTCAGCGGCACAATCCCGATGAATTGCCTGATAAGCCGTTACAATTTCGATGTTACCTCTTGTGGTTGCGTACAGCACATTCCATCACTCCCATGGCATTATTCCAGAAGATGTCGTTGATGTTTTGCTGAGATAGTCCTCGTTCCAACAGCCGCTGTGCCATGGCAGGATAGCTTTGAATCCCATCAAAGCCCTCCGGCAAAGCATCGCAGCCGTCCAAATCGCCGCCCAAGGCAATGTGCCTGCCGCTGGGGTCAAGCTCCATAAAATGAATGATATGGTCACAAATAGTGTCCAAATTCGGTTTTTCTCCCACAAAGGGGGCACATTGGTTAAAGCCTGCCACACCGCCGGTTTGGCAAATGGCTTTAAACATATCGTCCGTCAAATTGCGGCTGACATTGCATACTGCACGGGAATTGGAATGGGTGGCAACCAGCGGGGCTTGAGTGCAATCCACCATATCCCAGAAGCCTTCATCACTGCAATGGCTCACATCCACCAGCATACCAAGTGCCTGTGCTTCCTTGACATATTCTCTGCCCAAATCCGTCAGCCCACCGCCGGTCACATGAGAGCCAATCAATGGATTTTGCTCATTCCAGCCCAAGGAGGAAATCCGAAAGCCTGCCTGATAAAGCATTTCCAGCAGCGCCGGGTCAAAGTCAAAGCCGGCAGGACCTTCAATCGTCAAAATGGCGGACATTTTCCCCTGCTGCCGATTTTCTGCAATTTCATCCGGTGAATAAGCAATGGAAATCATGTCCTTGTTTTGTTCCACCTGCTGTGAAATCACGGCAAGCTCCCGTTCAAACACAGTTACCGGAGAAAGATTATGCCATTTTTCCATAGCAGGCGTTGTAAAACAGGCAAAGCACTGGGCATAGCAACCCAGAGTTGCGGCACGCTGCAGGTCAATATGCAGCTGATTTTGCTTCAAACTCCCCTGCTGCCTTAAGTCTTTTCCCAACAAGCCCAAGGCTGTATCGCAGTGCAAATCGAAAACCGAAACATTCATACAAAGGCATCCTCCAAATGATTGATTTTCGGCTCAATCGTCGCCGTTCCTTGAGGTGCGTAGATTTCTACTACATCAAATCGGGGCTGCAGCGTGGTGGGATGCTGCTCCAAATAAATAGCAGCGGTCATACGAATTCTGTCCTGCTTTTGTCGGTGGACAAAATCCCGTGCCGGTGCAAAATCGGCGTTTTTCCGCAGCTTGACCTCCACAAAAACGAGAAATTTCTTATCCTTGACAATCAGGTCAATCTCTCCGAATCTGCTGTGATAGCCAGCCGCCACCAAAGTGTAGCGTTTTTGACGCAAATACTCTGCAGCCAACGCCTCTCCCCAAGGACCTGTTAAATTACTCCGTGCCATAAAATCTCTTTAAAAAGCTCATGCGGTGAATGGGGCTTGCGCCCAATCGACCCAAGGCTTCATAATGCGCTTTTGTGCCGTAGCCCTTATGTATTTCAAAGCCATAGCCGGGATACTGCTGCGCCAGCTCCAGCATCAAATCGTCACGGCTGACCTTTGCCAAAATAGAGGCTGCTGCAATGCTGGCACTGAGGGAATCACCCTTGACAACTGTTTCCACAGGCAAGCCAAAATCCCGCTGTCGATTGCCGTCAATCAGCGCCAGCTCCGGCTTCACAGACAACTGTCCCAAGGCTCGTTCCATGGCAAGAAAGGTTGCCTGCAAAATATTGATTTCATCAATTTCTTCATGGCTGGCAAAGCCGATGCCATAGGCAATCGCCTGCTCCTGAATCACAGGAAACAGCTCCCGGCGGCGTTTGTCGGACAGCTTTTTGCTGTCCGTCAATCCCGGAATTTCCAGATTGGGAGGTAAAATCACCGCAGCCGCACAAACCGGTCCGGCAAGCGGACCTCGTCCTGCCTCGTCCACGCCGCAGATGGTGGTCACACCCTCTGCAAAGTGTCGATTTTCAATTTCCCACATATTGATTTCACTCATTTCATATCCTCCGGCAGCTCCAAGGTAAACCGTCCCAGCTTGCCGCTGCGGAACTCGTCCAGCAGCACCTTTGCCATGCGCTCCGTGTCAATTTCTCCACGGGCGAGCAAAAAGCCCCGCTTTTTTCCTGCAGCCTCCAGCATCTCCCAACCGGGGGTATCTGCCGGACAGTCAATACCATAACGCTCCTTCACCTTGTCCGGATACCGCTGCCAAAGCAGCGCCATCAAGCGGCTGGACAGCTCCTCCAAATCCATAACGCCGTCCTTGACCGCACCGGTGTACGCCAGCATCATGCCCACATTGGAGTCTTCAAATTTGGGCCAAAGAATACCGGGGGTATCCAAAAGCAAAAGGTTACTGTCCACTGTCACCCACTGCTTGCCACGGGTCACACCGGGACGATTTTCCGCCTTTGCACCTTTTCGTCCGGAAATTTGATTGATGAGGGTAGACTTTCCCACATTGGGAATACCCACCACCATAATCCGGATAGCACGGGTCATGCCCTTGGCGGCATCCCGCTCCAGCTTTTCATGCATCAGCTGACGCACCGCTGGGGTAAACGCCGTGATTCCCTTACGGCTTTTGCAATCAGTGGCAACAGCCGCCATGCCTTTGCTTTTGAAATATTGCACCCAGCGATTGGTGGCATCCGGATCAGCCAAGTCCAGCCGATTTAAAATCACAATACGGGGCTTGTTGCCGCAAATGGAATCAATGTCCGGATTACGACTGGAAATTACAATTCTGGCATCCACAATCTCGCATACAGCATCCACCAGCTTCAAATCTGCTTCCATCTGGCGGCGCGTTTTCGTCATGTGACCGGGATACCACTGAATATTCATATTGTCTTGCATGGTTTAAATCACTCCGATTCTGCCATAATCCGCCTTGAGTTTCCCACCGTCATTGCCTGGGAGCAGCAAAAATACAACCTTTCCCAGCACTTCACGGCGGTCAATCAAACCAATTTGAGAGCTACGACTGTCCATGGAGTTCATACGGTTATCACCCATGACAAAAATGCAGCCTTTGTCCACTGTCAGCGGAAAGGAAACGCCCTCCTGCAGTGTTGTAGGCGAGGAAATATAATCCTCCCGCAGCAGCACGCCGTCTACATATACAGCACCGGTTTTAAAGTCAATATTAACCGTCTGTCCTTCCGTTGCAATGACACGCTTAATAATACTTTCTCCATTGCGGAAGGAATCCTGGCTGGCAACCACCACATCCCCGCATTCGGGATTGCGATAGAGGGTACTGCTGACCAACAGCAGTCTGTCCCCATCCACCAAGGTATCATTCATGGAAGGTCCGTCCACAATCACAACCCGAAAGCAAATAAGATACACCAATAAGAAAACGGACAAGACATATAAAAAATCCCGAAAACCTTGAAATATTGACTTATTCCAACTTTTGTCCACCACAGCAGATTGCTCGGACTTTAAAAATAACTTGGAGAAAAACGGAATATTCACAGTCATCTCCTCCTTTTGTAAACAATAAAATGGCATAATTACACTTTTCTCATTATACACCGATTTTCCGAAAAAGAAAAGCATTATTTTCCAAATTCAAAAATATGCCGCAACCTGTGGTTGCGGCAATAAAAAAAGAGGGTTGCCCCTCTTTTTTTATAAAGTTGGAATTAAACCTGCTCCTTAACCTTAGCAGCCTTACCAAAACGACCACGCAGGTAGTACAGCTTCGCACGGCGAACCTTACCCTTGCGGACAGTTTCAACAGCTACAATATGGGGGGAATGGATGGGGAAAACCTTCTCACAACCAACGCCATAGCTAATACGGCGAACAGTGATGGTCTCGCCAATTCCGCCGCCCTTGCGAGCAATGATGGTGCCTTCAAACACCTGAACACGCTCACGGGAGCCTTCCTTAATCAGAACATGAACACGAACAGTGTCGCCCACCCGCATCACGGGCAGCTCTTCCTTCATGTACTGACTGGACAGAGCTTTAATCAAATCCATATCTTTATCCTCCTTAATATTAGGGCGTTCTTGCGGTATTTACCCGGCGATATGGTTCCCGGCACCGTAGAGGACTCACCTTGCTTTAAGACCGATGTATTATAACAAATGTTTTTCATAAAATCAAGTACTTTTTGCACTTTTTCTTGACTTTTTCGTAAAATTAGCGGATGTGGCGAAAATATCAACCACATCCGCTATGTATTACGGAATTAACCTCTTGCCTTCAGCACATCATTCTCATACTGCAGCACCTCAGACAGATAATCCACAGGCACACCACAGCGGCTCAGGTACTCCTCCCACACTGCTCCAAAGGGCAGCGTCTTCATTTCTTCCTGCACAACCAAAAGCTTAGTCATATCGCTCTCGTCCTGCATCTTCTTCAGCGCATCAACGGGCTGCAGCATTGCAAATAGCAGAGACTTTTGGAAGTTACGGAAGCCGGTTACCCATGCGGCAATACGGTTGATAGAAGCATCGAAGTAGTCCAATGCAATCTTGACAGAGCCATCGAGTCCACCGCAGCGGACAATCTCTCTTGCGATTTCCTTGGTCTCATCATCAAACAGCACCACATGGTCAGAGTCCCAACGGATGGGACGGGTGACATGCAAGGCAATCTCCGGGAAGAATGCCAGCAATGCAGGAATCTTATCGGACACGACCTCGGTGGGATGATAATGACCATTGTCCATCAAGGGGATGCAGCGCTCCTTGTTCATGGCAGCATAGCCCAAGCTAAACTCAGCAGAGCCAACCGTATAGGCTTCCACGCCGATGCCAAAGACCTTGGATTCCACGCAGGGTTTTACCATATTGAAATCAAAAGGCTCGGACAGAATCTCATCAATCGCTTCCTTATACCGAACACGGGGACCCATACGGTCGGCAGGAATATCCTTAAAGCCGTCACCGGTCCAGATGTTCATAATACAGGGCTGACCCAGCTCCTCAGCCAAATACTGGCTAATGCGGATACAAGCTTTGCCGTGGTTAATCCAGAAGCGACGAGTTTCCTCATTGGGGCTGGACAAAGTCAAGGGGTCACACATGGGATGGGAGAAGAAGGTGGGATTGAAATCACAGCCAAGACCCCGTTCCTTGCAGAAATCCACCCACTTTTTGAAGTGCTTCGGCTCAAGCTTGTCACGGTCAGCCCACTCACCATTCTCAAAAATGGCATAGCTGGCGTGTAAATTCATTTTCTTCATACCGGGGCACAGCTTTAGCACCACATCCAAATCTGCCATCAGCTCTTCCGGTGTCCGGGCACGACCGGGATAGTTACCGGTGGTCTGAATGCCGCCGGTCAAGGGCTTGCTGGGGTCAGTATCGAAGCCACGAACATCATCACCCTGCCAGCAATGCAGAGCTACCGGGACTTTCTTCAGCTTTTCCATGGCTGCATCGGTATCAATGCCCCACGCAGCATATCTATTTTTTGCATATTGATACATAACTAGCCTCCTGCTTTTTAATCATTATTTAAAGCTTATCACAGAAAAGCACCAAGGTCAATGCAAAAAATAGCAGAATTTCACAATATAAAAGCCGCCCTGAGGGGCGGCTTATTTGTTAAAATAACTTATACGGCAGGCTGATGCTGCTTCCTTCAAGGTAAAGCAAGAATATCATTCTTGCCACTTCTGCTTGTTCTGGAACTATCACCAGCTTCTTATCCACTATCTGATATCCGTAGTTGTCTTTTTAACCCCAGATAAGACCTACTTCAAAGTCCTTTCTAATTCGCCATTTCATATTTTCGTTTACCGATTTAGCTTCTTCTTGAGCGAATGATGTAAGGAAGGTTAAGCTTAGTTTTGTTCGCAACAACAATAAGCTTTTCTCCAAGATTGAGCGCTGTTTCCGGATTGAAGTTTACATCGACATTCGCACCATTTTTAATAGCAATTACGTTGAAACTATATTTTTTACGCAGGGAGAGATCAATCAAGCTTTTTCCTGCCCATTCTTCTGCTACATCTATTTCAACTATTGATACATCCTCTGATAGAGACATCATATCAATAAATCCAAAGGATACTAGCATTTTTGCGAGGCGAATTCCTGATTCTTCTTCCGGGAATACAACTTCATCAGCACCTACACGAAGGAAAATCTTTTTTTGTATTTCGCTACCGCATTTCACTACTATTTTTTTGACGCCAACTTCCTTACAGAGTGTAATAGCCATAACGCTGGCATCGAGATTGTTAGCCATGCAAATTATAACAACATCAATGCTATCAATGCCAAGGCGTGATATAACCTCCGGGTCGGTAACATCCGCACACTTGCATACCGGTAAATATGCAGCAGCGTCATTTACGATCTTTTTATCTGTATCAATGGCAATAACGTCCATGCCGTTTGCAATAAGTTCTTTGGATACAGCTAATCCATATCTTCCAAGTCCAAAGACTGCATATGATTTTTTCTTCATAACCGTTCTCCTTTATCCTATACAAATTTCTTCGATTGGTTCTGATATAACATTCTGACTTTCATTTTTCCTTCCGACAGCAAATGCCAGTGATATCGGTCCCACTCTTCCTAGGTACATAGTGAGTATAATAACAATTTTTTCAAAAAAGTCAAACGTTGGGGTAAGATTTCTTGACAAACCAACCGTAGCTGCCGCGCTCACAGTCTCGAATATAATATCAAGTGCAGGGGCATCTGTAGCGGCAAGCATTAACAGTGCTGATATAGTGCAAATCGTTATAAATGAAATCACCACCGCAAGAGCCTTTTTGATTGAATCCTCGGAAATTCTGCGGTGAAAAAGAGTCGCACTGTCCTTGTTTCTGATTGTCGACATGGCAGAACAAATAAGAATGGCAATGGTCACAGTTTTTATTCCGCCCGCTGTGCCAACAGGAGATCCTCCTATAAACATCAACATTATAGATACCATCGCAGATGCGTTGGTGAAATTCTCCTGAGCGATGGTAGCGAAGCCTGCCGTTCTCGTAGTTATCGACTGAAACACAGATGCTTGTACCTTTTCAAAAAATGATAGGCCTCCCATAGTTAATGGGTTGTTATACTCCAAAATTAGAATAAGAAGAGCACCTGTAAATATCAGTGAAAATGTTACAGTAATTGCAATCTTGCTGTGTAGAGTGAGGTGCCTGAACATTCTTTTTCTGCTTTTACTACTGTCCCTTATAACACGAATAATGTCCCACAGAACAATGTAGCCTAATCCGCCTAAAACAATAAGAGAGCAGGTAACTGCATTGATCAGCGGATGTGAAACGTAATTGCAAAGGCTGTTTTCCGCAACGATATCAATTCCTGCGTTACAAAAGGCAGAGACTGAATTGAATATCGAAACCCATATTCCTCGTGCACCAAACTCGGGAACAAAAACAGTCATATAAAAAATTGCGCCGACTCCCTCAACCAATAGGCAGCCAAGCAGTACGCTTTTTACGAATTTTGCGAGATTCTTCATCGTGTTCAAATTGAAAGAATCTTGAAGGAGCAACCGATCTCCCAGTCCCATTTTTTTATTTACAAGAATCATAATATAGGACACGATAGTGATTACCCCAAGACCACCTATCTGTATCAGTATCAATATAACAGCCTGTCCGAACAAGCTCCATGTCGAAACGATCGGTAGAGTTACAAGTCCAGTAACACAGGTTGCAGAGGTTGCCGTAAATAATGCATCAATATATGAAACCGACACTCCGCTCTTTGCACTGATAGGAAGTGAGAGTAAAATGCTGCCTATCCCTATCGTTATCAAAAAGCTTAACAATATGATTTGTGTTGTAGAAAACTGCAGCATCCGTTTTTTAGCCATACACCATTTTCCCCTTCTTATATTTTGACGAAAATCCGTTTTGCTTTTTATATCCCAGAATAACATTTTATGAGCTAATGACACATCATTCCATACGCTTCTACTGCTTAATATCCATTCACGAGCGGTCATCCCATTAAATGTTTTGCTTCTTTATCTATTATTTCAGTTCCGTTTATATTCATTGTTCCTGATTTTTAGCCATGATTATTTTGAAACCGCCATTTGTATATTATTTTCTTCGCATTTTAGTCTGATTTTTTCTTTAACCAGTCTTGTTGGCTCATACTTGCCATTTTCCCATCTATTTACAGACGTGAAAGAAACACCTAACAAGGACGCTAGTTCCATTTGTGATAGGTCTAATTTTGCTCTTAATTTGATTATCGTAGCAGGGTAATCTATTATCATCTGTAATACCTCTCTGCAAAATATTGAATTCTATTAAAACTTATAGCACTTTTTGAGAAAATTACAAGTAGTTTGCCTAATTCTGTCGAGACAAAACTGAAAATTTCATAAAACTTTTTTCTAACCGTTCCGTTGATACACCTTTCGTTACACCAATAAAACCTATTGTTCCATAGCTCCCACCTATCGTTCCGTTGATAAGGTTTTCGTTCAGTAGTAGTTTCTCACAAAAGAAAAAAGCCCTGTAAAAGTGCCAACTGACACCTCTACAATGCTGATTTGAATTTTATAAAAAGGGAAAATAACCCTATATGACAAAGAAAAAAGGTCTGATCGCTTAGTATCAAACCTATGCTTTTCTTATGGTGGAGCCGAGGGGAATCGAACCCCTGTCCGAAAGCAACTTGGAGGGAACTTCTCCGGGTGCAGTTTGTTATTTACATTCCCTCACCACACCGGGAACAAACACCCTGAGTGGCTTGGTAGCTTCATAATGCATGGTATGCGCAAAGCTTTGCATACACACGTTCTCTACTCAGATCACACCCGAGCCCGGCTCGTAGACCTTCCGGGGCGGATGGGCGCCTAATTAGGCAGCCAGAGCAACAGTATTGTTGTCAGTTAAATTTAAAAAATACCCATTTTATCGTGGTTAGGTGCCACGACCCGCTATTCCAGCCTCACTACCCCCGTCGAAACCAGTACGGCCCCGGATAAATAAGGTTGGGTGGGGTGCTTTCGCACCCCATAATCATTTTAGAATCTTCCGTAAGGGTCAGGCAGCTTATTGGGTGCAGGATAGCTCTCGCCATGGGTATCCACAACGATAGAGGCAATCTTCTGCTCCGCCACAGGGCGGTCCTGCATACCGGTCTTGGTGGCTGCAATGGCATCCACCACCTCCATGCCGGAAGTGACCTTGCCAAAGGCTGCATACTGTCCGTCCAAATGCTTGGCATCCTGATGCATAATAAAGAACTGGCTGCCGGCAGAGTTCGGGCTGGAGGAACGAGCCATGGATAACACGCCACGCTTATGCTTCAGCTCATTTTTAACGCCGTTGAACAAAAATTCGCCCTTAATGCAGTAGCCCGGACCACCCATGCCGGTGCCATCGGGGCAGCCGCCCTGAATCATAAAGCCGGGGATAACCCGATGGAAAATCAGCCCATCATAGTAGTTATGATTTGCCAAATCAATAAAATTATAGACGCTCTGAGGTGCTTTTTCGGGGTACAGCTCACCCTCAATCACGCCACCATTTTCCATGGTAATCTTAAAAGTTGGGAACATATCAATATCTCTCCTTCATTGCTCTTTCAATTTGTCGCTTGGCGTCACGCTCTGCCTCCGCCTGCCGCTTATCATGCAATTTTTTACCCTTGCACAGTCCGATTTTAACCTTGACCCGACTGCCCTTAAAATAAATGGACAGGGGAATAAGCGCAAAGCCATCCTGCTTCACCTTGCCGAACAGCCGCATAATCTCTCGCTTATGCATCAGCAGTCTGCGAGGACGGCGGGAATCCACATTAAAGCGGTTGCCATGGTCATAGGGTGAAATGTGCATTTGGTTGAGAATCAGCTCGCCGTTTTTGATGCCGCACCAGGAATCCTTCAGATTTAAAGTACCTGCACGGATGGATTTCACTTCCGTGCCCACCAGTTCGATACCGGCTTCAAATTCTTCTTCTACGAAGTATTCGTGCCTTGCCTCCCGATTGGTTGCTACGACTTTTATGCTCTCTATTCCCAAATGCTCACCTCCTTTAATTACCCTATCATTATAGCACACCTGTCAAGGTGTCAAACAAAAAACCGGCTCTTAATAAGCCGGTTTTTTGCACTACAACAGAATATTCTGACGAGCTTGACCACTTTCCGCCAAACGGACTTTTTTCGTCACTGAAATGGCAATGGGTATCGCCAGCACCAAGGAAAGCACATCAGCAATCGCCTGCACTGAAACAATACCATACGCTCCGAACGCCAGCACCAACGGATAAAGAATGGGCACAAAACAGCTGCCCTGACGGGAGGTTGCAAGCAGGAATGCACCCTTTGCACGACCCAAGCCGGCACAAAGCATATTAACAACAGCTACCCATGCATGCACAGGCAATGCATAGCATTGAAGCCGAATACAAAGCGCACCGTATTTCAACATTGCGCCGCCCTCCGAGTCAAACAACGCTATCACCGGCTCTGCATAAATCGCCAACACGCCAGCCATCAGCGCACTGCCTGCAATAGCGACAAAGGAGGCAAACCGATAGCTGCCCAGCACCCGATCAAAGCGCTTTGCGCCCCAGTTAAAGCCAGCCCCCGCCTGGAAGCCCCTGCCAAAGCCGAGAATGATACTAAAGGGGAACATCATAATCTTTGTGCTGACGCCAATACCTGCCAGCAGTGCGTCCCCCAGTCCCTCTGCCTCACCAATGTCACCAGCCAAATTGTTGAGTAAAATGGCGGACACCACAGCCAAACCGCTGCGGAACATAGATGACGAGCCAACTGCCACAATTTTGCTGATAATATCCCATGAAAAATAGAAATTCCGAATGGACAAACGCAACAGGCTGTGGTGTGTAAGATAAGGAAAAATCAGAATACAGAAGCTAACCAGCTTAGAAATGGCTGTTGCCAAGGATGCGCCTGCAACACCCATGCCAAGTCCGAAGGGCATCGTCATCAAGCCGCCGAGCAGCGGGTCGCCCTTGGAAAGAATAAAGATGGGGTCAAGGATACAGTTTAGAACACCGCCTGCGCCCATGCCAAGCATACTCAAGGTAGCACTGCCCTCGCTGCGCAAGCACTGATTCATCACAAAGCTGGATGCCATCAAGGGTGCAGCCAACAGCACATAGGTAGCATAGTCAATGGCATATTCTTCACTGGTGGCGGTTGCACCCAACAATCGCACCATAGGCGTCATAAAGCTGACACCCACCACAGTCAGCAACGCACCGATTCCAAACGCCAAGAAAAACGCAGTAGACAGCACCTGACTGGCTTTTTTCTCATTGCCCTGCCCCAGCAGTCTTGCAATATAGCTATTAGAGCCAATGGCAAGCAGCGAGCCGCACATCATAATCAGCTGGTCAAGGGAGGCATTGACATTCAAAGCCGCCGTTGCGGATTGTCCCAAACTGCTGACAAAATAAGTATCCGCCAAGGAATAGATGGAGTTAATCAAAAAAGCCACAATGGTGGGCACTGCCATTTTAAAAATCAGTCTTGGGATGGGGTCGTTCGCCATCATCAGACTGCGGCCTTGAGGGTCCATGGGTTTTTTCATTCAACAAAATGCCTTTCTGTTTTTTTACATTTTATCACAAAACCATTTCATGTCAACCTTTTCCCAAAATGAAATATCACCCTTTACTTCCGGAAGAATACGCGGTACAATAAAGAAAAACGCAGGAGGTACTGCATGAAATACGGATTTATCGGCTGTGGCAACATGGGCTCTGCCATTGCTCGGGCTCTTGCCACCAAAGCTACAGACATCGCCATCTGTGACCGCTCCGGAAAGGCAAAGGCAATCGCTGCCGAACTGAATATTACCTATTCCGACAGCCAAACCATTGCCGCCACCTGCGACCGGATTTTCCTTGGTGTCAAGCCCCACATGGTTGCAGAGGTTCTCACGCCCCTACGTCCCATTCTCGCAGAACGCAAGCCGCTGCTGATTTCCATGGCTGCCGGACTTGAAATTGCGAAAATCGAGGCGCTTGCCGCCGCTTCCCTGCCTATTCTCCGCATCATGCCAAATACGCCTACTGCGGTTGGCTGCGGTGTCATCCCCTACTGCCGCAACGCTTTGGTATCGGATGAAATGCTCAGCGATTGGTGCAGCGACATGAGCAACTGTGGGTTGCTGGATGCTTTGGAGGAAAAACTGATGGATGCCGCCAGCGCCTTATCCGGCAGCGGTCCTGCCTATTATTATCTACTGCTGGAGGCATTGTCCGATGGTGCAGTCGCCTGCGGTCTGCCACGTCAAAAGGCAATGGAATATGCAGCTGCCACCATGGAAGGTGCTGCCAAGATGTACCTTTCTACTCATCAGCACCCCGGTGTGCTGAAGGATGCGGTTTGCTCCCCCGGCGGCAGCACCATTGAAGGCATCCGTATCTTGGAAGAACGGAGCTTCCGCTCCGCTGCCATTGATTGCATCTGTGCTGCTTATTCTAAAAACAAAGTGCTTGGCAAATAACAAATGGGACGAGAATTTTCTCGTCCCATTTCATTATTGAATCATATCCAAAAATTCCTGCTCGGAGAGAATTGGAATACCCAATTCTCTGGCTTTTTTCTCCTTAGAGCCGGCGTTTTCACCCACCACCACATAACTGGTTTTCTTGGAAACTGAGCCGGCAGCCTTGCCGCCAAAGGCTTCAATTTTCTCCGTTGCTTCCTCTCGGGTAAACATCTGCAGCGCACCAGTCAGCACAAAAGTCATGCCGGCAAATCGGGCATCTGTTACCACACGGGTGCTTTCAAAGTTCACTCCAGCCTGCCGCAGCCGCTGCACCATATGTTTGGCTTGGGGTTGGGCAAACCATGCGGCAATATTCTCTGCCGTAATGCCACCCACATCCGACACATTGGTTAATTCCTCAACGGAAGCCTCTGCCAACGCATCCAACGAGCCAAAATACTGGGCAAGCACCTTGCCGGTCTTTGCGCCCACCTGCCGAATGCCCAATGCATAAATCAGTCGGCTCACATCCTGCTTTTTGCTTTCTTCAATGGCAGAAAGCAGCTTTTTTGCCGCCGTTTCGCCGGATTTCCACAGGGATTTTACATCCTCCAGTGTCAGATAATAAATATCTGCCGGCGATGAAATCAGCTTTTGCTCAACCAAGGCTTCCACGATTGCCTCGCCCAAGCCCTCAATATCCATGGCATCCCGACTGGTAAAGTGAGAAATATTCCGCACCAACTGCGCCGGACATTCCGCACCGGTACACCGCAAAAATGCTCCGTCCTCATCTCTCTGCACGCCTGCACCGCAAACCGGACAGGTGTTGGGCAGGAAATATGGCACAGCCTCTTTGGGGCGCTTGGACAAATCCACCTCCAAAATTTCCGGAATAATTTCACCGGCTTTGCGAATCAGCACAGTATCTCCAATGCGAATATCTCGTCCAGAAATAAAGTCTTGATTGTGCAGTGTGGCATTAGTGACTGTTGTGCCAGCCAGCCGCACCGGACGCACCACCGCCTTGGGGGTCAGCACACCGGTTCGTCCCACCTGCACCACAATATCCTCCACCACAGTGGGCTTGATTTCCGGCGGATATTTATAGGCTGCTGCCCAACGAGGGAACTTGGCGGTTGCACCCAACCGCTCCCGGTCAGATAGCTTATCGAGCTTAATCACAGCGCCGTCAATATCGCAGGCAAGGCTCTCCCGCCGGTCATTGATGGACATGACCTCCTGCACCACATCATCACAGCTAGAATGCAGCGCATAAGGAATGACCTTAAAGCGGCGTGCTTTCAAATATTCCAGCGTTTCGCCGTGGGTTTCAAAGGAAACCCCATCAATCAGCTGAATATTAAAAATCAGAATGTCCAAGCCTCGCTGTGCCGCAATTTTGGAATCCAGCTGCCGCAACGAGCCAGCTGCCGCATTTCTGGGATTGGCAAACAGGGGCTTTCCCAGCTCCTCCTGCCTTGCGTTCAGCTTTTCAAAGCTCTTTTTGGGCATATAAACCTCGCCACGCACAATCAATCGGGCAGGTGCATCCGGAATCTGCATAGGAATGGAGCGAATGGTTTTTAAGTTCTCGGTTACATCCTCGCCCACATTGCCGTCACCACGGGTCGCACCCCGAACAAAAATGCCGTCTTCATACTCCAGTGCCACCGAAAGTCCGTCAATTTTCGGCTCTACGGAAAATACTGCGTCCGGGCAATTCTCCTTGACCCGCAGCAAAAAATCCGTCAGTTCCTCCGGCGAAAACACATCCTGCAGGCTCATCAAAGGCACGGGATGCTCCACCTTTTCAAACTGGCTCAGCGCCACACCGCCAACTCGCTTGGTGGGAGAATCCTCCCTTGTAAACTGAGGATATTGGTCCTCCAGCTCCTCCAACTCACGCAGCAGGCGGTCATATTCAAAGTCCTGCATTTGGGGGTCATCCAGCACATAGTACCGGTAGCCTGCCTCCGTCAAAATGGCGCATAATTCATCCATTCTCTCTTTTGGATTCATAATAGCCTCCTGCTTGCAAAAATGTATCGGGCACATCGCCCACAATAATGGTTTCTGCCACCACGACCTCGGTCGATACAGTAAAATTAACAGTTCTTCCCAACACCAACACCGCCACATCCACCAGCACGCACATATTCAACTGGTGCAAGGTCTGATTGATGCCAGCATGGGTAAAATTACTGCCAAAGGTTGCATCGGAATTGCGAATAGAAAGAATTCGCACCGGAATTTCCGGACCTTTTCCGGACAAAAACTCCGGAAAAATCAAGCTGCCAACCGGAATTCCAAGATCGGAATTGTCCGTTGCCAAAATTTCATCATTGATGATGTTCAAGGTGTCGGTTTTCAGCTTATTGACTTCACCGATGTTGGTTTTGAGGGCCGTAATCCGACCGGATAAATCCTTTTCAAAGTAAACGATACGGTCATAGGCAATGTTGCCGTCAGAGATCTGCTCCGCTACCGCATCGTTAATTAAATCCGATGTGGAGTTGGTCACCTGCGTCTGCGCAAGGCTGGTGACAACATCATAATATCTGCTGCGAAAGAAGAAAAATCCCACAGTCAGCAGTACAAATACAAGCACAAAAAGCCGAAACGCACGGGAAATCCAATGCCTCATATTCATCCCCCCGAACAGCCTATGTCCGGAAAAGAAGAAATATTACAGTTTTTTCATATGAACAGAGGCAGTCTTTGCCATCAGCTTCTTTGTTCCGATTTGGTCAAAGGCAATCTCCAAAAGCGCATCGCCGCCCATCTTCATCACCGACAGCACCAAACCCCTGCCAAAGGCAGAATGCTCCACCATATCTCCCTTGTTCAGTTCCAAATAGGTTGTCTTAGAGGTAGCGGATGCCATGGCAGACAGATAATTGGGCTTGGCAACCTGCGGTTGCGGATTGTAATAGGAAGCGGTTTCAAAGCTGCCGGAATACGCCGTACTTGCTCGTTGGTAGCCGCCCTTGCGTACCATAATTTCCTCCGGAATTTCCTTGAGAAAACGGCTGGGCAGGGATGCATTGGTGCGACCGTAAAGCATTCTCTGTCGGGCACTGGAAATAAACAATCTCTCCTTGGCACGGGTAATTGCCACATAGCAAAGCCGCCGTTCCTCCTCCATTTCTTCCCGGTCACCAATGGCACGCATTCCGGGGAATAGCCCGTCCTCAAAGCCCACCAAGAACACATTGGGAAACTCCAAGCCCTTGGCAGAATGCATGGTCATCATCACCACCGCATCATCGGAGGCATTGTACTCCTCAATGTCGGTGTACAGCGCAATTTCTTCCAAGAAGCCCGCAAGACTGGGATTTTCCTCATTTTCCACATAAGAAATAATACTGGATTTTAATTCCCGAATGTTCTCCAATCGGGTAATATTCTCCTCTGTGGGTTTCATTTCAAGCATGGCTGCATAGCCGGTGCGCTGCATCAGCTCCTCGTAGAACTCCGGCAGGGGCATATTGTCAACCAGCAGTTGCGCAAGTCCCTCCATCATGAGGGTAAATTGGATCAGCTTTGGAGCAGTTTTCTCCAAGGGCGCATAGGCATAGGGGTCAGAAATCACGCCATAAAGCGGAATTTCCTCTGCCGCAGCAAGCCTTTCCACCGTTTCCAAGCTTTTTGCACCCAAGCCTCGAGGCGGATTGTTGATGATGCGCCTTAGACGCAAATCATCTGCTCGATTATTCAGCACGCACAAATATGCCAGCATATCTTTAACTTCAGTCCGGTCAAAGAACCGTGTGCCGCCAATAATTCGATACGGAATACCGTTGCGCTTGAAATCATATTCCAGTGCGTTGGATTGGGCATTGGTGCGGTACAAAATGGCGTAGTCCTTCATGGCTCTGCCCTTTTGCTTGCCGGAGAGAATTTGGTTGGAAACAAAGCTTGCCTCTGCCCGTTCATCCGAGGCTTCATACACCAAAACCGGCTCGCCCTGTGCATTGGCAGTCCACAGGTGCTTGCCCTTTCTGCCAATATTATGGGCAATGACCCCATTGGCTGCATTCAAAATAGACTGGGTAGAACGATAATTCTGCTCCAAGCGGATGACACGAGCGCCTTTATATTGCTTTTCGAAATTCAGTATATTTTCAATGGTCGCACCCCGAAAGCGATAAATGCTTTGGTCGTCATCGCCCACCACGCAGATATTTTCATAGCCACCTGCCAACAGGCTGGTCAGCAAATACTGCAAATTGTTGGTATCCTGATACTCATCCACCAAAACATAGCGGAATTTCCTCTGATAATAGGTACGAACGTCCTCATGCTCCTGCAGTAGCTTGACCGTCAACAGAATAATGTCATCAAAATCCACCGCATTGTTCTCTTTGAGCCGATTTTGATACGCCTGATAGGCTCTCGCCACATGAGCAACCCGATACTCCCCTGTCATTTCTGCTCGCTGCAGCAGCTTTTCCGGGGTTGTCTGCCTGTCCTTTTCCTTGCTGATGACGGACAGCACATATTTGGCAGGAAAGGTCTTATCATCCAGCCCCATATTTTTGATAATGTCCTTCATGACCCGTTCGGAATCGGCAGTGTCATAAATGGTAAAGCTGCTGCTGTAGCCCACCAGCTCGGCGTGCTTGCGTAAAATCCGGCAGCAAGCGGAATGAAAGGTCATTGCCCATACTTCAGCAGCATCAGGATTAACCATCCGTATGAGCCGTTCCTTCAGCTCTGTGGCAGCCTTGTTGGTAAAGGTGACCGCAATGATATTCCAAGGCAAAACGGGGTCTACGGCGCACAGATACTCTGCCCTGTTGCGGTCCAAATCCGAAAGGGGCTCTTGCAGCGTTTCCAAAAAACGCACATCCTCCTCCGAAATCTCATCCGGCACTTCATTGGAGTCGCTGGCTCTACCAAAGCGTATTAAATTGGCAATGCGGTGAATCAGCACCGTGGTCTTTCCGCTGCCTGCGCCTGCCAGCAGCAGCAGCGGTCCATCTGTTTTCAGCACCGCCTCCTGCTGTCGGTCGTTGAGGTGCGCAAACTGCCCTGCAATATATGCCTGCCGTGCTGCTACAAACCTCGCTCTCATCTCGTCTGTCATAGTTTCACCTGTTATGTTTCAAAGATAGCTCTATGATAGCACAAAATGGCGAAAAGATAAAGTGGGAAATAAAAATTCTATCCCATCAAATCTCGCAGCTTTTCCAGCGCTTTTTTCTCAATTCTAGACACCTGCACCTGACTGACAGACAGCACCTTGGAGGCTCTGTCCTGTGTCAAACCGTGAAAATACCGAAGTTGAATGACCATTCTTTCCCGTTCCGGCAGCTTCTCAATGGCTTGCCGCAGCGAAATCCGCTCAACCAAAATTTCCTCCGATTCTGTATCCGTCAGAATGTTTTCAAGGCTAAAGCCATCTTCCCCTGTTTGACGGTTAATGGATTCCGTACCGGCGGTGGCATTTTCCGCCACGGCAATTTCTTCGGGAGAAAATCCGGTCTGCTCTGCAATTTCCGTAATGGTCGGCTCTCTGCCCAAAGAACCTGTCAGCTGTGAACGAACGGATTTAATGGTTGCAGCCTGCTCCTTAATACTGCGGGACACCTTTACTGCCCCGTCATCCCGCAAAAACCGCCGAATTTCACCGGCGATTTTTGGCACAGCATAAGTGGAAAACTGCGTACCAAACTCCAAATCAAAGCCCTCTACCGCCTTGATAAAGCCCAAACACCCCAGCTGATACAAGTCCTCCGATTCCGCACCCCTACCGATAAACCTGCGTGCAACCGACCAAATTAGTCCGGAATTTTCAGCAATCAGCTTTTCTGATGCCTCCCGACTGCCCGCTTGCGCCTGCGCAATCAGTTCCTCTGTTCTGGTCATTTTCTGCGCTGAAGCTTGCGGCGCATATGGACGGTAGTTCCCTTTCCGGGCGCAGAGGTAATTTCAAGCGCCGTCATAAAGCTTTCCATAATGGTAAAGCCCATGCCGCTTCTATCCGAGCCGCCGGTGGTATACATAGGTCTGCGTGCCTGCTCCACATCCGGAATGCCTACCCCATGGTCCTTAATGACCACATCCAGCACATTATCCTTTAGAATTCGACAACGCAATGTAATTTCTCCCAGCGCATCCGGATAGCCATGGACAATGGCATTGGTCACAGCCTCGGAAACAGCGGTGCGGATGTCACCAAGTTCCTCCATGGTGGGGTCAAGCTGTGCCGCAAAGCAGGACACCGCTGAACGGGCAAAGGCTTCGTTGGCAGATTTGCTGGGAAACTCCAAAATCATGTAGTTATCGAATTTCATAATACGACCTCCTTAATTTCAATAATTTTATCAATTCCGGCAGCCCGAAATACTTTCATAGGCTGGCTGGCAATGCCGGTCAGCAAAATCGAGCCGCCAATTTTCTTCATTTCTCGGAACGCATTGATTACCACAGCAATGCCGGAGGAATCAATGAATGTAACCTCCGAAAAATCCAAAATACAGAGCATGGGCGTATACGCCTCAATTTTTCCTGCAATGGCGCGAATGTAATTTTTGGCGCAGTGATGGTCAATCTCACCGGTCAATGCAACCGTAAGATTGCCATCCTGCAAAAAACTGGTAAAGTGCATAATATCCTCCTTGGTGATGTTTTCCCTTTCAGTATAGGCATCTTCGGCGAAATATTTGGTCGGAAACAGGAAACGGGCAAAAAAAGAGTGCGATGCAAAGTTATGCTTTGCATCGCACATTGCTATTTTAAGTTTACAGCTTCCGCATTGCCTTTTCGCTGTCCTCCAGCTGAGCAATGAGGGCACGGGTTTTTTCTGCCTTTTCCCGTTCAGCAGCCACAACAGCCTCCGGCGCACGGGCAACAAAGCCCTCGTTGCTGAGCTTGCCTTCCAAGGAGGCAAGGAACTTGCGATTTTTATCCAGCTCCTTGGCAATTCGCTCCAGCTCCTTTGCCACATCCACCAGCTGACCCATGGGAATATAAAGCTTGGCATCGGCAGTGGTAATGGTGACCATGCCCTCCAAATTTTCAGGCTCAGCATTCAGCATGGTAACTTCATCGGCATAGGCAAGCCGCTGCAGGAAGCCCTCACCCTCCGCAAAAATCTGAGGCTTAGCGGACAGAATGAACAATGCCGCTTTCTTGGAGGGGGGTACATTCATTTCTGCTCTGCGGTTACGAATCGCACGAATGGCATTCATAACGGATTCCATTTGGGCTTCCTCGGCACGGAATGCCAAATCGGCTCTGTACTGAGGCCACTGCGCCACAATGAGGGCATCTCCCTCATGAGGCAGGCTCTGCCAAATTTCCTCAGTGATAAAGGGCATGAAGGGATGCAGCAGACGCAGCACCTGATCCAGCACATACACCAACACAGAAATGGCAGTCTGCTTACGACTTGCGTCATCGGAATACAGGCGCGCCTTAGTCAGCTCAATATACCAGTCGCAGTAGGTATCCCAAATGAAGTCGTAAACCTTCTGAATTGCCACACCCAGCTCGTACTTTTCAAGATTTTCCGTTACCTCGGAAATCAAGGTGTTCAGCTTGGACAAGCACCACTTATCCGCAATTTCCAAGCTATCCATGCTGGGCAGCTGATTGACGGCATCCTCAGACAAGTTCATCATCACATAGCGGCTAGCGTTCCAAAGCTTGTTGGCGAAGTTACGCATTGCCTCGCAGCGCTCCACATAGAAACGCATATCGTTTCCGGGAGAGTTGCCGGTGACCATGTTCATACGCAGGGCATCACAGCCGTATTTTTCAATCATTTCCAAGGGATCAATGCCATTGCCCAAGGACTTGGACATCTTGCGACCCTGATTATCACGCACCAAGCCGTGAATCAGCACGGTATGGAACGGAGTCTTATCGGTATGCTCACAGCCGGAGAAAATCATTCTGGCAACCCAGAAGAAAATAATGTCATAGCCTGTGACCAACACACTGGTAGGATAGAAACGCTTGAAATCAGCAGCATCCTGTTCGGGCCAGCCCAAGGTCTCAAAGGGCCACAGAGCAGCGCTAAACCAAGTATCCAGCACATCCTCCTCACGGGTGATGTTCTTGCTGCCGCACTTTTCACACTTGCAGGCATCCTCACGAGATACGGTAATATGACCGCAGTCTGCACAGGTCCATGCCGGAATCTGATGACCCCACCACAGCTGACGGGAGATACACCAGTCACGGACATTTTCCATCCAGTTCATGTAGGTCTTGCTGAAGCGGTCCGGCACAAACTTGGTTTCGCCATCCTTGACCACCCGAATTGCTTCCTCTGCCAAAGGCTTCATCTTCACAAACCATTGGGCGGAAATAATGGGCTCTACATCGTTATGACAGCGGTAGCAAGTACCCACATTGTGAGCATGGTCCTCAATTTTCACAAGGTATCCGCCTGCTTCCAAATCAGCTACAATCTGTTTTCTGGCATCGTATCGGTCCAAGCCCTCATATTTTCCGCCAAGGGCGTTGACCTTGCCGTTGTCATCCAG
>JAZOPV010000012.1:0-5784 GCA_045655745.1 Faecousia sp.
GGCAGCCTCCGGCGTGCTGAGCAGAACGGCACTGCGGCATGAAAGCAGCGTGTTTTTGATGGAACTGCCGCCTCTGCGGCGACCTCGGATTGGGCAGATTTTGGTGCGGTCATTGCTGGACAGAAGCCTCCATGTGGCAGGTCGAGCACTGATGGTAGCTGCCCCTGCCGGTGCGGTGCTGTGGCTGCTTGCCAATTTTGGGGTGCTGCCGGTTTTGGCGGAGTTGTTAGACCCGGTGGGGCTGATTTTGGGCATGAACGGCGTGGTGCTGCTGGGATTTTTTCTGTCGTTGCCGGCAAACGAGCTGCTAATCCCCGTGATATTCATGATGCTCTGCGGTGCAGAGGGAATTCAGTTTGCCACCGGTCAGCTCAACCTGCCATGGCAAATGGCGGTTTGTATGATGGTTTTCACGGTTTTTCACTGGCCCTGCTCCACCACCTTGCTCACCGTCTATCGGGAAACCGGCAGTATGAAAAAAACAGCGGCGGCATTTGCGTTGCCCACCGCTGTTGGATTGGTGCTGTGCCTAATATTAAATGGGGTCTTCTATTATTTCGGCGCTTAGTGCGGAAATTTCATAGGCTGTTCGTTCCTCTGCGCCCTGTTCGGTCTGCTTGGTGTAAATGCGGCTTTGCAGCCGCCCGTGGATGCAGATGACATCGCTGGTGTGGCAGACGGAAACCTCTTGGGCTGTGCGCCCCCAAAGGATGCACGGCAGGTAATCTGCCCGATGAAAGGGACGGGGCACTGCCAGCATTACATCGCAGATTTCCCGCCCTAAGGGGGTGCGGCGCAGTGTGGGCAGACGGCATAGAGGTCCTTTCAGGATGACTTCGTTTACAGCAGCGCCCTCTGTGGCGGTGATGCTGGTGGCAAAGACGAAAATCAGCAGCCGTCTTGTGCCGTTTTCCCTGAGATTATGGGAACGAATTTGCCCCTGCACTTCCAGCATAGAGCCGTTGGATAGTTCGATGGAGTTTAATAGCTCCTTGTCTGCAATGACCGGCAGAATATCCTCTGCGCCGGAGAGCCTGCCTACTCGTAGGAAAAATCGGTAGAATTGCTTGTGATGATTTTCGTGGGAGGGCTGGGGCAGGTCCATCAACTCGCCTCGGATTGTCACGGAATTTTCAGAATGTTCCATAAGTACCACCTCAAATTTCAGTTGTATGAAACATCCTATGGGTGTGTGGGGAAAAACAGAACTCGGCAGGAAAAATCCTGCCGAGTATCTTATTTGTGCTTGGGTTTGGATTTGGGGACGGGCGCAGCCTTTTTTGCGCTGATTCTTGGGGCAGGCTTGCCGCCTTTTTTGGGTGCTGCGGCTTTTGGAGCAGGCTTGCCGCCTTTTTTGGGTGGAGCAAGCTTGCCGCCTTTTTTGGGAGGCGGCGTTGCGCCACCGGCTTTGGGGGGAACGGCACGAATCAGGCATTTTGGACCTGAGCCAATCAAATCCTCCCGATGGGCTTTCAGCAGGGCTTCCTTCACAAGATAGTAATTCTTGGGGTTGCGGTACTGAATCAGGGCACGCTGCATGGCTTTTTCATGGGGGTCGGTGGGCACATAGACCTTTTTCATGGTACGGGGGTCAAGACCGGTGTAGTACATGACGGTGGAAAGGGTGGAGGGAGTGGGATAGAAATCCTGCACCTGCTCTGGATTATAGCCCATTTCCCGAATGTATTCCGCCAGCTCAATGGCTTCCTTTAGGGTAGAGCCGGGGTGGCTAGACATGAGATAGGGCACGAGATACTGATTCATGCCATACTGCTTGTTGAGCGCAAAATATTTGTCCACAAATCGGTTGTAGACTGCATTTCTAGGCTTGCCCATCTTGTCCAGCACAGCGTCTGACACATGCTCCGGTGCGACCTTTAGCTGACCGGAGATGTGATACTGCACCAGCTCCTTGAAGAAGGTATCCTTTTTGTCTGCCAATAGATAGTCAAAGCGGATGCCGCTGCGGACAAAGACCTTTTTGACGCCCTCGATTTTCCGTAGCTTGCGCAGCAGAGAAACATAGTCACTGTGGTCGGCGTTCATATTTTTGCAGGGGGTGGGGAAGAGGCACTGCCGTCCGCCGCAAGCACCCTTGGTCAGCTGCTTCTCGCAGGCAGGGTGGCGGAAGTTGGCGGTCGGACCGCCCACATCGTGAATGTAGCCCTTAAAATCCTTGTCCTTGACCATCTGCTGGGCTTCTTGCAAAATGGACTCATGGGTACGGGTTTGAATGATACGCCCCTGATGAAAGGTCAGAGCGCAAAACGAGCAAGCACCGAAACAGCCCCGATTGGAAACCAAGCTGAACTTGACCTCCTCAATGGCAGGCACGCCCCCCAGCTTTTCATAGCTGGGATGCCAAGTTCGCTCATAGGGCAGGGCATAGACGGCGTCCATTTCCTCAGTGGTCAGGGGCTTCTGTGGCGGATTTTGCACCACCATTTCCTTGCCGTAGGGCTCTGCCAGCCGCTTGGCGGTAAAGGGATCGCAGTTGCCGTACTGCACCTTGAAGCTTTCGGCATATTTGCGTTTGTTGACTTTCAGCTCCTCAAAGGAGGGGAGCAAAATGGTGGGAAGGCTCTTGTCCAATTCAGTGGTTTTAAAGACTGTGCCGTCAATGTAGGTGATGTCCTTCACCGCCATGCCGGAATTGAGGGCGTCTGCAATTTCCACAATGCTTTTTTCGCCCATGCCGTACATCAATAAATCTGCTTGGCTGTCCAGTAAAATGGAGCGTTTCATGGTTTCGCTCCAGTAATCGTAGTGCCCCAATCGGCGCAGGGAGGCTTCAATTCCGCCAATGAGAATGGGCACATTCTTGTAAACCTGCCGAATGAGATTGCAGTAGACCACTGTGGCATAGTCCGGGCGTTTGCCCATGACGCCGCCGGGGGTAAATGCATCCGTTTTGCGGCGGTGCTTGGTGACCGAATAGTGGTTGACCATGGAATCCATATTGCCGCCGGATACCAAAAAGCCCAGTCGGGGACAGCCGAAAACATCGATGGATTTGGGATTTTTCCAATCCGGCTGGGAAATGATGCCCACCTTGTAGCCGTGGCTTTCCAGCACTCGGCTGATGATGGCATGACCAAAGCTGGGGTGGTCTACATAGGCATCGCCGATGACATAGACAAAATCACAGCAATCCCAGCCTCGCCCCAGCATTTCTTTTTTTGTAATGGGCAGAAAGGACATATTCCACCTCCGTGTGAGTTATTTTCTACAGTATAACAGAAAAAAGGGAGAAAGGGAAGTCAAAAACTTTTTGAAAATCAAGGAAAAAAGTGTTGACAAATTAGGGTTGGTGTGCTAATATGTTCAAGCGTTGAGCGAAAGCAAGACGATATGGGCGAGTGGTGGAATTGGTAGACTCGCTAGATTCAGGTTCTAGTGTTCATTGCGGACGTGCGGGTTCAAGTCCCGCCTCGCCCACCAAAAAATACGGATACCCAATCGGGTATCCGTATTTTTTATTGTGTTTTCGAGGCGGGACTTGAAAGGGCGTTGGCCACTTTTGTTCAGCAAGGTTGCGCCGGATTCCTTAATTCCTGTATCACGAAAAAATCCGCCATCCCGATGGGATGACGGATTTTGTGGAGCAGGGTACGGGAATCGAACCCGCCTTCACGGCTTGGGAAGCCGTTGTATTACCGATATACGAACCCTGCATGGATTGAATTATAGCAAATCGAAATGGAAATAGCAACCATTTTTTGTCGAAGGGGGCAAAATATGAAATTCGGCGTGTTTTTGCCGGGAAAAAAGAGAAATTGTGGTTGAATTTTTTGTTCTAATGTGATACGATATATAAGTATCAATATGCCCCGTGGCAGAGTTGATTTTGTTTGCAATTTACCGATAAGGAGAATATCTATGGCAAATCCCCATACCATTGCTGTCGCCGGTAAAGGCGGTGTCGGCAAAACAACCACCTGCGGTATGCTGATTGATTATCTGTGCAAGAAAAATCGTGGACCGGTGCTGGTGGTGGACGCAGATGCCAATTCCAACCTCAATGAGGTGCTGGGCGTTGAGGTGGAAACCTCTCTCGGCGCCATTCGGGAGGAAATGGCACAGGCTGAAATGAAAGGCAGTATCCCTCCCGGCATGACCAAGGCGGAATACGCTGAGGTGAAGTTTAACTCCGCCCTCATTGAGGAGGACGATTTTGACATGCTGGTGATGGGTCGCACCCAGGGCAAGGGCTGCTATTGCTATGTTAATGGCGTGCTGAAAACCCAAGTGGATAAATACGCAAAGAATTATTCTTATATCGTCATGGATAATGAGGCAGGATTGGAGCATGTGGCTCGTGGTACACTGCCCCATGTGGATACCATGCTGCTGATTTCCGATTGTTCCCGCCGTGGCGTGCAGGCAGTTGCCCGTATTGCGCAGATGGTGGAGGAGATGTCCCTGAAGCCTACGCAAATGGGACTGATTATCAACCGTGCACCCGGTGGTGTGCTGGATGATGGCATTAAGGAAGAAGTTGAAAAGCATGGCTTAAAGCTATTTGGTGTGCTGCCGCAGGATGATGCGGTGTACCGCTGCGATTGCAACGGTGAGCCCTCTGCCAAGCTGCCGGAATCTGACCCCATGAAGCAAGCCCTGAAGGGCATTATGCAGTCCATCGGACTTTAACCCCGTAAGAAATTGAAAGCATATGACTTTCAATTTTCCATAAATTACTTTATAAATTTTTTTAAGGAGGATATTCCCTATGTCTTTCGCACCCAAGACGGCCCCCTACAGCGGCAAAATCAACGCTGTTACTCTGGGCACCGGTGACAATGCTGTGGTCATCGGCGGTCAGAATGTTCTGCCGTTCTACACCTTTGATGCTCCCGTCGAGCATGCTCCCAAGATTGGTGTGGAAATCTCCGATGCTGCTGGTAGCTGGACCGCTGCCGGTTTGGTAGAGTTCTATGCCGGCTGCAACACCATGGCTGAGCGTGCCAAGAAGGCCGAAACCATGGAAGGCGCTGATTTCCTGTGCCTGAACTTTGAATCCGCTGACCCCAACGGTGCAAACCGTTCCGTGGCTGACTGCGTGGCTGATGCCAAGGCAGTGGCTGACTGCGTCAGCAAGCCCATCGTAATCATGGGCTGCAAGAACATGGAAAAGGACGGCGAGCTGTTTGCCAAGATTTCCGAAGCTCTGATGGGCAAGAACATTTTGGTTATGTCTGCCCGCAGTGAGGACTATAAGAGCGTCGGTGCTTCCGTTGCTCTGGCTGCCGGTCAGAAGGTTGGCGCTGAAACCGCTGACGACATCAACCTGGCAAAGCAGCTGAACATCATGCTCAAGGGCTTATCCATTGCTCCCGAGAACATTGTCATGAACATTGGTACTGCCGCTGTTGGCTATGGCTATGAGTATGTGGCTTCCACCTTGGACCGTGTTCGTTTGGCTGCTCTGGCTCAGTCCGATGCTGACCTGCAGATGCCAATTATCGCTCCCGTGTCCACCGACACTTGGGGTGTGAAGGAATCCTCCGCCTCCGAGGCTGACGAGCCTGCATGGGGCTGTCAGGAGGAGCGTGCCATCGACATGGAGGTGGCTACCGCTGCTGCCAACCTGACCGGTGGTGCTGACGCTGTTATCATGCGCCATCCTGCAGCCATCGCAACCAACAAGAAGTTCATTTCTGAACTTATGTAATCGGAAGGAGGATATAGACTATGGCTCTCAAAGGTCTTGATATTTTTAAGCTGTCTCCGAAGACCAACTGTAAGGAGTGCGGCAATCCCACCTGTATGGCTTTCTGTATGAAG
>JAZOPV010000013.1:0-49447 GCA_045655745.1 Faecousia sp.
TGATGAGCAAGACATACGAGGACGAGCAGGCGCAGCTTAAAGTTAAAATCACAAATCTGCAAAAAGAAGTCGAAGTACAGGAACGACAGATAGAAAACCTTGAACAGTTTATTCAGCGGGTAGGCAGATACACCACACTAACAGAACTCACGCCATACGCTCTCAGAGAGCTTGTAAAGGCGATTTATGTTGAGGCACCCGACAAGTCCAGCGGCAAGCGCAAGCAGAAGGTACATATCGAATATGACCTTGTTGGCTACATTCCCGTGGATGAACTGATAAAAGCGGAACAGGCATGATCGAAATCATGCCTGTTCCAAGAAATTCAAATATTACTGTTTTACGACCACCGAGCATTCGGGCTGGCTCTTTTTATATGTATGGATTTTTAGAATGCACCCTGCTCCATCATGGCAGTGGCGACCTTTTTAAAGCCGGCAATATTAGCACCGGACACCAAATCGTAGCCCAAGCCATATTCCTCTGCCGCCTCCACACTCATGGCATGGATGGTCTTCATGATACCCTTCAGCTTTTCGTCCACTTCCTCCGCAGACCACACCAGCCGTTCGCTGTTTTGGCTCATTTCCAAGCCGGAAACTGCAACGCCGCCGGCATTCACTGCCTTGGAGGGAGCGACAATCATATTCTTCTGCTTCCGCAGGAATTCCAGTGCGTCATTGGTGGTGGGCATATTTGCCACCTCAATGTAATACTTGACACCATTGGCGACAATCTTTTCTGCCGAATCCATCCGCACATCGTTCTGCATAGCGGACGGCATAATCACATCTGCTTTCACGCCCCAAGGCTTTTCACCGGGGAAGAAGGGCACGCCGAATTTATCCGCATAATCCTGTACCCGATTGCGTCCGGAGGCACGCATGGTCAGCATATAATCCACCTTTTCCTGACAGGAGGACACGCCCTCTGCATCATAAATATAGCCGTCAGGACCGGACAGTGTTACCACCTTAGCGCCCAAGTGCAATGCCTTCTGACAAATGCCCCATGCCACATTGCCGAAGCCGGAAATGGCAATGGTCTTGCCCTCGATGCTTTCACCCTCATGGGCAAGCACTTCCTGCAAATAATACATTGCGCCGTAGCCGGTGGCTTCCGGACGGGTTTTCGAACCGCCATAGGAGAAGCCCTTGCCGGTCAGCACGCCATTTTCCCAAACACCCTTCAGCCGCCGATACTGACCAAAGAGATAGCCGATTTCACGACCGCCAACGCCCATATCACCGGCAGGCACATCCACATCCGGTCCAATATAGCGATACAATGCCGTCATAAAGCTTTGGCAGAAACGCATAATTTCCGCATCGGACTTGCCGGCAGGGTCAAAATCAGAGCCGCCCTTGCCGCCGCCCATGGGCAGTCCCGTCAGGCTGTTCTTAAAGGTCTGCTCAAATCCCAAAAACTTAATAACACTGGGGTTCACATTGGGCTGAAAACGCAAGCCGCCCTTATAAGGACCAATCGCACCGTTAAACTGGCAACGATAGCCGATGTTGGTGTGCCACTGCCCTGCATCATCACACCATACGACACGGAATGTAAACATCCGCTCCGGCTCTACCATGCGTGTCAGCAAATCCGCTTTTTCGTATTCAGGATGGGCGTCTATCACAGGAGAAATGGAAGAAAATACCTCCTCCACCGTCTGCACAAATTCTGGCTCATCAGCGTGCTTGCTCTTGACATAGTCGATTACCTTTGTCACATAAGCATTCATAAGACAACACTCCTTTAATATCTCTACAGCATAAAAAATTGGCAATGTATTTACCTGTGGGAATTATAGCAAACTATTTCTTTTTTGGCAAGAATTTTCTGTAATTTTTTTAATGATGGTGGTGATGATGGCTGCCTTGTCCGCAGGGCGCTGTTATTTCACAGTGCCGATGCCTGCATTGCTCCTGTGGCGTTTCAAGTTCAACGGTCACATGGGAAATGCCATGCTCCTGCAGTTCTTCCCGAACTGCCTCCTTCACCGCCACATAATCCTGCGGCATTGCCACCACATGAAGGGTTGCGCAATGATTCTGCCCATCCAAGCTCCACAGATGAAGATGGTGAACATCCTGCACCTGCGGTATATGCTTAAGATGCTTTTGAATTTCATCCACCTCTACCCCATTCGGCACTTTTTCCAACAGCAGCTCCAAAACCTCCTTCATGCCGCTGAGTGCATGAAGTAAAATATACACTGCCACGCCAATGGACATCAGCGCATCAATAAAAACCCAGTTGGTCAAGCGAATCACCAATGCGCCCACCAGCACCACCGCCCAGCCCAAGACATCCTCCAGCATATGCAAATTCACAGCCTTTTGATTCATGGACTGACCGCCCCGTGTCACATAGGCTGCCGCAAAGTTCACCACAACGCCGAACACCGCCATGACAATCATGCCGTTTTCATGGATGGGCTGGGGATTGAACAATCGGTGGATGCCCTGATAGGCAACCCCCACAGAGCCAACAAGCAAAATACCGTTGGTAATGGCTGCGCCCAGCACAGAAAAGCGCCCATAGCCATAGGTATAACGGTTATCCGGACGCTGCGCCGCCTTTTTTTCCAGCCCAAAGGACAAGCCGATGCTGACCGCATCCCCCATGTCGTGGATTGCATCTGATAAAATTGCCACGCTGCCGGTATACAGTCCTCCTACCAACTCCACTACTGAAAAGAAGAAATTCAGCAAAAATGCAATCAAGATATTCCGCTGTGTTTTCATATCTGCCTCCTGTTGACAGGGTATTTCCTGTTATGATATAGTATATTCAATATCGAACACTTTGTATTTTAATATTATGCTTTTTTCTACCAAATTGCAAGGAGCAAAATCCCCGTTTCATACGATACGGAACAACTATATGATTTTGTACGGAGGAAATATGGACAGACGACAAAAAAAGACAAGAGCAGCAATTTTTCGTGCTTTTCGAACCCTGCTGACCCAAAAACGCTATGAACAAATTACCGTGCAGGAAATTTTGGACGAGGCAGATGTGGGGCGCAGCACCTTTTATGCCCATTTTGAAACCAAGGATATGCTGCTCAAAGCCATGTGCAGCGAGATTTTTGACCATATTTTTACCGGCAGCCTTTGCGATTATCACGAGGATGGTGACACCCTCCATGCCAAGCTGTCCCACATTTTATGGCATCTATATGAGCAAAAGGCAGATGTACTGGCGGTGCTGTCATCCGACAGCGGTGAACTGTTTCTGCAATACTTCAAGCAGCAGCTTGGTGGTGTTTTTCGCCTTTATTTGCAGGATTTCCCCAGCGACATTCCGCAGGAGTATCTTCTGTGTCATTTGGTGGGCAGCTTTACGGAAACAGTGCGCTGGTGCATTGGCAGCGGCATGGCAATCCCTCCGGAAACCATGGCAGGCTATTTTCTGCGTGCCATGGGCAAATAGCAGCAATTTCCACCCTATTTTCGCAAAAATCATTTGCCAATGAAACGAAATTATAGTATAATATAATACTGCTCTGCGACAGCATTAGGTTTAGAAAAATGATTTGAGGACATTTTATGTTTCAAGAGATTTTAGAACAAATTCAAAAATACGACACCATCATCATCCATCGTCACACCAATCCGGACGGCGATGCCATCGGCTCTCAGGTGGGCTTAAAGCACATTCTAAAGCACAACTTCCCCACCAAGACCGTTTATGCCGTTGGTGATGATGCCAAGCATTACAGCTTTATTGAAGGTAGTGAAACGGACATCATCCCCGATGAAATCTATGCCAATGCCCTTGCCATTGTGCTGGACACCTCTGCCAGCAAGCTCATCAGCGACCACCGCTACACCACTGCCAAAATGACGGCTCGGATGGACCACCATATTTTCTGTGAAACCATCTGTCAGGTCGAGGTGACCGACACCTCCTTTGAAAGCTGCTGCGGACTCATTGCCGCCTTTGCCATGGAATGTAAGCTGGAGCTGACGCCCATCGCTGCCAAGGCTCTGTACACCGGCATGGTCACCGACTCCGGTCGCTTCCGCTACGACTCCACCACCGCCCAAACCCATCGTTTAGCTGCATTTTTGATGGAGCAAAAGTTTGACACCAATGACATCTATCGCAATTTGTATGCTGACGATTTTTCCCGCATTCAGCTCAAAGCAAAGTTCATTTTGAAAATTCAGTTATCCCCCAAGAATGTGGCGTATATCTACACCACCAAGGAGGAACTTTCGGCGCTGGATGCAGATACCTTCACAGTTTCCCGTGGCATGGTGGGTACTATGTCCGACATTCGGGGCGTGGATATTTGGGTGAATTTCACCGAAACGGAAAACGGCGTGCTTTGCGAGCTGCGCTCCTCTAAACACAACATTAACCCTATTGCGGTAAAATACGGTGGCGGCGGTCACGCTAAAGCCAGCGGCGCAACTGTGAAAAACAAAGAGGAAGCCATGTCCATGCTGCAGGACTTAGAGCTTCTGTTAGGAGAATAATATGTATCAAAAACAAATGGAACTGATTTTACAGAAAATTGAGGAATACGACACCATCATGCTATTTCGACACTTCCGTCCTGACGGAGATTGCAAAGGCGCAACCATGGGTCTGCGAGACATTCTGCGGCTGTCCTTCCCCGAAAAGAGCATCTATCTGATTCACGATGACCATTCGGATTATCTGGAATTTATGGGACAGGAAGATGCAGAGGTGGCAGACGAGGTCTATCAGCGAGCCTTGGGTATCGTGTTGGACACCGCCACCATGGACCGCATTCACAACAAAAAATTCGCCCTCTGCAAGGAGCTGGTGAAAATTGACCACCATCTGGATATGCATCCCTACGGCGATTATCAATGGGTGGATTCCAGCAAGTCCTCCACCTGCGAAATGGTAGCACAGTTCTATCACACCTTCCGTGACCGGCTGAAAATCGACTCTGCCGCTGCCACCTATCTTTATATCGGCATGGTTTCCGACTCCGGCCGTTTCCAGTACAATTCCGTCACCGGCAATACCCTACGGTATGCGGCGGTATTACTTGACCAAGGCATCAATACGGATTTGATGTATGCCCACCTGCAATTAAAGGAATTCAAGGAGCTGAAATTCAAATCCCATGTATATAAGAAAATGAAAATCACCGAAAACGGCGTTGCCTATGTCTATATCGACCGGGCAACCCAGGAGAAATTCGGTCTAACTGCGGAAACTGCTGGCAACTGTGTATCCTTTATGGATGCCATCAAGGGCTGTCTGTGCTGGATTGCCTTCATTGACAGCACCGAAAATGAGCATATTCGGGTGCGACTGCGCTCCCGTTTTGTGCCCATCAACACCATTGCAGAGCAATATCGGGGCGGCGGTCACGCCTGTGCCTGCGGCGCAACCCTGCACGAAAAGAAAGAGATGCGCGCCCTGCTGAAAAAAGCGGATGCCCTCATCAAAGAATATAAAGAAACCCATGAGGACTGGCTATGAGAATTTTAATTACCAACGATGACGGCATCAACGCCGCCGGACTGCGCCCCCTTGTCCAGTGGGCACAAAAGTTGGGCGAAATAACGGTCATCGCCCCCAAATTTGAGCAGAGTGGAAAAAGCCACGGCATTGAAATCCACAAGGCCTTTGAGGTAAAAAAGGTGGATTTTCTTCCCGGCGTCACCGCCTACGCACTGGATTCCACCCCGGCTGACTGCATCCGCTTTGCGGTGCTGGGCATGAAGGAAAAATTTGATTTGGTGATTTCCGGTATCAATCGGGGCTTGAATATCGGCCGTGATACCGTCTATTCCGGCACGGTAGGGGCGATTTTCGAAGCCAATGCCATGGGCATTCCTGCCATTGCATTCTCCACCTGCCCCGCTTACTACAATCATGCGGTGGAGCATTTGGACGAAATCTACGACTATATCCTCCGCCATAGGCTAATGGAAAAAAATGACCTCTACAACATCAACATCCCCGACCATCCTCAAGGCTTCCGAATCACGAAGCAAGGCGGTCCTTACTTCTCCGACCGATTTGCTCCACAGGAAAACGATATGTTCCTTCCCTGCGGTTTGGATGTCTTTACCCCCAGCGGTCACTTCGACTTCGACACCGACGCGGTGCTGGTGGGTCATTACATTTCCATCAGTCCGCTGACCTTGGACCGCACCAATTTAGCTGTCTATGCCGAGCTGCAGGAATTAAACGATTAACACACCGCAAGCATACCCTCTCATTATAAAAAACCTTGATTTTTTCAATCCGCTAACAAAACCACCCTATCTACCGGATATTCCCGGTAAATAGGGTGGCTTTTTTATAAAGAATAATTACTTGACAACATTCACAGTCACATTGCCAGCGCTGGCAGGCTCAGCAACCTTAGATGCATCAATGACGACCTTGCCATCAACGATGTCCTTGAACAGCTTTTCATAGTCAGCAACAGACCAGTTCTTCAAAGACCAAGTAGCGGTGGGCAGACCCACAGCATTTTCCTTAGCGCCCAGGTTGGCAAGCTTGCCGCCCCATGCAGCCCAGGTATCGTCAGCCTCAGCAGCCTTCAGAGCCTGCTGCGCAGCTTCGCCGATGCCCTTCATAGCAGAGGTAATAACGGTCTGGGACTCGAAGGACTGGTCAACATCAACACCGATGACCTTTGCATCCTCAGCAGCTGCAGCGGCAGCCACAGAGGCGAACATGGAGCCACCGCAGGCGAAGATAACCTCAGTGCCATTGGCATACCAGCCGGCAGCCATGGTCTGCAGCTCCTGAGAAGCCTGGAAGGAAGCGCCGTACAGCCAGGAATAGTTGATTTCGACCTTTACATTCTTGGCAGCTGCAGCGGCCTGAGCGCCCTGAACATAGCCATAGCCGTAGCGGATACAGGCATCATTGGTGCCGCCGCCACCGCCGCAGAAGCCCAGCTTGGTGTAGCCGTCCATAACAGCGGCGTAGCCAGCCAGATAGCCGCACTGCTCTTCGTGGAAGGCAACAGCGGCAACATTGTCAAAGCCAAGAGGCCAACCATCAATAAAGACAAAGCGGACATCAGGATAAGCCTCGGCAGCCTTTGTCAGTGCAGCAGCCTGCATAAAGCCTGCAGCCACAACATACTTTGCGCCATTTTCAACAGCCAGCTTCATAGCATTGAAGCGGTCGTCATCGGTAGAAGCATCGCCGCCCTCAGGCTGGTAATACTTGTAGGACTTGTCGGCAGCGTTGGCATACAGCTTCACGCCGTCATAAGTACCCTGGTTGAAGGACTTATCCTTCAGCTGGCCCACATCGGTGATAAATGCAACCTCGTACTTGCCGTCCTTGGAAGTCATTTCATCAGGAATGCTGTCAGCGGAAACATTGCCACTGGGTGCGCAGCCTGCAAACAGACCAAGGGCCATGACAACTGCCAGAAGAAGCGCCAGAATTTTTTTCATTTTCATAACCTCCCAAATATTGTTGGCTTACGCCTTTCTTATTGTGACACATTTTTTATGAAAAATCAACATATATTTACAATTATTTCCTATTTTTGTTTATGTAAAACAACCTATCTCTGAAACAAATCCCACTCCGAATGAGATAAAAACGCCGTTCCATATCACTCAGTCCAAAGCAAAGCATTTAAAACTCAGAAATTTATTTCAATTACGGAAAAACCGGTTTTCTGGGATATTTCAAAGTAAATCATTTTAGCCATCCATACAGCAATGAATATCATCAAATAGCCAGTGACGCCGCCGCAGCAATCCAACAGCACATCCCACACAGAAGGTCCCCTTCCAGTAAAAATCTGAATGGTTTCATCAACCGCCGCCACAAGCAGGGTGACTGTCATCATCCAATAGTACTGTCTGTTCCCACCGGAAAATCCAAGAATATACAGCCCAATCAATCCGGAAAGAACTGCAAATTCAACAAAATGAGCAATCTTACGGATATTGTCTAATATCCAAGTATCATTTGGTGTCAATGCCTGCTGCCCATTGTCCGTCAGCACATTCTCCACGACCTCCTTGGTTTGGTCGCTTTGCTTTTGGGATTCAGGTGCAGTTTTTAATGAATTACTCCAAATGAACGCAATCATCAATACAATCGCAAACAAAAGAACACTTTTAAAAAATCGTTTCATAAAAATTAAAAATAGGTAATGATTCTTTCAGCACAGGCGATCTGGAAATTCAAAACAGACATACATGGATAGGCTTTTTTATAGGTCAATTGATTGCCACCGCACCGGTTTTTTCCGCAATCTGACGCATCTGCTTTTGGAAAGCTTCACCCTTCTCCTCACTACCGTGCTCCCCTGCCGCCTTATAGGTTGGAACGACCGATGCTACCAGCTGACGAATGCGGTCTGTCTGCCCCTCATAGGATACCTCCATCAGAAGCTGAAGCTGCTGCAGGAAATAATCCTCATCAAACGCGATTGGGCTGCCAATATGAATCAACTGATTGGGGGTCTTTTTCATTCCCTCCTCATCCATCAGCTTTTCCTCATACAGCTTTTCACCGGGACGCAGACCGGTATAGGAAATTTGAATGTCAACATCCGGCTTGAGTCCTGATAGACGAATCAGGTTTCGGGCAAGCGTGTCAATCTTTATCGGAGAGCCCATATCCAATACGAAAATTTCGCCGCCCTGCGCATAAGTGCCCGCCTGCAGCACCAATAATGCCGCCTCCGGGATGGTCATAAAATAGCGAATGATGTCAGGATGTGTTACCGTCACAGGACCGCCCTTGGCAATTTGCTCCTTAAAACGGGGAATGACCGAGCCGTTGCTGCCCAACACATTACCAAACCGCACCGCTACAAATTCCGTTTCCGGATAATCCACATTCCGCACCATACTGCGCATACTGCCGTCCTCATCCTCTGTATGAACATGCAAGGGTGGAAGCTCAAATGCCTTTCCTGCCTTGATTTTCCGGTCGAAGGACTGAATCACCATTTCACAGATACGCTTGGAAGCACCCATAATATTGGTGGGATTCACGGCTTTATCGGTAGAAATCAACACAAACCGCTTACAGCCGTTCATCATAGCAGCATACGCTGTTTTATATGTGCCAATCGCATTGTTCTTAATGGATTCGCAGGGGCTGTCCTCCATCAAGGGCACATGCTTATGGGCTGCCGCATGATAAACGATTTCCGGCTTGTATTCTTCAAAAATATGGAATATCCGCCGGCTGTCCCGCACAGAGCCAATCAATACTTCCAAATTTAAATCAGGATATTGATCTTTCAGCTCCATCTGAATGGCATAAGCATTATTTTCATAGATATCCACAACAATCAGTCGCTTGGGATTTTGCTTTGCAATCTGCCGACACAACTCACTGCCGATAGAGCCACCGCCACCAGTCACCAGCACAACCTTATCCCGAATACTTCGGTTAATTTCATCAATTTTTACATGAACAGACTCTCTACCCAGCAAATCCTCCACTGCAACCTCCTTCATAGAGCCCACAGTAATATCGCCCCGCACTACCTGATACATTCCGGGTAAAATTTTCAATTCACAATTCGTTTCCTTGCAAATATCCAAAATATCCCGCCGTTCAATGGCGCTTGCACTGGGAATCGCAAGATAAATCTTCTCAATCTGATATTTTTCTACATTCAGCAGAATATTCTCTCTGCCACCGACAATAGGTACATCATCAATATAGCGTCCCCATTTGCTTTCGTCATCATCGATAATGCAGCAAACCCATTCGTTGATTTCCTTTGCACTGTGCATATCCCGCAGAATCATCTGCCCCGCAGCACCTGCACCAATCAGCATCACCCGGTTTGCAATAGCCCGTTTTTGATTTTTTTCCATTTTTTTCCGCTCCAGCAGAATAAACCGATAGCCAAAGCGCACTGAAATCACAAATAAAAACTGTATGATAGGACCGAGTATATAATAAGAAATCGGCATTTTCTCAAATAGCACTGTAATTGCTGCCCCATGAATAATGCCGGTAATCAATGTGGCTGCCGTAATTCGAATTAGCTCATTATAGCTGGCAAATTGCCACACACTGTTATATAGGTGCAACAGGCGAAACACAACATAGAAAACAATCGTATTAATCGGCGCAAATCTAATCCATGCGTGTAAAAATTGGGTAGGAATATCTGTATACTGACAATCAAACCGCAGCCAAAGGGTCAATAAATACGCCCCGTTTACTGCCAAAAGATCATAGATAAACAACAAAAAAGAGATAACGCCCTGCTTTCTGGAAATCAAATTCTGAATTTGCGACCTTTTTTTCATGATCTATTCTCCGTTTTTTATAATAATAAAAACCGAGCATGGTATCTCCATTCTCGGTTTCATCAGTATCCTTATCAGGTTTTGTAGCAGAAACACCCCTGCGAAACACAGGCAAGGCAATCCTTACTTCCGAAAACCGCATTTTTTAATTCTACACAAAACCTCATAACAAAACTGATAAAACCCCAGCCACCTTCCGGGGCTGCCCGACTCCCATGCGAAGTCTCGCATGGGAGTCTTCCAAGTTACATAAGTTCTTTTTCACAGTATTGCAAGACAGCCTGCTCTGTCTGTGCTAAATCATCCAACACCTGCTGCCCTAGTTGTGCAGCAATCAATTTGCAGGTCTGTCCCAACTCCGGTGCTCGCCAAAGAGTGCTATGGCAATCAGAACCCAGCAAATGAATCTGCTGGCTTTTCAGCAGCCGCAGTGCCAACCTTCGAGTGCGCTTGTTAAGGAAAAAGCTTCCATTTGCCTGCAGCAAAACCGGCAGCTGTTCCAACTGCATCAGTATTTTGCGTCTCTCCCAAGGAACCAAATAGCGTTCCACATGTGCAAGCACCGGGATCAGCCTCTGTTCCCGGTGGATGCTTTCCAGCTCTTGGTACATCCCCTCTGTCCACGGTGCAGAAGGCATTTCCACCAACAAATAGGGACTGTTTCCAAGAGTCAGCAGTGGTAGCTGCTTCCATTGGCTCATACCGGGATAATAAGCAACCTCAGCTCCCAAGATCAGCTTTGGCTGCTCCTGGGGCATTGCCAACTGCAGACGCTCCAATGCTTCTGTTCTGCGCCTTAAAAAGGTTTCCGGATATTCCTGTTGGGCATAAAAGTGAGGTGTTAAAAAAACGACCTCTATCCCCTGCTGTAGCTCCTGCTGCAACATCCGAACAGAATCCTCAACACTCGCACTTCCATCGTCCATTCCCGGTAGAATATGCGTATGAAAATCAACCTTCATCACTGATTCTTCGCCTTATATTCCGCAGCCCGGCGATACCCATAGTACCGGTATCCCCGATATTTATAACTCTTTTTTTGGTAAATACCGCCGTTGTTTGTTGCACAGTTGAACAGCACACCCAAAATCCTTACATTGATGAACTCAAACTGCTGCACCGCTTCACGGAAAGAGATTCGATTGCCATAATTCTGCCGTGCCACTATCAATACGCCATCAGCAAACTTGGCGCAGACCAAGGCATCACTGACATCTCCAATGGGTGGCATATCCATTATGATAAAATCAAACTGCTTCCGTAGCTCGCTCAAGGTATTGTGCATCTTCTCAGAATCCATCAATTCAATGGGATTCGGGGGTGCTATGCCTGCTGAGATAACATAGAGCGGATTTTTGTCATTCTCACCCGTGGAAATCTGCTGCAACACCTCATGAATGCTATTGGCCCCGGTCAGACATTCCGATAGTCCCGGATATTTCATCAAACCCAAACTCTCTGCCAAGGTTGGACGACGCATATCACAATCCATCAAAAGCACCTTTTTACCCAGCTGTGCCAGGCAATAGGCTAGGTTACTGCTTGTCACGCTCTTACCTTCCCCTGCCATAGCACTAGACACCATAAAGACACGGCAGCTCTGATCACCTGCCAAGGAATATTGCAGTTTTGTTCTCAACAGCTTATAGGCTTCAGCAGCAGCAAAATCAATATCTGCCCCAATCACAGCTGTAAGATCTGTACCGATTTTTCCCTTATGCTTTTTGGCTTTCTCAGCAGACTGCTTGCCATACTTCTGAGAATAACTCCGCTTACTAAGGCGTCTCATATTAGGCACTACTGCCAAAACAGGATAACGGCAAACGCTCTTGATGTCCTCCTCATCCTTAATGGTCACATCCAGCATTGCTATAACTGCAATGATACCCGCTGCCAGCAGAGCACCCAGCATCAAACCCAATGCAGTAGAGGTATAATAATTCGGAGAGCTGGGAGTGCGGGGTGTAATGGCGTACTCAAGCACCTTCGGATCAGAGCCCTTAATGATAGTAGAAATCCGATTGGGTACTACATCCGCAATCGCATTTGCTATTTTCTCAGCCTCAAAGGGATCCGGGTTTGTAACCGTCACCCGAAAGATTTCCGTTTCATTCACGGCGGCAGCAGAAACCATTCCCAGCACCTCACCGTATGTACAGTCCACACCTGCCCGGTCAATAACTTCATTAAGCGTCGTACGGGACTTCAAAATGACAATATAAGAATCAACAAAATTCTTAGCTGTATAAATGTCATTGGAAGAAACTGTATTTCCAATCGGGGTTTTAACACCCATGTGAAAGAGTACAGAGGTCTGATATTGCGGCGTCACCAAAAACTTTGTTCCCACCAGGGCCAATGCACCGCACAGCAGCGCCGATAAAACAACAATCCATGCTTTCTTCCAAACAGCGCCCAGCAGCCGACGAAGATCAATCTCCCCACTACCAATCTCCCCACTGTCAATCTCCTGAGCCATCATTTTGTTTCTATTATCCATGCATATCCTCCATTTTTTTGCAAAACACACCAAAAGTATGCAATTTTTCACCAAACTATTATATCACCATTAATAAGTAAAAACAACCATATTTTGACGAATCCTGTTTTTCGACATTATGTACAATTTTTAGCAAGTTATTCCGTACATCCTGTCAAATCTCCTGTCGAAATCCAAAGTTTCCCTTCGCTAAAATGAATCATATGGTCACAATACTCAGCCATCGCAGGACGGTGCGTCACAGCAATGCAGGTATGATCCGGCAGGCTGTGCAGCCTTTGTATAACCAACGCCTCTGTCTGAATATCCAAAGCCGATGTACACTCATCCAATAGCAGCACCGGAGCCTCGCTCAATACGGCACGGGCAATGGACAACCGCTGTGCCTGCCCCTCCGACAGACCCGCCCCATTCTCCCCCAAGGGGGTGTCAAGGCCAAGCGGCAGTTGGGGCAAATACTCATCCATAGCAGAAACATATACTGCATGGGCAATTTCCTCCTGCGTTGCCTGCGGGCGTACCACCAGCAGATTTTCAAGCAGAGTGCCGCTAAATATCAGATTCCCTTGAGGAACATAGGCAAACAGCCCTCTTGTCTCTCTCCCAAGCTGTACCTGCTGCTGTCCGCAAGAAGCATACACTCTGCCCTGCTCCGGCTGAAAAATACCCAGCAGCAACTTCAGCAGTGTGCTTTTCCCAATACCGGAGGCACCACTCACCATGGCGAAGCTGCCCTTCGGCAATACAAATCCACCGCCACTGAAAACCTGCTCCCGTTCATAAGAAAAATACAGCTTTTCTGCCACAATGGCATCCATTTTATGATACAGTGTAGTGGCATCTACCCGAGAAAGCTCTTGTGGCTGATGCAGGGCATCCAGCTCCATCAGCCGTTCTGCCGCCGCCATCATGGCAATGTACTGCGGAAGCACGCCGGACAGCCCCATCAGCGGATTTTGAAGCAAATTTACCAGCTGAATGACCGTCATCATAACGCCAAAGGTTATGGTTTTCGTCAGCAATCCCGCAGAACACCAAACCAATGCGGCAAAGCCTGCTCCTAAGAAAGTCAAGTTTACACAGGCATTGACCAAAATGGATACATTTTTTCGCCTGCAATGAATGTCAAAGCGGTCATCCAATCTCTTGCTCAGCCGCCGTTCCAGCTCCGCTCCGATGTCCATTGCCTGCACAGCCAACAGCTTCTCCAGAATTTCCTGCAGGAAAGCCGAAACCTTTCCGTCTGCCTGACTGACACGCTTGTGCAGCTCCTTGAGCCGACGCCGCACCAAGGATGTGACCAATATCACCAAAAGTCCTGCTCCCATCAGTCCCAACGCAAACCACGGTGTTAAAGCGGCCAGTGCTGCAAACGCTACCACTAATTTTATTACCGTACCGCAGAGATTCGGGGCTATGCCTACAATTCCGTCATCTACAATGCGCACATCATTGTTCAGTCGATGTACCAGCTCTCCGCTGTGAAAGGCGGAAACCGCCTTATAATCTCCGTTGAGCAGTCCATGCAGCAGCTGCTTTTTCCAATCCCGATCCAGATTGGCGTGAATTCGTTCTTTCAGATGGCGAGCCAGCACACTGCATAGCAATACCCCACCGATAATCGCTGCCTGTAACACGCAGGCTTTCAAAAATGCAGACTTGTCCCCTGCATCCGCCGCATCAATAATCCATCCTGTACCCAATGCAAATCCAACGCCCAACAAACCGGTCATCGTATTCGCAAGGGTCAGTGCGCCCACTGCTGGCAGTCTGCGCCGTGTTTTCCTCAATAGCCAGCCAAGGGTAACCGTTTTTTTATTCATTTTAAGTGCCTCCGTAGCCAGCCCGTCCCCCGTTGCCAAAGGTGGCGCACCGGGCGACTGTAATGCCAGAAGCGGCAATACAGCCTATAAGGCAGATATTGCACATGATATGTTTTTTTACCCCTTGTGAAAGCAGTCACCAGTGCAATCATCTGTTCCTGTGTTACCATAGACTCCCGCACAAACTGATTATCTCCCACGCAGGTATAAGTATCCCCCACCGCCACAATACGGTGCAGCACAAATTGTCCGTTTTCCCTTTGATACAGCGGCAAATCATACTTTTTTAACTTCGGCGGAAGCGGTGAAAGCACCACAGCATCCATTCCCTGCCGCAGCATAGGCAGCATACTCGTGCCCATAGGCGAAAAACGCACCGACTGTCCGGCAGCAAGCTGTTCCCGAATCAGCGGCATCACCTGCTGCAGCTGTATTTCCTTAATCCTGTAAGAATCCATGCTCACGCAATTCTCCCACAAATCCAGCCACTGCCCGCTTGGCTGTTGGCTCATCTACATCATATTCTGCCAGAAGTGCCTGCTCTAAGGCCTCTGCATCACAATCCTGCTCCAATTGCTTCCAAAGAAATTTCCCCGTTTCATTCAGAGAAATCATCATATCGAGATTCAAACTTGCTCCGGAGGGCAGCACCACCGTCTGACCGGCCACCTCCCGAAGGACAAAGCCTTCCTTCAGTTTCATATTTTCTCTCCTTTTCTACCAGACATGGCACGGTAGGATACCAGCGCCGCATCCACATCTGTATTACACTGTAATTTCCAAACAGGAATCTGTATCATGAGTCTATCCAAAAGCTCCAGCACCCGTATCCGGTAAGCAGCACTCTGCGGACACACCACCTGCCGTAAGATTGCACGGATGGCCTCTACCCCTTCAAAGGGTGCAATCACATTCTCTGCAGCTCGCTCCACCACCGCTATGCCTTCAACCGGCACTCGAATATTGCGGCTGATGTCATATTTCCCACTCCACGGCGTGCCGTAAGCATACCATATTCCATCCTCCAACCGCAGAGCAGGCTTATCGTCATTCAAAATAAAGGCCTTCTCTCCAAATGCCTGTAGCCAAAGTCCCGTATGCGTGGACTTTCCCGTTCCGCTATCGGCCGTAAACAGATACGCCCTATTCTCCATGACCACGCAAGATGCATGGAGCATCAGCCCCTCAAATTTCAATAGCTGTGTATAAAAGCTGGCTCCTGTACACAAATACTCGCAATCCTCTAAGGATAGATGTGCCTGCAAACGCCGCATCTGTTCTTGATTGGAGGATACGGTAATCTGAGGCGTGCCGGTATATTCTTCCTCATACGGCTGTGCCTGGGAAACAGTACGGCCAAAGGATTCCATTGCCACAGACAGCCCCGCAATCCGATAATGCTTCATGAACACCCCCCCTTATGGATATAATCTCACATGATAATTATCCAATGATTTCTCCAATTTGTCAACCTTAAATCCAGTTATATCAATTTTTGTCCTATAGAAAATAGGGGCTTTCTCACAAATAAGTAAAATCCCTCCGATTCTTGCGAAATCGGAGGGATTTTTATTATTTAAACTGCTCGCTGGTATTATTTAGCACCAAGGCGCTGAGCATAAATAGCACATCTGCATCCTGGAAATCCACCCTCATAAGACCCATACGGGAAAATACCCGCAGGTCAATAAGGGTGACAGACTGATAATCCTGCACAAACAACGGCGCAAGACTGCTGCCGAAGGAATCCCGGAAAATCACCAGCTTTTTATCAGTGGTGGCGTTGGGATTTTCAATGGTCACATAGCCCTTCTTCGCACCGGACAGATAAATATTATAAGGGTCACTGCTGGTCAGCTGTCTCAAATCGTAAATATCCGACTGGTAGGACCGCTCCACATTCACCTTCAGAGAATCCAAAAGCTGGCTTCTGAGTACATACAGCTCGTCCGGAGCCACCGGCAAGCCTGCCTTGCCATACCACACGCCATAGAAAGGATGGTCAATCTTTTCGGCAGTAAAATCCTCTGCCTTCGGACCGGCAACGCCCATGGCCTGACTCATCATCTGTGCTAAAGGAATCAGGGTTTCCTGCTTCCAGTGGGTATCGGTGGCGTAGAAATTATCCAGTGACAAAATGCCCGTCATGTCAATATACTGACCCCAAGCGGTTTGGGACTGTACTTCTGCAAAAATTTTATCATAATCCACTGTGGGGAAGCTATTGTTCTGCGCCAAATAATAATTCTTATCAGGAATCACTGACACATAGACATTGGCATTTTTATTTTTGATAAAATTTTTATAAATCTGATTCAGTACCTGCATCCGCTTTTGCACCGATTCTGCGTTATAAACCATATTATGCTGGGACAGATGCCCATCCATATAGAACATTCCATTGGAATCAGACAGCTGATTCAGCAAATACCGATGCACCAAGCCCTTGAGCTGCCGGAACGAATCCCGCAGAGGAAACTGGTCCTTAACGAACTCGCCAAAGCTGTCGGTATAAGTGCCATCTTTGAAGGCCTCCCAACTAAACTCCGGCTTTTGCTCCAGAGGACGGCGTTCCGCTTCGGAAACATCCTTGGCGGGCGTAAACCACACAAAGCCGGTCAATGCCACCCAGACAATCACCAAAACAAGGGCACCGATGGTACGAAATTTCTTATTATTCATAGGAATCCTCCTTAGAAATCGGCGTAGAGGTTGCCGATGTCGCCGCCGCTAACCAAATAACCGACACAAACCAACAGCAACAACACCATCAGCGCAATTTCAAGCCACTTGCCCGCTTTGGTATTGCTGATACGGATGGCAGTGTTGCGCACCAAGGGGGTTACGCCCACAATACCAACTACAAACAGCACCGCAAAGCTTCGCAGATAGTACCACGCCTCTGCGCTAAACAGGGGCAGCCCCTGTAAGCCGAACATACTGCCAAGGTACTTGCCAGCCGTTGCCAAATCCGGGGCGCTGAACAGCACAAAGCTAATCATCACCACCAAAATCACATAAATCCGGCGGACAACACTGGGCAGCTTCTTGAAAGCAGGCACCCACTTTTCAAACATCAGCAGCACCGCAAACATAAGACCCCACAAAATGAAGGGCAGACTGGCGCCATGCCACAGACCGGTAAACATCCAAATTGCCAAAGTATTCAGCACCCAACGGGGTGTGCTAACCCGATTGCCGCCCAAAGGAATATAGAGATAATCCTTAAACCAAGAGGCAAGGCTCATACGCCAACGGCGCCAAAATTCCTGCACACTGAGGGAAATGTAGGGATAGTTAAAATCCTCCACAAAGGTAAAGCCCATCATTTTGCCAAGTCCAATGGCTTGGTCGGCATAGCCGGTGCAGTCGAAATAAATTGCCAGCACCTGCGCCACCGCATACATCCAGTAGAACAGTACGCTTTGGTCGGTGGATTCCTTCAATAATGTGCCCATCTGGTAGAAGCTGGCAGCCAAAATCACATTCTTAGCAAGACCAATCAGGAAGCGGCGCAAGCCGATATAGAAATTCTCCCAGGAATGCACCCGATTTTGAAAGGCTTCCGCCAAATCCGTATAGCGGACAATGGGTCCGGACATAAAGGTGGGGAACATCAGCAGAAAAGACGCAAAGGTGATGGGATTTTTCTGCGCTGCCACCTTGCCACGGTAAATATCCACCGTATAGCTGATGCCACGAAAGGTATAAAAGCTGATGCCAATGGGAAAGCCCAACTGCAGCAGCCCAATTTCGGACTTAAAAATAGAATTAACAGAAGAAATTAAAAAGTCTACATAGCCCTTATACAGGCACAGCAGCGCCATGCTGATGACCACAGAAGCAATCATCCACACTTTCTTCCACTGTTTGGTCTGTGCTTTTTGAATTACCAGACCGAAGCCGTAAAAAACAGCAACCACTACAAAAATCAGCGGCAAAAATTTCGGTGCGCCCCAGGCGTAGAACACCAAGCTGCTTAGCAGCAATACACCGTTTTTCAGTTTTCCGGGAACTGCAAAATATAAGAGCATTGCCACCGGGAAAAAGAAAAACAAGAATGGAATGCTGGAAAATGACATATCAATTCTCCTTTTCAAAAAAAGGCAGCGATGAAACACCGCTGCCTTTGTTTTTTAGCCAAAGATCATCTGGTCCGCCAGAACCTGCGCATTGGGATACAGCACAGTCAGCTTCTCCACAAAGGGAGTCACGATCTGTGCGGTCTTGAACTCGTCGTCGCCCACGCCGTCATGGCCGTAAACGATCAGCAGATAGTTGCCAACAGTAGCGATATAATATCTGTCAGGCATGCCGCACATCCAGAAGTTTCCGCCAATGGCATTGCCAACGGACTCAGCCAAAGCAACCATATCGGTGCCTTCCTTCATTTTCAGCGCACCGGAGGTGAAGGTATTACCATTCATACCGTGGAACAGAGAAGCAGCCTCTTCCACATTAGCAAGGAAATCGTCTGCAACAAACAGAGTGAACAGTGCACCGTCCTGAGTCAGGTCTATGGCACCTGCCGCGTTGACGCCAGGATAGTAAGGAATTTCTTCCTCATCAAACAAGAAAGAGCCACCATTGAACACGGCTACCTTCTCTCCATTCTCATCCAACCAAAAATCACCGCTCTCCACATCGATGACATAGCGAATATCCTCAGAGATGTTGGCAAACAGCTCATTCAGCAGACCCACAGCGGAGTCGGGAGTCTTGACGGTAGAGGGCTCGGTGGAAGGCTCGGTAGAGGGCTCAGTGGAGGGCTTGGTAGCATCAGCACTGGGCTTGGTGGTGTTGTTGGTTTCGCCGCAGGCGACCATGGCCACAGCCATAACCAGCACCAACAGCAAAGCAATCAGTTTCTTCATCTTGAGTTTCTCCTTAAAATTATTTTTTAACAAATTTAAATTCTGCATCTTGCAGAGCTGACGTGCGCCCTTCCAAGCTTCCTTGGGGGCAGATTCCGGCAGGCAGCGATGCCGCCGGCAACCAATCACGAAGCGAATTATAGCAGAGGTTATAGCGATAGTCAAATGAACATTCTGTAAACCATTTCCTGCCAAATGTTACAAAATTACGACTATTCGCGCCCTATTTCCTTTTCTTTTTTGGAAAAGCTTATAAAACAGGCATCTGCCAATGACACAGATGCCCGTTTATTGGAAATGATTACATGGTACGCTTCTTGCGTAGCAGGAAGAAGGTAGCACCGGCAACTGTCAGAACAACAACCGCTGCCACAACAGCAACCACCATCCAAGCATTACTGGTCTGGGGAGCTTTGACGACCACATACACAGAGAAGTGCCGTTGCTTCCACGCCGGGAATTGCCACAGCCACATGCTCAGCAGCTCCACATCGGTCTGTTCCACGAGAACAACGCCGACAGGAGGTGCAGGAGGATTCACGGGAGGATTGGGGCTTGCCTTGCCGCAGACACAATCGTCATTGCTAAAGTCATGGGCTGCATAAGCAGCACCGACAATCCCACAGGTGGCATAGTTCTCAATGTCACATTGATTGTCTGCATTGCTGCAAGCATGGCAGTGTCCGTCCTCATCGTATGTCCATTCATTATTTGCAGTGGTACCTGCAAAATACAGCTCTACCATAGTTTTCCACCTGCCGCAATCTCCCTTTTCGCCAAAAACAGACAGAACATTTCTCCCTTTTGACTAAATGCTCGTTTCCTTTCCAATCAAACAAATATTTTTCTTTTTATATTGTGTCTGATGAGCAAATGTGTTACAATAATAAAAATATTTAATTTCACAGAGAGAAGGCAACGGCTATGCTATTTGGCAAACATATCAACCGCTACTATCTGCGCTACGCCCACCTGCTGATACTTGGCATCGCAGCGCTGATTATGGTGGATTATGCACAGCTCATCATCCCTGACATTTACGGCATGGTGCTGGACGGCTTGAACAACGGCTATGTGATGATAGATGGCGTTCGGCAAGACTTCAACATGGATTTTCTAATCAATACAGTCTGTATGCCCATGGTCAGCATCGTTCTTTTGGTGGCTGCAGGTCGTTTCTTGTGGCGGTGGTGTCTGTTCGGCGCCGGCATTAAGGTGGAAGCCCAGTTACGCAACAAAATGTTTGGTCACGCCAAGGATTTGAGCCGGGAATACTATCAGATCAACAAGGTCGGCGACCTCATGAGCCTGTTTACCAACGATTTGGACACCGTGCAGGAGTGCTTCGGCTGGGGCTTTATGATGTTCTTTGACGCCAGCTTTATGGGCTGTCTTGCCATGATTAAAATGTGGCAGATGGACCCGCTGATGACACTCATTTGCATGATTCCCATGGCGCTGCTGCTGGCTTCTGCCACCATCGTTGGCAAGTATATGGCGCACAAGTGGGACATTCGTCAGGAAGCCTTTTCCCGTCTGTCTGATTTTTCGCAGGAAAGCTTTTCCGGCATTGCCGTCATCAAGGCATTCGTGAAGGAAACCAAGGAGCTGATGGCATTTTCCAAGCTGAACAAAGAGAATGAGGAAGCCAACATTGCCTACACCAAGGCCTCCATGCTGCTGCGGATTTTGGTAACGCTGTTTGTGGAAAGCTGCACCTGTGTGATTTTGGGCTACGGCGGCTATCTCGTTTACAGAGGTGAGTTCACCGGCGGCGATTTGATGAAATTTATGGGTTTCTTCAGCTCCATCGTTTGGCCCATCATGGCAGTTTCCGAGCTGATTGACATGACCAGCCGTGGCAAAGCCTCTTTAAAGCGCATTTCCGAACTACTGGATGCACCCATTCATGTCACCGACAAGCCCGGTGTGGCAGAGATGGGCGACATCAAGGGCGACATTGAATTCCGCAATCTTTCCTTCCGCTATCCCGATGGCGAATTTGATGCGCTGGAGGATATTTCCTTTACCATTCATGCCGGCGAAAACATCGGTCTTGTGGGTAAAACCGGCTCCGGTAAAACCACACTGGTGGATTTGATTTTGCGGACCTACAATGTGCCGGATGGCACATTGTTTATTGACGGCACGGATGTCAACGAGGTTTCCATCCGTTCTGTCCGGGCAGGCTGTGCCTATGTGCCCCAGGATAACTTTCTGTTCTCCGATACCATTGAAAACAACATCGGCTTTGGCGTTGACCGATTGGACCGCGCCTCCGTTTCCGAAGCTGCCAAGCTGGCAGATGTGGACGGCAATATTCGGGAATTCCAACAGGGCTATGAAACTGTGCTGGGAGAACGGGGTGTTACCGTATCCGGTGGTCAAAAGCAGCGCATTTCCATTGCCCGTGCGCTGATGAAGGAAGCCCCCATTTTGATTTTGGACGACAGTGTTTCCGCTGTGGATACCAAAACTGAAAAAACCATTTTGGAAAATCTGCGTGCCACCCGAGCAGGCAAGACCACTATTTTGATTGCGCACCGAATTTCTACTATTGAAAAAATGGACAAGATTTTGTTCATCGACAACGGTCGTGTGGCTGCCTTTGGCTCTCATAATGAGCTGTACGACAACTGCCCTGCCTACCACAAAATGGTAGACCTGCAAAAGCTGGAAGAGGAAGGAGCGATGCAAAATGGCTGATTTTCTCCCAATTATAATTGTTTGCTCCATTTTGGCCGTCTGTGCGATTCTCTTTATCATCGCCTATTTGATTGCCAACCAGCACGAACCGCCCAGTCGTGACCGCAACATTTCTGACGGTGAGCTTTCCAAGCGGCTGCTGAAATACGCCAAGCCTTACTGGAAGGATTTCGTGCTGGTGTTTGTCATCATGCTGATTTCCATTGCCTATAATGTGTCCTCTCCCCTGCTGATGGGTCACATTCAGGACACCGTTAAAATCCCCGGCTTTGATTTTAACTATCTCATTTCCATTGTCATTGTCTACGCCGGCATTCTGATTGTCAGTATGGTCTGCACCTATATTCAAACACTGATTTTACAGCGGGTCGGTCAAAAAATCCTTTCCAGCCTGCGGTTGGACATCTTCACCCATATTGAAGGTCTTGCACACGGTCAGCTCAACGACATTCCCGTTGGCAAGCTGGTGACCCGTGTCTGCAACGATACCAACGCCATTTCCCATATGTTTACCGGCATTCTCATCACCATGATTAAAAATGTCATGGTCATCATCGGCGTGCTGGGTGCTATGCTGGCGCTAAACTATGCACTGACACTGATGGTGCTCTGCTTTGTGCCCTTTGTGGTGCTGTTCACCGTCATTTTCCGTTATTTCTCCCGCCGTGCCTACCGTAGAGTCAAGGACGGCACCACCGACATCAACACCTTCCTGTCTGAAAACCTCTCCGGCATCAAAATCACTCAGATTTTTAACCGGGAGGAGCAGAAAATGCAGGATTTCCTCTCCCGCAGCAAGCGAGTAGAAAAAGCCAAACAGGCGCAGATGTATGTCTTTGGCATCTTCCGCCCCATGGTGTACCTGCTGTTCGTATCCTGCAACCTGTGCCTGTTCTATTTTGGCGGCAAGGGCGTCATCACCGGCGGCGATTTCCTTGGCACAATTGTAACCGGCGGCGTTGTGGTTTCCTTCTACGGCTTTATCAACCGCTTTTTTGACCCCATTCAAACCTTGGCAGAGCAGTTTAACGGACTGCAGTCCGCCTTTGCCTCCGCAGAGAAGATTTTCTCCGTCATGGATATGCAGCCACAGATTGTGGATGAGCCGGATGCCATGGACCTGCCGGAAATCAAGGGTGAAATTGAATTTAAGGATGTTTGGTTTGCCTACAATCCCGGTGAATGGGTACTGCAGGGCGTTTCCTTCCATGTGATGCCCAAGCAGACCGTTGCCTTTGTAGGCTCTACCGGCTCCGGCAAAACCACCATTCTCGGTCTTATCTGCCGCAATTATGACATTCAAAAGGGTCAAATTCTCATTGACGGCATCGACATTAAGAAAATCAAAATCTCCTCTCTGCGCCGCCACTTCGGTCAGATGCTGCAGGATGTGTTCCTGTTCTCCGGCGATATTCGCAGCAACATTCTGCTGCGGATGGAGGGCGTTTCCGATGAGGAAATCATGAAAACCTGCCGCTATGTAAACGCCGACTCCTTTATTAACCGGTTGGATGCCGGTCTGGATGAGGTCGTTCGGGAGCGGGGCAACAACTTCTCTGCCGGTCAGCGACAGCTACTGAGCTTCGCCCGTACCATTATCCACAAGCCCAGCGTTATGATTTTAGACGAAGCCACCGCCAACATCGACACGGAAACCGAGCTTTTGATTCAGGATTCTTTGGAAAAGATGAAGAACATCGGCACCATGCTGATTGTTGCCCATCGGCTTTCCACCATTCAGCACGCAGACAATATTATTCTGCTCTCTCATGGCAAAATCATTGAGCAGGGCAACCACCAAGAGCTTCTGCACCTAAAAGGCAAATACCACCACCTATACACCCTGCAGTACAGCAAGCAGCAGCTTATGGCAGAATAAGGAAAGTCCCTGATGCAATGCATCAGGGACTTTTTTATATTTTACTCAAATCCAGCACCAGTGTCAGCTCCGTCTGTCCTTTTTCCAACAGCACATAAGGAGTCTGCTCCTCTGTCAGCGGCTGTCCATAGGCACTCACCCGTACCTTCAGCCCCTCCTGCAGCGGCACCATATTTTTTCCGGATTCGTAAAACCGAACCACGCCGCTTTTATCGGTTTTCGCGCCCATATAACAAGCGCCGCCCTCCTGAGCCTGACACATGGTCACCATGGCATCTGCCACCGGCTGACCAGCTGTATCCAATACGGTAATGGTGTAGGTCACCTTTCTATCCGGCTCTGTAGGCACAGGGCTTGTACCGGAGACAGTCGGCTGCTGAGCGCAGCCAACCATGCCCAACAGCAGCACCAATACCACGGCTGCTCCAAGAAGCCGTTTTCCATTCATCATATTTGTTCTCCTTTCAGCTTTTCGGTCCAATGGTGCCGAAGAACAGTGCTCCCGTTTCTCCTGCATTGCCAAACATCACCTCTACCGGAGAAAAGGTGTCCGTTATGGTCACTGTGAATTCCAGTACACCATCCTCAGCATCCACCCGTCTACCCTCATAGATGGCAAACACATTGGGACTTTCCATGCGGACCGTCATATTGTCGCATTTTGTAAAATTGCAGTAGTATAGGCTTTCGGCATCCATGTATATTTCAAATGACTCCATAGCACCGGTAATGCGCTGAGGATTGGCGGCAGTACCCTGCGGATAATCAATGTCCATGGCATCAAAGCCGCTATAGCTATTCTGTGCATAATTTTCTTCCGTAAACACCCCAAATACCGATTCCAAAACGCCTTCGGTATCCACCAGCTTACTGTCCAACACCGCAAGCATACCGTAGCGGTCAATCATTGCCACAGCAGGACCATAGGCAACCCCCAGTGCCTGCGAAAGCTCTGTATTGCCGACAATCACAGGATAAGTAAGTCCAAGACGGTCACGGAACAGTTCCGTCCGTTCCCTGTCGCCGCCCATATTCACCGCCAGCACCTCTATCTGCTGATTTTGCGCATAGGCTTTCTGCAAATACGCCGCCTCTACCTGACAATCAGGACACTCTAAGCACCAAAAATACAGTGCCACTGCCCGCTTTTGCTCCAAAAGCGCTGACAGCTGATACGCCTGCCCATCTATATCCGTCACAGAAAAATCCGGAAAAATATTTCCCGTTTTCAGTGGCTTTTCCCCTTCTTTCGTAGCCTCTGAAACAGACACATCCTTACGGGACGCAGAGGTCAGCACAATTTCCGTATTCTCAGCAAGTAAAGGATAAGCGCTTTGCAAATCATAGCCCTCCGGCACGCCGGACAGCATCGCAACATACGCATCACTAACCTCGGCAGTAAAGGTAAAGCATCCCTCTGCATCCAACCGTCCAAATGCGCCGCTGACCAAGTCCGTTTGGCTGCTATCCGTATAGACATAGACCGCCACATCCGGAAAAATCATGCCGCCGGAGGTGGACAGGCGGATGGTATAGTTGCACTCCGCAGGGGCTGTGGCTTGTGTTGTATGCGTTGCCTCCATATCGCAAGACAGTAGCATTCCGGCAAGCAGTACCATGCAAGCCGCTGCCAAACCGATTTTTATCCGCTTGAACATTTGCCTGTCTCCCCTACTCATTCCATTTCGTCCATATACACACAAGAAAACAGCCAAGCAAGCTCCGGATTGATGCCGTCAATGGGCTGTCCAAATTCATCGTTGAACAGATAATTGTAGCTGCTTTCCTCCCACCAACCGACAAACGTACCCACATTGCGGATAATATGCTCCAACTCCTGTGTCAGCGGATACAGCCCGGATGCCTTATCGATATAGCGGTCAATATACGCCTGCAAGCAGGCGGAATACTCGATTTTTTCCGTTATTTCCCCATCCTCACCATACAAAAACAATCGCACAGGCTGATGCTTCAGTAGGGTTTCAAAGGAAGGAAGGTACGCTGCCTCTGCATCCGCTGCCTGACCCAGCCGCACCAGCACCAGCAGCATCAGCACCATCCATCGAACCTTTATCATCCAAAAGCTCCTTATTGGTTCAACCCATTGTTTCATTCTCTCGGTAAAAACAGGATAATCTGCCTATTTTCGCCATCATATCACACACCGACAAGCACCGTCAACCGAAAAGGGTAGCCTTAAAACAATGTTTACACTTTATTTAAGATTAAAAAATGTTATGCGCCCCCAGCGTTAAGCACTTCTAGGGCAGACTTTTTTGGTTGGTTGTAAAAATATAGTATAATACTTGTACAAAATTGCTGTAAATTCTTGTATTTTTCTATGAACTTTCTACTCATCGGCTGAAACAATTTCTTGACACACTATTGCCACCGCAATATAATATTTTTAGAAAAGCACAAATGAAAGGGGCTTATACAATGGACAAGAATATCAAGCAGATTATGGACATGATTCGTGACAATGGCATTCAGATGGTAGATTTTAAAATGGTGGATTTGAACGGTCAATTCCGTCATGTTACCATCCCTGCCAAGAATTTCAACGAAAGTGTCATGGTAAACGGAATCGGTTTTGATGCCTCCAACTACGGCTACGCTGTGGTGGAAAAGAGCGATATGGTTTTTATCCCTGACCCCTCTACCGCAAGCATCGACCCCTTCTGTCAAATTCCCACCCTGTCCATGACCGGCAACGCCATGATTATCGACTCCCCGGAAAACCGCCCGTTGGCACAGTATCCCCGAAATATCGTGCTGGCTGCCGAAGCATATATGAAGGATTGCGGCGTGGCAGACACCATGATGATTCTGCCGGAATTTGAATTTTATCTGTTCGACAACGTGGGCTGGCAGGTAAAGCCCAACGGCGTTGGCTACACGCTGGATGCCATGCAGGCACATTGGAACAGCGATGTGGAGGGCAGCGGCTGCATCGTACCCAAGCAGAAGAACTATCACATTGCCAAGCCCTTTGATGTGGCTTATGAGGCAAGAAGTGAAATGTGTCTTCTGATGGAGGAGGCAGGCATTGCCATCAACTACCACCATCCCGAGGTGGGTGCAGGCGGTCAGTTTGAAATTGAGCCTCAGCTGGGACAGATGTCCAAGATGGCTGACGCCACCATGACCATCAAATATATCATTCACAATGTTGCCAAGAAGTACGGCATGAGCGCCACCTTTATGCCCAAGCCCATTGTGGGCGAGGCTGGCAGCGGTATGCATGTACACATGCTGCTGTTGAAGGACGGCGAGCCTGTGTTCTCCGATGACAACGGCTATGCCCATTTGAGCAAGGAAGCCCACTGGTTTATGGGTGGTCTGCTGAAGCACATTGCATCTCTGTGTGCTATTACCAACCCCAGCACCAACTCCTTCAAGCGGCTTGTGCCCGGCTTTGAAGCCCCCGTTACCGTTGGCTATGCCACCAGCAACCGCAGCGCCGTTATCCGGATTCCTGCCTATGCCAAAGCCCCCAACCTGCGGCGCTTTGAGCTGCGGAATCCCGATGCCACCTGCAACCCCTATTTCTGCTATGCCGCCATCCTGATGGCAGGCTTGGACGGCATTAAAAACAAGATTGACCCCCATGAAATGGGCTGGGGTCCCTATGACTTTAACCTCTTCCACCTGTCTGACGAGGAAAAGGCAAAGCTGCAGGGTCTGCCCACCTCTTTGGAGGCAGCCTTGGATGCGCTGGAGAACGACCACGACTATTTGACCGCCGGCGGCGTATTCCCCGAGCAGCTGCTGAAAACCCTCATTGCCAACAAGCGGGAGGAATGCCGGCAGATGTCCACCATTCCCCATCCGGCAGAATTTGAAAAATACTACAACCTGTAATACAAAAAGCCGTGAGCAAAATGCTCACGGCTTTTTTATGTGTCATTTAGATTCTTGCAACGCCGGAGGCACGGGCAGCCTCGGCAACCGCCTTGGCAACCGCAGGACCGACCCGCTCATCAAAGGCGGCAGGAATGATGTAATCGGCGTTCAGCTCCTCATCGGAAATCAGATTGGCAATTGCCATAGCGGCAGCCATCTTCATTTCCTCGTTGATGTCGGAGGCACGCACATCAAAAGTACCACGGAAAATACCGGGGAATGCCAGCACATTATTGACCTGATTGGGATAGTCGGAACGACCGGTGGAAACCACCGCAGCACCGCCTGCCTTGGCATCCTCGGGGTAAATCTCGGGTGTAGGATTGGCGCAGGCAAAGACGATGGCGTCCTTATTCATAGTCTTAACCATCTCAGTGGTCAGCGTACCGGGAGCGGAAACACCGATGAACACATCCGCACCCTTAATAACATCAGACAGCTTGCCTGCCTGCTTATTCAAATTGGTGACCTGCGCCATTTCTTCCTTAATCCAGTTTAAGCCCTCACGACCGGCATAAATAGCACCGGTACGGTCGGTCATAATCACATTCTTGAAACCGGCAGACAGCAACAGACGAACAATGGAAATTGCAGCTGCGCCTGCACCGGAGGTGACAATCTTCACATCCTCTTTCTTCTTGCCCACCACCTTCAAGGCATTCAGCAAGCCAGCCAAGGTCACAATGGCAGTGCCGTGCTGGTCATCATGGAAAATCGGAATGTCGCACTTTTCCTTCAGCTTCCGCTCAATTTCAAAACAACGGGGAGCAGAAATGTCCTCCAAATTCACGCCGCCAAAAGAGCCGGAAATCATGTACACAGTGTTGACAATTTCGTCCACATCCTTCGATTTCACGCACAAGGGGAAAGCATCCACATCACCAAATGCCTTAAACAGAACGCACTTGCCCTCCATAACCGGCATACCTGCTTCCGGACCAATATCACCCAAGCCCAAAACAGCAGTACCGTCTGTTACGACAGCGCAGATATTATGGCGGCGGGTCAAATCATAGGACTTATTCACATCCTTCTGAATTTCTAAACAGGGCTGGGCAACACCGGGGGTGTATGCCAAAGACAAATCCTCCTTGGTGGCAACCGGCACTGTCGCAACAACCTCAATTTTTCCTTTCCACTGACCGTGAAGCTTCAAAGATTCCTCTGCGTAATTCATAATCGTCTTTCCTTTCTCAATTTAAATAACAAGGCCATTAATAATCTCTTTTAATTTTGCAGCGCTGTTCTGCATTTTCAGCGTTTCCTCCGGTGTCAACGGGCTGATGATTTTCGTCTTCACGCCCTTGCTATCCACAAGAGCCAAGGTAGAAAGGCACACATCATCTACACCATATTCTCCGTGCATCATGGTAGAAACCGTCAGCGCAGTGCCAGCGCCATTGAGAATACACTTGCAAATATGGCACACAGAGATTGCCACTGCGTAGAAGGTAGCGCCCTTGGCCTTAATGACCTGTGCGCCGGAGCTTTTCACAAAATTCTCAATTTCCTCATAGTCCTGATTCCAGCGAATCGAAGCTTTGTCCTCCACCGCATTCTGATAATCATTGATTTTATTATTGGCAATCGTCGCCAAGGACCAAGGCACAAAGGAGGAGTCACCATGCTCACCATAGACATGGGCATGGACATTCTTGGGGCTGATGGAAAACCGGCGAGCCAGCTCCGACTGCAGACGGCTGGTATCCAGCACAGTACCGGAGCCAATAATCTGTCGCTCCGGAATACCGGAAACCTTATGAAACACATGGGTCAAAATATCCACCGGGTTTGCGACAATGATATAAACAGCATCCGGCGCATACTTGACAATATTCGGAGTAATGCTCTTAAGTATATTTACATTGGTCTGCGCCAACTCCAGTCGGGTTTGACCGGGCTTGCGGGGCACACCGGAAGTAATAATCACAATCTGAGAGCCTTCTGCATCCGCATAGTCACCGGAGCGGATGATTGCCGGAGAGCAGAAAGGAGCGCCCTGATAAATATCCAGTGCCTCACCAAAAGCCTTCTCCTTGTTAATATCAATGAGGACAACCTCACTGGCAATGCCCTGAACCATCAGGTCATTGGTAACGGCAGCGCCCACGCTGCCTGCGCCGATAACTGTAATTTTTGTTGCCATAAATCTTATTCTCCTTTTAATCCATACTTTATTATCGATAAATTATTCCCGAATAAAGTATATATCTTTCTATCAGATTTGTCAAGAGGAATCCCGATATTTTATCTTAAAAAATGATCATGTTCTTTCATTTCAATAAACAAGCCACAAAATCAATTCGCAAAAACACCGTGACAGTTGCTATTATCCAACCGCCTTATAGCATACTCAAATTCCTGTTGAAAATCAAGCCTTTTTATGGTATACTTTTTCCAAGTAACAGTAAATCTTTTTCAACGCTTTATCGTCTGACTTTGGGAGGATAAAAACATGAAAGCGCTTTCTGAATTTATGAGCAGTCAATCCATTTGGATGTATCTGTTTGTCTTTGTGGGTGAAACCGTCTATACCACCCTTGCCATTTTGCGCAGCATTTTGGTCAACCGTGGTGAAAAAGGCATCGGTGCATTCATTGCGTTCTTTGAAGTGATGCTGTGGGCAGTGGTTACCAGCACTGTGTTAACCGGTATTACCAGCGACCCCATCAAACTGGTGGTCTATGGTGCCGCCTATGCTTTGGGACAGGTTTTGGGTGCTTTCTTTGAAGGTCGTCTGGCACTGGGCATGATTTCTCTGTTTATTTTCCTGCCGGCAGATGAAACTGTGGAAATCATTATATCCACACTGCGGGAGCATGGCTACGGTGCTACCATTTTGGATGCTACCGGCATCCTGTACGCCCACCGTAAGGTTATCATCGTCACCGCCAAACGGAAGAACAAGAAGCCGTTGGTGCAGATGATTGAAGGCATTGCTCCCCATGCCTTTATCTCCGAAAACGCCGTTACCTCCACCAAGGGCGGCTACCTGAAGCGCGGCAAGGCACACTAAATTCATAAAAATCTTTTATTGAAAGTAGGGATATGATGATTCACTTAGCTATTGACATCGGCGCCTCCTCCGGTCGGCACATCGCTGCTTGGAGAGAAAACGGCGAAATCGTTATGCAGGAGGTCTACCGCTTTCCCAATCTGCCCGACGAACGGGACGGACATCTGATTTGGAACTTGGACCGGTTGTGTGCCGAAGTGGTAAACGGTATGAAAGCCTGCCATGACAAAGGCATTACGCCCAACTCCGTTGGCATCGATACTTGGGGCGTGGACTATGTGCTGCTGGACAAGGAAGACAAGCCCATTTTGCCCATGTACTGCTACCGGGACAACCGGGGTGCAGAGGGTGCAAAGATGGTACATGAGGTCATTTCCTTTGATGCACTGTATGAAAAGACCGGCATCCAGTATCAGCCCTACAACACCATTTATCAGCTATACTGGGACAAGCAGAATGGGCGGCTGGAAAATGCCGTAGACTTTTTGCTGCTGCCGGAATATCTAAGCTTCTATCTCAGCGGTAAAAAAGCGCATGAATACACCATCTGCTCCACCTCCGGACTGCTCAATGCCGCCACCGGCTCTTGGGATATGGACATTGTGAACACGCTGGGACTACCTGCTCAGTTCTTTGAAAGCAAGCCCCAAAGGCCCCCTGTTGCCTTGGGCGCACTGACCCCGGAAATTGCCGCACAAGTTGGTTTTTCCTGTCAGGTAGTGCTGCCGGCTGCTCATGATACCGCCTCCGCCATTGCCGCCCTGCCCCAAAAGGGCACTTACATCTCCTCCGGCACATGGAGTCTGTTGGGTACAGAGCTTGACCATCCTGTGACCACCCTGCGTGCCAAGGAGGCAAACTTCACCAACGAAGGCGGTGTGGGCACCATTCGATTCCTGAAAAACATCATGGGTCTGTGGCTGGTACAGTGTTTAAAGCGAGAGTTAAACGACAAGTACAGCTTTGCGCAATTAGCAGAAATGGCTGAAAAGGAAGCCAATTTCGACTATACCTTGGACATCAATCGAGATGTCTATCTTGCGCCCAAGTCCGTCATGGCAGAAATTGACGCAGAATGTGCTGCAAAAAGCTTCCCCATTCCTGCCACTGCCGGTCAATACGCCCATGCCATTTATCAAAGCCTTGCCCACGCCTATGCCGATGCCATTGATAACCTTGAGGACATCACCGGTCAGAAAACCGAGGTGCTATGCATTGTCGGCGGCGGTGTGAACAACAAATATCTCAACCGACTGACAGAGGCAGCCATTCGCCGCCCTGTGGTTACCGGCTCTCCGGAAGCCACTGCTTTGGGCAATCTGCTGCTGCAGGAAAAAGCATTCTAAATCATAAAATACATAAAAAATCCATGCCAAATTGGCATGGATTTTTTATTTATAGAATGATTCCCATAAAGCACTGGGCTGCCAAATAAATGCCCAATGTCGTCACAAAAAGGGCTGCCTTTGCCCTCGGACCGGAGGCAAGCCGCTGAGATACCGATGTAAAGACCGCCGCCGTCAAGGTGAATACTGCGCCACCTACCAAGCCCAGCTTCCACGCTGTATGCACACAGGCAAAGCCTGCCATCAGCGGCAGCAGTGCAAAGCTGACCGCCGACATCACTGCAATGATAATCCAGCACCGCTTTGCATCCTGCACCAACAAAGCTTCCGCCAGCAATGCCACCAAGCTCACCACCACCATATTAGGAATATTGAGGGGCGGCAGCATCGCCGCAGGCGCAAAGGTGCGCACCAAAATTCCTGTCAGCAGCACCACAAACAATACGCCAATCAGGAGAATATTCGCCAAAAACAAATTCTTTTTCATCCCTTAGCCTCCCCAAGAGGTAGCACCGCTGGAAATATCCGCACCGGTCACAAATGCCACCGCTGAATTTACGCTGCGAGCAACTGCCTTGGATGTGACGGTTGCACCGGTCAGAGCATCTACATTCTCACCCACAGCCGCATCTCCCTCTGTCCACAAAAACTGCTTGAGAAAATCCACATCGGTCTTTGCCTCTGCACCCAGGCCATAGGTTTCGTTCATTTGACGAATTTGCAGACCCGTTACATAGCCCTCACTGCTGACGCCAATCAGCATAGCAATCTTGCCTGCGTAACCATCGGTGACGGTATAGACCACATAGCCGTTTTCTGCCTTGTAGACCGCCTGAATGTTTGCATCCTCGCCGGTATATTCCTCCGGCTCAAAGCTACTGCTGCCGGGAAGCAAAGTTTGCAGTTTTGCATTCAGCTCTGCCACTTCCCTCTCCTGACGGATGGGAAGCAAACCATTATATGCGCCCAGCAGAAGCACAGCTGCCAGCATCAAAGCCAAAACTCCGGATAAAACAGATTTAAGCATTGGCATTCCCTCCCTTCTTACTACCATACAGACGGGGAGGTGTGTACCGGTCAATGACCCAAACACACAAATTCATCAGCAAAATCGCATAGGTAACACCCTCAGGGAAAATGCCAAAATAACGGAATACCACCGTTAGCACGCCGCAGCCAACACCATAAATCAGCTGTCCACGGGGGGTAACGGGTGAGGTGGCATAATCCGTTGCCATAAAGATAGCGCCCAGCATCACGCCGCCGCTCAGCAGGCTGTACAGCATCCAGCTAAGTGCATTGTCGGTCTTGTAAAATACCAAGGTCAGCACTGCCACAGTGGCAAGATAGGAAACCGGAATACGGGGAGAAATCACCCGCCGCAGCACCAAATAAACACCGCCCAACAGCAGCGCCAGCGCAGAAATTTCGCCGATAGAGCCGGGTGTATTGCCTAGGAACATATCCAAAAGGCTCTCCTGCGGCAGCTGGGGCATGACCATGTGGTGCAGCGGCGTGGCAGCGGTAACACCATCCACGCCCAATGCCTCATACCGGGTAATGGCAGTTGGAAACAGCAGCATCACCAAAGCACGGGCAGACAGCGCCGGATTAAACACATTCTGTCCCAAACCGCCGCACATCAGCTTGGTGACCACAATGGCAAACAAGCTGCCCAGCGCCACCACCCAATAAGGCACAGAGGCAGGCAGGGTTAGCGCAAACAGCATACCCGTCACCAGTGCGGAGCAGTCTGCCAAGGTGCTGCGCTTTTTCAAAATCAAATTGTACAGGCACTCCCCTGCCACCGCAGCGCCCATAGAAATCAGCACCACCACCAGCGACCGAAAGCCCAGCATAAAGCAGCCTACCGCCAAAGCCGGCAGCAGAGCAATGACTACATCCAGCATCAGTCTGCTGGTGCGGAAATCTCCACGGATATGGGGAGAAGAAGCAACGGTCAAATTCATTTTTTTACTTCCTCCTTTGCTTTTTCTTCCGCCATGGCTTGCCGCAGCAGATTCTTACCCTTGCGGAAGGTTTCCACCAACGGCAGCTTGCCAGGACAAGTAAAGGCACAGCTTCCGCACTCCATGCAGTCCAGCAAATGCAGCCGCTTCAGCTGCTGCACATCGCCGCAGTTGCCATAGCGCCACAGATACAATGGCTGCAAGCCCATGGGGCAAACACCCACACACTTACCGCAGCGCAGGCACACCGGATTTTCCGATGCGCCGTTTTCATCATGCAGCAAACACAAAATGGCATTGGTCGCCTTTACCACCGGCACGGACAAATTACTTTGGGCAAAGCCCATCATCGGTCCGCCGCTGATGACCCGTTCAGTCCTGTCTGTCAAGCCACCTGCCTTGGCAATCAAATCCTGAAAAGGCGTACCGATGCGGACAATGAAATTCTGAGGAGTCTGAATTGCCTCACCGGTGACGGTAACAATTCTCTGTGTCACCGGCAAGCCCAAGCACACCGCCCGATAAATGGCAGCAAAGGTTGCCACATTAAACACTGCGCAGCCCACACTGACCGGCAGCTTACCGGAGGCTACCTGCCGCCCGGTGACCGCCTGAATCAGCTGCTTTTCAGAGCCTTGAGGATAACGGGTGGGCAGCACTGCCAGCTCAATTTTGGGGTGATTTTCAAGCAGTGGCTTCAGTATCTCAATCGCCTGCTGCTTGTTATCCTCCACCGCCAGCACCACACGCTCCGGCTCTAAGATTCTCGCCAAAATCTCCATGCCATGCAGCACCAACTCCGGCTTTGTCCGCAAAAGAGAGTCGTCAGCAGTAATATAAGGCTCACATTCGCAGGCATTTGCAATCAGGGTATCAGCATGACCCATAGCAGACAGCGCCTTCACACTGCCGGGGAAGGCAGCACCGCCCATACCTACAATACCGGCATCCCGGATGGTGTGCAGGATGGTATCCTTGTCCAGTTCCTCCACATTTCGGGGGTTGACCGTCACCGGCGTGTCCTGAAAATCATTTTCAATGACTACCGCCATAACCGCCCGACCGCTGGTATGGGGTCTTGGCTCAACCGCCACCACCGTGCCGGACACGGACGCATGAACAGGCACACACAAGCCATCGCCATCGCCGATTTTTTGTCCACGCAACACCTTGTCCCCTACTGCCACCAAAGGTGTGCAGGGCGCACCGATATGCTGCACCATGGGAATGACCACCTGCTGCGGCATAACGGTTTGAAACCGCGTCATGCCGGTGGACATTTCTTTCTTATATTTGGGATGAATTCCTCCAAAAAATAGGTGTTTCATCTATTCACCTCTATGTTCTAATCATTTTTTCAAAGCCGGGGCTAAAAAACTCCTGTCCCTTCGCATCCAGCCACATGGCCTCTGCACCGCAGGCAGCCAGCAACTCCTGTCCCTGCTGCAAGGGCAGTAAAAACAGGGCTGTAGACAGAGCATCTGCCAATCCGGAATCGCTACACACCACCGTCACCGACCGCCAAAGCGCCGCCGGCATCAAGGTATCCGGGGCGATAATGTGATGATAGGCTTTGCCGTCTACCACATAGCTGCGCTGATAATCACCGCTGGTGACCACACAGCCTCCGGATACAAACAGCGTATGCAGATAGTCCTTCCCATCAGGATTCTGAATTCCTACCACCCAAGGCGTGCCGTCCGCTTTCTTCGGTCCGGTGGCGCAGACATTACCGCCCACACTGATAAGCAATCCGGATTTCACCTGCTGTGCCACCCTTTGGACTGCCCAGCCCTTGGCAATCGCGCCCACATCCAGCTGCACCCTTGCATCGGAAATATACACCGTAGATGCCACCTCATCAATCACAAGGGCATCCAAATCAGTGTACTGTGCTGCCGCTTTCAGTGCCTGCATATCGGGCAGTGCCGCATGAACAGGGTCTTGGATTCCCTCACTTCGTGCCTCGTGCCACAACCGCAGCACACCGCCCAGCGCCACATTCACTCTGCCGTCGGTGAGGGCTTCATATCGCTTGCAATCCTGCAGCAGTGCGATGATAGCACCGTCTACCACCACAGGCTGAAGTCCTGCATTGTCGTTGACGGTTTTTAAATTATTAATGCCGGGATAATCGTTATAAATATCAAACAACTGATGATAAAATTGCAATCCATCATGAATGCTCTGCGCTGTTTCCTGAAACTGCGCCTCACTTTCTGCATGACCTACAATGGTGGTGACCGTATCAAATAAATACAAAAAAGTGGCAGTATATTTCTGCTCCGGCGCAGCTGCCTCCGCACAACCAGTCAGCAGTAGCGCAAGCGCCAGAGCGCACGCCAGCAACCGCTTCATCCCTGCATCGCCTTGGCAATCAATGCCTGAAAGCCTGCAATGGAAATGGTAACGGAGGCTGCCAAATCCGTGCCGTCAGCAGGCTTGGTGGAGGGTGCAATGGCAATGCCGGCAACCTCTGCGGCAGTCTTGCCGGTGACATAGTCGGCAAAGAACTGCGCCTGCTCATTCCACTCAAATTTAGCACCGCCCCATGCCACCATGTTGTACTTGTCACCCAGCTCATTTTTAGTCAGCATGGGCTGGCTCAGGTCGGTGGTAATTTCACCCAAAGCATTGAAGGAAACCTTTGCCTGCAGAGAATCGATGTAGCAGGAGGTGATGACACCATCCTTCTGGGTCAGCACCGTCACATCTGCATCCAGCTGCGCAGTGCCGTTCTTTTCGGCGGTGGCAGAAACACTGTCCTTGAGCTTAGCGGTAACCGCCAGCGAAAGCGCATCGCCGGACTGCGCGCCACGATGCTGTGCATTGGCAACAGCCTGCTCCACGCCATTCATAAAGCCACCCACTGCAATGGTCACAGAGGCAGCCAAATCCGTGCCTTCGGAAGGCTTGGTGTTGGGCTGAATGGCAATGCCTTTCACCTCTTCCACGGTCTTGCCGGTGACATAGTCAGCAAAGGACTGCGCCTGCTCATTCCACTCAAATTTAGCGCCACCCCAAGCCACCATGCCGTACTTATCGCCCAACTCATTTTTGGTGGACACGGCGGCGGCAACATCAGAGATAATGCTGCCAGTAGTATCAAACTGGACTTCAGCGGTAATTCCATCAATCAGGCAATCGGTAATCACGCCATTGTCATTCACTGCCACAGCGACAAAAGTCACATCGTACTTGGCAACACCATTGGTGCTGTCTGCAATCTTGGTCAGTACGGCAAGGCCTGTTTTCACAGCGGCAGGATTTTCATTATTGGGCTTGCTGGGTGTCGGCTCTGTGCTGGGCGTTACATCGGTGCTGGGACAGGAGCAGTCCCCAATGACCACCGTAGTACCGACACAGCCGGTCAAAAGCGCAGTCAAAAGCGTCAAAACCAGCAGCATTACAATGCTTTTTTTCATGTTGTTTCCTCCAAATATGTTTGAATTGTTATATCTGTACACTTCCCTCACAAGGAAATGACAACAGTAGATTTATGTTTTCCAAGTCCACGCAGAACTCCTGCACCGGCAGTACCGGTGGCAAAGCCCATCACAATGCCAACCAGCAGCAAATAAGGCAAATATGCTCCCACATAAACCGATTGCAGCAACACTATAGCGGCGCAAATCTGTCCCAAATTATGGGCAGCTGCCCCTAAAATACTGACCCCATACACCGAAAAAATCGGGATTTTCCGACATAGCGCCATGACGCTCAAGGCAAGCACGCCACCGGTTAGGGAAAACAGCAGCCCCGTAATTCCACCGCCAAATACAGCTCCCAAAACACATCGGGTAATCAAAATGGCATAGGCGCTTTTGCTGCCCAACAAATAAAGGGCAATCAGCGTAACGATATTGGCAAGTCCCAGCTTGATACCCGGCAGCGGAATCAAAAGCTGCAGCGGTATCAGCCGTTCGATATAGGAAAGGGCGAGTGCCAACGCCAGCAGCACAGCGCACAGCGCTATCTTTTTTGTCTTTTCCATCGCCCTACCCCACCACGAAGTCCACATCGTCAGCCTTGGCGACAATCCGTACCTCCAGCCCGTTGGGCAGGCACACAAGGCTTCTGCCGGAGGCATGAATCCAGCCGCTGTGGACGCAATCTTCACCGGGACAATCAGATTTGGTAATAGCAACCTCACCGCCGGAAATGGTGATTTCATTGGCATACTTTCCATCCACCCCATAGGTGGTATCCGTGCTCAAATCCAGCACCTTTATCAGCGCTCCATGCTGATAAATTTCCACCTGTCCGGATTGTTCCTCGCCTCCAGGGAGAAACGCCAGCAGCACCAGCACCGCCAAAAGCGCCACAGCGGCAATCGCCAATAAATCTCCTTTTTTAAAATGCGATGCCACAGCGTTCCCTCCCTTCGGTGAAAATTAATAAAAATACATCAGGAGGTATATATTAACACACGGGCAGTATCTGTGTAAAGAGGAAATTTCAACTATTTCCAACACAAAAAAGAATGACAAATCCAGATTTCGGTAGTATAATAGGTGCTGAACATAATCTGAGGAGGAAATGCAATGAAAGCTTTTTTCCATTATTTCTTTGGCGCAGGCTCAGAAATTGAATTCCGCAACTTTACTTTGGCACACTTTTTACCAATTCTTATTATGATTGGTGTTATTTATCTTATTTACCGCTTTCGCAGCAAGCTTCGTACTTATGCTCATGAGGACAGACTTCGGCTGATTTTAGCATTTGTGCTGATTATTACCGAGATGTCCTATTTCTGGCGGTTGGTGGGTGTTGAGGATCTGAACGCCAACCCCATAGACCATTTGCCCATTACGGTCTGTGGCTGGAGCATTATCTTCTGCAGCTATCTGGCAATAACCAAAAATCAAATGCTGTTTGACATCTCCTATTTTTGGGTGTTTTCCGGAACGGTGTTTGCACTCATTACACCCACTGTCATTTCCAACACCGGTCCTACCCGATTCCGCTATTATCAGTTTTGGTGCGAGCATACGCTGGGCTACATCACCCTTTTCTATATGATTTTTGTACATAAAATGCGCCCCACTCTCCGTTCCGCCCTGCGGTCTGTGTCCTTGCTGGCTGTTTTGGCAGTCATTGCCTACTGTGCCAACCGTATTTTAGGACCCGGTGCCAATTATTTATTCATGGCAGAGCCGGAGGCAACCCCCTCCATTCTGGATATTTTACCCCCGAACTTTACACTGCGGGCAATCGTCATGGCAACAGTTATTTTGACGATGTTTGCACTGTCATATTTGCCATGGTATCTCAAGGACCGCAAAGCGAAAAAGGTCGCTGCCTGCGGATGATTTCCAAAATTTGCACCCCTGCTATGCAGGGGTGCTGTTTTTATCCTTTCGGGGCATCCAGCGCCTTTTTCAGCTTTTCCAACGCCCGTTTTTCAATTCGGGACACATAACTGCGGCTGATGCCCGTTCGCTCTGCCACCTCCCGCTGACGCAGCGGAACACCCCCCTGCAAGCCATAGCGCAATATCACTACCTCCTGCTCCTGCGCATTGAGGCAGGTTTTTACAGCCCGCCCCACTGCCCGCACCGCCTCTCGACTGCTGACGATCTCCAACAGGTCCTCATCCTCTGCCACCACATCCATCAGCGATAGAGCTGCCCCCTCACTACCGGTTTCAATATAATCCGACAGCGACACATCCTGACTGCTCTTTTTTTGGCTGCGAAAGTACATCAGTATCTCATTTTCCACACAGCGGGCAGCATAGGTGGCAAGCCTTGCTCCCTTGCTGGGGTCAAAGGTGGAAATTCCCTTTATCAGCCCAATGGTGCCAATGGAAATCAAATCCTCTTGGTCGGATGTTTGGGTATAATATTTCTTCATAATATGGGCAACCAATCGTAAATTTCGCTCAATCAGCACATTTCTCGCCTCCATATCTCCCTGTGCCGCCCGCTCCAAATAATATTTTTCCTCTTGGGCGCTTAAGGGGGCTGGAAAGCTGCCGCTGGACAGCTGCAAGGAATACATCAGGCTGCTGAGCATCAGCCATACGGTGGTTAACACATTGCTTCACCTCCACTATAGCCTATTGCCCCCTGCCCGTCCTTTTTCCACAAAAAATAGCCCAGCACCTCAGGGTGTTGGGCTATTTCGCTCATTCAGGTTGGCTTTGCTGCAGCAGATACTGCTTTTCGTTTTTCACGAACAGAGTAAAAATCACAAACTACAGTCCAATCATACCTTAGTTCTGACCGGACAGTTCATCCAGCAGCGTAATACCCTCTTTGATAATCAGCTCTGCTACACCAGCTTTAAACTGAGAGCTGCGAACCTCATAGCCGCCTTCGTCATAAGCATCCTGCATGGGGAAATAGCCGCTGGACACATCATCAAAGTCCATAAACATATCATAGAAATCGCCATTTTTGGCGTTAACATCGACAGGATTGACATCGCCCTGCGCACCGTTAAAGAAAATACACAGCACGTTATCCAGTGCCTTTTCTACCCTTCTACACAGGAAGCCGGGGTCGGTACGGACTGAACCGTTCTTCATGCGGAAACAGCGAACAAATGCAATATTGGGAGCAGTACCCACTTCCCAGCCCATTTTTGCAGGCTTACGGTCTGAAAATGCCATGACAGCAGCATGACGGACAAGCTGTGTATACATGGCAATCAGCGCATCTTCACTGTCCCGGTCAACTGCGGCAGCAGTCCTCCGTTCCAAAACCCGGCAGTCCGAGAGCTTTTTGTAAAAAACAGTAGCATTTTTCTCCTATATCGTATATGATAATCACAATTAGGCATTATCTAAAATGAAAGAACGGATTAACGCTTTAAATTTTCTTTTACCGACTACACATCATAAAAACGAGGTATCAAACCATGTTTGAAGGCTTTTCTCCGGAAACCATTGATTTTCTTTGGGGCATCCGCATGAATAATAACCGAGATTGGTTTTTACAGCACAAGGAGCAATATCAGCGCACCCTCTACGCGCCCATGAAGGCGCTGGCAAAGGAATTGTTCGCGCCCTACGCCGATACACCCGGCAATATTATGAAAGTCAGCCGCATCTATAGAGATGCCCGTATGCACCATTCCACGCCCTACAAGGAAAGCCTTTGGTGCTGCGTTCGGCGGGACGGCGATTATTGGTTGGAACGCCCCTGTGTATTCTTGGAAATCAATCCGGAGGGTGTGCAGTACGGACTTTTAAACTGGCGTCCCAAGGCAAGCTATATGGAGGATTTCCGCAAGGGCATTGCCGCCCGTCCGGAGGAATTTTTATCTCTTATTCACCAAGCAGAAACAGCCACCGGTATTCCGGTGACGGCAGAGCTGTATAAACGCCCCAAGGAAACGGACAATCCGGCTTTAGCCCCTTACTTTGCATGGCGGCAAGGCATTGAATGTGTTTGCACAGAGCCTGTATCCGAGGATATTTTTGACAGAGGCCTTGCCACCCGGGCGCTAGATATGTTCCAAAAACTGGTGCCGCTGTACAACTATTTAAATCGTTTTTAACCCAATAGGAGGGATTTTGTGAAGGTTTGGCATATGAGCGGCGCAGGCAACGACTTTATGGTGGTGGATGCCCGTGGAAAAGCACTGAATTTTGAGAGCCTATCCAAGGAGCTTTGCGCCCGCACCGGCGCAGATGGCTTTATGGCAATCGACCACTCCGCCAATGCTGATTTCCGCCTGCATTTTTACAACTCCGATGGCTCACGAGGTGAAATGTGCGGCAACGGCAGCCGCTGTATCTGCCGCTACGCATATGAAAACGGCATCGCAGGGCAGTCCATGGTGATAGAAACAGATGCCGGTTTTGTGCCCGGTAGGCGGCTGTCCGAAAATCAGTATGAGGTACAGCTGAACAGCCCCAGTATCTTGGATTTGCAGCGCAAAGAAAACATCGCTTATGTGGAGTTGGGAAATCCCGGCGTGCCCCATGCGATTTTGGAAATGCCGCAGCTGCAGTGGGATATGGCAGATATGCTCCGCCCCCAAGCCAAGGCTTTGCGGTTTGACAAAGCTTTCCCCAAGGGTGCAAATGTGAATTTCTACCGCTGGCTAGGCGAAAACAAAATCCGTCTTATGACCTATGAGCGGGGCGTGGAGGACTACACCCTTGCCTGCGGCACCGGCACAGGCTCTGTGGCAGCGGCTCTTTGGGCTGCCGGAAAGCTGCCAAATGGCAAGCTCATTGCCGAAAGCAAGGGTGGCACACTCACCGCTTCGGTGGAGGGCGAAAACGGCATAGTCACCAAGCTTCTGCTAGAAGGACCTACGGAAGTAATAAAAATCCTTGAATTGTAAATTTCTCTATGCAAAAACCCTCCCTATGGTAATGACCATAGGGAGGATTTCATTTTTATAAACTTATTTAATGACTCTAATCCGCAGAACGCCCTCAATGCTCTTCAACGATTCCACAGCATGCTGAGAGGGGTGATGGTCCAAATCCAGCATGGTGTAGGCGTATTCGCCCCGAGATTTGTTCATCAAGGAATCGATATTGTTGCCCTCCTGCGCCAGGGCGGAGGTAAAGCGGCTCAGGGAGCTGGGGATATTCTTATGCAAAATAGTAATCCGACCTGCAGTTTGGCAGATGCCCATATCGCAGTTGGGATAATTGACAGAGTTGACGATATTGCCGTTTTCCAAATAATCCATCATCTGTCGCACAGCCATTCGGGCGCAATTATCCTCGCTCTCCTCAGTGGACGCACCCAAATGAGGAATGGCAATACAGCCGGGCATATTGGCGGTGCGGTCGTTGGGGAAGTCCGTGACATAGCACTTGACCTTGCCGGTAGCCAAAGCCTGTGCCATAGCCTCATCGTCCACCAGCTTATCCCGTGCAAAGTTAAGAATAATCACGCCGTCCTTCATTTTGGCAATTGCCTCGGCATCAATCATCTTTTCTGTATCCTTCAGCAGGGGGACATGGAGCGAGATAATATCACAGGTGCTGTAAATCTCATCCCGATTGTTGACATGGCTCACATGGCGGTCCAAATGCCATGCCGCCTCCACACTGATATAGGGGTCGCAGCCAAAGACATCCATTCCCAACCTTCTTGCGCAGTTCGCCAAAGGGCCACCGATAGCACCCAAGCCAATGACGCCCAGCTTCTTGTTCCGAATTTCATGTCCGGCGAAACGGGACTTGCCCTTTTCCACCTGCTTCGCCACATCGGCAGTGTCCTTGATGGACTGAATCCAATTGATGCCGCCGACCACATCACGGCTTGCCAGCAGCAATCCGCACACCGCCAGCTCCATCACAGAGTTGGCATTGGCACCGGGGGTATTGAACACCACAATGCCCTGTTCGGCGCAGGTAGCCAAAGGGATATTGTTGACACCGGCGCCTGCCCGAGCAATCGCCAGCAGGTTATCGGAGAATTTCATATCATGCATAGCGGCACTGCGCACCAAAATACCGGCGGCATTTTCTGCGCTGTCTACGGCGCAGTAATTGTCGGTCAGCAGCTGCGTGCCTTTTTCAGCAATCTTGTTCAAACAATAAATCGGGTACATAATCAGCCTTCTTTCCCGCTTAGGTGTTGTTCTTCTCAAATTCCGCCATAAATGCCACCAGCTTTTCCACCCCCTCAATGGGCATGGCGTTATAAATGCTGGCACGCATACCGCCGACACTGCGGTGACCCTTCAAATTGACAAAGCCAGCCGCCTCCGCCTCCTTGACGAATTTGGCGTCCATATTCTCATTGCCGGTGACGAAGGGAACATTCATAAGCGAACGGTCCTTCTTCACCACAGTGCCACGGAACAGCTTGCTGCTATCCAAAAAATCATAAAGAATCTTGGCCTTCTTTTCGTTGTGTGCCTTCATGGCCAAAAGACCGCCCTTATTTTTCATCCACTGGAACACCTTACCGCAAACATAGATGCCGTAAGCAGGAGGGGTGTTGTACATAGAGCCATTGTCAGCATGGGTCTTATAACGGAGCATGGTGGGAGTACCGGGCAGTACATCCTCACGAATTAAATCCTCTCGAATAATAACAATGACCACGCCGGCAGGACCGATGTTCTTCTGCACACCGCCGTAAATCATGCCATACTTGCGCACATCCACAGGCTCACTGAGGAAGCAGGAGGACACATCCGAAACCAATTCCTTACCCTTGGTGTTGGGCAACTCCCAAAATTTTGTGCCGTAAATGGTGTTGTTTTCACAGATGTACACATAGTCCGCATCCTCAGAAATGGGCAAATCGGAGCAGTCAGGAATGTAGGAGAAAGTCTTGTCGGCAGAGGATGCCACAGCATTGGCTTTTCCATAAAGTCCTGCCTCCTGCCATGCTTTCTTTGCCCACTGACCGGTGATGATATAATCTGCCACGCCCTTTTTCATTAAATTCATAGGAATCATGGCAAACTGCTGACTTGCACCGCCCTGCAAAAACAAAACCTTGTAGTTTTCGGGAATATTCATCAGCTCACGCAGGTCCGCTTCAGCCTGATCAATGATGGCTTGATAAGCTTTAGATCGGTGGCTCATCTCCATAACAGACATTCCGGTGCCCTTGTAGTCCAGCATTTCAGCCTGGACTTCCTTCAAAACTTCTTCCGGCAAAACCGCAGGACCTGCAGAAAAATTATATACTCGTGCCATACAAATGACTCCTTTATCTGATTATTTTTTCAAAAACCGCTCCATCATCTTATGCCCCTCCGGCTGGAAAATTCCAGTGGCAGCGGCTTCTTTTTCGGTGTAACGGCGAATGGTCTTTTGCTCCTTGGTGCTGTCATAAAGAATATAGGGAACAGGGTCAGCAGTGTGGGTGCGATAGCAAATGGGGTTGGGGTGATCCGGCAGAATTAGAATTCTGTAATCCTCCCCTCTTTCTGCCATGGCGTTGACAATGGGGGCAACAATCCGGCTGTCAATCCATTCGATAGATTGAATTTTTTCCGGAATCAACCCCTGATGTGCCATTTCATCCGGGCCTTCCAAATGGACATAGACAAAATCACAGCCGTCCTTCAACAGTGCATCGATAGCACCCTGCGCCTTGCCTTCGTAATTGGTGTGCAGGGAGCCGGTAGCGCCCTCCACTTCAATGACCTTCATCCCGGCGCCCACAGCGATGCCCTTGAGAAGATCCACCGCAGAAATCATAGCACCCTTTAAGCCCGTCTTCTTCTGGAAATCATCCAGCTTCGGCTTCGTGCCTGCGCCCCAGAACCAAAGGGAATTGGCTTTGTTCTTTCCATGGGCAGCCCGTTCCACATTCAAAGGGTGATTGTTAAGCAGCTCAAAGCTCTTTTCCATCATGCCACGGAGCTTAGGGTCCTCCGGCAAATACGGTCCGATGACCCGAGTCAGCCGGTCATGGGGAGGGTCAATGTCCACCGCCTTGCCCTGCTTCCAAATGGTGATATTGCGATAGCTGGTGCCGGTGTAGAACTGAAATTCCTCAGAATTAAAGGCTTCCCGAATGGTGTCCATCAAAATGTCCGTGTCTGCAGTCTCAATTTCACCGGAAGAGTGGTCAATAATGGTCTTTTCAGCATAGGGCTCATCTTCCGTCAGGGTAACAAGATTGCAGCGGAACACAATATCTGTCGGCTCCATTTCCACGCCAACGCTAAGCGCCTCCAGGGGAGATCGTCCTGAGTAATAGACCGCAGGGTCATAGCCTGCCACTGCCAGATTTGCCACATCCGAGCCGGGCTTCATACCGGCAGGGATATTCTGCACCATGCCTAGCTCACCCTTGGATGCCAGTGCATCCATATTGGGGGTGTGGGCGGCTTCCAGCGTGGTCTGGGCGTTTAGTGCGTCCAGCGGTTCGCCCGCCATGCCGTCACAAAGAATCACAATATACTTCATGAAAACTCCCCTTCCTGACTGTCCGCCCTATACGGGCGATTGTATTCATATATAGTATATTATCATCTTGCACAATGAATTACAATCGGACAAAATACATGGAAATCCTCAGATTCCAAAGGCTAATTTCGTCTTTTTTACATATTATGCTATCTAATTTGCCAGCTTTGACCAATTCTCCACTATGTTCACGCAAATAAGACAAAATCGTCTTTGACAGATTACTTTGTCAAGCACAATTGAAAGGCCCTACCTGCGTTGCCACCTTGCTTCACGCCCTTAGCGGTTTATTTATGGAATTTAATACAAAAATAGCACAAAAGCGGTCGAATTTCAAGAATTGATTTAACGCACTAAAGAGAAAAATCACATCGCAAAAGCCCTTCTTCTGTGCCACAATGCAAAGACTCCAAAACAAGCGCGTTTTAACTTTAATATTCTCTTACAACCGCTTTTACAAGCCCAATCAACTCTGCCTCTGTACCGTCAATCGGCTCATAAGCATCGTTTTCCGGCATGAGCCACACCTGTCCATTCCGGCGGCGCAGCCGCTTTACAGTTGCTTCATCCCCAATTCGGGCAACCACGATTTGTCCGTCATTGGCGGTCTGCTGGGGGCGCACCACCACCTTATCGCCGCTTAAAATTCCGGCATTTATCATACTGTCACCCCGGACACGCAGCGCAAAGCAGTTCGGCTCTCCGTCCCATGCCATAGTGCCCTCCTGATTTTCAAACGCCAAAATGGGCACACCGGCGGTAACCACACCAATCACCGGAATCTGCCCCGGACGCTGGCTGGTCACGATGGCACGCTTGAGCCCCTTAGAGCCGGGTGCCTGCAGCAACCCCTTTTCCTGCAGCGCCTGCAGATGATAGCTTACTGAGGCGGTTGACCGCAGCCCCACCGCCGCACCAATCTCCCGAACAGAAGGGGCATAACCATTCTCCTGGATAAACTGGTTGACATAATCCAATATCAACTCCGCCTTATTGCTTGTTCTGGGCATTAATATCCACTCCTGTCGTTTTGTTTTTTGTATTATAGCACAAATGAACGAAAAATGGAAGATGTTTTTCACACATTTTTTCGATTTTCGCATAAAATAATTTAGAAGGAGGAATGTCCCATGGATAAAAACACGGAGCGCAGAGTTTGGCAGCGGGTTTATAACCAGTCTCCCTCCGTCCCCGTCCGGCTCTCCCCTGCCCAACGGCAGCAAATCCGCCGAAGCTTACAAAGAGCCAACGCCAACCTGCGTTTTTTTGAAAGTCAATGTCAAAACCCTGTTTATGCCGAAGCCTTTGAACATCTAACAAGCCAAACACGGGAGCATTGCAAAATGCTGCGGCAAATGCTGGAGGTTTAACTGCGCAAAGCCCCTTGCATATTTCACTTTTTCATGGTATTCTAAAGAAAAACAGTGAAAGTGGGTGTGTTCCATGCGGCTACAGGAATCCGGCGAAATGTATCTGGAAACCATTTATGTGCTATCAAAGCAGATGGATGTGGTGCGTTCCATTGATGTGGTGGAGCACATCGGCTATTCCAAGCCCAGCGTCAGCCGGGCTGTGGGGCTGCTGAAAAGCGGCGGCTACCTGACGGTGGACGGAAACGGCGGACTTGCTCTAACCGACGCCGGTCGTCAAATCGGCGAGAAAATCTACACACGGCATCGAATCTTCACAGAACTGCTGACCCGTCTGGGGGTTGACCGCAAAACTGCTACCGAGGACGCCTGCAAAATGGAGCACGCCATCAGCGATACCAGCTTTGAAGCCATTCGCAAGCATTTGCAGCAAGATTTCAAATAAAAAACGGGGCGCAACCGCCCCGTTTATTTTTTTACAGCTTCACCGGTACAGGCTTTCGGATTTCCATGGTATCCGGTGTGACATAGCAGTCCATGGCAAGCACCTGCACCCCTGCCTCCTGTGCCTGACGCAATGCCTGTCCGAAATATGGGTCTGTGCCATCATTGGGGTGCAAATGCTGAACATTTTCCATCTGAATTACAAACAGCACATACGCACCGTAGCCCTCCTGTGCCAGCCGTGTTAAACCCTTCAGGTGCTTCACGCCCCGTTCGGTGGGTGCATCCGGAAAAGCGCAGACCCCATCCTGCTCCAAGGTCACACCCTTGACCTCCAAAAAGCACCGCCTGCCGTCCTTTATAAAGGAAAAATCAAATCGGGAGTCCCCATGCGTATACTCCCCTTTTAGCTCTGTAAGCTTCCCCAGCCCGCCATTTTGCAGCCACTGCCTTGCTGCTGCATTGGGGGCTTGGGAATCCATATTGATGATGCGGCTGCCCTTTTGCACCGCAATCAAATCATAATTGGTTCTTCGGGCAGGATTGTTCCAGTGCTGACACCACACTCTTGCGCCGGCAGGCAGTAGCTCCCGACACCGTCCGGTGTTTTTTACATGAACAATTTGCTCCACACCATCGATTTCCACATGGGCAATAAATCGATTTGGGCGGCGTAAAAACACGCCCTGCACCATATTCAGATATCGCACTGTCCTCCCCCTTTCTGTTTTACTTATCATAGCATGGCAAATCACCGTTTTCAACAGCCGGAGCAAGCGTATCGGTCTATAAATTGAAATCATGAAAACAACATAGAAACTTATCAAAAAAGTACTTGACAAACCATGGTCATATCGCTATAATAAGCGTGTTCTGTTTGAGCCGCCGGCATAGCTCAGTCGGTAGAGCAGCTGATTTGTAATCAGCAGGTCGGGGGTTCGAGTCCGTCTGCCGGCTCCATTCAGACGGAAAATTTCATATTGGGGGGAGTTCCCGAGTGGCCAAAGGGGACAGACTGTAAATCTGCTGCGTATCGCTTCGATGGTTCGAATCCGTCCTCCCCCACCAAAAATCCGGAATGCAAATGCGTTCCGGATTTTTACTTATTCACGATTCACTCTACACTCTACTTTTCATAATATTTACACTGCAAACAAACAAAACACCCTTGGGGAAAAATGTTTGATTTTGTATGAAATATTTGATTGATAACAGCAAAACGACAAGGCTGGCTGTATTATCGCAAATGCCAGGAGAACGCAAATAGTGTTCGTCCTCTGTGTAAATTGTCGGGAGAAGCTGTTTAACAGTTGTTATGAAATAATCCGTTGATAACAGGATATTACATGAATGTTTGGCTCGCTAAAATTGTAGAAATAGACGTAAGAAAAGTGGCGTCCAATCGACAGAAAATTGTCTGAATTGAAGCGGTAAGATCGTAAAAAAGCACCGATACCAATTGTATCGGGGCTTTTATGGCTTCGGGGGCCGGAGCCGAAC
>JAZOPV010000014.1:0-4597 GCA_045655745.1 Faecousia sp.
GCACAGTAGCAGTGGTAGTGCCGTCACCTGCCACATCGTTGGTCTTGGTGGCGACCTCACGAATCAGCTGAGCGCCCATGTTCTCAAAGGCATCCTCCAGCTCAATTTCCTTGGCGATGGTCACGCCATCATTGGTAATCAGGGGTGCGCCGAACTTCTTGCCCAGCACCACATTGCGGCCCTTGGGTCCCAGTGTCACCTTCACGGTATCTGCCAGTTGGTCGATACCGGACTGCAGCTTCTTGCGGGCATTCTCGCCGTAAACAATCACTTTTGCCATCGTATTTACTCCTCCTTAATCGCAGACAACAGCCAGAATATCCTCCAGCTTAACGAACTTATACTCCACGCCGTCCAGCTTGATTTCGCTGCCGACAAACTTTCCAACAACCACCTTATCACCGGGCTTCACGGTCATGGCGACCTCCTTCGTGCCGGGGCCTACGGAAACCACCTCATAAATAGCGGGCTTTTCCTTGTTGCTGGTTGCCAAAATAATGCCGGAAACAGTAGATTCCTGTGCTTCCTGCTGCTTCAGCAGAACATTGTCTGCCATGGGTTTAAGTGTCATAGCTTTGCCTCCATAAAATATATTTGTCCGCAGGTTTGGGCGTGCCCCCCTGCTCTTTTTACGCGGTTTAGCACTCTTTATCATTGAGTGCTAAGTAATCATACCATATTCTAAAAAAATTGCAAGAGGAAAAATGTCAAATTTCGTAAAATATTTTTGAATATGCCAAAAAAATCCGGGTGTGAGACCCACACCCGGAGAATTTTTTTATTGAGTTACCTTGGCAAGCCGCCGTTCCTGCTTGGTGCGGAAGAACTTTTCCAGCTCCGGCACCAAAATCAAACAAATCAGTGCCGCCGTAAAGCCGCCGTTGTACAAGCAGAAGCCGCCATGCAATGTAGGCACAGAGGTCACCAGCAAATAATGCATAATTGCTGCCACAAAGCCATACCGCCAGCCATACTTATCCGCAATGGGAGAAAGTCCGTTGGCATAGCACAGTCCCACACAGATCGCCTGTGCATTGAGCTGGAAGGCAAACGCACCGCCCAGCAACGGAGAAATCCATCCAAACACCACCGATGCCACCGCATAGCCTGCCATAATGGGCCATACATTAGCGGGATGAGAGCCGGAATTGCAGGTCGCCAGCATACAGAAAATAATACCGAAGGTGATGCCGTTGAAGGTTGCACCAATCAGATTATAATAGCCCAAAATCATCATGCCAAACACGCCCATGTTCATCAGGAACACGGCGTTGCCGTAAGCAGAGGAGAAATTGGTCACCAGCTCCGGGTCACGCAGCAGCTTCCAGTAATCCTTGGGCTTGCAGCCCAGCAAGAATGCCGCCACAATGCAAATACCAAAGACCGTCAAACAGAAAATATTCACCGTAGATTGGGATGCCACCTGCATGCTTTCCGGCGCAATATCCGACAATGCCTTGGGCAGTGCAATACCCATGGTCTTATACAAAGTCGCATTGAGGAAAAATGCAGTCATGCCAACAGGCAACGCTGCGGAATACAAATCGAAGCCCTTATGTACCTTGGGGGCATGAGCAAGACCTGCCGGCAGGAAAAAGCCGATCACCAAGCCCACCAGCACCGCCAAGCCCAAGCCCAAGTAGTTAAAGCCAACCACCTCAGCATTGGGATAGCGCACCAGTAGCTCCGTAATCAGCGGCGCAATGCCGGTAGAGAACAGCATGGCATTGACCAGTGTTCCCATCTTTTCCCGCTTCACCAAGCCGTACAGCAAAACACCGGCAACGGAGAACCACATATTCACCACATTGATGCCCCAAGAGCCAAAACCAGCCGTCAGCAGCACCGCCAAGGTGGAAACATTGTTGGGTGTTCCTCGGAATACCACAAACAGCAGCAGGCTGAACAGTGTCACCAAGCCCATATTTAAGAAAGTAGCACTGTAGCCGCCCATGGCAAAATAGTTGGCGGAAATTTTATTGGGCTGGGATACGATGTTCCACAGTCCGCTCAACATTTTATCCCGGTCGGGCATACACGCTGCCGCCGCCAGAAAGCATAGGGCTACAAAGCCGAATACCAGCTTCAAAAAGCTGCCTTCGGACAGATTTTTGATTTTCTTCATACCCTTTTACCTCTCAAAAAACACAAAGGGCAGGGGCCTCCCCCTGCCCTAAGGTCCGATTTTTTATACCCGCTCTGCAGCCTCCACCACATGCTTCATCAGCACGCTGGTGGTAACAGCGCCAACGCCGCCGGGAACGGGAGTGATGGCATCGACAATGGCTTCCACCTCATCGAACTTGGCATCACCGGCGATACCGCCCTTGCCGCCCTTGGCGTTGATTTTTTCAGCATCCCAGTTGATGGACACATCAATGACGGTCTGACCGGGGCGGACGAAATCAGCAGTCAAGCTATTCAGCACACCGGCAGCGGACACGATGATGTCTGCATTGCGGCAAATTTCAGCGGTGTTCACCGTTTTGGTGTGGCACACAGTGACAGTGGCATTCTTGCCCATGAGCATCATGGCAGCAGGCTTGCCGACAACCAAAGAACGACCGATGACCACAGCGTTCTTACCCTTGCAGTCGATGCCGTAGAAATCCAAAATTTCCATACAGGCAGCGGGGGTGCAGGGTGCATAGCCCAAATCCAAGCCTTCAAACACACCGGCGTTGCTCATGTGTGTCATGCAGTCCATATCCTTCTTGGGGTCTAAGCGGTTGCAAATTTCGTTCTGGTCTGCCTTCAGGTGCTTGGGCAGAGGACGGAACATCAAAACGCCATGCACGGAGTCATCTGCATTGATTTCATCAATCACTGCCAAAACCGCTTCCTTGGAGGCGTCGCTTGGCAGCAGATACTGCTTGACCTCCACGCCCACCAGCTCGGCACGCTTCAGTGCGCCCTTCTCGTAGGAAATATCAGAGGGGTCTTCGCCCACACGAATGATACCCAAGGTGGGCACAACGCCCTTTTCCCGCAACGCAGCGGTACGGTTCTGCAAATTGGCATTGAGGGCATCGGTCACTTCCTTGCCCAGCAGCAGCTTTGCCATATCTATAATCTCCTTTGTAAAAATATAAAAACTATGTCATTGCGAGGAAATTGTTACTCGGCTCCCCCTTTTGGGGGAGCTGTCACCGAAGGTGACTGAGAGGGTGCCCTCTCCGCCCTCGCTGTGGTCGGTCACCTCTCCCAAAGAGAGAGGCAAGGGGCATATTACTGACCGAAGCCAGCCTTCACTTCATTGAAAATGCCGTCTGCCATGGCGCAGTACTTATTCAGCATACCATTGGCTTTTGCGTTCATTTCCTCTGCCACTGCCCGATTTTTCAGGCTCTTGGTGTTGATGAACACATTCAGCGAGGCAGCCTGCAGGGCAGCCTTACAGCAAACAGCACCGCAGCCGGCATCGGAAACAGCCAAACGGCTGCCCTTGGCAGCAAACACAGCGATGTACTCAATGGCTTCACAGCACAGCTCCATAATGTGCATGGGAACAGCGCAGGCGATAACAGTTGCCTCCTCCAAAACCGCATCCCGATTGGGGTCGTCCTTGGGGATGCCATAAGCCTTTGCCAACGGCACAAAACCCTTGTCGTCCTCTTCCACCTGATTCAGCAGTTCTGTCTGCAGGGCATCGCACTTTGCCTTCAGGGCAATGATTTCCTCCTCCACCTCGGCATACTTCTTCTTACCAACGGTCAAAGAGCCAACCATATTACCCAGCGCAGTGCCGATAGCACCCACCAAGGCAGCTGCACCGCCGCCACCGGGTGCCGGAGCATTGGATGCCAGCACCTCCACAAACTTGCGGCAGGATTCCATTGTCATATCCATATTTCTCTTACTCCTTATTTGCAGTCATAAAGGGCAAAAGCACAGGCGGCGATGCCGCCTGTGCTTTCAAATCATTGCATTCTGCTACTTAGAACAGGCCGGAAACCTTGCCGGTCTCGGTGTCCACATCCACACGACGGTAAGCAGGGTCAGCGGCAGTACCGGGCATCATGGAGATAGTACCAGCCATGGGGCACAGGAACTTTGCGCCGCCGTACTCCAAAATGTCACGGATGGTCAGCTTCCAACCGGTGGGCACACCCTTTTTGGTGGGATCGTCAGACAAAGACAGGTGGGTCTTAACCATCATGGTGCAGTAATCAGCGTACTTGGGATCGGACTCGAAGCGCTGAGCTTTCTCCACAGCCAGAGGCTGCCAAATAACGCCATCAGCACCGTAGACTTCCTTAGCGATCAGCTCAACGCGCTGACGCAGAGGCATATCCAAATCGTACAGGAACTTGACTTCGTTCTTGGACTCACAAGCTTCCACAACAACCTGAGCCAGCTCAGCAGCGCCTTCGCCGCCGTAACGCCAGTGGTTGGACTCGGCGCAGCGAACACCCTTTTCAGCACACAGCTTCTTCAACAGTGCCACTTCGGCGTCGGTATCGGTATAGAAACGGTTGATACAGACAACAGGGGTGATACCGGACTTCTTGATGGTGTTGACATGGTGGAACAGGTTGCAGGTACCCTTCTCCAGCAGCTCCAGGTTCTCTTCCTTGTATTCCTTGGGCAGAGGTGC
>JAZOPV010000015.1:0-101405 GCA_045655745.1 Faecousia sp.
AGGAAGGTGTGGAGATACTTTACGGTAGCTATGCAGTAGCTGTAGATAAAAACGGTGACAAAATAAATGCCGTAATAATAGAAAATAAATCCGGACGTCAGGGCATAGCGGTTAAATCTGTTGTAGATGCCACCGGCGATGCGGATATTGCTTTATTTGCCGATGCTCCTTGCGAAAAGTTTAAACAGGGAAATGTTTTGGCCGCTTGGTATTATTATCTTGGTAAGAATGGTTATAACCTTAAAATGCTGGGATTTTCAGATATACCCGATGACCAGAAGAGTAAAAATCATAAGGAAGAGCATCTGATTCCAACAAGATTTTCGGGTCTTGACGGAAAGGAACTCTCTGAAATGACGTGTCTTTCACACAAGACAACACTTGACCATTGGCTTAAAAAGCGAGAAAAGGACCCCAACGCGGTTATTTCCACCATCGCCACCACACCGCAAATTCGCATGACACGAAAGCTAGTGGGAGAGTACACGCTTTCTCATACGGAAGAGCATACATATTTTGAAGATTCGATCGGCATGGTCTCCAACTGGAAAAAGCGCGGACCGGTGTATGAGGTACCTTTTAGAACTTTGTACTCAAAGGAAATAAGAAATCTTATTGTTGCAGGTCGTTGTACCTCGGTCAACGAAACGCTTTGGGATGTAATGCGAGTAATCCCTTGTTGTGCAGTAACAGGACAGGCGGCCGGAACAGCGGCGGCAATGACGGATGATTTTTCTGCACTTGACGTGGCAGCATTGCAAACCAATTTAAAACAAAACGGTGTTGTTTTGCACGAAAAAGACCTTGTTTAAGGCTATAAAACAACAAGGAATATACCTTTTGTCGTTACAACCCCCATTTTTGACCGATTTTTATACCTTTTGGTCTTATGACCCATGTGGAAAGCGTGGTCACATTGGTAAAAACCGATGAAAAGAGGTAATCCTATGCATCCCTTTCCGAAAATGAAAAAGAAGCTGGGCTTTGGCATGATGCGCCTGCCCATGAACGGCAACGAGGTTGACATAGAAACCACCAAAATCATGGTGGATGCCTATATGGCACGGGGCTTTAACTATTTTGACACCGCCTATGTCTACATTGACGGCAAGAGCGAGCTTGTCATTCGGGATGTCCTCACCAGCCGCTACCCCCGAGAAAGCTATGTACTGACCGACAAGCTCACCGGCAGCTGCTTTAAAACCCCTCAGGAAATTGCGCCCCTGCTGGACAAGCAGCTGGAAAAATGCGGTGTTGACTATTTTGATTTCTATCTGCTGCACTCCATGAGCGCAGAACGGCATGAGCGCTTTACCAAAGAGGGCGTCTATGACATTGTGCAGGAGCTGAAAAAGGCAGGAAAAATCCGCCATGTAGGTATGTCCTTCCACGATACCGCCGAAGCACTGGATAAAATTCTCACCGACCGACCGGAAATCGAGGTGGTGCAGCTGCAGTTTAACTATGTGGACTACGAAGACCACCGCATCCAAAGCAGGCTATGCTACGAGGTCTGCCGCAAACATGGCAAACCTATCCTTGTCATGGAGCCTGTTCGTGGCGGCAGCCTTGCCAATCTGCCGGAGGAAGCCGCCGCTCTACTGACCCAGGGCAGCCCTGCCAGCTATGCCATCCGCTTTGCCGCCGGCTTTGAGGGAATTGTGATGGTACTCTCCGGCATGAGTACGCCGGAGCAAGTGCTGGACAATCTGTCCTTTATGGAGGATTTTCAGCCCCTGTCGGAAAAAGACCACACCCTGCTGCAGCAGGTGAAAACCATCTATCAAAGCAAAACCCGAATTCCCTGCACCGGATGCAAATACTGTGAGGAGCAATGTCCTGCAGAAATTCCCATTTCTGCAATTTTTGCGCAGGTCAATCAGCTACATAAAAAAGAGGGCACTCCAAAAGAGGACTACGCCGCCCTAAAAACCCGTGCAGACGCCTGCCTGCACTGCGATGCCTGCACTAAAATCTGCCCCCAGCACTTAGCGGTGCAGGAGCTGGTGGAAAAAAGCCACAAGGAGCTGACATAACAAAATCCCTCCGCTACAACAGCGGAGGGATTTTTATTAGGTTTTCTTCACAAACTTTTCACGGCATTTGGGGCAGGTAATGGAAATCCTCCCCTTACCCTTTGGCACTCGAACGCTCTGACGGCAATGAGGACATTTGAAATACTTATGCTCCTTGTCCCGCAGCTTTTCCCGCCAAAATAGATACCGCCGATTTTCCTGATAACGCTTGTAGGTATTGCGAGAAAAGCATCGAAACAGCGCCACGCCCAAACAGCCATAGCTCAAAAGCGCCAGCGCAAGATTTGCCCACCCAATCGGCACAAACATGGACAGCAGGCTAATAATGACGCCCGTCCACAAAATCACACTGTTAAGCTTATCCATACCGTAACGCCCGGTCATAAAGTGCCGCAGCGATACAGAAATTCGATTTCCCAGCCGGCGCAGCCAGCCACCAATTCCATTCATAAGGAGTTTCCCTTCATCAAGCTTTGCGCCCTTATTATATTTCAAAAAACTGTAAATTCAACATTTTTACCGGATTGTTTACGGATTGTTTTCATTTATCCCCCATTTTCTGAGAAACACTTTCCGAAACATCCTATTTTTTAAGAAAAAACATTGCTTTTCTAAAAATGCTATGCTATTATTTTCTGTTGTAGACTTTTGAAGTGCGAAAAAAGGAGTGCATTGTTTATGGCATCTCAGAAAAATATTCGGAATATTGCCATCATTGCCCATGTCGACCACGGCAAGACCACACTGGTGGACGAGCTATTGAAGCAGGGCGGTATCTATCGTGAAAATCAGGCAACCCAGGACCGGGTCATGGACTCCGGCGACCTGGAACGGGAGCGTGGCATCACCATTTTGGCGAAAAACACCTCCGTCACCTATAAGGATTATAAAATCAACATTGTGGACACCCCCGGTCACGCCGACTTTGGCGGCGAGGTGGAGCGTATCCTGAAAATGGTCAACGGCGTTATTCTGCTGGTGGATGCCGCAGAAGGTCCCATGCCCCAAACCCGTTTTGTGCTGCAAAAGGCACTGGAGCTGGGTCATAAGGTCATTGTGGCAGTAAACAAGGTGGACAAGCCCGATGCCCGTATCCATGAGGTCATGGACGAGGTGCTGGAGCTACTGCTGGATTTGGATGCCACCGATGAGCAGTTTAACTCCCCCACCGTGTTCTGCTCCGGTCGACAGGGCACTGCCTCCTATTCTCCCGATGAAATGGGCAGCGATTTGACCCCTCTGTTTGAAACCATTATCAATTATATTGATGCGCCTCAGGGCGACGAGGATGCCCCCCTGCAGCTGCTGGTTTCCTCCATTGACTATAATGAATATGTGGGTCGTATTGCCGTGGGTCGTGTGGAACGTGGCAAAATCCGGGTCAATCAAGAGGTTGCCATCTGCGACTACCACAATCCGGACATGAAGCAAAAGGGCAAGGTAGTGGCGCTGTACGCCTTTGACGGACTGGGCAAAGCCCCCATTTCCGAAGCATCTGCCGGCGAAATCGTGGCACTTTCCGGCATGGCAGACATCACTATCGGTCGCACATTGTGCGCTGTCGATTGTGTAGAGCCGCTGCCCTTTGTGAAAATTTCCGACCCCACCATCGAAATGACCTTTGCGGTCAACGATTCTCCCTTTGCCGGCAAGGAGGGCAAGTATGTCACCTCCCGTAATCTCCGTGACCGGTTGGAAAAGGAATTATTAAAGGATGTTTCCCTCCATGTGACGGAGCAGCCCAACAACGATGCCTTCAATGTGGCAGGTCGTGGCGAAATGCATCTGTCCATTCTGATGGAAACCATGCGCAGAGAGGGCTTTGAGTTCTCTGTGTCCACTCCCCGAGTACTAACCAAGGAAATTAACGGCAAGCTTTGCGAGCCCATCGAACGGATGGTTGCGGATGTACCGGAGGAGTGCATGGGTGCAGTCATTGAAAAAATGGGTCGCCGTAAGGGCGATTTGCTGGGCATGACCCCCATGGGCAGCCGCTATCGTCTGGAATTTTTAGTGCCGTCCAGAGGTCTGTTCGGCTATCGGAACGAATTTTTGACCGATACCCGTGGCGAAGGCATTATGAGCAGCGTTTTGGATTCCTACGCCCCCATGAAGGGCGAAATTGAACGGCGGCTCACCGGCTCGCTGATTGCCTTTGAAACCGGCGAGGCGGTTACCTACGGCTTGGCTGCCGCACAGGAGCGTGGTGCACTGTTCATCGGCGCAGGTGTACCGGTGTATGCCGGCATGGTGGTTGGTATCTGCAGCCGCAATGAGGATATGACCGTCAATGTCTGCAAGAAAAAGCAACTGACCAATATGCGTGCCTCCGGCTCTGACGAGGCACTGCGGCTGACACCGCCCCGGAACTTCTCCTTGGAGCAGTGCTTGGAATTTTTGGCAGATGATGAGCTGCTGGAATGTACCCCCAAGAGCCTGCGAATTCGGAAAAGAGAGCTGGACCACGGTCTGCGTATGCGGGAAGTCATGAAAAAGAGAAATCAGGAATAAACAAAGAGGCTGTGCGTTTGCACAGCCTCTTTTTCATTTATTTTTCCTCCAAGAAACGGCTGACCTCCCGAACAAAGCCATTCACATCCTGGAATCGGCGGTACACCGACGCAAAACGAATGTAGGCGACCTCATCCATGGGCTTAATCCGCTCCATGACCATCTCGCCCAGTCGGTCTGTAGAAATTTCCCGCACCAGAGAGTTCTGAATCGCCTGCTCAATCTCTGTGGTAAGCCGGTCCAAATCCTCGATGTCCACCTTCCGCTTGTCAAAGGCACGAATCATGGAATTTAGAATTTTATTCCGGTCAAAATTCTGGCGAGAGCCATCCCGCTTGACCACAATAATGGGCAAGCTTTCCACCATCTCATAGGTGGTAAAACGGCGCTGACAGTTCAAGCATTCCCGGCGGCGGCGAATGGACTGACCGTCCTCACTGTGGCGGGAATCCACCACCTTGCTCTCCTGGTCGCCGCAAAACGGACATTTCATAAAAACCCTCCCTTTTCCCTATTTTCCGTCATTATAGCAAAAGTTTTTTTCAGTGTCCACCTTTTTTTCTCGACTTTTTTAGGAAAATTTCATTTTTTATGGGCTACCCTCACCGGTTAAAAAAATATAATGACAATTTCTGTTTTTTGTGGTATAATGTGGAAAAAATAATTTAAAAAGAAAGCTGGTATCACCATGACCAACTATCAAATTATTACCGATTCCGGCTGCGACCTCCCCCGTGAAATGCTGCAGCAATTACATCTGAAAATGGTCAATCTTACCCTGCAGTTTCGGGGGGAAAGTCTGGAAGATTCTGTAGAAAACAATATTAAAACTTTGTACGATGCCCTGCGAAAGGGCGAAAAAGCCTCCACTGCCGCCGTCAATCCCGATAGTTGGCGCTGTGCCATGGAGGAGGCTTTGTCACAGGGCAAGGATGTGCTGGCAATTCCCTTTTCTTCGGGCTTAAGCACCACCTGTCAGTCTGCCCAAATCGCAGCCAGCGAGCTTTCAGAGCAGTATCCTCAGCGGAAGATTCAGGTAGTAGACAGCTTGAGTGCTTCGCTTGGGCAGGGCTTACTGGTTTGGTATGCCTGCCAAAAGCGGGATGAGGGCATGGATTTAGAGGAGCTTTCAGCTTACCTGCAGGCGCAGAGATTCCACCTGTGCCACTGGTTTACGGTGGATGACCTGATGTATCTAAAGCGGGGCGGACGAATTTCCGCTGCCACTGCCATTGTGGGCACAATGCTTGGCATCAAGCCGGTGCTGCACATGGATGACGAGGGACACCTCATCAATATGAGCAAGGCTCGTGGTCGCAAGGCTGCCATTGAAGCACTGGCGGACAAAATGGGACAGCTGGGTCTGCCGGGAGAAAACAAAACCGTCTTTATCTGCCACGGAGACTGCTTGGAGGATGCCAAGCAGCTGGAGACACTGGTAAAAGAGAAATACGGCGTGGAAACTGTGTTCATCGGCTATACCGGTGCTGTCATCGGCTCTCACTCCGGTCCGGGTACATTGGCGCTGTTCTTCTTGGGTGAACACCGATAAGCGCCATGAGGCAATGTATTATTTTCTGCGCCGGTGGGCTGGAGCAGCCCGTTGAAAGCATTCCTGCCAACGCCCTGCTGATTGCAGCAGACGGCGGTCTGCTGCACACCCAGCGCTTGGGGCTGACACCAGACATTATTTTGGGGGATTTTGATTCTCTTGGCTACATTCCAGCGCAGGGGCAGGTGTTTCCTGTGGAAAAGGACGACACCGATGCCCTGCTTGCCATCAAGAAGGGGCTTTCGCTGGGCTGCAAGGAATTCTTGATTTACGGCGGTTTGGACGGGGTGCGGTTGGACCACACCGTTGCCAATTTGCAGGCGCTGCAATTTTTGGCAGACCATGATGCCGTTGGCACACTCATAGGCAACCATCAAATTGTGACCCTGCTGCAAAGCGACAGCCTCACCTTTCCGGAAAAATTTGAGGGTACTCTGTCGGTTTTTGCAATGGGTAAGCCGGCAGAGGGCGTTACCCTGCACAATCTTCAATATCTCATGGAAAATGGCAGCTTGTCCCCCGACTTTCCGCTGGGTGTCAGCAACCATTTTACAGGCAAAGCCGCCACGGTATCGGTGCAAAAGGGCAGCCTGCTGCTGATTTGGCAGCGAGAGAACGGCTTGCCGGATAAAAAACAATGACTTTAGCCATTAAAAAACGCCGATTTTTACCGCATTGGGGGAATTTTTCCCCTTTCGATCGAAAAAAGTTTTGATTTTTTTCAAAAACCCCTTGCAAAACCGCAGGGAAGATGCTATAATGCAAATAATCTAGAGTATACTATACGAAAGAGAGGGGCGAAAAACCCCTCTCTTTTTTCTGAAAGTGAGGGAAATTTTTGAAAGTTACAGACACTGTTGCCCAGTTGGTTTTGCCCATTGTGGAACAGCAGGGCTGCACCCTTTGGGATGTGGAATATGTCAGAGAGGGCGACCAGCGTTTCCTGCGGCTGTTCATCGACAAGGACGGCGGCGTGGACATCACCGACTGCGAAGCCATTTCCAGAGCCGCTGACCCCCTGCTGGACGAGGCTGACCCCATTCCGGAAAGCTACCATTTTGAGGTTTGCTCCGCCGGCATTGAACGGGCACTGAAGCGTCCGTCCGACTTTGAACAGTTTATGGGAAGCCTCATTATGGTCAAGCTGTACCGCCCCAAAAACGGGCTGAAGGAAATTCCCGGCGTGCTGAAGGGCTACGACAACGGACGGCTGACCGTGGAATACGGCAAGGAAGAACTGACCTTTGAAAAATCCGAGGTTGCACTGGTGCGGCTTCGTGTAGAATTTTAACCATTCGCTTTTGAATATAAATAGGAGGAAATGAACAATTATGGCACAGAAAAGAACAAAAAAGGCCGCCGAAGCACCCAAGGTTAACATCGGCGCAGAAATTTTTGCCAGCCTGAAGGATTTGGAAAAGCTTAAGGGCATTCCTGTTTCCTACATGGTGGAGCGGCTGAAGCAGGCGCTGACCAATGCCTACCGCAAGGACCGGGAGGACCATCGGGACATTCCGGCTGAAAATGTCATTGTGGATTTGAGTGAACAAGGTCTTTCCATGTATTTGGTCAAGACCGTGGTGGATGAAGTGGAGGACGCCGCCTGCGAAATGCAGCTGGATGCCGCCCGTAACCTAAACCCCGATGTTCGGGTAGGTGAAACCGTCACCATTCCCGTAGATATTCAGAAATTCGGCCGTATCGCTGCCCAAACCGCCAAGCAGGTGGTCATTCAGGGCATTCGGGAGGCAGAGCGTGGCATGGTGTTTGAAAGCTACTCCAACAAAACTCAGGAGCTGCTGACCTCCACCATCACCCGCATTGACCCCAACGGCAATATCTTTGTCCGCATCGGTCAGGGCAACGATGCCTCTGACGCCGTTCTTCGCCCCAGTGAGCAGATTCCGGGCGAAAGCTACATCGAGGGTGAAATGCTTCGGGTTTATGTGCTGGAGGTCCGTCAGGCAAATCGTGGACCTGTGGTCCATGTTTCCCGTACCCACCCCAATTTGGTGCGGCGGCTGTTTGAGCTGGAAACCCCGGAAATTGCTGACGGTCAGGTTGAAATCCGTAACATCGCAAGAGAAGCCGGCTCCCGTACCAAGATGGCAGTGCGTGCTGCCATGGAGGGTGTTGACCCTGTAGGTGCCTGTGTCGGTCCCAGAGGCGGCCGTGTAGGCGCTGTGGTTGAGGAGTTGGGCGGCGAGAAGATTGACATTGTGGTGTGGTCCGAAGACCCCTGCGAATATGTTAAGGCAGCCCTCAGCCCTGCGGATGTGGTTTCCGTCACCCCTGTTTCCGGTCAGAAAGCCTGTCGGGTCATTGTGCCGGACGACCAGCTAAGCCTTGCCATCGGCAAGGAGGGTCAAAATGCCCGTTTGGCAGCTAGACTCACCGGCTATAAAATCGACATCAAGCCTGCCTCTCAGGCGGACGAGGTTGAGGAATAACAAATCAGAACGGAGGCAGTAGCATGCAAAAGAAAATTCCCCAACGGCAGTGCATGGGCTGCCGGGAACGGATGGACAAGCGACAGCTGATTCGTGTGGTGCGTGGCACAGACGGCAGTGTATCCTTAGATTTCAGCGGCAAAAAGGCTGGGCGTGGCGCTTACCTCTGCCCCAAGGCAGAATGTCTGTTAAAAGCGCAGAAATCCAAGGCGCTGGACCGGAGCTTGGAGGTCACCATTCCACAGGAGGTCTACGACCGACTGGAAAAGGAAATCGAGGTGGCAAGCCGTGGATAAAGCACTCAATTACCTGTCCCTTGCTCGCAAGGGCGGTATGGCAGAGCTGGGTGAAGAGCCGGTGGGCGGTGCTGCCCGTGCCGGAAAGGCTTATCTGATTGTGGTGGCAAAGGATGCCTCCGACCATACCTGGCGCAGAAGCCTCAGCTATGCTGCCGGAACGCAGCAGCAGTGCATTCGCCTGCCCTACAGCAAGGACGAGATGGGTATGGCAATCGGCAGAGCAAGCCTTGCCATCGCCGCCATTACCGACCCTTCCTTGGCGTTGGCACTGGCAAATGCTGTGCCGGAAATTTCTGTGCAGGTGCTGCAGGTATTATCCGAAAAAGCGGAAAAGGCGAAAAAGCGCCGCAGCGAAGCCAAAGCCCATGAAAAGAACATACGCAAGGGTAAAAAATAACAGTCAACCGATGTAGCCGCCGCTGTATGGCGGTGGAATGTGCATGGAGGTGCGTTTATAGATGAATGTAAAGTATCGTGTAAAGGATGTTGCCGCCGATTTTGGCGTCACACCCAAGGAAATTTCGGATATTGTGGGCAAATACTATGAAAAGCCCAAATCTCTGACCCAAAATTTGACAGACGCAGAGCTCAACGCTGTGTTTGAGCATCTGACACGGCATAATCAGATTGCCTCCTTGGAGCAGGTATTTGCCGTGCAGCCCAAGGAAAAGCCGGCGCCTGCGGTGCAGGAAGCACCTGTGCAGCAGCCTGCCCCTGCCAAGCCCCAAAATAAGCCGGTGCAGGAGCAGAATAAGCCTGCCCAGCCTGCTGCCAACCGTCCGGTGAGCAACAATGCACCCGTCCGTCCCCAGCAGCCCCAAAATAAGCCTGCCCAGCCCAAGGCTGCCGAGCCGGAGCGGAAGCGGGAGCGTCGGGTGGTGGACACCTCTGCGGTGCAGCTGAACACCAACCGCTTTGCGGATGTGGACAATTTGGTGGACCAAAAGGTGCAGGACTATCAGGGCGGCAAGCAGAAGTTCGGCGGCAAAAAGGGTCAGCAGCAGAACAAAAAGGACAATAAATTCAAGGGCAACAAGAGCCGCAACGAGGAGCAGGAAAAGCTCCGCCGCCTGCAGATGGAAGTTGCTCGCAAGGCTGTTTTGACCGTCAAAATTCCCGAGGAAATCACTGTCGGTGAGCTTGCCAGCCGCATGAAGAAAACCGCAGCCGAGGTCATCAAGCTGCTGATGAAGAACGGCATCATCGCCGCCATCAATCAGACCATTGACTTTGATACTGCCGAATATGTGGCAACCGAATTGGGCTGCAAGGTGGAAAAGGAAGTTACCGTCACCATCGAGGAGCGCATCATTGACGACCATGTGGACTCTGCTGAGGAGCTGGAAACCCGTGCCCCCGTTGTGGTGGTCATGGGTCATGTTGACCACGGCAAAACCTCTACCCTAGACGCCATCCGTCAAACCTCCGTCACCGCAGTTGAGGCAGGCGGCATCACCCAGCACATCGGTGCGTACACCGTAGATGTCAACGGTCAAATGATTACCTTCCTGGATACCCCCGGTCACGCCGCCTTTACCTCCATGCGTGCCCGTGGCGCAAATTCCACCGACATTGCCATTCTGGTGGTGGCTGCCGATGACGGCATCATGCCCCAGACGGTCGAATCCATCAACCACGCCAAAGCTGCCGGCGTGCCCATCATTGTTGCCATCAACAAAATGGATAAGCCCACCGCCAACCCCGACAAAATTAAGGAACAGCTGACCAAATACGACCTGATTCCCGAAGAATGGGGCGGCGATACCATCATCTGTCCCATCTCTGCCAAAACCGGCATGGGTCTGGACAATCTGCTGGAAATGGTGCTGCTGACTGCCGAAGTACAGGAGCTGAAGGCCAATCCCAACCGCCGTGCCAAGGGTACGGTTATTGAAGCCCGTCTGGACAAAACCAGAGGTCCTATCGCTACTCTGCTGGTGCAAAACGGCACACTGAAGCAGGGCGACATCGTCATCGCCGGCACGACTGTGGGTCGTGTCCGTGTCATGCTGAACGACAAGGGTCGCACCGTAAAAACTGCCGGTCCTTCCGTTCCTGTGGAAATTACCGGTCTTGCGGATGTGCCCAGCGCAGGCGATGCCTTTGACGTCGTTATTGACGAAAGAATGGCTCGTGAGCTGGTGGAGGAGCGCCGTCAGGCGCAGAAGGACGCCATTGCCAACGCCATGAGCAAGGTCACGCTGGATAACCTGTTTGCAAGAATGCAGGAAGGCGAAATGAAGGAGCTGTCCCTGATTGTCAAGGCTGATGTGCAGGGCTCTGCCGAAGCTGTGAAGGCATCCTTGGAGAAGATTTCCAACGAAGAAGTCCGTGTCCGTGTCATTCACGCCGCTGTAGGTGCTATCAACGAAAGCGACATTCTGCTGGCTTCCACTGCCGGCGCAATCATCGTTGGCTTCAATGTCCGTGCTGATGCCGCCGCCATGAGTAACGGCTTGCGTGCCGGTGTGGATATGCGGTTCTATCGGGTTATCTACGATGCCATTGATGAAATCGAAGCTGCGATGAAGGGCATGCTGGCGCCCAAGTATCAGGAAGTCATCATCGGTCACGCCGAGGTGCGCATGACCTACAAGGTTTCTGCCATCGGCACCATCGCCGGCTGTATGGTCAAGGACGGCAAGGTTACCCGAGATGCACAGGTACGTGTGCTGCGTGACAACATTGTCATTCACGAGGGTGAGGTTGGCTCCCTGCAGCGGTTTAAGGACCAGGCAAAGGAAGTTACCGCCGGCTTTGAGTGCGGCATGAGCATTCTGAAATTTAACGACATTCGGGAATATGATGTCTTCGAATGCTTCGTTATGGAAGAAATTAAGCGATAATTGTTTCTCCGCCGCACCGCAGCTGCGGTGCGGCGAACATCATCTTTTAGGAGGATGAAGCTATGGCAAACAAACGGATTACTGCCATCAATCAGGAAATTCAAAAGGAATTGAGTAATCTTCTGCGGACAGTGAAAGACCCCCGTGTGCAGGATTGCATGATTTCCGTCACCCGGGTGGAAACTACCCCCGACCTGCGCTGGGCAAAGGTCTATATCAGTGTTTTGCAGGAGGAAAAGGCCCAGGACGCCATGAAGGGTCTGTGGTCTGCCGCCGGCTACCTGCGGCGTGGCTTGGGACAGGGCTTGAATTTGCGCTATACGCCGGAAATTCAGTGGGCGCTGGACGATTCCATCACCTACGGTGCTAAAATGCTGGCGCTGATTAACTCCCTGGACAAGGGCAAGAGTGAGGAAGAAACAGAACAATAAATTGGAGTTTAACGCAGAGCGTTACTTTCTTGTGTCCGAACAAGAAAAGTACGGCATCCCGCTAAATTCCAATTTACAGAGGAAAAAGAATGAATGGAATTGTCATTGTAGATAAGCCCCAAGATTGGACCAGTCAGGATGTGACTGCCCGTCTGCGCCGTGTGTTTAACACCCGCAGAATCGGTCATGGCGGCACGCTTGACCCCATGGCAACCGGTGTTTTGCCGGTTTTTGTGGGACGGGCTACCCGTGGTGTGGAATTTTTTGAGCACGCCGAAAAAACCTATGAGGCGGTGCTGCGGCTTGGTCGCACCACCGACACCGAGGATATCACCGGCACAACCCTAGAAATGCGGGAAGTGAGTATTTCCGAGGCTGATTTTCTTGGAATTTTACCAAAATTTCGTGGAAAAATTCAGCAAATCCCACCCATGTACTCTGCACTGAAAATCAACGGGCAAAAGCTCTGTGACCTTGCCCGCAAGGGGCAAGAAGTAGTGCGTCAGCCCCGAGAAATTGAGATTTTTGAGCTGACCTGCTTGGCTTTTTCGGGCGAAACCGCCCATCTTCGCATCCGCTGCTCCAAAGGCACTTATATCCGCACCCTATGCAAGGATATTGGGCAGGCGCTTGGCTGCGGCGGCTGCATGGAAAGCCTGCGGCGCACCGCCGCCGGCGAATACACCATCGAGGATTCTGTTTCCTTGGAAACCCTACTGGAAACGGATACACCGGAAAGTTATTTGCAGCCGGTGGACACCATGTTCCGCCATTATCCTGCAGTGACACTGACGGAAAAGCAGGAAACCCGATGCCGCAACGGCAATAGTTTTTCTGTAAAAATAGCGGACGGCACCTATCGTGCCTACAGCCAAAATGGGGAATTTTTAATGCTGGCGCAGGCGGCTGATAGTGTTATGTCAACCATTAAGAGCTTTTTTGAAGTTTGAATGTAACTTGGAGTTACCATGAAAGAGAAGACAATTTTTGCGCTGGGCTTTTTTGACGGCGTGCATTTGGGGCATCAGGCGCTGCTTTCTGCCTGCAAGGCCTTGGCAGAGCAAGCCGGCTGCCGTGCAGGCGCACTGACCTTTGACCTTCCGCCGGAGGCTTTGCTGAAAAACAGCACGCCCAATATGATTACCTCCGCCCAAGACCGGGTACGGCTGCTGCAGCACTACGGCATGGAGCAGGTGCAGATTTTGCCTGCCAACAAGGAAACCCTTTCCATGTGCCATGAGGCATTTTTACAGCAGCTACTAAGCTGGAAAGCCGCCGGCTTTGTCTGCGGAGAGGACTATCGCTTTGGTCGTGGCGGACTGGGAAATCCCCAAATTTTGGCAGATTTTGCCCAAAAACAGGGACTGCCTATCAAAATTGTACCGCAACAGCAGCTGGACGAGAAAAAAATCTCCTCCACCCGTATTCGCAAGCTGTTGGAGCAGGGGGATGTAGAAAACGCCAACCGGCTGTTGGGGCATCCCTATCTACTGTCCGGTACGGTGGTTGCCGGCAAGCAGCTTGGGCGTACCATTGGTATTCCCACTGCCAATCTCATTCTGCCTGCAGAGCTTTTAACCCCTGCTCTTGGGGTGTATGCCTGCAAGGTTTGGGTAGAGGGGCAGCCCTATTTAGCTGTCACCAACATCGGAAATCGCCCCACCGTAGAAGGAACAGGGGTTACCGTAGAGGCATGGATTTTGGATTTTGAGGGCGATTTGTACGGAAAAACCGTCACACTGGAGCTGCACAAATTCCTCCGTCCGGAGCAAAAATTTCAATCTTTAACCGCTTTACAGGCGGAAATTCGAAAAAATGGGGAAGAAACCCGAAAATTTTTCAAAAAATAATGAAAGTTTTTCTTTACATTTGGAAAAACTTATGTTATCATAGTCGGGCTGGCTATGGCCAGACAAAAACGCCCACTGCTCAGTGATAGGAATACACCGACCTTCACTTAGCTTTCGGGTAAATTTATGAAAAGGTGGAAAACATCATGATTATGAAAGACAAGAAGACCCAGGTTATTCTAGAAAACGCTACCCACGAGGGCGACACCGGTTCTACCGAAGTTCAGGTCGCTATCCTGACTGCCCGTATCAACGAGCTGACCGAGCACCTGCGTACCCACAAGCATGACAACCACTCCCGTCGTGGTCTGCTGATGATGGTTGGTAAGCGCCGCAACATGCTGGACTATCTGGCTCGTAAGGACATCAACCGTTACCGTGCTCTGATCGCCAAGCTGGGCATCCGTAAGTAAGAAACCGAAAGGGCGACTTTTGTCGCCCTTTTTTCGGGATTTTTCACACAATTCGTACAAATGGGAGTATTTTAGCAGTTGAAAGTGCATACGAGCTCCGGCGCTTTCCAGCTTGCCTCTCGTATTCGGTTTCAAGTGCTAAACCTCCCAAACAAAATTTACTATGGAGGTAAAAACAATGATTACTCGCAAGCAGTATCCCAACCATCATGTTTATGAGATGGAAATCGGCGGCCGTGCCTTTACTGTGGAAACCGGTAAAGTAGCAGAGCTTGCCAATGCAGAGTGCATCTGCCGCTACGGCGATACCGTGGTGCTGACCACCTGCACCTGCAACCCCATTCCCAAGGCAGGCATCGACTACTTCCCTCTGACCATCGAGTTTGAGGAGAGAATGTACTCTGTGGGCCGTATCCCCGGCTCTTTCAACCGTCGTGAGGGCAAGCCCTCCGAGCGTGGCATCCTCAACAGCCGTATCATCGACCGTCCCATGCGTCCTCTGTTCGATGAGGAGCTGCGCAACGACACCGTGGTGACCTGCACTGTGCTGGCAACCGACAACGATTGCCCTGTGGAAATCGTGGCATCCTTGGGCGCTTCCATTGCCATCGCATCTTCCGATGTGCCTTGGAACGGACCTGTGGCTACCACCAATGTGGCTTACCTGAACGGCGAATATATCGTCAACCCCTCTGCTGACCAGCGGGATGCCTGCCAGTGCTTCGTGTGCATCTCCTCCACCTTTGAAAAGGTGGTTATGATTGAAACCGAAGCCAATGAAGCCCCCGAAAACATCGTTTACGAGTGCATCCGTGTTGCCCACGAAACCAACATGGAAATTGTCAAGTTCATCAACGGTATCGTTGCTGAAATCGGCAAGCCCAAGTTCACCTTTGAAAAAGCTGCCGTCAACCATGACCTGTTGGACGACTTAATTTCCTACGGTCTGCCTCAGATTGAGCACGCCTTGGACACCGATGACAAGAATGTCCGTGAGGAGCGCCTAACCGCTGCCCGTTTGGACTTTGCCGAAAAGTTTGCCGAAAAGTATGAGGACTTTGAAACGCATATCGAGGTCTGCCTGTACAAGATGCAGAAAAAGGTGGTCAAGAAGTGGTTGCTGGAGGGCAAGCGTGTGGACGGCCGTGGCATGGACGACATCCGTCCTTTGGATGCCGAGGTTGGTCTGCTGCCCCGTGTTCATGGTAGCGGTCTGTTCTCCCGTGGTCAGACCCAGGTGCTCTCTATTTGCACCCTGAACACCCTGTCCGCTGCTCAAAAGCTGGACACCATCTATCCTGAAGATACCAAGCGTTATATCCATCACTACAACTTCCCCTCTTTCTCCACCGGTGAAGCCCGTGCCGCCCGTTCCACCAGCCGTCGTGAAATTGGTCACGGCGCATTGGCAGAAAAGGCACTGCTGCCTGTCATTCCCTCTGTGGAGGAATTCCCCTACTCCATTCGTGTGGTCTCCGAGGTTCTGTCCTCCAACGGCTCTACCTCTCAGGGCTCTATCTGCGGCTCTACCTTGGCTCTGATGGACGCCGGCGTGCCCATTAAGCGGCCCGTTGCCGGTATCTCCTGCGGCTTGATTTCCGACCAGGAAACCGGTGCATGGAGAACCTTTACCGACATTCAGGGTGTGGAGGACTTCCACGGCGAAATGGACTTCAAGGTTGCCGGTACTACCGAGGGTATCACCGCCATTCAGATGGACCTGAAGAACAAGGGTCTGACCATGGAAATCATCGCCGATGCACTGGAGCGCTGCCGCAAGGCTCGTTTGGTCATTTTGGACGAGGTGATGCTGCCCTGTATCTCTGAGCCCCGTGCTGAGGTTTCCGAGTACGCTCCCAAGATGATTAGCCTGAAGATTCCCGTTGACAAGATTCGTGAAGTCATCGGCTCCGGCGGCAAGACCATTCAGAAGATTTGCGCTGACACCGGTGCAAAGGTGGACATCGAGGATGACGGCTCTGTGTTTATCTCCGCTGTTGACTCCGCCGCTGCCTACGCCGCCAAGAAGATGGTGGACGACATCTGCTTCGTTCCCGAAGTTGGCAAGCTGTACTACGGCAAGGTTGTCCGCATCCTGCCTATCGGTGCTTTCGTTGAGATTGCTCCCGGTCATGACGGCATGGTTCACATCTCCAAGCTGGAAAACCGCCGTGTTGAAAAGGTGGAGGATGTGCTGAACTTGGGCGATATGACTTGGGTGAAGTTCATGGGCTTCGATGAGAAGGGTCGTGCAAACTTCAGCCGCAAGGATGCCCTGAAGGAAATGGAAAACCAATAAAATATCATCTCCCCGGATTTTCCGGGGAGATTTTTTATCCTTTTTTTCCTGTTTCTGCTTATTGACAAACGGAAAGAAAGAGGGTATCATAACTGTACTAGTACACTTTTGCACATTACAAAGAGAACGAGGGAAAAATATGCAGGGCATTTTTGATGAAAAAATTGACCGTTTTGGAACGGCTTGCAATAAATTTGACTCCATTACGAAAAACGGCTATCCCAAGGACACCCTTGCCATGTGGGTGGCGGACATGGACTTCCGTGCCCCCGACTGCGTGCTGAATGCCCTGCGGGATGCGGTAAATTTTGGTATTTTAGGCTATCCGTTGGTGGATGAAAGCTATTTTGAAGCGGTAAAGGGCTGGTTTATGCGGCAGCACAACTGGGAAATTCAGCAGGATTGGATGGTTCACACCCCGGGCTCTGACACTGCCCTTGCTGCCACCGTTCGCTGCGCCACCCAAGAGGGCGAGGCAGTGCTGCTGATGCCTCCCGTGTATTATCCTTTCTACGATGTCATTCGGCTGAACAACCGCCGTTTGATGGAGAGCCAATTAAACTACGACAACGGTCGCTACACCATGAATTACGAGGACATTGAGGCAAAAATTCGGGATAACGATGTAAAGCTTTTGCTGCTGTGCAACCCCCACAATCCGGTGGGCAGAGTTTGGACACCGGAGGAGCTGCAAAAATTGGGTAAAATTGTTGAAAAATACGGCGTCACCCTTGTATCGGACGAGTTGCACAGCGATTTTGCCTTCCCCGGACATCCCCACACTCCGTTTTTGAAAGCCTGCCCCCAACTGCAGGACTCTACTGTGGTCTGCACCAGTCCCAGCAAGAGCTTTAATTTAGCAGGACTGCGGACCTCCAACATCTTCATTCCCGGAGAAAAGCTCCGTGCCGCTTTTAAGGCAAAGCTGGAAGCCGCTGCCATTCGAGAGCCCAATATGCTAGGCTTTATTGCCTGCAAGGCTGCCTACAACGGCGGTGAAGACTGGCTGAAAGAATGCAAAGCCTATATGCAGGGAAATCTTGCCTATGTGCGAGAATTTTTGCAGAACAAGCTGCCTCAAATCAAGCTGGTTGAGCCGGAGGGCACTTATGTGGCTTGGCTGGACTTTACCGGCTTGGGCTTGGACAAAGAGCAGCTGGACCAGCTAATTTTGCACAAGGCTCGGATTTGGCTGGACACCGGCAGCATTTTTGGAGATTGCTCCGCACTGTTCCAGCGAGTAGTTTTGGCTTGCCCCCGCAGCGTGGTGGTAGAGGCTATGGACCGACTGCTGGAGGCTGTGAGCAGCCTCGCTACGGTATAAATGATATTACTTTCTTGTGTTCGAACAAGAAAGTAACCAAAGAAGTCGCCGGGGGAGAGGCATTACGAGCCAATCGCATCCTCTCCCCCGGAGCCCCCACACCCGCCGCAACGCCAAAAAGCAGTCAAAACTTTATTGATTGATAAATAAACATAGCGGTGCGTCACAAAATCAGCGTATTTTCTCTCTACTGTACTATTACAATTCATACATTTCATACAGAAAAGGAGGCGGTTTTATGGTACATTTGGACTATCGGGATGCCCGACCCATCTACACCCAAATTGTAGACGGCTTTCGGGAGCAAATTCGTTCCCAAATCCTGCTGACCGGCGACAAGCTCCCCAGTGTTCGGGAGCTGGCATCCCTGCTGACCATCAACCCCAACACCATTCAGCGAGCCTATCGGGAGCTGGAAATCACCGGCTGGATTGCAACCGTGCCGGGAAAGGGCTGCTTTGTTCACGGCATCCCCACCTCTGCAAGACAAGAGCAGCTGGCGCTGCTGAATCAATTTGACAAGCTGACAGAAGCGCTGCTGGAATCCGGCATTTCCGCTGAGGCGCTGATACAGCGACTGCAGGAAGGAGAAACCAACCATGCTTGAAATGAAAAATGTCACCAAAACCTTTGGCGGTTTTAATGCGCTGGATGACCTGTCCCTGACCGTACCCAAGGGCGCAGTTTACGGACTGGTCGGTCCAAACGGCGCAGGAAAATCCACCGCCATCCGCCACCTGACCGGTATTTATCGACAGGACAGCGGCACAATCACCCTCAATGGCGAAAAAATCTATGAAAATCCGGCTGTCAAAAGCCGCATTGGCTACATTCCGGACGATATTTTCTATTTTCCTACTGCCTCCCTGGAGGAAATGCGGCATTTTTACAGGGCCATGTACAAGCAATTTGACGATGCGCTCTTTGACCGGCTGTATGATGTTTTTCAGCTTCCGAAAAAGGGGCAAATCCGCCGCTTTTCCAAGGGTATGCAGAAGCAGGCAGCCTTTCATCTTGCCATCTGCTGCCGTCCGGAGGTGCTGATTTTGGATGAGCCTGTGGACGGCTTAGACCCGGTGATGCGGCGGCAGGTTTGGAGCTTGCTGCTGTCGGATGTGGCGCAACAGGAAACCACAGTGCTGGTATCCAGCCACAACCTGCGGGAGCTGGAGGATGTGTGCGACCATGTGGGTATTATGGACAAGGGACACATCCTTTTGGAGCGAAGCCTCGCCGATATGCAGGGCAGCACCACCAAGGTGCAGCTGGTGGGCGAAATTCCACAGGGGCTGGAAATTCTCCACGAAACCGCCTCCGGGCGGCTGAAAACCCTGATTGTCCGTGGCTCCATGGAGGAAACGCAGCAAAAGGTACAGAAGGAACCCCCCCTATACTTTGACCTACTGCCCCTGTCGCTGGAGGAAATTTTTATCTATGAGCTGGGAGGTGTGAACTATGAAGTTAAAAACATCGTTCTTTGAAGCCCCCGTTTTGAAGAAAAATCTGCTGCGGTTCTCTCCGGTTTGGGCAGTTTACATCATCATCGGGCTTTTGGTGCTGAGCAATGCGCCGGGCAGCATCTACAGCAGGCTTGCAGAGGATTTATCCGGCTTTACCGGACAAGGCATGGTGCTGATTGTGTTCCTGTACGCCGCCATTACGGCACTGCTTGTATTTGGCGATTTATTCAACAGCCGCCTATGCAACGCCCTGCACGCCATGCCACTGCGGCGGGAAAACTGGTTCATCACCAATTTTATATCCGGCATTCTCTTTGGACTGCTGCCCAATCTGCTGTTCAGCCTGCTGCTGGCAACCATGCTGGACGGGCTGTGGTTTATCGCATTTTTGTGGCTGGGCGGCGTGATGCTGCAATACATTTTCTTCTTTGGACTCATGACCTTATGTGTTATGTCAACCGGAAACCGCTTTGCCGCCATGACAACCTACGGACTTTTGAATTTTGTTGCCATGGAGCTTTATTGGGTGGTCAGCGACCTGTTCCTGCCGCTGCTTAACGGCGTGCGTCTACAGGATTGGCAGTTTATGCAGTTTACTCCTGTGGTGCAGGTGATGAATTTTGACAATATGCTGCCCATTGTCCACAGCTGCCTCCCGGACTGCCTGTATTATGACCGAGGTGGCAGAAGCAGAGTCTGCATCTACGAATTTTTGGGCTTTGGCGAGGGCTGGGGCTACTTATGGGTCATTGCAGGCATTGGACTTGTGCTGGCAGGGCTTGCGCTGCTGCTGTACCGCAGGCGCAATTTGGAATGTGCCGGCAATTTTGCCGCCATTATTCCGGTAAAATGGTTGATTTCCATCTGCGGCAGCCTTGGCTGCGGTATGGTATTCCGTGCCTTTGCCTACAACTCCGGAAAAATGGAATATTTCATGCTTCTATTGGGCACAGTTGTGGGCTTCTTCCTGTGCCGGATGCTGCTGCAGCGCAAGGTGAAGGTTTTCGACAAAAAGGGACTGATAACCGTCATTGCGCTGGTGTTAATTCTCTTTATCTGCATTGGGCTGTGCGCCATAGATGCCCTCGGCATTGAGCGCTATATTCCCAAGCAGGAGCGAGTGGAAAAGGTGCTGATTTCCGACCGATATGTGATAAATTCCATGGGATATTACCAATTTGACCCCTATTATCATAATAAATATATCATTTTGGAGGACCCGCAGGATATTGCCAACATTCTGCAGGCCCATGAGGATTTGCTGCAGGTTTCCCCGGACACACCATCCCGATACACCGACCCCATTCACATTCAATATCAGCTGAAAAGCGGCAGAATTGTCACCCGAAGCTACCGAATGCCCCTAACGGGCAAGGCATATCAAATTCTGAACCCCTATTTCAAAGCGCCCAGCTATATTTTTGGAGCAGATAGCCTGCCCGAACTACTGGATGGGTTTAGAGGGATGTTCTGTCAAGGCTATGCAGTCCCGCTTTCTATGGCAAAGCAATTCCTAAGTGCCTTGTGGACGGATGCAAGCAATGGCCTACTGGTGCAGGACTACAGTCACCATACTGAACAGGATAGCGTCTATGTGGAATTGGGCTGGAAAAACGAAGCAGGTGATACCCAATGGCGAAATATTACCGTATGGGAGAATGCCAAGGAGAGCTGGAGTCTCATTCAGTCCTTCCTTGCCCAGCAGGAAACCACATAATCACCACCCTGCGGACATAGACTTTTTCATCAGGCTTTATAGGGGGAATTTCTATGTCATCATATACTGTTGCCATTTTGGGTGCAACCGGAGCAGTGGGACGGGAAATGCTGCGAATGCTGCAAACCCGACACTTTCCGGTGGAACGGCTGATTGCGCTGTCCGGAACGAAAAGTGCCGGCAGCAGCCTTGTCTTTGGGTCGGAAGAAATTCCGGTGCTGCAAGCCTGTGACGAAGCCTTTTTAGGGGCAGATTTGGTGCTGGGCGCAGCCTCCAATGCGGTGGTGCGGCAGTTTGCCCCTGCCATTGCCCGCTCCGGCGCTATTTTGGTGGATAATTCGTCTGCCTTTCGGCTTCATCCGCAAGTGCCGCTGATTATTCCGGAAATCAACCCGCAGGAGGCAGCCAATCACCACGGCATCCTCTCCAATCCCAACTGCACCACCATCATCACCCTGACCGCCATTGCGCCGCTTTTGGGCTTGGGCAAGCTAAAAAGCATGGTGGTTTCCAGCTATCAGGCGGTATCGGGAGCAGGCGCAGGAGGACCGCTGGAGCTGCAGCAGCAGGTTTCCAGCCTGTGCCACGGCAAGCCACTGCCGCCCAAGATCTTTCCTCATCCCATTGCCTATAATCTCATTCCTCAAATCGGTGCGCCGGATTATCAAGGTTACACCAGCGAGGAAATGAAGCTGCAAAACGAGGGGCGAAAAATCCTCAATCTGCCGGAGCTGACCGCAAGCTGTACCTGCGTGCGTGTACCGGTGGTCCGCAGCCACAGCGTATCGGTGCAACTGTGCTTTGACCGACCGGTAGCGGTGGAGGATGCCCGAGCCTGTATCGCCAATGCTCCCGGCTGCAAGCTGGTGGATGATCTCCAAAAGGGCGAATATCCCATGCCACTGATGGCCTCTGACCAGGATTTGGTGTATGTGGGGCGAATTCGACCGGATTTGACCGACGAAAACCGGCTGAATTTGTGGTGCTGCGGCGACCAAATCCGCAAGGGCGCTGCCACCAACGCCATCCAAATCGCCGAACTTTTATTCTCAGCATAACATCACCTGTTCCGTAAAAAACTTGGCTCTCCCTTTGGGAGAGCCAAGTTTTCTCAGTTACCTCCGGTAACAGCTCTACCCAAATCCATAAATAACAAGGTCGTGTATCCAGTGTGGATACACGACCTTGTTTATAACCGTTGTCCAATGGGCTGGGATTTTTCCTGTGCCAACAGCAAATCCGACAAAATGGAATTGGACACCAAAAAGCCCTCCGGTGTCAGCCGGTAGCCCCCATGTCCATTGTGCATGGCATAATTGCGCTGGCAAGCTCTGTCCAGCACCTGTGCCAATGGCTCAAAATGCAGCAGATACTGCTTTTCATACTCTTGCCGATTAATTCCGCTGGCAGTACGCAGCCGCAGCATCAGATATTCTCCAGCCCGTTCCCGACTGGGAATTTCCTCGTTTTCCCGCAAAATCTGTCCGCCCCCAAGAACTCCATCCATGTACTGCTTCAAATCCCGAACAGCCGAAAACCGCCGTCCGGCAAAATCCGAGCTGGCATCCGGACCAAAGCCCAAATATTCGCCGCCCATCCAATACTTCAAATTATGACGGGACGCCATCTCCCGCTTGGCAAAATTGGAAATTTCATACTGCCGATAGCCCTTGAGCCGCAGAATATCCACTGCCGCTAGGTACATATCTGCCTGCATATCATCGTCCGGCAGCGCATAATCCGCCTGATGCACACACAGCGGCGTGCCCTCTTCCAGCTTCAGCCCATAGCAGCTGATATGCTCCGGGTCTAGCTTCAGCACATTTTCCACCGTGCGTTTCCAACCCTCCAGGGTTTGCTCCGGCAAGCCGTACATCAAGTCCACCGACAAATTTCGATAACCGGCACGGCGAATTTGCTGCACCGCCTTTTTTGCCTGTGCAAAGGTATGAGGGCGACCGATGGTTTTCAGAATATTATCGTCATCGCACTGAATGCCCAAGCTGACCCGATTAAAGCCCTCCGCTTTCAGCCGCCGCAGCAGTCGGGGATTGACGGAGTCCGGATTTGCCTCAAAGGTGATTTCCGCATAGGCAGCCACATCAAAGCTTCTGCGAATGACATTGAGAATGGTCGCCAGCCCCATTGCTCCAAAAAAGCTGGGCGTGCCGCCGCCAAAATAGATGGTATCCACCCGATAACCCGGCGCAAGAGAACCAGTTTCCCGAATGTGGGTACAAATGGCACGCAAATAATCGTCCATGACCTTGTCATCTCCGCTGGGCAGGGAGTAAAAATCGCAATATTTACACTTACTGCAGCAAAAGGGAATATGCACATAGATACCCAAAGGGGTTTTTTCCGTATGCAGCGTATCTGCCATGATTCTTTCTCCCGTTACAATCCAAAAATATGAAGCCCCGTCAGGCTGACCACCACCATGATGCCGGCTGCCAGCATCACGCCCAACGCCACAGAAACCGTGGTGGACTTAAAGCCCATGTCCAAGAAACTGGCGCCCAATGCGCCGGTCCAAGCGCCCGTTCCCGGCAGGGGAATACCCACAAAAATCATCAGCGCCACAAATAGACCGCCACGACCGGTTTTTTTCACCAGCTTCTGTCCTGCCCGTTCGCCTTTTTCCAAGAAAAAGCTGCAAAACTTACCGATTTTCTGCTGCTTTGCGCCCCAAATCAGAAATTTTCGGGCAAAGAAATAAATAATTGGCACCGGCAGCATATTGCCCACCATGCAAATCAAAATCGACGGAATGGTAGGCAGCCCCATGCCCAATGCCACAGGAATTGCACCCCGGAGCTCAATCAGCGGCACCATAGATATGAAAAATACAGCCAAATATTTCCAGAACAAATCTTTCACCTCAACAGAATTTTATCCATTGTAGCACAAATATAGGCAAATCGCAACGGTAGGGCGAAAAAATTCATAATTACCGCAAATTTCGCCCTTTACAACCCCCATTTTATGGGCTAGAATAAGAAAAAAGGAGGCGATTGCCTTGAAAAATACCACCGCTCCCATTGGGCGATTTGCCCCAACCCCCTCCGGCAGAATGCACCTTGGCAATGTGTTTGCATTTTTAATTGCATGGCTATCCGTAAAAAGTCGGGGCGGCAGCATTGTACTGCGGATGGAGGATTTGGACACCCAGCGCACCAGTGCGGAATACGCCCAAATTTTGCGGCAGGATTTGCTTTGGCTGGGGCTTTCTTGGGATGAAGAAACACCGCCGCAATCTCAACGGAGCCGGGTGTATGATGAATATTTTGAAAAGCTGCAGGATTTACACCTGCTCTACCCCTGCTATTGTACCAGAAGCCAGCTGCACAGTGTCAGCGCCCCCCATTTGTCCGATGGTACATATGTGTACCCCGGCACTTGCCGGAATTTGACCGCCCAGCAGCAGGAAGCGTTTCACCGCAAGCCGGCATTTCGTGTTCAAGTGCCGGACAGACTGTGGCAAGTAGAGGACTTGCTGCAAGGAAGCTACAAGGAAAACCTGCTGACGGATTGCGGCGACTTTGTGGTGCGGCGGGCTGACGGATGTTATGTCTACCAACTGGCGGTCACGGTGGATGATGGGCACGCCGGTGTCACAGAAGTAGTGCGTGGCGTAGACTTATTAAGCTCTGCACCCCGACAGATGTATCTGCAGGAGCTGTTTGGCTTTCCGCACCCCAGCTACGGTCATGTGCCGCTGCTGCTGGCACCGGACGGAAGGCGGCTGAGCAAACGGGATATGGATTTGGATTTGGGGGTGCTGCAGCAGCATTTCCGTCCGGAGGAAATCATCGGCTTTCTTGCCTTTGCCGCAGGACTGACAAGCAGCCAAAATCCCATATCTGCCAGGGAATTATCTGCAATTTTCTCTTGGCAGCACCTAAAAAAAGACCCCATTTATTTAGACGCAGGCTTATTACAGCGCCTGTAAAAGCTCCACAGAGGAGGAGAAACCACACAGATGCTGTGGAAATAAAAACACAATGTTTCCCGTGAAACATTCAAAAAACACTCAAAAAGGCGCCTGCTTGCGCAGCCCGCTTTTTGCTTTTATGTCGGGAGGAACAGCAGAATCAGTCCCACGACTGCAACCGCTATCCCACTAAAACGGGTAGCCTTAATAGCAAATTCCGTAGGCTCAACATTCCGCACCCAAAGCGCCGTTCTCAAGTAAACTGCCTCCTCCGGCAAGAAGAACAGAACCGCACCCATGCTCAACATCACCAAGCATCCAATAATCTGAAATCCCTTGGGCGCAAAGCGATAGCCTTCGTCTGTTGCATGCTCCCACGCCCGGTACAGCAAGCCACCGCTTGGATAATCATGGTCTCCAAAGTAGTAGAAATCCTCATCGCTATAGGTGCCGACTATCCATTCTCCTTCGGAATAGGTCATGCCGTTAGGGTAGAAGAAGGTCACGGAAGCTTCATTTTGGATATAGGTATAGGTATATTTTCCATCCGAGATGGTGCGCTCTACCGTATTGACCACATATTCTGTGTCATTGTTAACATAGGTCACAACCGTTTTTTCCCGGCTGCAGCCCATAATTCCAACGGCAAGGACCAGCACAAGCAACAATAAAAATGATTTTTTCATTACACGCCCTCCATTGGGGTAGGGGTTATTCTCCTGTGCCCATCAAAATCTTGGCAAGCTCAGAATCCCGGTCCAAAATCACCGTCTTATCCTCGCCGCTGAGGCTCACCTTCAAGGCGTCCAGCGCCAAGATAAATTCATAAAACTCCTGTTTTTCCGGGGAATCATAGGCATCCGCCAGCATCTGCATATAGGCCGCCTCGCCCTCTGCTTCCATCTTGGCAGCCGCTGCTTCCGCATTGGAAATCATGATATTGACCTGCTTATCCACATCGTTACGGATTTTGGAAGCCTCAAAATTACCGTTAGCGGTGTACTTTTCCGCCATCTGATTGCGCTCCGAAATCATTCGGGTGTAAACCGCATTTTGATTGGATTCCGGCAGGTCAAAGCGCTTGATTTTCACATCCTCCACCTCAATGCCGTAATCACCAACCTGTGCATTAACCGTGGTAGTGATGGACTCGTAAATCTCATTGCGCTTCGAGCCGGGGTCTTCGTTGATGATGTCAGCCTGCTTCAAATTGCCCATAGCATTCTTCAGCACACTGTAAGTAATGCCGTCCAACCGGTCCTCCGCAACGGAGATAGTGCCCACACTGCGGTAGAATTTTTGAGGGTCGGAAATGCTCCAAAGAATGTAGCAGTCCACCGTCATATTCTGCTTATCCAAGGTAGTTACGCCGGAGGGCGGAATATCATAGAACTGAATTGCCTTGGAAAAATACTTCACAGAGTCCAAAAATGGCACCTTAAAATACAATCCAGCCTCCTGCTCCGTGTTGACGATTTCCGAAAAACGGAAGGTACAGGCATATTCATTTTCATTGACCGTATACAGGCTGTTTGCAGCTACAATCAAAAGCAGCAGCACAGCGCCCACAATAATCAGTGTTTTTTTCATGTTATTTCCCTCCCACCAGAGATTCCAGCGGCAGCAACATTTCCACAGAGCTGCCGTTTCCGGTGTTGATATACACCTTCACGCCCGGCAGAATTTGAGAAATCGCCTCATAATACATCCGGGATTTGGTAATTTCGGGATTGAGGTGATATTCCGCATACATTGCCTCGAACATCGCCACCGCTTCAATTGCCTCGTTGATACGCTTCTGCTTGAGATATTCCGCATTTTGCAGCAGCTTATCCGCCCGTGCCTGTGCATTAGGCAGCTGGGCATTTTGATATGCCATTGCCTCATTGACCACAGCATCCGCATTCTGCTTGGCAGTTTCCACCGCCTTGAACGCCTCGATTACGGCAGTCGTGGGCGGCTCAGCATCCTGAATACGAACACCAATGACCGTCAAACCAATGTCATATTCCTCCAAAATCTCTGCAACCATGTCCTTGACCTCGGTCTGAATATTTTCCTTGCCGGAGGTCAGCACCGCATCCACCGTGGAAGAGCCCACCACATTCCGCACCTGACTTTGAATCAGGTTCTTGAGAATCAGCTCCGGCTTATGAGAGGAGTACAAAAACTGCACCGGGTCGGAAATTTTGTATTCTACCAGGAAATCCACATTGACAATGTTATAATCGCCGGTAATCATGGCACATTCTTCCGGCACAACCACCGAGCCGCCATGGGCGCCCGAATAATAACCCAGCTCAATTTTCTGGTAGACATTCACATCCACCTTATGTACCTGCTGGATACCAAAAGGTGCTTTAAAATGAAGTCCCGGCTCTGCAATGTCCGACACCTTGCCAAAGGTGGTCACCACACCCTGCTGCTTGTCATCCACCGTATACACACTGGTCAACACACCAATCAGCACCACAAATCCCAAAATTCCCAAGAGAATATATCGGGACAGCTTCTTTTTGTCTATTGGACTATTTGCTTTTTTCGGTGCTGAGTCCGGTGCCCAGCGATAGCTACCATTGTTTTCCATTCAATCACTCCTTATTATAATGTATCACAACGACATGAGCATCTGCTCTGCCTTTTCCCGCAGACGGGAGGCAGACCAAGCAGTTAACATAATTCTTAGGACCTTTTCCACCCGCTCTCGAGCGCCTGGGACCGGCTCTGCATATTCTCGAAGCGTCTTATTGATAACGGATGTCCAATCCTCGGCAGTTACACCCTCCTTAGCATGAGATGCCAGATGTACAAACATAAAATAGAGCCTTGCGTCATCAATCAAATCATCGGAAGTATCATCCAAATCACCGTTGACATGCCCTATCAAGCCGATAATCTTCTCCATAGGCAAAGCATTTTTCAGCATATTGATGGTAATAATCCGGCAAAGCTGATTCATATTATATCGCTTATGCTCCGGAGGAGGTAAAAATTCGCGCTTGACCCAATTTTGAACAGTGTAGGGCTCCAAGCCGGTAATGCTGGCAACCTGACTGAGTACAATGCCGCCCCCAAAGAACATGGAGGTAAATTGCCGCTCAATGTATTTTGCATCCTCCCGGCGAACGGAAAGAACAGTTCCAGGAATCATCCAATTCATATATGGTCCTCCTTTATTATGATGAAATGATTATATCATATGGTCATTTGATTGTCAATAGCTATTGGATAAAATTTAGTTTTTTTTGGTAAAATTGTATTTTACTCTTTACGAAATGAAAAATTTGTTGTACAATAAGGGGCGATAAGGAGGTGACGCCATGAATTGTATGCGATGCGGAAAAGAAATCCCTATAGAAGAGGTATTTTGCGAGGAATGCCTAACTGATATGGAACGCCATCCGGTCAAACCCGGTACGCCCATTCAGCTTCCAAACCGTGATGCAAAACCCGCCGCAAAACGCACCGCACATCGAAGAAACTCCACAAAACCGGAGGAACAGCTCTTCAAACTGCGCTTTGCGATTTTTTGGCTGATTTTGGTCATCGTTCTGCTAGCTCTGGCGTTGCTGATATGCTTGGGGCTGCTACTGAATATATTCCCGACATGGATTTCAGAAATGCTTCTGAGCGAAACCGAGCAGACCATTAACTTTATAAACAATCTGCCTTAAATGTTTCACGTGAAACATTTTCCGACAGCATTTGCATCATGTTTCACGTGAAACATGATTTGAACAAAGAAAAGGAGGCGGAATATGGGAAAATCCATTGCCGTCGTAAATCAAAAAGGCGGTGTGGGTAAAACCACAACATCGGTCAATCTTACAGCAGCACTGAAAGAATTGGGCGTAAATGTATTGCTGTGTGACTTTGACCCCCAAGCAAATGCCACTTCCGGCTTTGGTGTGGACAAGCGGAAGGTAAAATACACCGTCTATGATGTGCTGATTAATAATACCCCCATTGAAGATGCCATTGTACACACAGATTTCGGTGATGTATTGCCCTCAGCTGCCAGTTTGGCCGGTGCAGCAGTAGAACTGCTGTATACCGAAGGCCGAGAACATCAGCTCAAGCAGGTGCTGGCGCCGATTAAGGAAAACTATGATGTAATCATCATTGATTGCCCCCCGTCCTTGGAAATGCTGACGCTAAACAGCCTTGCTGCGGCGGATAGCATCCTTGTTCCGGTGCAGTGCGAATATTATGCGCTGGAGGGTCTCTCCGACCTGATGAGTACCATGCGAATGGTGAAGAAGAGAATTAACCCAAATTTGGACATTCTTGCGGTGGCGCTGACCATGTTTGACGGACGCACCAACTTCTCCACGCAAGTTGCACAGGAAGTGCGGCGGCACTTCCCCGGCAAGGTGTTTACTACGGTAATCCCTAGAAATATCCGTCTTTCAGAAGCACCCAGCCACGGCTTACCCATTACAGCCTACGACCGTACCAGCAAAGGTGCAGTCGCTTACAAGCAAATGGCACAGGAGCTGAAGGCAAAACTTTAATACGAAAGGATGAAGAATATGGTATCCAACAAAGGACTTGGAAAGGGTTTGGGCGCACTGCTGGGAGAAATGGAAGAAGTCAGCCTTAACAGTCCCTATCAAATTCTTCCAATCCACAAAGTAGAACCAAATCCCGACCAGCCCCGTCAAGATTTTGACGAGGAGGAGCTGCAAGCATTGGCAGACTCCATTGCACAGCACGGTATTATCCAGCCGCTGACGGTACGGGAGATGAATACCGGTTACTATCAAATAATTGCCGGCGAACGCCGGTGGCGTGCTGCCCGAATTGCCCGCTTAACAGAAGTTCCCGTGGTAGTTGTTGAGGCAGACGATAAAAAGGCAATGGAATTGGCGCTGATTGAAAACCTGCAGCGGCAAAACCTGAATCCGGTGGAAGAAGCACTGGGCTTTCAAACACTGCTGGAAGAATATGGCATGACCCAAGAGGAAGCAGGCAATCGGGTGGGTAAATCCCGTTCCACTATCACCAACGCTCTGCGTCTGCTGAATCTCTGCCCCCAGGTGCTGGAAAAAGTACGGGGCGGTGAGCTGTCCGCCGGTCACGCCCGTGCCATACTCTCACTAAAGAACGAGAAGCAGCAACAAATGGCAGCCCAAAAAATCATGGCACTGGATTTGTCTGTCCGGCAGGCAGAACGGCTCTGCAAAAATATGCTCCCTGAATATCGGGAGGTTATTATTGAGCCCATGCGAATTGATTATATCGGTGAATGCGAAAAATCCTTGAGTAAGCAGCTCGGTCGCCGCGTTAAAATCATTAATGGAAAGCGCAAAGGCAAGTTTGAATTGGAATTCTACGGCAGAGAGGACTTAGAGGTCCTACTGTCTGCTCTAATGTCCCTTAAGAAGTAAGCCATACATTATAATAATAAAAGAGGTATTATTTATGGAAAAAAAGCTATATAAAGACCGGCGCAACAAGAAAATTTGCGGTGTCTGCTCCGGTCTGGCAAAATATTTTGAGTTGGATGTAACCGTTGTTCGTCTGGTTGCCCTGCTGTGTGTTCTGTTTGCAGGCGGTGGGCTGCTGGCTTATTTGATTGCGGCACTTATTATGCCCAATGAGCCCTATGAAATCGAAGACTAAGCGTGTTTCACGTGAAACATTGCATTATTTCGAAGTTTTGAGGTAAAATCATGTTAGATATTCGTAGAATTAAAGAAAATCCCGAAGCAGTAAAGGCTGGTCTTCGGGCAAAGGAAGTAGACTGCGATGCAATTATTGATCGTATTCTGGAGCTGGATGTTCAGGTTCGTAGCCTGAAAACCTCCACCGAAACCAAGACCGCTGAAAAGAACAAGCTGTCCAAAGAAAACGGCAAGCTCTTCGGTCAGAAGAAGGCCGCTGAAAAGAAAGGCGAGGATTTCTCCGCCATTGATGCTCAGATTGCTGCCAACATGGCTGCTTCTGTCCAGATTGACGTAGCCATCGAAGGCGACAAAAAGCAACTGAAGGAGCTGGACGAGCAGCTCTACAACGCTATGCTGAGCCTGCCGAACCTGCCTGATGCTGACCTTCTCCCTGGTGGAAAGGAGAATAATGAGCCTCTGCGCTATATTGGTGAAAAGCACACCTTTGACTTTGAGCCCAAGCATCATGTGGATTTGTGCACCGATTTGGGGCTCATCGACTATGAGCGTGGTGTGAAGCTGGCTGGCGCCGGCAACTGGATGTACACCGGCATGGGCGCACGCTTGGAATGGGCGCTGCTGAACTACTTCATGGACACCCACATCGCTGACGGCTACGACTTCATCCTGCCCCCTCATATGCTGGAGTACCAGTGTGGTCTGACCGCCGGTCAGTTCCCCAAGTTTGCTGACGAAGTCTTCAAAATCTCCAATCATCCCACGGAAAACGGCACTTTCTATATGCTGCCCACCGCAGAAGCAGCGCTCTGCTCTATCTATCGAGACGAAATTCTCACCGAGGCTGACCTGCCTAAGAAGCTGTTCGCCTACACCCCCTGCTTCCGTCGTGAGGCTGGCTCTCACCGTGCTGACGAGCGTGGCATGGTTCGCGGCCACCAATTTAATAAGGTAGAAATGTTCCAGTTCACCACACCCGATAAGTCCGACGAGGCTTTCGAAGAACTGGTGAAGAAGGCTGAGAACCTGGTTGCCGGTTTGGGTCTGCACTTCCGTACTGTAAAGCTGGCTGCAGGCGACTGCTCCGCTTCCATGGCTCGCACCTACGACATCGAAATTTTGATTCCTTCCATGAACGGTTACAAGGAAGTTTCCTCCGTATCCAATGCCCGTGATTATCAAGCACGCCGTGGTAATATCCGCTATCGTCGTGAGGACGGCAAGATTGAATATGTCCACACCCTCAACGGCTCCGGCCTCGCTACCTCCCGTATCTTCCCCGCCATCGTAGAGCAGAATCAGCGTGCCGATGGCTCTGTGGTCGTTCCGGAATGTCTGCGGAAGTACTTGGGCGGCTTGGAAATTATAAAAAAGAAATAAGGAGCGAATATCATGCCGAAAAAGAACGGAAAGCCCACTTTGTGGGAAGAATTTAAGACCTTTGCCATTAAGGGCAACGCTATGGCGCTGGCTGTTGGTACCATCATCGGCGGTGCATTCACCACCATTACCAAAAGCCTGACCAACGATTTGATTATGCCCATTGTGAATATTTTCCTGGGCGGAACGGATTTCTCTGACTTAAAGCTGATTTTACCCCGGATGCCATGGATGGAGCCGGAATACGAAATGGTGGTCAACGAAGCAGGTGAAGAAGTGCCCCAGCTGGTGCACAACTATCTGACCTACGGCAATTTTATCGCCGCCGTCATCAACTTCATCATTTTAGCAGTGGTGGTGTTCTTCATTGTCAAGATTCTCAACCGTTTGGCTGAACTTGGCAAGAAGGAAAAGCCTGTCGAGCCGGTTGCTCCTCCCGCACCTCCTGCACCCACCAAGGAAGAGCTATTGCTAACCGAAATTCGCGATTTACTGGCAAAAAAATAAGGTTTTCGGGAGACGGATGCATCTGTCTCCCGAAATTTTTTATAAACAGATGTGGAAAAAGTTGTGGAAAAAGTAGATAACTTCCTCAATACACTTATGATGTTATGTAAATCGAACACTTTATATAATAAAATTTGACAAATCCAGTCCGCACCATTATAATGGATACGATTGGGAATATGCCCAAAGCACGAATTACATGAGTAAAAAAGAAAGGATTCTTTATCATGTTTAAGATTGTAACCAAAAGAGAGCTGAATGCTGCTGTCACCTTGATGGAAATTGAAGCCCCCTTCGTTGCCAAAAAGGCAAGAGCCGGTCAATTCATCATTTTCCGCATTGACGAAAAAGGAGAGCGTGTACCCCTGACCATCGCCGGCTATGACCGGGAAAAGGGTACTGTCACCATTATTTTCCAAAAGGTTGGCTTTGCCACCAAGGCACTGGGTGCTTTGAATGAAGGCGACTACATTTTGGACTTTGTCGGTCCTTTGGGCAAGCCCACTCCTGTGGAGGGTAAAAAGAAGGTCTGTGTGGTTGGCGGCGGTGTTGGCTGCGCCATTGCACTGCCCTCTGCCAAGGCTTTTAAGGAAGCCGGTGCAGAAGTGACCGTGATTGTTGGCTTCCGCTCCAAGGATATTGTGATTTTGGAGGACGAGTTCAGAGCCTGTTCCGACCGACTGATTTTGATGACCGATGACGGCTCTTACGGTCAGCACGGTCTTGTAACCCAGCCCCTGAAGGAAATGCTGGAGGCAGGAGAGGTCTTTGATGAGGTGCTTGCCATCGGTCCTGTGCCCATGATGAAGTTTGTCTCCCTCACCACCTTGCCCTTTGGTACTCACACCTCTGTGTCTCTGAACCCCATCATGGTGGATGGCACCGGTATGTGCGGCGGCTGCCGTGTGACCGTGGGCGGCGAAACCAAGTTCGCCTGCGTGGACGGACCGGAATTTGACGGACATAAGGTTGACTTTGCAGAACTGATGAGCCGCAACAGTGTTTACCGGGACAGAGAAGCTGAGGTCACCGAAAAGCACGCCTGCCGCATGGAAGCCATGGGCAAGGCTCTGATTCAATAAGGAGGAGCGAAAAATGGCGAACATGACTTTGACCAAAACCCCCATGCCGGAGCAGGACCCCAAGGTTCGTGCCCGTAATTTTAAAGAAGTGACCTTGGGCTACACCGCCGAAATGGCAGTGGAGGAAGCCGGTCGCTGCCTGAAATGTAAAAATCCCAAGTGTGTGGAAGGCTGCCCCGTCAATGTCCGTATTCCGGAATTTATCGGCAAGGTTGCCGAAGGCGATTTTAAGGCTGCCTATGAAATTATTACATCTACCAATGCACTTCCGGCACTGTCCGGCCGTGTCTGCCCCCAGGAAACCCAGTGCGAAGCCCGTTGTGTCCGTGGCATCAAGGGCGAGCCGGTGGCAATCGGCCGTTTGGAGCGGTTTGTGGCAGACTGGTATCGTGAAAATATCAACGCTATGCCCGAAAAAGTGCCCTCCAACGGCATGAAGGTGGCGGTGGTTGGCTCCGGCCCTGCCGGTATGACCGCTGCTTCCGATTTGGCAAAGCGTGGCTATGAAGTGACCATGTTTGAGGCACTGCACACCGCCGGCGGCGTGCTGGTCTACGGCATTCCCGAGTTCCGTCTGCCCAAGGCTATCGTTGCCAATGAAATTTCCAAGCTGCAGGCTCAGGGCGTCAATGTGATGACAAACATGGTCATCGGTCGGGTGCTGACCATTGACGAGCTGTTTGAAATGGGCTTCAAGGCTGTATTTGTGGGCAGCGGCGCAGGTCTGCCCATGTTCATGAACATCCCCGGCGAAAGCCTGAAGGGTGTCATGTCCGCCAACGAGTATTTGACCCGTACCAACCTGATGAAAGCCTATGACGAAAGCTACGACACCCCCATCATCACCTCCAAGGCTGTGGCGGTTGTAGGCGGCGGCAATGTGGCAATGGATGCAGCCCGCTGTGCCATGCGTTTGGGTGCTGAGCATGTATATGTGGTCTACCGCCGTGGCGAGGCAGAAATGCCTGCCCGTTTGGAGGAGCAGCATCACGCCAAGGAGGAGGGCATTGAGTTTAAGACCCTGTGCAATCCTGTGGAAATTCTGCCGGATGAAAACGGTCGTGTTGGCGGCATAAAGTGCATCCGCATGGAGCTGGGTGAGCCGGATGCCTCTGGTCGGCGCAGCCCCATTGCCGTGGAAGGCTCTGAATTTGTGCTGGATGTGGACACCGTAATTATGTCCTTGGGCACCAGCCCCAACCCCTTGATTCGCTCCACCACCCCCGGCTTGGAAACCAACCGCAAGGGTTGCCTCATTGTCAATGAAAATGAAATGACCACCCGTGACGGCGTGTTTGCCGGCGGCGATGCCGTTACCGGCGCAGCCACCGTTATTTTGGCAATGGGCGCCGGCAAAAAGGGCGCAGCTGCCATTGACGCATATTTAAAGAATAAATAAATCCATATTACGAAAAACAGGAGGTGGAAATTCCACCTCCTGTTTATGCTTTCTTATTCTTTTGCTGTTCCAGCCATTGTTGGACAATATCCTCCACCAGAAGAGAAACGCTCCACTTTTTGGTGGCGGCTATTTCAGCCAAGGCCTCTTTGGTTTCCAAATCCGTGCGAAAAGATACAAATTCACTCTTTTTCATGTTATCACCCATATACATGGTATATCTTTTTTTGCAAGTTATAGATATATGTTATATATCTAATATATCATGAAGAAGATATACCATGGACAATTCCATTTACGGCTATTTATCAAGGCAGAGCAATGAGGAACTTGAAAAACTGCTTGCCCTTTATGGAGAAGAAACGGACAACGAACTGGATGCGGAGGTCAAACAACTGGTGGAGCAGGTTCTGACCGAACGGGCAAATCAAACAGAAGATAAATTGTAGTTTCACGCAGAGCGTTACTTTCTTGTGTCCGAACAAGAAAAGTACCACATCCCGTTAAACTGCAATTTATCTTCCAAAATTTGTAAAACCCTCTTGCGGTGGGGAAAATTGTGGTATATAATTATTTTGTAAAAATTTGGGCGTATGCCCGAAATATGGAGGAAAGAATCCCATGTTTAATGCAATGATTGATGTTTTGAAAGCCAATCCCCGGAAAATTGTCTTTACCGAGGGTCACGATGCCCGTATTTTGGAAGCCACTGCCCGTCTAAAGCAGGGCGGTTTCCTGACCCCCATTTTGGTGGGCGACCCCGAAGTGGTCCGTGCCAATGCTGCCAAGGGCGGCTTTGACATTGCCGGCGTTGAAATTTTGGACCCTGCTACATATGAGGACATGGATGCCATGGTCGAAAAGATGGTAGAGCTGCGTAAGGGCAAGATGTCTGCCGACGAGTGCCGTGCCGCTCTGTCCAAGGGTAACTATTTCGGCACCATGCTGGTGAAGATGGGCTATGCCGATTCTCTGCTGGGCGGCGCTACCTATTCCACCGCTGACACTGTCCGTCCTGCCCTGCAGTTGGTGAAAACCAAGAAGGGTGCAAACCTTGTATCCTCCTGCTTCATTTTGGTCCGTGGTGACGAGAAGATTGCCATGGGCGACTGCGCCATCAACCTCAGCTATGAGGACACCGTGGACAAAGAGGGCAATGTGGTTGTTTCCGCTGCACGGAAGCTGGCTGAAGTGGCTGTGGAAACCGCAAAGACCGCCAAGGTCTTCGGCATTGAGCCCAAGGTTGCCATGCTGAGCTTCTCCACCAACGGAAGCGGCAAGGGTGCTACCGTAAAGCTGTCCCACGATGCCACCATCGAGGCAAAGGCCATGGCGCCCGACATGATGATTGACGGCGAAATGCAGTTTGATGCCGCTGTGGCACCCGAAGTCGGTCAGCTGAAGTTCCCCGGCTCTCCTGTAGCAGGCTATGCCAACACCTTTATCTTCCCCTGCATCGAAGCCGGCAACATCGGCTACAAGATTGCCCAGCGTTTGGGCGGCTACGAAGCCTACGGTCCTATCCTGCAGGGCTTGAACGCCCCCATCAACGACCTGAGCCGTGGCTGCAACGCCGATGAGGTCTACAAGATGGCAATCATCACCGCTGCACTGGTGTAATTTTAAACGCTGCAAGGGCTGCTTTCGCAGCCCTTGTTTTTTTATGCGAATTTTCATTTACTTTTTCCGGACACGATGATACAATAACCAAAGGAAAGGAGGTCATACAAATGCGACAACTGCTTGAAAAAATCCGCTACACCCCCTATGTATCGGAGCTGCTGCAATTTTTTCGCAAGGGCGATTTGATTTTGCTGCTGCTTTGTACCCTGACCTCCGGCTTTGGCTGTTTGGTGATTTCCTCTGCCACCCAGCATGAGGGCACAAACCGCTACCTTATCATTCAGCTGGTGGCACTGGTGCTGGGCATTTTCATGTACATTTTGGTATCCGGCATCAGTGTGGATGCCCTTTCCGAGCATCGCTCGAAGCTGGTGGGTTTTAATACCTTTATGCTGCTTCTGCTGCTGACCCCCTTTGGCGAGGACTACAACTCCGGCAACAAAAGCTGGCTGGTGTTTCCCTTTCTGCCCATGGCAATTCAGCCGGCAGAATTTTGCAAAATCACCTTTGTGGTGATTTTAGCCTCCGTCATGGCTGCCCATCAAAATCGGCTTTCTTCCTTCCGTTCCATTGGACACATGGTGCTGCAGCTTGGCTTGGTGGCTGGATTGAATGTAGTTATCTCCGGCGATGCCGGTGTTTCCCTGATTTTCGTCTTTATTTTTGCCATTATGGCATTTGCCGGCGGTGTCAGACTGATTTGGTTTGGCTGCGCCCTTGGTGGTATCGCAGCCGTTGCCCCCATTGCATGGATTTATTTGCCCAACTATATGAAAGAACGCATTGAGGTGCTGTTTAATCCGGACCTAGACCCCACCGGTTTGGATGCCCGGTATCAATCCTACCGCAGTCTGCTGTCACTAAACGGCGGCGGCTTGACGGGACAGGGGTTGTATAACGGCAATCGCACTCAAGTGGGTGCGCTGCCTGCCCAGCATACGGACTTCGTATTCTCCGCCATTGGCGAGGAATTGGGGTATCTCGGCTGTCTGTTGGTGCTGGTAATGCTGATTGCCATTATCGCCCGTTGCATTTATGTAGGCACAAAAAGCCCGGATTTTTTGAGGAAAATGGTGTGCTTTGGTGTGGCTGCAGCGCTGATTTTCCAAACCCTTTTGAATGTGGGAATGTGCATCGGGGTCATGCCGGTCATCGGCTTAACGCTGCCCTTTATCAGCTATGGCGGCAGCTCCATGATGTCACTGTTTGCCATGATGGGACTGGTGTCCGGCGTTCATGCCCGACCTGCGCCAAAATCTCATGAGCTGTATATCCATGCCCCCATGCAGCGGCTGGACTACTAAAAAACTACCCCAAGGGGAAGTATCCCCTTGGGGCTTTTTATCGAAAAAATCCCTTGACCGCCGGACATTACTATGCTATATTTAAGAGTAATAAAATAAGTGCATTGTGGGAACACCACAGCATCTTCACCATTTTATCTGCTTGGGACTTGGTTATTATGCTTATAAATCATTTAAAAAGCCTCTGACCTACCTAATGGTAGCCTTTATGGCAGTTCTCACTACCCTCAGCTATCAAATTTTTATCTTCCCCAATGATTTTGCCCCCTCCGGCGACCACAGACCTTAACTACATACACATATCAACTATAAATTGGAGGTAAATTCCATGGCTTTCTATTATTCCGAGCCCAGCCACACCTTCAGCGAATATCTGCTGATTCCCGGCTACACCAGCGAAGAGTGCATCCCCGACCGAGTTTCTCTGCGTACCCCTCTTGTAAAATACCGTAAGGGAGAAGAAGAGTGCCCCATCAGCTTGAATATTCCCATGACCTCTGCCATTATGCAGTCGGTATCCAACGATACCTTGGCAATTGCCTTGGCAAAGGAGGGTGGCATCAGCTTTATTTACGGCTCTCAGTCCATCGAATCTCAAGCCGCCATGGTTTCCAGAGTGAAGAACTATAAGGCAGGCTTTGTGGTTTCCGCCTCCAATCTAACCCCCAATCATACCTTGGCGGATGTGCTGAATTTGAAAGCCACCAACGGCTTCTCCACCGTCGCCATCACCGCTGACGGCACACCCAACGGCAAGCTTTTGGGCATCGTCACCGGACGGGACTACCGTGTCAGCCGTATGAGCCCTGCCGACCCCATTTCCTCCTTCATGACACCCTTGGAAAAGCTGATTACTGCGCCGGCAGAAACCACCCTGAAGGAAGCCAACGACATTATTTGGGATCACAAGCTGAATTCTCTTCCCATTGTGGATAAGAACGGCTGTCTTATGTACTTTGTGTTCCGCAAGGACTATTCCTCCCACAAGGCAAATCCGCAGGAATTGCTGGACAAGCAAAAGCGGTTCTTGGTGGGTGCAGGCATCAATACCCGTGACTTTGAAAGCCGGATTCCGGCGTTGTTAAACGCAGGTGCAGATGTTCTGTGCATCGACTCCTCTGAGGGTTTCACTTGCTGGCAGGAGAAAACCATTGCTTGGGTGCGGAAAACCTACGGTGATACCGTCAAAATCGGCGCAGGCAATGTGGTAGACAAAGATGGCTTCCTGTTCCTTGCAAAAGCCGGTGCGGACTTTGTCAAGGTAGGCATTGGCGGCGGCTCTATCTGCATCACCCGTGAGACCAAGGGCATCGGTCGCGGTCAGGCAACGGCACTGATTGAGGTTGCCAAGGCAAGAGATGAATACTTTGCCGAAACCGGCATTTATGTGCCCATCTGCTCCGATGGCGGCATTGTCCACGATTATCACATGACACTAGCACTTGCCATGGGTGCAGACTTTATGATGCTGGGTCGTTATTTTGCCCGATTTGACGAAAGCCCCACGCCCAAGGTCATGGTCAACGGCGCTTATATGAAGGAATACTGGGGCGAAGGCAGCAACCGTGCCCGAAACTGGCAGCGCTATGATTTGGGCGGCTCTACCAAGCTCAGCTTTGAAGAGGGCGTGGACTCCTATGTGACCTACGCCGGCACACTGCACGACAATGTGGAAGCAAGCCTTTATAAGGTCAAATCCACCATGTGCAACTGCGGCATGGTCACGATTCCCGACCTGCAGCAGAACGCCAAGCTGACGCTGGTTTCCTCCACCTCCATTGCGGAGGGTGGCTACCACGATGTCACCCTGCGTACCGGTCCTCAAAGTAGGTAAAAAGATACAGCAGGCGGATTGCTCCGCCTGCTGTTTTATTTTTGGAACAATTCCTCTATCGTACCAAAGCTGTAGCCCATGTCCCTCCACTTGGTCAGCAGCTCATCCAAAATGGCGGCGTTGGTTTGGCTGGTGGAGTGCAGCAACACCACCGCCCCGTTGTGCAGCCGTGGCAGGAGCTTAGAAAAGGCATAATCACGGGTGGGCTGGCTGTCGTTGTTCCAATCCACATAGGCAAGACTCCAAAACACCGTTTTGTAGCCCAGCTGCTGCGCCATTTTTAGGTTTTCCTCCGAATAATTGCCCTGTGGGGGGCGATAATATTTGGGCATTTCCTGTCCCGTCACCTCGGTATAAACCGCCTCCAAATCCTTTAATTCCTTGGAAAATGCCTCCAACTTGGAGATTTTGGACATATCGGGGTGGTGCATGGTGTGATTGCCTACAATATGCCCCTCCGACACCATTCGCCGCACCAAATCGGCGTTGGTTTGAATGTAATTACCCACGAGGAAAAAGGCTGCCGGCACTTGGTGTTTCTGCAAAATATCCAAAATTTGGGCGGTGCAGCCGTTTTCATAGCCGGCATCAAAGGTCAAATAAATTTTCTTTTGGGTAGTGTCCCCAAGATAAGCCGCATCCAGCCCTGCCAGTGTGGCAGAATTTGCAGGACCGATGGGCGGCGCACCCTCGGTGCGAAAGCTAAGCCCCCAGCTGCCGGCAGAAATGCTTTCCGCCCGAAAAATCCCAATGCCCAGCAGCAACGCCACCACCAGCACACCGCAAAGAATATACAAATCCCGTTTTAACATCTTTTATCCCTCCCGTGGACAGCCTATGCTTCTTGTCCATGGGATATGAAACGGATTTCTAACGAAAAAAATGAAGAAGCACCGCCAAACATTACTGTTCGTTCAATCAAGGCATGATGCCTCGTGCTTCTTCATGGTCAGCATATGCTATTCTCAAAGAAATGTCAAAAAAAGACGGCTGCCATTCCGTATCTAAAAATCTTCCGATTTCCATATATCGAATGGTCATCCATTGTGTTACCTCCCTCAATTATTATGCACTAATTATTAGTGCATTTTGCTCGTTGTATCCTGCTTTTTACTTAAAATAAATACATATTAAGTGCAAAATAAGTGGAGGTATCAGCTATGAATAAACAAAAACACATCAGTATTTGCATCGATGCCGATGTATTGGAGAAATTTCACTATGTGGCAAAATACGATGACCGCAGTGCCAGCGGTCAGGTGATGTATTTAATCAACCGCTGTATTCGTGATTTTGAAGAAACGCATGGTGTAATTCCGGTTTCTCAAGAGCAGAAATAAAGAAAAGCCCCGGACAAGCGGGGCTTTTTCTTATTTCATTCGCTTTTCCAAGGTGGCGGCGGACAGTGCCGTCAAATACACTCTGTCCATGCCATACTCCGAGGTTAGCACAAAAGCTTTCGGCAAATCGTCACAGGGCACAACCATGCCCTCTCTCTCTGCCTTTTCCAAAAATTCACGGGTGCGCTTGGAGGTGGAGGTATTGTCCAAATCAAAAATTCCCAGCACCGACCTTTGCCGTACCGCCATGTCATTTCCGATGGAAAGATACATTATTCTGCCCCCTTCAGGCGCTTCCACTGGGCAACTGCCAGCTCATCACAGCGGTTATTCTTGGGATTTTCCGCATGACCCTTCACCCAATGATACTGCATTTGATGCACGGCAGTCAATTCCAGCAGAATTTCCCACAAATCCGGATTCAGCGCCGGCTTTTTATCGGACTTTACCCAGCCCTTTTTCTGCCAGCCCAGCGCCCAACCCTTGGATAATCCGTCAATCACATACTTGGAATCGGAATACAATTCCACAATGCAAGGCTCTTTCAGCGCCTGCAAGCCACGGATAACCGCCGTCAGCTCCATGCGGTTGTTGGTGGTGCTTTCCTCGCCGCCGGACATTTCCCGCTCCTTGCCCTTGTACTCCAAAATCGCACCCCAGCCACCCGGACCGGGATTGCCGGAGCAAGCGCCATCGGTGTAGAGTGTTACGGTTTTCATTCTTCCGTCTCCTGCAGAGCATCCACACGCTCCACGCTGACCACCTGATTGCCTTCTTCCACACGCATGACGATAACGCCCTGCACATCTCGCTTATAGACATTCACATCATGGGCAGGGGTACGGATGATGACACCGCCGGATTCAATCAGCATCACATCATCCTCGTCACCCACCACACGACAGCCGGCTACCAAACCGGTCTTGGGGGTGATGTTGTAGTTCTTGAGACCCTTACCGCCACGGCCCTGTGCCTGCTTTTTACCGTTCGGACCGGTGCGAAGGTACTCAGAAAGCTCTGTGCGCTTGCCGTAGCCATTTTCTGTGACGGTCAGGAGTGTTTTACCCTCCTCCGCTTTCTCCGCGCCAATGACCTTGTCGCCTGCGGAGAGCAGAATGCCACGAACACCCACTGCATCACGACCCATGGGACGCACATCATTTTCATTGAAGCAGATTGCCATGCCCTGCGCCGTTGCCAAAATGATGTCCTCATCGCCAGTGGTGCGAATTACATTGATGAGGTGGTCGCCCTCGTCCAAGGTAATGGCACGGATGCCGGACTTGCGGTTGGTTTTCAGGGCGATAAAGGGAATTCGCTTCACTGTACCCTGACGGGTCACCATCATGAGGAACTCATTTTCATCAAATTCTCTTGTCACCACCAGCGCCGTGACGCTTTCACCCTGCTCCAAGGGCAGAATGTTGACCATGGCAGTGCCACGGGCGGTACGGCTTGCCTCCGGAATTTGATAGCCCTTGCGGTGATGCACTCTGCCCAAATCTGTAAAGAACAGCATATGGTCATGAGTGGATGCCACCGACAGGCTCTTGACATAGTCCTCGTCCTTCAAATTCTGTGCGGAAATACCACGACCGCCACGACCCTGCGTGCGATAGGTATCCACCGGCATCCGCTTGATATAGCCCTGATTGGAGAGGGTAAACACGCAGGTTTCCTCCTCAATCAAATCCTCGATGTCGATTTCGTCCTCCACATCCTGAATTTCGGTCTTGCGCTTGTCACCGAATTTATCCCGAATTTCCACCAGCTCATCCCGCAGAACAGCCTGCAGCTTGACGGGGTCAGCCAATAGCTCCTGATAATAGGCAATTTTGCCCTGCAATTCCTTAAATTCAGCCTCCAGCTTTTCTCTGTTCAAGCCCTGCAGTGCAATTAAACGCATATCGCAGATTGCCTGCGCCTGCACCTCAGACAAAGAGAAGCGCTCCATCAGCTTCTGCTTGGCATCGTCATAGGCAGAGCGGATGATGCGGATAACCTCGTCAATGTTATCCTGCGCAATCAGCAAGCCCTCCAACAGATGGGCACGCTCCTGCGCCTTGCGCAAATCAAACTGGGTACGTCGAGTCAAAACTTCCATTTGGAAGGACAGATATTCATCCAAAATCTGCCGCAGGGACAGAATTCTCGGTTGCTTTTGATTGTCCACCAACGCAAGCAGAATAATGCCAAAGCTACTCTGCAAAGCAGTCTGCTTGAACAGATTGTTCAGCACCACCTGGGGATTGGCATCCTTCTTCAGCTCAATGACCATCCGCATACCGTTGCGGTCGGTTTCGTCACGAAGGTCGGAGATGCCATCCAGCTTTTTATCCTTCACCTGCTCAGCAATATTTTTAATCAGCTGACGCTTGTTGACCTGATAGGGAAGCTCAGTGACGATAATTCTCATTCTGTCCTTGCCGAACTCCTCAAATTCCGTACGGGCACGGACCACCACCTTGCCACGACCGGTGGCATAGGCGGCACGAATACCACTGCGACCCATGATGATGCCGCCGGTGGGGAAATCCGGACCGGAAATATGCTCCATCAAATCCGCCAAATCTGCCTCTGGATTGTCAATGACGCAGATTGCCGCATTGATAACCTCCTGCAGATTATGAGGGGGAATGTTGGTTGCCATACCAACGGCAATACCGGAAGAGCCATTGACCAGCAAATTAGGGAAACGGGACGGCAGAACACGGGGCTCTTTCCGCCTTTCGTCAAAGTTGGGGTCCCAATCCACGGTGTCCTTGTCAATGTCCCGCAGCATTTCGTTGGAAATTTTAGACAGTCTTGCCTCAGGGTAACGATAAGCCGCCGGAGGGTCGCCATCCACAGAGCCAAAGTTACCGTGACCTTCCACCAGCATATACCGCATGGAGAAATCCTGCGCCAAACGCACCATGGCATCGTAAACAGAGCCGTCACCATGGGGATGGTACTTACCCAGCACATCACCCACGCAGGTGGCAGACTTTTTAAAGGGCTTATCGGAGGTTAAACCGCTTTCGTACATGGTGTACAAAATCCGGCGGTGGACCGGCTTTAAGCCGTCCCGCACATCCGGCAGGGCACGACCGACGATGACCGACATGGCATATTCAATATAGGATTTTTCCATCTCATCCACCAGAAGACTTTCCGTAATCACCTGATTGGGGAAGAGGATATCCTCCGGTTTGTAACTACGATTATGTGCCAAAATCCGTCACCTCCTTAAACATCGATATTGACCGCATATTTTGCATTGCGTTCAATCCATTCTTTTCTAGGCTCGACCTGTTCCCCCATCAGCACCGTGAAAATCGCATCGGCACGGATGGCGTCATCCAAAGTAATCCGCCGCAAAGAGCGCTTTTCCGGGTCCATGGTGGTTTCCCACAGCTCATGGGGATCCATTTCGCCCAAGCCCTTAAAACGGCTGATTTCCACTCTGGCGTTGGGATTGTCCGCCCGCATTTCCGCCGAAACCATATCTCGCTCCTCATCGGAATAGGCAACCTTCACCGTCTTGCCACGAATCAGCTTATACAGCGGTGGCACAGCCGAATATACATAGCCATGCTCAATCAGCGGACGCATATACCGGAAGAAGAAGGTCAGCAGCAGGGTACGGATATGCGCGCCGTCCACATCCGCATCCGCCATGATGATGACCTTGTGATAGCGGAGTTTTTCAATGTCAAATTCCTCACCGATGCCGGCGCCCAGTGCCACAATCAGCGGATACAGCTTATCGTTGCCGTAAATTTTGTCTGCTCTTGCTTTTTCCACATTGAGCATCTTGCCCCACATAGCCAAAATGGCTTGGAAACGGGAATCTCTGCCCTGAATGGCAGAGCCTGCTGCAGAGTCACCCTCCACGATGTAAATTTCGCAGAGGCTGGGGTCCCGTTCATTGCAGTCCTGCAGCTTGTCCGGCATTTGACCGGATTCCAAGCCGGTTTTCCGGCGAATGGAATCTCTTGCTTTTCGGGCAGCTTCTCTTGCCCGATTTGCCATCATTGCTTTTTCCAAAATGATTTTAGCGGTTTGAGGATGCTCCTCAAAATAGGTTGCCAGCTGGTCGCCCACAATCTGCTCCACCAAGGTGCGGATATAGGCATTGCCCAGCTTTGCCTTGGTCTGACCTTCAAACTGGGCATCCGTCAGCTTAACGGAGATAATGGCAGTGATGCCCTCTCTGCAGTCCTCACCGGATACCTTGTCATCATTTTTGAGAATATTATACTTGATGCCGTAATTGTTCAGCACACGGGTCAACGCCGTTTTGAAGCCGGTTTCGTGCATACCGCCTTCGGGGGTACGAACATCGTTGGCAAAGGACAGTAAAAATTCATTGTAGCCATCCGTATATTGCAGGGCAATTTCCGCAGAGGCATCGCCCTTCATGCCGTTTAGATAAATCACATCGGAATGAACAGCGGTTTTATTGCGGTTGTGCCACAGCACAAATTCCTTGATACCGCCCTCATAGCACATGGTTTCGGAAACAGCTTCCTCCCCACGGGCATCGGTAATGGTAATGGTCAAACCGCCGTTGAGGAAGGCTTCCTCCCGCATCCGTTCATGGAGAATTTCATAATCATATTCTAGAGTATCAAACATTTCCGGGTCGGGCTGGAAGGTAACCTCCGTACCGGTTTTATCGCTCTTGCCCACAACGGTCATTTCCTGCAGAATATTACCTCTGGCAAACTTCATTTCATGAATCAAACCGTTTTTATAGACACGGGCAGTGAGGCTTTCGCTCAAGGCGTTGACCACAGATGCACCCACGCCATGCAGACCGCCGGACACCTTATAGCCGCCACCGCCGAACTTACCGCCGGCGTGAAGCACGGTGAATACAACCTCCAGTGCCGGCTTTCCGGTCTGGGGCTGAATATCTACAGGAATACCACGACCGTCATCCGTTACCGTAATGGAATTTCCTGGATTAATGGTGACGGTAATATGCTTACAGTAGCCGGCAAGAGCTTCGTCAATGGAGTTATCCACGATTTCATACACCAAATGGTGCAAGCCCGAGGAAGAGGTGGAGCCGATATACATACCTGGGCGCTTGCGCACCGCCTCCAAGCCCTCCAGCACCTGAATTTGACTACCGCCGTATTCTTCTGTTACTTTCATTTCATCAGACATTGATATTCTCCTTTGTCTTATGCACGAATTTTTCCGTTCTCAATCTCAATGGTTTTTCCAAGCTTCGTCAATCGTCCCGGCTCACAGCCGGTAATAAATACCTGTCCATGGTCAATCTGATTTAATACAAAGTCCTGCCGTGCCGGGTCTAACTCCGACAGCACATCATCCAATAATAGCACCGGCTCTTCGCCGCTTTCCCGCTTCATCAGCTCCCGTTGAGCAAGCTTTAAGCTGACTGTGGCAGTTCGGGTTTGTCCTTGAGAGCCATAGAGCTTCAGGCTGATGCCGGACAAATTCACATCAAAATCATCCTTGTGGGGACCGGTGAGGCACTGGGCTGTTTCCAACTCCGCCCGATAGTGGCTTTCCAAATGTGCCTGAATCTGCTCCGTCAACACCGACACCGGTGCAAAGGCATCCGTCACGGTGGAAACAGTACGATATTTTAGGGAAAATTCCTCCAACCCACCTGAAAATGCTTCATGATACCTGCTTGCCGCCTGTCCCAAGCCCTCATAAAAACGGGCCCGATAGCTGATGAGCAGTGCGCCCACCTGACACAGCCGGCTGTTATACTCCGGCAAAATTTCCAGCAGGGCAGGATTTTCAAACCGGTCCTTCAAAATGCGGCTTTTCTGCTCCAAAATCCGGTTGTATTCCGTCAATGCCGCATCGTAATTAGGTCTAAGTTGACATAACACCGCATCTCCCAGCCTGCGCCGAGGAGCAGAGCCACCCTTTAAGACCATCAAATCCTCCGGACAGAACAGCACTGAGGGCAAAAGTCCGGAAATTTCACCGGCGGTTTTCTTTTTTACACCGTTTTTCTCCAAAATCCGCTGCCGTCCATTGGAAAACAGCACCCAGCGAATACTTTGCTCCCGATTTTGAGCAGTGATTTGCCCTTGAAGCTCCGCAAAATCCGCCGAAAAACGAATTAACTCTCCGGTTTTTTGGGCACGGAAGCTCCTACCGGAGCCAAGATAACCGATTGCCTCCAACAGATTGGTCTTTCCTTGGGCATTTTTGCCCACAATCAAGTTCACACCGGGGTCAAAGGAAAGCGCTATTTGATTGTAATTCCGAAAGTCCTGCAGCTGCAGGTGATTAAGCTTCATGGCTACAAATCAGCAGCTGCTGCCCTGCAAATTCCACTCTGTCACCGGGGTAGAGCTTTTTGCCACGCATGGTGCAGGTTTCGCCGTTGACCAGCACAGCCTCTTCCTGAATGACAGCTTTTGCCTCGCCGCCGGAATAGACCACATTGGCATATTTCAGCGCATCCTGCAGCTTAATAAATTCCGAATGAATATATACAGGAATGGCATTTTCCTTCTTTTTTACGGTTACTTTCATGCTTTGCTCCTAAATTTAGCTCTTAATTCTCACCGGCAGGACCATGTAGGCAAAATCATATTTTTCATCCGCCGGAGTCAGCACAATGGGGCTTAAATGATTGGTCAGCTCCATAATGACTTCCTCAGAGGGAATAACCTTCAGCGCATCTGCCAAATACCGCACATTAAAGCCGATTTCCAGCTCCTTGCCGTCACAGGCAATGGCGCAACGGTCTTCCGCCACGCCGATGGTGGTATTGGTTTTCATCTGCAGCACATTATCTGCAAAGACACACCGCACCGGACTTTTGTATTTTTCCGAAACAATCAGACCCACACGCTCAATGGAGCTTGCCAAATCTGAAACATGAGCGCATAGCCGAATGGGGCAATTGGTGGGAACGACCTTTCGCCAATCTAAAAAATCGCCCTCCAACAGACGGCAAACCAAGGTAGTATCACCCATTTGATACAAAATGTGCTTTGTACCAAGGGTAAACGAAACATCCTCGTTATTGTCCATCAGGATTTTTTCCACTTCTTTCAAGCCTGCTGCCGGAACAACAAAGGAAAGCTGACGGCCGGTGGCATCCTCCGGATGATATGTACGGCGTGCCAGCCGGAATCCATCGACTGCAATGGCAGAAATAGCATTGTCCTCCACCTCAAACTTCACACCGGTGTGAATGGGACGACCCTGATTTTCAGAAACCGCAAAAATCGTGCCACCAATCAGCTCTTTGAGTGCTATTTGAGGAATTCGGATGCTCTTTCCGGTATTGACATCCGGCAAAACCGGATAATCATCCGCACTTTCTGCGGAAATAGTGAAGGCAGCATAGCCGGAGCGAATGGAAACCTTATAGTTTTCATCCACAACAACGGTCACAGGACCCTCCGGCAGTCGCCGAATAATATCTCCAAACAAACGTGCAGGGAGAATACATTCACCGGCATCCGTTACCTCCGCTTCAATTTGATGGGTAATGGCAGTTTCCATATTGTAGCCGGTCAGGCTGATGCCGGCACCGGCTCTGCAAAGAATACCTTCAATGACAGAAAGACTGCTTTTGGTTGCTACTGTACGGCTGGCAATATTCAGTCCGGCAGAGAGCATACTTTTTTCACAGGTAAAACGCATATCGGTGATTCCTTTCTTGTTTATTTATAAAAATATATATAAAAATAGATAAGTTAAGGTAGTATTAACAGTAATAGAGGAAATTTATGTGGAAAAGTGCCGCAAAGCAAGTCATTGCAAGGATTTTTTTTTCACAGGGGTCTGTGGAAAAATCAGAGGTTTTCCACAGGGGCTGTGAAGTGATTTTTTTCACATTTTTTTCCACAGGAATTCCTTCCACATTCCACAAGGGCTGTGGAAACTTTATAAAAAGCCTCGCAGGAACTTTCAAACAGTTAAAGACAGGAGTTAATATTTGCAGTAATGTCCCGAATGTTGTTCTGTAGCTCCGTATCCTTATTTTTTAGAGCTACCTCCACCTTGCGGATGTTATAAAGCACAGTAGAATGGTCCTTGGCAAATTCTTTGCCGATGTCCGGCAAGGACAGGTTGGTCAGCTTCCGAATCAAATACATAGCGACCTGTCGGGCTTCAGCGATGCCCTTGCTCTTTTGACTGCCACGCAGAACAATCTCATCCACAGAATAGAATTTGCAAACCTGAGAAATAATCAAACTGGGGGTAGGCAGGGCATTACCCTCTGCCTTGAACATATCTGCCATGGCTTTGGAAATGTTTTGCAAATCCAAGGGCATATTATCCAAGTCCCTGTACGCCATGATTTTTTTCACTGTTCCCTCAATTTGCCGGACATTGTTGGTAATATTAATGGCAATGTAGTTGCACACATCATCATCCAAATTTAGCCCCAGTGTTTTTGCCTTATTTTTTAGAATTGCCATTCTGGTTTCATAGTCCGGCGGCTGAACATCTGCTAATAGACCCCATTCAAATCGGGTTTTTAAGCGGTCCTCCAGTGTCAGCATATCGCTGGGCTTTCGGTCGGAAGTCATGACAATTTGCTTATGCTCCTCATAGAGCTTGTTAAAGGTGTGGAAAAATTCCTCCTGGGTGCTTTCCTTACCGGCAATGAACTGTACATCATCAATAAGGAACAGGTCTGCCTCCCGGTATTTGCTGCGAAATTCAATATTTTTACCGCTTTGAATGGCGGCAATCAGCTCATTGGTAAATTGGTCGCCCTTGATGTAGACAATATTTGCATCCGGATTTTTTTTGCGGATGCCGTTGGCAATGGCGTACAGCAGATGGGTTTTGCCCACACCGGGAGGTCCGTAGATAAATAGAGGGTTGTAGGCTTCGCCGGGATGATTGGAAACTGCAATGGCAGCACCGTGGGCAAAGCGGTTGGAGGGACCTACCACAAAGTTGTCAAAGTTGAACTGGGGATTAAAATCCATAACGGTGTTGTTTTTTCCACGGGAGCGATAGGTGTCCAGCTCCTCGTCACCGAAAACAATGAGTTTGGCATCAGAATTGAAGATTTCCTTTAATGCTTCCTGAATATAGCTTCCGCATCGTTTGGTAATGATTTCCCGGCGGTAATCGGAGGAAGTGTGCAAAATCAAATGCTCCTCGTTCAGCTCTACCACCTCTGCATCATCAAACCAAGTGGAAATAATCACAGCACCCAGCTGTTCTTCCATATAGCCCAAAATCTTTGCCCAGACATAGGCAGATGAATACATGTTTTTATAGCTCCTTTCCCTTTTTATAAGGGAGAAAAAGGCAATTTTTCTCCACAATATCTCAACCTAAATAATAGCATATTTCGATGTAAAAAACAAGGTTTTTTTGCGGTGATACTATAATAAAAAGAAAATAAAAAAACAGGGTTTCATGTTTCACATGAAACCCTGTTAAAAAGGTGATTGTTATTTATTCTCTACCGGGGTGAAGTCCAAAACCAGAGGGGCGTGGGTGGTCTTCATTTGGGTGTAGCGAATTCCGGCGGCAGACAGCATCCGCTTGGAGGCGAGATTTGCCATGGTGTCGGCATATTTATCCGAGAGATAGATGACCTCTTTGATGCCGCTTTGAATGATTGCCTTGGCACATTCGTTGCAGGGGAACAAATCCACATAAATTCGGCTGCCTCGCAGGTCACGACCGTTGGCATTGAGAACTGCGTTCAGCTCTGCATGGACCACAAAGGGGTATTTGGTTTCCTCACCCTCCCGTTCCCAAGGGAATTCGTCATCGGAGCAGCCCTTGGGCATACCGTTGTAGCCGGTAGAGATGATGATATTGTCTTGGGAAACAATGCAGGCACCTACCTGTGTGCTGGGGTCCTTGCTTCGCTTAGCAGCCAGCATGGCAATGCCCATAAAGTACTCATCCCAACTGATATAGTCTGCCCGTTTCATGGCAATTCCTCCCGGTATTTTTTATTTTTCCAAAATAATCGGTCCGTTATTGGCTTTCAGCTCTGCTTGGATGTAGCTGGCGGCTTCTTCTGCCGTCAGCAGCACCTGCTGACCGGTTTTCATATTCTTCACGGCGCATTTGCCCTGTGAAATTTCATCCTCGCCCAGCAGTACCGCAAAGGGCACGCCCAGCTTATCTGCATACGCCATTTTTTGCTTGAATTTTTTCTGCTCGCCGTAAAGCTGTACTCGAATGCCGCTGTTACGCAGCTGCTGCGCCAGTGTCACCGCAGGGGTAACCTCCTGGGTCATGGGCAAAATCAGAGCATCGCAGGGGGCGGTTGGCAGGTCAGAATTCAGTAGACCCTGCTCGTCCAGCACATAGAACAGACGGGTCAGACCGATGGAAATGCCCACACCGGGCAGGGGCTTGTCGATATAGTAGCCAGCCAAATTGTCGTAGCGACCGCCGGAGCAAACCGAACCGATTTCCGGATGGTCGAATAGAGTGGTTTCGTACACCGTTCCGGTGTAGTAGTTCAAACCTCGGGCAATGGTCAAATCCACCGCAAAATTTTCCTCCGGCACGCCAAAGGCGGACAGATTTTCCGTCACAGTTTTCAGCTCTGCTACGCCTAAGTCAAATAGTTCATTGCCACCGGAGTATCCCTCCAGTGCGGACAAAACCTCGGCGTTTGTACCACGAATGGAGATAAATTTTAGAATTTCTTCCGCTTTTTCCGGGAGAATTCCGCAATCCTCCACTAGTAACAGCCGCACCTTGTCTACGCCGATTTTGTCCAGCTTGTCCACGGTACGCATAATATCTTCGCTTTTTTCCGACAGCTCCTGCATAGCGTAGAAGCCGGAGAGAATTTTGCGGTTGTTGACCCGAATTTGGAAGCGCTTTAAACCGAAGTCTCGGAACACCCAATAAATAATGGCAGGAATTTCCGCATCGTTTAGAATGTCCAGCTTGCCGTCACCGATGATGTCAATATCTGCCTGATAAAATTCACGGAAACGACCACGCTGTGCCCGTTCCCCCCGATAGACCTTGGAAATCTGATACCGGCGGAAGGGGAAAGCCAGTTCATTGTAGTGCAGCGCCACATATTTTGCCAGCGGCACGGTCAAATCAAAGCGCAGCGCCAAATCGCTGTCGCCCTTTTGAAAGCGGTAAATCTGCTTTTCGGTTTCGCCGCCGCTCTTGGCAAGAAGAATTTGCGCATCCTCGATGGCAGGGGTGTCCAATGCAGCAAAGCCGTACAGGCTGTAGGTTTTCCGGAGAATTTCCATCATCCGTTCCAGCTGCGCCTGTTTACCCGGCAGAAGCTCCATAAACCCGGACAGTGTCCGGGGCTTGATAATATCCATAAAAATCCCTTTCAAAATCAATATCTGGGCTTTTGGTGCAGCATTTCACGCCAATCCAAATCGCCTCTCTGTAAGCCCATAATCAGCATTTCGGCAGATGCCAAATTGGTCGCTACCGGCACATTGTGCTTGTCGCAATGGCGGATGGTTTCCACGATTTGGTTATTGTCCCAGTTATCGGTGGCGTTGGGGTCAGTAAACATCAGTACCAAATCAATTTCATTGTAGGCAATTCTTGCGTTAATCTGCTGATGACCGCCCTGCTTATGGGACAGCAGCAGCGTAATGGGCAGACCGGTATTGTCCGTAATCAGCCGACCGGTGGTGGCGGTGGCAAATAAATCATGCTTTATCAACACACCTTTGTATGCGGTGCAGAAATGAACCATCAGCTCTTTTTTCTTATCGTGAGCCAGAAATGCAATATTCATATTCTATACTCCTTTTTCTATGTTCACCGGCTGGAAACTTTCACCGGTATTCCTTGTATCCGTTTTGCAATCCGTCCAAGGGCAGCGGCTGCGCCCCGGCGGCTATATTGCAGCAGCGCCTTTCCGGCAGCGGCGGCAAAATTAATATTAGGGTCTGAGGGAATAACGCCTAGCAGCGGCAGACCGATAGAATCCATCATATCGTCAATGGTCACATTCAGCGCTTTCAGCAGCTCCGGATAGGTGCGATTGACCACCAGCCGGATATTTTTGGTGCCGCATCGGTTTAATTCTTGGGTGGCACGCTCGGCGCAGCGAATGGAGGCAGGGTCGGGAATGGTGACAAGGATGGATTTATCCGCTACAGTGGCGGCAAACCGAAAGCCTGCACCCATGCCTGCAGGGGCATCTAAGAAAACATAGTCAAAGTGTTCCCTTGCTTTTCGCAGCAGCAGGGCAAAGCGGTCGGTGTCGATGTCCTCAAAGCGGCAGTTTGTGGGGGCGGTGAGAAAGGACAAAATGGGGTACTTGGGGTGGACAGCGGCGGCACTCAGGCTGTAATTTCCGCTGGACACATCTTCAAAGGACAGTGCTTCTATATCGCTCATGCCCAAAAACACATCCAAATTTCGCAAACCCACATCGCCGTCAATGCACAGCACCCGTTTTCCGGCGGCAGCCAATGCGGTGGCAATGCCGGCGCAGACAGCCGTTTTTCCTGTGCCGCCCTTGCCGGACAGCATGGCAATGACTTCTCCCAAGAAATGCACCCCTCACCTTAAATTTAAGCCTATTATAAAGTAAAATCTCACAAAATGCAAGAGTAAAACCCATGTTTTTTTTCGGTAATTTATCATTTTATACAAAAATTCTCCCATCCGCAGAAAAACGGATGGGAGAATTTTTATTGTAGAGCAAAATACAGCAGTACTGCGCCACCCAGCACGATGCGGTAGATGCCAAAGGCAGAAAAGCTGTGGCGGCGAACATACTCCATCAGGGCACGAATGACCAAGAGGCTGACCACAAAGCTGACGATGCAGCCGGTGATGAGCACCCAAATTTCATTTTGGGTGGGAATATTGCCTTCAAAAAGATATTTCACCAGCTTTAGTCCGCTGGCACCCAGCATGGTGGGAATGGCAAGGAAAAAGGAGAATTCCGCACCGGCAGGACGGCTGACACCCAAGAAAATTGCGCCCAAAATGGTAGCGCCGCTGCGGGATGTACCGGGAATGAGGCTCAGCACCTGAAAGGCACCAATCAGCAGGGCGGTGCGGTAATCAATGGCATACACATCCTGAATGGTTGCTTTTTGGGGGCGTTTTTCCACCAGCAGGAATGCGACACCATAGATAATCAGCATCAGAGCGACCGTCACATAGTTGTATAGCTTTTCGTCCAGCCAATCGTCCAGTAGTAAGCCCAGCACCGCAGAGGGAAGAACAGCCACCACGACCTTGCCCCAAAGCTGCCAAATGTTTTTCTGCTGTATGTCTGTGTTTTTCTGAGAAAAAGGGTTGAGTTTGTTGAAAAACAGCACCAAAACTGCTATAATAGCACCAAGCTGAATGACCACCTGAAACATTTCATAAAAGGCAGGCGAAATGTCCAGTCGGATAAATTCCTCCAGCAAAATCAGGTGTCCGGTGGAGGACACCGGCAGCCATTCAGTGATACCTTCCACAATGCCGAAAAGGACGGCTTTTAAAATTTCCAGCATAATTGCTCCTTTCAAATAGTTGTTGAGGGTTGCTGTATTTACTTTGACTCTCCCTTTGGGAGAGTCAAAGTATAGGTGAATTGTAATTCTTCAATTCTTTTTTCCCTTATTATAGTCAAAAACGGAAACGAATGCAAGAAAAAACTTGTCTGTTCACAAATTACCGGCGAACTCTTAACAAATTGTTCACCCTAATGCCGGAGATGTGGGTATAATTGGATTAAAATAAAACCGTTTTCGTATAGGAGGTATATTCCATGGCAATCTCTGTTTTGATTGTAGAGGATGACCACAATATTGCGGAGCTTCTGCAGATGTATTTGGAAAAGGAGGGCTATGCCGTGTCCCTTGCCGCTGACGGCGGTGCAGGACTGGCGAAGTTCCGCTCCCTGCAGCCGGATTTGGTGCTGTTGGATGTGATGATGCCGGTCATGGACGGCTGGGCAGTTTGCAGAGCCATCCGTGCCGAAAGCCAAACCCCTGTGATTATGCTTACCGCCAAGGGCGAAACCGATGATAAGGTTTCGGGTCTCAAGGCAGGTGCGGATGACTATGTGACCAAGCCCTTTGAAATGAAGGAGGTGCTGGCTCGTATTGAGGCAGTGCTTCGCCGCAGCACCGGTGTGACTGCCGAAAAGAAGGCACGGCGGCTGGTGTTTGAAAATTTGGTCATTGATATGGATTCCTTTGAGCTTTTGGTGAATGGCAAAAAGGTGGATACGCCCCCCAAGGAGATGGAGCTATTATTCTACCTTGCCTCCTCTCCCAATCGGGTTTATACCCGTAATCAGCTTTTGGACGAGGTTTGGGGCTTTGATTATTTTGGCGACAGCCGGACAGTGGATGTGCATGTGAAGCGTCTGCGTGAAAAGCTGGAGGGTGTCAGCGAAAGCTGGGGCTTAAAGACAGTTTGGGGCGTAGGCTACAAATTTGAGGTAGCATAAGACATGAAAACCAGCCAAGGTCGTACTTTTTTAACAGCGGTTATTATCTTTTTACTGGCACTGCTGGTGCTGGGAATGGCGCTGCAGGCTTTGGTACGGGACTATTTAACGCAGCAGGCATTTGACCGGCTGGATAATAATGCAACCATCTTGTCCCAGTTAGCCTCGGCGTATTATACCGAAGGCGCTATGTCAAGCACCGAGTTTTTGCTGAATTTGGATTTGACGGCACGGATTTCCGGTATGGATGCGGTGATTTGCGACAGCAAGGGCAAAGTTGTGCTTTGCTCCGATTCTCCCGGCGGCTGCTCACATCAGGGCTTGGTGATTACAAAGACCGATTCCAATTTTCTGCAGGTATTGTATGAAGAGCCCCGGTATATGTCTGCCCGTCCGGTGTATGCCAGTGCCACAGGCGCTGTGGTGGGCTATGTGATTGTATCCTCTCCCATTACCGATACCCAGCAGGTTTTGCAGCGGATTTCCAATATGTTTATGTTGGGCGCTATTGCGGTGATGCTGATTTCCGTTGTTGCCATGGGCTATTTTGCCCGACTGCAGAGCTATCCGCTGCAGGAGATGGCACGCAAGGCAAAAGCCTTCGGTCATGGTGATTTGGAGGCACGGGTCAAGCTGACGGGCATGGAGGCACGGGAGGTGGAGGAGCTTGCCGTTGCCTTTAACAATATGGCATCCTCCTTACAAAAGAGCGAATACAGCCGGCAGGAATTTGTGGCAAATGTGTCCCATGAGCTGAAAACCCCCATGACCACCATCGGCGGCTATGTGGATGGCATTTTGGATGGCACGATTCCGGAGAGTAAGCAGCGCTATTATATGCAAATCGTTTCTGCGGAAACCAAGCGGCTTGCCCGTTTGGTCCGTTCCATGCTGGATATTTCCCAGCTGCAAAGTCAGGGAGGTATTCCCTCTGATAAGATGTCCCGTTTTGATGTGGAGGAATGTGCCGGACAGATGCTCATTACCTTTGAGCAGAAAATTCTCTCCAAGGACATCAATGTGGAGGTGGATATGCCGGAGCATCCTGCCTATACAGTGGCACAGCAGGACTATATTTCACAGGTCATCTACAACCTCTTGGACAATGCGGTAAAATTCTGCCCTCAGGGCGGCACATTGAGCCTGAAAATCCGGGAGGATGGCAGCAAAATCTATGTATCGGTGGGCAATGACGGTGAAACCGTACCGCCGGAGGAGCTGCCGCTGCTGTTTGACCGTTTCCACAAGACGGACAAAAGCCGTGCCCAAAACCGAGATGGCTGGGGACTGGGACTTTATATTGTCAAAACCATTGTGGGACTGCACGGCGAGGATATTTCCGTCACCAGCATGGACGGAAAGACGGAGTTTACCTTTACCCTGCCATTGATGAATTGATAGAAAAAGTGGAGTTTATCAAGTTTTTCTTGCCTCTCCTAAAGGGAGAGGCAAGCTATAATCATAAGCGACAATCCTTTTTGAGGTTATTTTATGCGTGAAACCAATCCTATTCCCAATGAAAATCCTGAAATTTGGGATGCAGGCACCTATCAAACCGGTGCTTCCAACCGAAGCAAAAAAGTCAGCGGTATAGCGGCTGTCATGCTGACCGGCGTGATTTTGCTGTGCGGTCTGACCAGCGCCATGGGCATTGCAAATATTCGGCTGCTGCCGCATTTGACGGAGCAAAAAAATTCCGTTATCACTCTGTCGGTAGACCCCAACGATGCACAGGCGCAGCCCATTGACTCCTTGCTGACATCCCGACAGGAGCAGCTGCCCAGCTTGCCGGAGGTTTCCTTCTGGGAGCTTCCCTTGCAGATGCCCCCCAAGAGCCAAGTAGCACATCAGTTGTCTGCCCGTCAGGTTTATGAAAAAAATAAAAAATCCTTGGTGCATATCTATTCCCAAACCCCTGTCGGTACGCAGCCGGTGGGTGTGGGCGTGATTTTATCCTCGGAGGGCTATATTTTGACCAATGCTCATGGCATCGTAGATGCCAATAGGATTTTTGTAGGGCTGCCGGATGGGCAGCAGCTACGGGCAGTGCCGGTGGGCAGTGATTATTTTTCCGATTTGGCAGTGCTATATGTGGAGGCGGAAAACCTGACCGCTGCGGAATTTGTGGATTCACAGGCACTGTGTATGGGAGAAACGGTGTATGCCTTTTCCGGCGCAGGACAGGAGCGTCCTGTGATGACCGATGGCGTGGTCCATGCCCTGAGCCGTCCTTATATTATGGGGAAGCTGCCGCTGCCGCTGATTCGCACCGATGCAAAAAGCAATTTTGGTCCGGTTTTTAATGCGTATGGACAGATTGTGGGTATTCATGTGGGCAAAATTGCCCGACATTTTGATGACAATTTGACCCAAGGACAGGGCTTTACCCTGCCCAGTGCAGAATTAAAGAGCTTGCTTTCTCAGCTGATATGCCGTGGCAGTGTGGCAAACCGCCCTACCTTGGGAATTGAAACAGAAGAAATTTCCGGACTGTATCAGCAGTATTGGAGTTTGCCCGGCGGCTTGCAGATAACAGAGGTTTTAGAGGGCAGCCATGCACAAAGGCAGGGGCTGCTGCAGGGAGATATTTTGTTGGCACTGGATGGCTACCGACTGACGGAGCAGGCGGATTTGTATGACCGGCTTTTATATAGCGAAGCCGGAGACATCCTTGTGGCGGTGGTGTTCCGCAGCGGCAGACAGCTGACAATGGAGCTGCAGGTGGAAAAGCAAAGCTGACCGGAAAGACGTTTTGGTGGGTATAATGGAGCCGATTTATCGCAAACAATTTCAGCTGGATGACATGGTGACAGATTGCTTTGACAAGCTGAAGCTGTCCTCTTTACTATATTATGTGCAGGAAGTGGCAGGACAGCACTGTAACGCCCTGTCTGTCAGCCGTCAGGTGGCGGAACGAGGGCTGTTTTGGGCAATTATCCGCCATGGTGTGCAGATTACCCGCTTGCCCCAAAAGGGCGAAACCATCACCTTGGAAACATGGCCTATGCCTACTACCCGGGTTTCCTATCCCCGAAGTGTGGTGGCATTGGACGAAAAGGGGCAGGAGTTGTTTCGTTCGGTTAGTCTGTGGGTGCTGATGGACAGCCATAGCCGTGCCATGGTGTTGCCGGGAAAAAGCGGCGTGCTGGTGCCTGGTGTCCTGCGGGGCAATGAGCTACCCAGTCCGGCGTCCTTAGTGCCATCGTCCTTGGCTGCCGGCTGTCATCGTAGGGTGTGCTTTACAGATTTGGATGTAAATGGGCACATGAATAATTGCCGGTATTTGGATTGGGCGGCGGATTTGCTGCCCAGCGGCTTTCATGGGGCACATCAGCTGCAGGGCTTTACCTTGTGCTATCTTTCGGAGGCACGGGAGGGCGAGGAGCTGCTTTTGGGCTGGGAAATGACCCCGGAGGGGGTGCTTCGGCTGGATATTCAGCGGTCGGAGGATAGGAAGCCCAGTCGAATTTTCAGTGCGGAGTTGCATTATTTTGCTTAATATTCTGTAAACCGAATTTTATCCACAACCTGTGTGCAGGTTGTGGAGTTTTTTTGTTCAAACCCGAAAAACCCATTAAAAACAGGCGTTTGACAGGATTTGCCTGTGGAAAAACCTGTGGAGAATGTGGAAAACTCAAGGCGACATAATTCCCCGAAAAACAGGGTTTTCTAGATTTATGTCAACTTTTGTTTCCTTCAGACTGGTTCAGTCGAAGGGGACAGGAAAAAAGCCCAATGCAAAAGGGCGGCTTCGACACCCTTGGGGGGAATCCTCCAAAATTTCTGAGATATAATGAAAAAAACACAGAAGGAGGAAAACCACATGGAAGAAAAATATCACCGCCGGAAACGGCAGCGGCTGTCGAGAGTGCTGCAACGGATGATTGTGCGGCTGCTGCTTGTGCTGGGGCTGTTGAGTCTCGCTGCAGGGCTGCTGGCAGCCCGAAAACCGGAGGACAAGGAAGCCTCGCCGCCGGTAACGCAGCCTTCTGCGCCCTCCGGAACGGTTTCCACACAGCCCACTGCGCCACCGACCCTGCCATCCACCGCACCGCCCACCACACAGATAGTGCAGGACAAGCCTTTTTTTGAAAATGCCGTCTTTATTGGCGATTCCGTCACCCTTGCCCTGCGGAATTATTGCCTGAAAACCGGACAGCTGTCCGGTGCGCAGTTTTTGTGCGCCGGTAATTATTCCCTGCGGCATGGGGTGCTGCCGCCCGGTGGCAAGGATGTGGTGAGCCTAACCTATCAGGGCGAGCCTATGTCCCCGGCAGAGGCGCTAAAAGCCTGCAAAGCGGATAAGGCATTTCTGCTTTTGGGCATGAATGATGTGGTGTTTGGCTTGGATTTGGCAATGAAAAATTGGGATACCATTCTTCAAAGTATTCGCCGGCAGTGTCCGGATGTGGATATTTACATACAGAGCCTGACCCCTGTCATGCCGGCGTTTGAGGGGAAAAAGCTGAATAACGCCAGCATTGATGCCTACAATGCAGCCCTACGGGACTTTGCATGGCAGGAGGGCTGCATTTTTGTGGAGGTGGGAGAAAGCCTGAAGGACGAAAATGGGGCGTTACTGCCGAAATTTTGCTCGGATAATAAATGCCATTTGACAGATGCCGGCGTGCAGGCGTGGCTGCAGGTGCTGCAAGCGGTGGCAGAGGGCAGAGCATGAAAAAAATACTTCTTATATTGCTTCTTCTGCTGACGGGCTGCAGCAAGCCCGTTTCGGTGCAGATGAATTTAACGGAGGTTTCTCAAATGCTGATTGGACAGGCAGTGCTTCCCCAAATGCTTTCTCTGTCGGAGGAAGTGATGGAGAATTTGTGTGGCATTTCGCCGGAGGATTGGGTGCAGGGGGCGGTGTATCTGTGCGCCGACAGCCTTCGAGCCGATGAAATTTGGCTTTTGGAGGCAAAGGATACGCAGGCGCTGCAGCATCTGCGGGCTGCGGCGGAAAAGCGGCTGCAGCAAAAGGCGGCAGAGAGTAAAACCTATTCGCCGGAGCAGTATGCGGTGGTGCAGCAGGCAAAAATTATGATATGGGGCAATTATTTTGCACTGTTGGTCAGTCCGCAGGCAGAAGCACTGGCGCAATACCTAGACTGGGAAAAGTAAATTGTCGTTTGGGGATATGTTGTACTTTTCTTGCTTCGCCAAGAAAAGCACCAAAAGAATGTCGCATAGGGGAGGCGCTACGAGCAAATGCGCATGAATTATGGTATGCTTGCCCCCGGCAAGCATAGAAATTGCGGATTCGCTGCGCGAAGCACCACCCCCGAACGATTTCTTTGGTTACGTTCTTGTTCGGATACAGGAAAGTAACGCTTCTTTGGAAAGGAGGGATTTTTTGGTCTTTTCCGGCAATGTTTTTTTATTTCTCTTTTTGCCCACTGTGCTTTTGGTGTATTATTTTGCCCCAAAGAAGCTGCGCAACACAGTGCTGCTGCTGTTCAGCCTTGCATTTTACGGCTTTGGGGAATGGCGGTATTTGCCGCTGATGTTGCTTGTCATTGGCTTTACTTATTTGGGCGGCTTGGGAGTTGCCCGATTTCGTGCCCCATGGCTGGTGGGCATTACTGTGACAGGGTGCTTATTGTGCCTTGGATATTTTAAGTACAGCCCCCTTTTGCCGGGGATGTGGGCGGTGGCGCTGCCCATGGGCATTTCCTTTTATATTTTTCATTGCATCAGCTATGTGGTGGATGTGTATCGGGGCAGAGCTGCGGTGCAAAAAAACATCCTGACCTTTGCGACTTATATCACCTTGTTTCCACGGCTAATTGCAGGACCGATTGTTCGCTATGCCGACATTGCCCAGCAGATGAAAAGCCGTAGGGAAAATTGGGCAGATGTGTCGGACGGCATTCAATTGTTTTTGGTGGGGCTGGGGAAAAAACTGCTGCTGGCAAATCCAATGGGACAGATTTGGCAGCAGTTGCAGGCATTTGAGGGTACAGCGGCGGCGTGGCTGGGGCTTGTGTGCTACAGTCTGCAGATTTATTTTGATTTTTCCGGCTACAGCGATATGGCTCGTGGCTTGGGGCTGATGTTTGGCTTTTCCTTTCTGAAAAATTTTGATTATCCCTATATCTCCTGCTCCATCACGGAATTTTGGCGGCGGTGGCATATCAGCCTGTCCACATGGTTTCGGGAGTATGTTTATATTCCCTTGGGCGGCAATCAGCAGGGCTGGGGGCGGCAAATCCGAAATTTGCTGATTGTGTGGTCGCTGACGGGGCTGTGGCATGGCGCAGGGTGGAATTTTCTGCTGTGGGGGCTGTATTACGGGCTGCTGCTGGTGCTGGAAAAGCGGCTGCCCTCTGTGTATCTGACTAAGCTGCCCAAGCTGCTGCGGCGAGGTGGTACACTGCTGTTGGTGATGCTGGGCTGGGCGATTTTTTATTTTGAGGATATGGGTGCATTGAGAGAATTTTTTAGACGCTTGTTTGTATACAGCCCCATGGCATCTTGGCAAATTCCACAGCTTTGGCGTTGCCTGCCTTGGCTTGTGGTGGGGGTGGTGGCAGCCACGCCCATACCCAAATATCTGCTGTATCGCTGCCGCCTGCGGTGGTGGATGCAGCTGTTACGCTGGCTGGTGGGCTTGGGGATTTTGCTGTTGTCAGTGTCCGCACTGGCAGGACAAAGCTATAATCCCTTTCTGTATTTTCGGTTTTAGGAGTGACCATGAGAAGAGCAAAATGTGGGCATATTTTACTGGGCGTGTTATTTTGGCTGCTGCTGGCAGGAATGGGGGCACTGCTGTGGCTGCAGCCAAAGCAGGAATTTTCCGATTTGGAGCTGCGTTATTTGCAGAAAATGCCCCGATTTTCGTGGCAATCGCTGCAGGACGGCAGCTTTGATGCGGAGTTGGAGCAGTATGTATCAGACCATTTGCCGGGACGGCAGTATTTTTTGGGATTGGGGGCATATGCCCGTCTTGCCATCAGTGGACAAGGGGCGGGGGGCATTGTGGCGGCAGAGGGCTTTTTGCTGGAGCCGCCGATAGAATACGAGGAGGAGTTACTCCAAAAGAATATGGATTATGTAAACCAATTTGCGGAAAAAGCGGATATTCCCTTGGATTTGATGGTCATTCCTTCTGCCGGCTATGTGTTGGGATTTCCCTATCCGGACGGTGAAATTTTAGAAACAATCTCGCCGCTGTCAGCATCTATTTCCCAACTTTTTCGGGAACATTCTAAAGGGCAGCAGCTATTTTACCGCACCGACCATCATTGGACCAGCTTGGGGGCGTACACTGCCTGCAGTGCCTATTTGCAGGCGCTTGGCAGAAGCTGTCCACCGGAAGATGCCTTTCATAAGGAAAATATTCCGGATTTTCGGGGCAGCACCTATCGAAGAAGCTGTCTGTGGCTGACGGACGCAGAGCCTTTACAGCTGTGGCAGGGCAGCCGACTGTGGATGCAGATTGGAGAAAATCCATGGCAGGAGGGGGTGTTTTTTTGGGAAAATCTTCAAGGCGCAGACAAGTATACCGTATTTTTGGGTGGCAATCAGGGCTTGGTGCGGCTATATAATCCCAACAATCAGGGCAAGGGCAGTATCTTGGTGCTGCGGGATTCCTTTGGAAGCTGCTTTGCAACCTTTTTGGCGGAAAGCTATGAACAGGTGGTACTGGTGGATTTGCGGTATTATAAAAAAGCGGTGTCGGCACTCATGGAGCAGGAGGATTTTTCCCGCATTTTGGTGCTGTACAGCCTGCAGAATTTTGTGTCTGACAGTAATTTTCTTTTTTTGAAGTGATAGGAAATTGATTGACAAAGAAGTCTGCAGATGATAAAATGTTAACGCAATTTGCGGATGTGGTGGAATTGGCAGACACGCTAGATTTAGGCTCTAGTGCTGTGAGGCATGCAGGTTCAAGTCCTGTCATCCGCACCACGTCGGAGCAAGCTTTGTATCGCTTGCTCCGACTTTTTATCAAAAGTCAGAGCGCATTCACTCCGCTGCTCCTCCTCTCCAAATCAAACCCGCTTCGCTGGGCTTTGATTTGGCTTATATTTATCGGTGGAGTCAAGTCCGTTATGAACACCCGTACCAAGAAATAGACCTCTTTTGTCTACAAGGCAAAAGAGGCTTTTTCATGCCATTTTCAGATTAGGCTAAACAGGATACCGTCAAAATGTTGTAATTATGATTAAAGATGATTATAAGAAAATCGTTTCTGTCACAACGGTTGGCTTTGATGTTTTTATAACTGAAAATATTTTGCCTCTTACAAATGGTTTGATTGTTTTATTTGCTAAGCCAATATTACTAGTTTTATATAGACTCTTGACAAAACAATCTTATGTTAATATTATATATTTGATATAGAGATTTAGAGACGTATCAAAGCAATCCTCAAAGAGGGTTCGTTTTGGTGCGTCTTTTTGTTTTGAAAGGAGACATAACCATGTATGATGTAACCATAATAGGTGCTGGGGTTGTTGGAGGAATGATCGCAAGAAGACTCTCACGCTATGAGCTTAAAATTTGCATTTTAGAGAAAGAAAATGATGTTGCAGAGGGTGCAACGAAAGCAAATTCTGCAATAGTTCATGCAGGCTTTGATGCAGAACATGGATCATTAAAGGCAAAGCTTAATGTTCTTGGCTCGGAAATGATGGAGGAAATTGCAAAGGAGCTTGATGTAAAATATATCAGAAACGGTTCGCTTGTAATAGGCTTTAACAATGAGGATAAAAAGTCCCTTGAAAAGCTTTATGAAAACGGTGTAAAAAACGGAGTCAAAGACTTAAAATTAATAAATAAAGATGAGATTAAGGTAATTGAGCCAAATATTTCTGATAATGTAACATATGCATTATATGCGCCGACAGGGGCGATTGTTTGTCCTTATGAGCTTACGATTGCTGCAATTGGCAATGCAATGGATAATGGGGCAGAGCTTAAAAGAAATTTTAAGGTTATTTCCGTAAAAGAGGAAAATAATATATATACAATAACATCGGACAGAGGCGAAACTGTTACAACAAAATATGTTATAAATGCCGCAGGTATCTATTCTGACGAAATCGCAAAAATGGTGGACGATAATTCTTTTGAAATTCATCCGAGAAGAGGTGAATATATTCTTCTGGATAAAGAGTGTGGCAGTATTGTAAAGCATACCATTTTCAGAACGCCAAGTAAAATGGGAAAGGGAATACTCATTACGCCTACAGTTGATGGAAATATACTCACAGGTCCTACATCAGAGGATATTGAAGATAAAGAAAATAAGGAAACTACATCGGGTGGATTTGACAAAATAATCGGTCAGGCAATGGAAAATGTAGATGGTCTTAATTTCGGTAAATCAATCACCTCCTTCTGTGGACTTCGCTCGGTGGGTTCAACGGGTGATTTTATAATCAATTCACCACAAAAAGGCTTTATAAATGTAGCTGGCATCGAATCACCGGGACTTTCCTCGTCGCCTGCCATTGCAGTATATGTTGAAAGTATGCTTTCTGAAATGGGTCTTTCTCTTGAAAACAAGAAAGGTTATTCAAAATACAGAAAATCACCGCATTTTTTTCAAAAAGCAACTCTTGAAGAAAAAAATGAGATTATAAAAAAGGATAAAAGATACGGAAAAATCATCTGCCGTTGTGAAACCATTACTGAGGGAGAAATAGTCTATGCGATTCATCAGAATCCAAAGCCTTATGATATGGATGCAGTAAAGAGAAGAACACGAACACAAATGGGCAGATGCCAGGGTGGCTTTTGCTCACCGTACATTATAGAAATTCTTTCAAGAGAATTAGAAATACCATACGAGGATGTTACTAAAAACGGCGGGGAATCGGTAATAAATATCGGGAGGACAAAGTAATGACAGATTTGGTTATAATAGGCGGTGGACCTGCCGGTATGAGTAGTGCTATTGCGGCATATGAAAGCGGAATAAAGGACATACTTATTATTGAAAGAGATTCCTCGCTTGGCGGAATATTGCAGCAATGTATTCATAATGGATTTGGATTACATAAATTCGGCGAGGAATTAACAGGTCCCGAATACGCATACAGATATGAGAAAAGGGTAAGAGAATTAAATATCCCTATTAAGCTTAACACCATGGTGTTAGATATAGCAGCTGATAAGACTGTTACTGCCACAAATGAAGATGAGGGGATTTTCACCATTAAGGCAAGGGCAATCATTCTTGCTATGGGCTGTAGAGAACGCCCGAAGGGGGCGTTAAACATTCCCGGAGCAAGACCCAGTGGTATATACAGTGCGGGAACAGCACAAAAATTCGTTAACATGAAAGGTTATATGCCGGGTAAAGATGTTGTTATTCTCGGTTCAGGAGATATTGGCTTGATTATGGCAAGAAGAATGACTCTTGAGGGGGCAAAGGTTCATGCAGTATGTGAGGTTATGCCATATTCGGGAGGCCTTGCAAGAAACATCGAACAATGTCTTAATGATTTTAATATTCCGCTTATGTTAAGTCATACAGTAACAAAAATTCACGGAAAAGAAAGGTTAACCGGTGTTACAATTTCAAAGGTTGATGAAAAGAGAAAACCGATAGAAGGAACAGAAAAATATATTCCTTGCGATACGCTTCTGTTGTCCGTTGGACTTATACCGGAAAATGAGCTTTCAATTTCTGCGGGAGTTGCGCTTTCGCCTGTTACAAACGGTGCATTGGTGGATCAAAATCGACAGACAAGTATTGAAGGAATATTTGCCTGTGGTAATGTGCTTCATGTTCATGATCTTGTTGACTTTGTATCTGATGAAGCAGAAATTGCAGGAAAAGCTGCAGCCGACTACATTCAAAACGGAATAGGAGAAGAAAGCTATGTTACTGTAAAAACCGATGGAAAGGTCAGATATACTGTTCCGCAGAAAATTAAAAATGATGCTGCGAATGACAAAGTTAAAATATATTTCAGAGTAAGCAATGTATATAAAAATGTTAAACTTGTTGTAAAGGATAACGAAGGTAATGTTTTAATGGGGCAAAATAAAAAGCTCCTTGCACCCGGCAGTATGGAGCATATAAGCATAAATAATAGTTTACTTGAAAATAAAGACACCATTTTTGTCGGATTGGAGGAAGCGTAATGAAAAGAGAGTTTACTTGTATAGTATGTCCTTTAGGTTGCAAAATTGTCGCAGAGCTTGATGAAAATAAAAAGGTCACAAATATAACGGGAAATACCTGTAAACGAGGCAGCAATTATGTAGAGGCTGAATTAACGAATCCTGTAAGAATGGTTACAACAACCGTCAGAGGGAAAAACGATGAGGTAATTGCTGTTAAAACTGCTTCACCAATTCCAAAAGAAAAAATATTTGATTGTATGAAAATAATAAACGCAACAAAAGTAAACTTGAAGGTTGGCATAGGTGATGTTATAATTAAAAATATTTGTGGCACGGGTGTAGATGTAATTTCTGTGGTTAATAAAGATTGATAAGAGGTATATGTTATGAGTAAGATAGTTATAGCGGCAGTGAGAAATGAAGAAGATTTTGAAAAGGCACTTTTGTCGAATGTTGATAGAATCTTTTTCTTGCAGCCAAGTATTTTAAATCTTGAATACTATGCCTCAAAGGCACATAAAAACAATAAGGAGCTTTATATACATATTGATATGGCAGCGGGTATTGGCAAAGATAAAGCCGGGATAGAATTTTTGAAAAGTCTTAGTGTTGATGGTATTATAAGCACAAAGTCCAATCTTATAAAGAGCGCAAAAGAGGTTGGATTAAAAACCGTTCAACGATTTTTTATAGTAGATTCTCAATCTATGAGTACAACTGTCGAAAATTTGAAATCATCCAAGGCTGATATGGCAGAGATAATGCCCGGAGTTTGCTTGAAAGCCATTTTAAAACTCAAAGAAAAAATTGTTACACCTATTATTGCCGGCGGTCTTATTGATAAGGCTGAAGAGGTGAAGCTGTGTATAAAAGCAGGTGCGTGCTCGGTGTCGACAGGCGCACAAAGCTTATGGAATATAGAGGAGTAATATAAAAAATGCACCGAAACAGGAGAAATTTCTGCTTCGGCGCTCTTTTTTTGCCCAAAATACAGGTGTACTTTTTATGAAATTTTCCCTCGAAAATTGTACTTCCGGTACGACTCACACAAACAAAAAAGACACCCATAGGGTGTCTTTTTTGTTTGGTATCATTACACAGTTACATCCTCATTTACATAGTTCACAACTTCTTGTTCCGTGCCGTCGGAGGTCTTTTGTCTGAAGATGTTGTCTATAGATGTGCCATCGTCCTCGTCCGTAAAGGTGTACACAACACCCGGTTCTATACGAAGGATTGCTCTATCTCTGGCATAATCCACAATCTTGTTTCTACACGGATATTTGGATGTATCCAGCTTGAATTTTCTACCGCAAAGAGGAATGAAAATGGCTTCCCGATCTTGCCATGTGAAGATATAGCCGGTTTTGTTCTTTTCCGTGGGATAGAACACAACGGTTTCACCGTTGATACTGACGGCGTTAATTTTGTCGCCATCCTTAATTATCCAATTTCCGAAGCTTTCCATTTGGGCGATACCATCGGGCCGGTGCTTCGACAGGCTCACCAGTCTTCCCAACATTTTCTTGTCATCCAGCGTGAGTTTCGATTTCTCAGTGATGGTATAGGTGTATTCTCCCTTTGCATTTGTTGCAAAGTCTTGGAACTGCTTCGAGTAGTAAATAGAGGGGATGCCATACAAAACAGCACTGGTGTAATATGCTTTCATCCAGCTTGTAAACATAAAACATCCGTCGGAATCAATCAGGGAATTGGGACAGCCCCGAACGGCAAGGTTGGCTCGGATTTCCTTTTCCAATTTGCCGGCGTGGGTATCATGCATACGGTTGCAATCAATAAAGTGCTCAAATCTGGGGTCACCTACCGTGCAGTTTATGATTGCATCGGGTTTTACCTTCTTGGTTTCCTCCCGGAAAATCGTAAGGAACCGCAAGAACTCGGTAAGGCCTATGCCGTTTTCGGCATTTGCGTAGGTGGTATTGGCTTCCGGATTTCTAATCAGTGAGGTAAAATCGACCTTAATACCGTCTGCATTATAACAACCTTCGCCGTCGCCAAAGAGTTTTTCGCAATATCCCCGAATAAACTGTCTTGCGTTTTCGTGGGTGTAATCAACAACACAGCTTTCCGGCGCATTCTTATGCATATATCCGCCCGGAAGCTGTTCTGCAAATTTATAGTCAGACACCATTCCAAGCTTTTGCGCCCTGGTTTCAAAACCGTTGCCCAAATTGTCGATAAAAGGAGTATCCCACAAAATTACATGATGCCCTCTTTTATGAAGGTCATCGATCAGACCTCTGAAGTCGGGGAAACGGCTTTCCTCGGCTCTCGGCTCCAAGGAAAAATAATACTGCCAAGAGTCATCGATGACAAGGTTGAATTCTTTCAGCTCCCAGTCATTTTCTGCAATATCGACAAATTCTCTCACCCACTTTTCATCAATCAGCGGGCCGATCTTATGCTCCAAGATTTGGTCGCCGTATGTACAAACAAAGGGGTTATTCCACCATGACGGACGGTCGGAGGTTTTCAGATTAACGGGAGTATATTCCCCGAAATCAATCAGCTTTTGTCTGAACAAGGAAACGGCTGAGAATTCGTCATCGGGGAAGGTGATGAGTACCCGAGGCAGGTTGTAGTTCTTTCCCTGTTTAATCACCTTTTTACCGCCACAGCTTTCTACAAGGAAAGAATAGTCCTCATCCATTTTACACACATATGTATCGGGAATATCCAGTAGTCCGAAGGATACCCACTGGCTTTTGTTGCCGATGGAGAAATTCAAAACGGCAGGTGAAAAATAGCCATTAAAGGATATATCGGGAAGACTGCTGAAATAGTTCATGTTTTTATAGTCGTTGCATCTTGCCTGAGGGGTAAATGCCCGGTCAAAGCCCACCAAATCGATGCCGCTGTCCGATGCCTTGAACACCTTAGCCTTGTATATGGCGGTATCCTCACAAAAACTTCTTACACAGGATGCAACGATGCAATCGTCATAAAAATCGAAAGTCATCTTATCGTTTCCGGAAGCAAAGCACAAAGCATTATCGTCTTGCTTTACAAGCTTTAGCTCGGCACTGTTTCCGTTTACTTCAAAGGCTACCGGAATATTCAAAAGCCGTTTTCCATCTTTGTAAATAATAATTTTGTTGTTATTTACTTCATAGTTATAGATACGCATATGGAATTCCTCCTTTTAATATAACCCTTTCAAAATTTACAAGTACATAAAGTTAAGGGGTGCGATGGGAATTTCTCCAAAAAGCGGTTTGCGTTCCCGGTCAGTTTTGCATGGCGGAGCTGTGCTCCGTCCAGCACGGCAATTCCTGAATAGCAACCACCACCGAAGCTTTCCTCCCGGCGGAGCATATCCAAAAGAATCGGTGCGGCAGTTCTTTGACCGATATACTCAGCAATCGTACAAATGGCATTTCTTCATAAAGAGAAACGATACGTTTATAGTATCACACCCTCTATATAATGTCAAGTTTGGTGGGAGGAAAAAGCTTTGATAGAGCACAGCACAATATTATAAATATTCGCATACAAAAAGAGGGGCATTGCCTCTCTTTTTTTATTTTTCCTTCAGCCAGCTTAATAGCTGCGGCAAGGATTTTTTTCCAAAAGAAATACGATTTTCATTGACCACCATACAGGGTACGCTCATCACATTGTACTGCTGCCGCAGGTCGGGAAAATGCTGCAAATCATAGACTTCTGCCGTTACATGGGGGTTTCTGCTGCAATTTGCTGGGCAGCCACCACCAAATCCGGACACATGGTGCAGGAAAGGGATACCAAAACCTGAATTTTTGTTTGCTCCTCAATGGCTGCAATGTCCTGCCTCAATTCTCCGCTGATGGGCTGCCCCGGTCCGGCGACATTGTAGATGCCCAGCACAAAGGAGGTAAATTCGTGTCCACTGGGCACGCCATGGAAGGCAAGACCGGTTTTCTCTCCGTTTTTGATAAGCTCCACACAGGGGGTCATGGGATTTTTCTTGGTGGGCTGCGGCTTGATGCTGGTGTTTTCTGCCGGAGCATCGGCGCTGCTGCCGCTGTTTACCAATCAGCTTGCAGTGGGCAGGCTTGCCCCCACAGCAGCGGCGGTCAATGCCATTCATCTTTTGGCAATCACTAAGGTTATCTGTGTGGCGGTCAGTGTACTGGTGGTGCAGCTGCTGCCAAAGGTCAAAAGAGACCGGTGAATCCTGACTTTTTGCGATTGATTGTATAAATCCCCTTGTTTTACAGATACTAGCATCGTAATTTGTAAAATAAGGAGATAGATATATATGAAAGCTACTGGTATCGTAAGACGCGTTGACGACCTGGGTCGTATTGTCATTCCGAAGGAAATCCGCCGCACTTTGCGTATCCGTGAGGGAGACCCGCTGGAAATCTATACGGAAAAGGATGGCGGTGTGATTTTTCGGAAATATTCTCCCATGGGAGATTTGATGCCCTTTGCCGCCCAAATGTGCGAGGCAATCGGTGCAAATACCGGGCGCATTGCGGCGGTGGCAGATAGGGACAGCATTATTGCCCTGTCCGGCGCACCCAAACGGGAGCTGGTGGACAAGCCCAACTCCCAAGCATTGGAAAAGCTGATGGAGCAGCGGCAAAATTACCGCTATACCCAAGGCGAAAGCTTGATTCGTGCCACGGAGGAGTCGGACAAGTACCACCTTGGGGTGGCAGCACCGATTTTGTCCCAAGGCGATTTGATGGGCTGCGTCATGCTGCTGATGGGGGAGGACCAAACTCCTTTGCAGGAATCCGACCAGCGGTTGGTGCAGACCATGGCAGGCTTTTTGGGTAAGCAGATGGAAAGTTAAAAAATTTCCATCTTCAAAGGAAAGAAAATTTGGTCTGTTAAAACATCTCACGTCATTCCGAGGGAGCGAAGCGTGGTGCTGCAGCGCAGCGAATCAGAAACAATCGATTGCCTGCGGCAATCGCACAATGATTCTTCGTGGGAATCCGTAACTTTTTGCACTGGAAATCGCTAAATTATGCCAAAAGAAACGGATTGCCACAACCAGTCTGCGGACTGGTTTCGCAATAACGTGGTATAAAGTGTTTTTTGATATGCTCAAAATTCCCCTCTCCGGAGGGGATTTCTTAATATTGCACAAAAGTGGTCAAAAGCCAGCAAAACGCAAACGAAACACAACTTTTTGGAAGAAAAATTATTTAGTCAAAAGAGTGCATTTAATGGTTATATAACTATATAAAAAGATTAAATGGTGACTAAAAGGCGTAAAACTTTCCAAATCCCGTAGAAATAAACATTTTTACATCAAAACCTTGATTTTTTCGTAAAAATACGTGGAAAAATGGAAAATAGGCAGTAAGCAATTCGATTTTTTATCATTGTGTCAATTGACGAAGCCTTATTTTTTTGCTATGATGATGCCACGACCCAATCACATGGCAAAGGAGGTTTGGTCTATGAATTATTGGGCTGCCGGTTTTTGGCTTTTTCTGATGGTGGTATTCCTGGTGATGGAAGCCAATACCGTATCTGTGGTGTCGCTTTGGTTTGCCGCCGGCGCATTGTTATCTATGGTCGCTGCAATTTTTGGGGCAGAGCTTTGGCTGCAAATCGTGCTGTTCTTTGGAGTGTCGATTTTGCTGCTGATTTTGCTGGCACCCTTTGTGCGGCGGTATCTTAGACCCCGAATTGTCCGTACCAATGTGGATGCAGTGGTTGGTGAAAAGGGCTATGTCACTGAGGACATTAACAATCTGCTGCCCTCCGGTCAGGTGAAGCTGGGTGGGATGTATTGGACTGCCCGCAGCATTGCCGATACCCCCATTGAAAAGGGAACACTGGTGCAGGTGGTGCGGATTGAGGGCGTAAAGGCTTTTGTAAAACCTGTAGAGGAAGTTAAAATTTAAGGAGGAAAATATATGTTACCATTCATTATCGGCGTTGTTGTTATTTTGGCTGTGATTATCATCAGCAACATTGCGGTGGTGCAGCAGTCTAGAGCCTATGTCATTGAGCGACTGGGTGCATTCCAGGCGGTTTGGGGCGTGGGCTTACATTTGAAAATTCCGTTTATTGACCGCATTGCCCGCCGTGTTTCTCTGAAGGAGCAGGTGCTGGATTATCCCCCTCAGGCTGTGATTACGCAGGATAATGTTACCATGCAGATTGACACTGTGGTGTATTTCCAAATTACCGACCCCAAGCTGTATACCTACGGTGTGGAGCAGCCCATGATGGCAATGGAAACTCTGACTGCCACCACATTGCGTAACATCATCGGTGAGCTGGAGCTGGACCAGACCCTGACCAGCCGTGATGTCATCAACACCAAGATGCGTGCTATTTTGGACGAAGCCACCGACCCTTGGGGCATCAAGGTCAACCGTGTGGAGCTGAAAAACATTCTGCCTCCTGCAGACATTCAGTCCTCCATGGAAAAGCAGATGAAGGCAGAGCGTGACCGCCGTGAGCAGATTTTGCAGGCAGAGGGTCAGAAGAAGTCTGCGATTTTGATTGCAGAGGGCGAACGGGAGTCCGCTATTTTGAGAGCAGATGCAGAAAAGCAGGCAGCCATTTTGAAGGCTGAGGCTGAAAAGCAGTCCGCTGTTCTGCGTGCCGCCGGTGAAGCCGAGGCAATCATGGAGGTGCAGAAGGCGCTGGCTGATTCCATGAAGCTGCTGAATGAGCACGCCCCCAACGACCAAGTGATTAAGCTTAAATCCATCGAAGCCATGCAGAAAATTGCTGATGGCAAGGCTACCAAGATTATCATTCCCTCTGAAATGCAGGGCTTGGTTGGCATGGCAACGGGTATTGTGGAAGGCGTAAAGGAGAAATAAGAAAATGAAAAGGTCTTTGCCGCTGTTTCTGCTTGGCGTGGTGCTTATGGTGGTCGGTGTGTTGCAGCTGGAAAAACCTTTTTTGGGCGTCATCCTGTTGATTTTGGGCTTGGCAGCCATTATAAGCTCGCTGCTGCTGTATTTTCGTCGGATTGGCGCACGACCTGCAAGATTTCTAAATATTTCTTCGAAGCATGTTCCACAGCCAATTGAATATTCGCTACCGTAAGTGGAAAATGTTTGGGACACGATTGTGAACACAGAGGAAGGGAAGGAAAGCCATGGCAGAGAAAATTGACCGTTTTGATGTGGTGTCACGGGACCCCAACGGCTTTAACGGGCCGGAGGTACGGGTCATTGTGGATAAGAAAACCGGTGTCAACTATCTGTTTGCCTGCTCCGGCAATGCCGGAGGGCTGACAGTGCTGCTGAATCGGGATGGCTCACCCGTTGTGACGCCTGTTAACAACATCTACGGCGAATAAAATCATATAAACACCGCCTCCGGCTAAGCCGGAGGCGGTGTTTTGTACATTAGCGGACATATTCCACGACCACACGGCGGTTGGGTTCTGTGCCGGTGGAATAGGTGGTGATGTTTTCCATATCCTGCAGGGTTGCATGGATGATATGACGCTCGTAGGCGTTCATGGGCTCCAGCGTGGTGCGGCGGTGTGCCTTGAGCACCTGCTGTGCCTTTTTACGGGCATATTTGCGGAGGCTGTCCTCCCGTTTGGCACGGTAGTCCTCGGCATCCACATTGATGCGGATGCGACCCTCCACATCCCGATTGATGGTGTAGTTGCTCAGGTGCTGGATGGCATCCAGTGTATCGCCACGGCGACCGATGAGATAGCCCAAATCCTCACCCACCAGCTCCACATGGTATGTATTGTCCTCACCCTTGACGGCGTGAGGTACAGCCTTGGAGCCCATGTTTTCCAGCAGTCCCTTCAGGAACTGCTCGATTTTTTCCTCCACAGAGCCTTCTGCCGCAGGCGGATAGACCTTGGGGGCAACAGGTGCCTTGGGGGCTTCCTGCTTTTGAGGCTTGGGGGCTTCGGTCTTGGGTGCTTCTGCCTTGGGGGCGGCAGGTGCTTTGGGAGCTTCCGGCTTCTTCACAGCAGCGGCAGGCTTGCTGCGGGAGGCAGAGCCCAGTGCGCTTTTGGGAGCAGGAGCAGGGGTGTCCGGTGCTTCGTAGGTCACCTGCACCTTGGCAGGGGTAGCGCCAAAGCCCAAAAATCCGGGCTTTGCCTGCTGCAGCACCTGAACGGAAACGCTGTCCCGGTCCAGACCCAGCTGGGCAAGCGCATTTTCAATGGCAATATCAATGCTTTTACCGGTGGTAACAATGGTCTTTTCCATTTTCTTATTCCTCCGTAGAATTGTAACGGTTGGGGTCATAGGCACGACCCTTGCAGTTGGGACGCTCAGCAATACCGGACAGGGCTTCCTTTTCCTCCGGCTGCGCTTCCTCTACAATGCCCTTCTTGGCGAGGTATTCGCTGGCAGCGGCGGCACGGGCAGCTTCCTGTTCCTCTTTCTGCTTCTGCTGCAGCTTTTTCTTGCTGGTATTTTGCGTGATGCCGTTAGGGTTGGCAGCTCTCCGCTCTGCACGGATGCGCTCCTTTTCGGCTTCCAGTGCCTCTTCCTCCAAATGCCGTTTTAGCCGGATAGCGTCCTCGGCATCGTAAATCTTGCGGTAATGCTTGGTGAGGATGGCGTCCTCAATGGTACGGGCAATACCGCCTACAAACCAATACAGTGACAGACCTGCCGGTACGCCAAAGCCGATAAACAGGCTCATGGCAGGCATCATCAGCATCATTATTTTGCTCTGCTGGGCAGACTGGGAATTTTTGGCGGTTTCCTTGTCCTCAATACCGTTTTTGTTGGTGATGACAGAATTGTTCATTTTCTGAGAAATGAACATCTGCAGCATTTGGCTGGCGGCGGAAATCACAGGAATGAGGAACAGACCGATGTTTGCCCAGTTCCAAATTTCCCAAGTCCAAATTTTCCACTGGGGCATTGCACCTAGGTTAATGCCCAAGAAATCAAAATGAATACCCTCCAAAACCTGAGGGTCAATGCCGGGGATGATTGCCTGAATTTCGGCAGCATACTGGGGGATGAGAGGCGCAGCAAAGACCTGCGCATAATATCCGTTGTTGCTAAAGTTGGCAGGGGACAGGTTTTTAATCGTTTCCACAATGAGGGCGGCATTTTCCGCACTTTCGCCCAACAGATATTCAATGGGCTGGCGGATGACCGTAAACAGAGGGAACAAAATCAGCATGGGCACTAAGCTCCACAGGCAGCCGCCGCAGCCAAGGCTTGCACCCTCGTCCTGCTGCAGCTTTTGAATGGCTTCGTTTTGCTTTTGCTTATCGTCTGCGTATTTACGCTGGATTTCCTGAATTTTAGGCTGAAGACGGGACATCTTCATCATGCTTTTTTTGCTCTTTGCCGTAATGGGCAGCAACACCAGCTGCACGATAATGGCAAAGATAATCATTGCCCAACCGTAGTTGCCCAGCAAATGATACAGCTGGTTCAGCAACCAGCCGAAGGGCACGGTGACAATGTCAGAAAGTTGAAATGCCAAAAACATGGACATACCTCCTAAATTGGATGTCACGGAACGGGGTCAAAATAATCTCTTTTCGAGAAGGGGTGGCAGCGCATCAGCCGTTTGAAGGTCAGCCATCCGCCTTTGACAGCACCGTATTTTGTAATTGCTTGCATTGCATAGCTTGAGCAGGTGGGGCAGTAGCGGCAACGGGGGGGACAGGCAGGTGAAATTTTTCGCTGATAAAATCGAATCATGGAAAGAAGCAGCCTTTTCATTGGGTTTCCTCCAAAAGACAGCCTGCTTTTTTTGCCAGCGATAAAAAGGCGGCGGTTAAAGCAGCAAAGTCGGCGGAAATGGCTCGACTTCTGGCAACCACAACAATGTCCCAGCCGGGCTGGAATTTTTCCTCATTCAGGCGGTAAAGCTCCCGAATACGGCGGCGCACCCGATTGCGCACCACGGCGTGCCCCAGCTTTTTGCCCACAGTGATGCCGATATGGTTGGCATTTGTGCGGTTGCGGTGGGCGTACAGGACAAGATACCCATTGGCTTGTCCGGCGGTGGCATAGAGCCTGCGGAAAATGTGGTTTCGCTTCAGTGACGAAGAAAATTTCATAAGCTATCCCTCATTCTATCCGAAATGATAGAAAAACAAAAGAACAAGGCGTGTTGAGATACGCCCTATAAAAAAGAAGGGGCGGGGCGATGTTCGCCCCGCACAATACCCCTTTTGTTGCTGCTATCCGCAGCACATTGCTCAGGCGGACAGAACCTTGCGGCCCTTGGCACGGCGGCGGGCGAGAACCTTACGGCCATTGGAAGTAGCCATTCTCTGGCGGAAGCCATGAACCTTGGAACGGTGACGGCGGCTGGGCTGATAGGTACGCTTCATTGGATGCACCTCCTTTGTAAGTTCTTATGCTCAACAGTCAAATATGACCGCAGCAAGCCATAGTTTTTGACCATACAAGGTCATTCTAAGGTATTATAACCGAAAAATGCAAGCAGGTCAATCTTTTTTTGGAAATTTTCCGTTTTTTACAGGGAAAGGGCAGCCTCTTTTGGCTCTTTTACTCTCCAGAAAAGCCCTTTGGGATAGAAGAAACGGATTTTTTCCTCGGCGATGGACATGGAAGCCACCTGCGCCATCCGCAATTCTCCGTCCAAATTGATGGGGGTTTCCTTGTCGCAGGAAATGGTGATTGCCTTGGTGCGGAAGTGGCGGACAAACTGGGGCAGCTCCTTGTAGCAACCGGCTTTGTACTTGCCGATGACGGAGGCAACCTGCAGACGGGATACCTTTTCAATCACCAATACATCCAGCAAGCCGTCAGCCGGGTCTGCCTCCGGTACGGGGTTGAAGCCACCGCCGTAAAATCTGCCGTTGCAGACACAAATCAAGGTTTTTTGCCCGTCAATTTTTTCACCGTCAATTTCCACCACATAATGCTCTGCGATGCCCCGTATTACATTGATAAGGGTAGAGGCGGCATAGGCACGGAAGCCGGACAGCAGCGGCAGGCGCTTATAATTGCTCACATCCGTGCCGATACGGGCATCCAGTCCCACAGAGCAGATGTTCAGCGCTAAATCCCCGTTGACCCGAATCATGTCAAAGGTGGCTTCTTCTGCCTCCAGCAGCCGTTCTAATTGGAAGAATGCCTTGGGCTCGGAAAACAGCTTCACAAAATCATTGCCACTGCCACCGGAAAACACCGTAATGGCGGCATTTTCATAGCCTGCTGCTCCGGCGGCGACCTCGTTGAGTGTGCCATCACCGCCGCAGGCGTAGATGCGGTATTCCTCTCCGGTTTGGGCGGCTTCCTGTGCCAAGCGGCGGCACTCGCCGGGGGCAGAGGACACTTCGATTCGGTAGTCCAAGCCCTTGTCATGACAAATGCTATGAATTTCCTCGCAGTAATCGGCGGTGCGGTTGCGGCTGCCAGCCGCAGGATTGATGATGAATAGATGTTTCATACATTTTGCCTCTTTTATGTTTTATAATGGGGGCTTTGCGGAAAGTGCCCTTATTTTTTCTTATCCTTTCGCTGAGGCTGGGTATACATATAATAATCGCATTTAATCATGCCGTTGTAGAGCTTGCGCTTTTTGTCTGCACGGTGTCCGAAATAATGCTCAAATTCCGGCTCGGAGGTGATGATAAACTTTTTCCAGCCGTCTGCAAATTTCAAATGCCGTCCCAGTGCGGCGTAAAGCCCCTGGGCGCTTTGCTGCTCCATCATCCGCTGCCCGTAAGGGGGATTGCAGATGAGAATGCCCTCATGGCTGGGCAGGCTCATTTTGGTGGCATCGCCGTCACGGAAGTCAATCAGCTTGTCTACCCCTGCCTTTTTGGCATTGCTCATGGCAAGGCTTACGCACTTGGGGTCGTTGTCAGAACCTAAAATTCGATAATTGCCATTAAATTCTTTGTCCATGGCTTCGCTCCGTGCCTGCCGCCAAACCTCGGGATTGCTCCAATCATAATGCTCCGCCGCAAAGCGCCGTTGCAGACCGGGGGCACGATTTTTGGCAATCATGGCAGCCTCAATGGGAATGGTGCCGCTGCCGCAGAAGGGGTCCCAAACAAATTCCCGTCCCCGATATTTGGTCAGCATTACCATGGCGGCAGCCAAGGTTTCTCGTAGAGGTGCTTCGTTGCCGATGGCACGATAGCCACGCTTGTGCATACCGGCTCCGCTGGTGTCCAAGTATAAGGTCACTTGATTTTTGAGAATCAAAAACTGCAGCTGATACTTAACACCCGTTTCCGGCAGCCAAGCAAGGCCGTATTTTTCGCCCAGCCGTTTGGAGGCGGCTTTTTTGACGATGGCTTGACAGTCGGATTCGCTCATCAACTGGCTGTCCAAGCACTTGCCCTTCACGGGGAATTGACCATCCTTGGGGATGTAATCCTCCAAATTAGCATGGTACACACCTTGGAACAGTTCTTCAAAGGTCTTGGCCCCAAATTGTGCCAGCACAAAGTGAATGCGTTCGGTGGTACGCAGGTTGATGCTGGCACGAGCCAAGGTGGACTCGTCACCGGTGAATAGCACACGGCGGTCTTCCACCTTCACATCTTCAATGTCTAGACGACGCAATTCGTCACCGGCAATGCCCTCCAAACCAAAGAGGCAGGGGGCGGCAAACAAAAATTTCGGCATAATTCCTCCCAAAATAGCCTTCCGTTACGGAATGATTTTCTTGGCTTTGATGTATCGCTCCTCCTCGGAGAAGACACAGCCGCAGTATTTTTGCATATAAAAGTCATGCTCTCGTGCAAATTCCTGCCCTGCCTTAAAATAGGGGCGGAAATCCCTGTATAAAAACTGCACTCCAAATTCATGGGCAGCTCGTTGGGCGGTTTCTCGCATCAGCTCGTGATTTTGATAAGGGCTAATGAACAGGGAAGATGTAAAGCTGTCAAAGCCACCCTCTGCGGCGGCTTTTGCTGCCTCAAAAAAGCGGATTTTATAGCATTTTCCGCATCGATGGCTCAAATCCTCTGCCACTGCTCGCACAAAGGGACGCAGGGCGTAGTCGTTTTTCTCCAGCACCGGCAGTTCGATTTTTGCAGCGTAATCCCGCAGGCAGTCCCGTCTTGCCCGATATTCGGTGTAGGGGTGGATGTTGGGGTTGAACCAAAAGCCGGTTACCTCCAGCCCATCACCTCGCAGCACCTCAATGGGTTGATTGGCGCAGGGAGCGCAGCAGATGTGTAGTAAAGTTTTCATAGATACCTCTTATAAAGTGCCCAGCAAGCCGTCCTTGTGCAGGGCGGTGGCGGTGACGGTCAGGATGCGGTTGTGCAAGTCCTGCCCCTTGGCATATATTTTTACATAGTTGGGGGCGTGTCCGGTAAAATATTCTCCCTCTGCCTCCTCAAACAGCACCGATAGCTGCGTGCCAATGAGAGATTGCAGATAGTCCTTTTTCATTTCCTCTGCCACGGCAATGGCAGCCCTGCTTCGTGCTTCCTTGGTGGCGTTATTGTGCTGACCCTCCATCTTGTCTGCCGGTGTGCCGGGACGGCGGGAGTAGGGGAAAATGTGCATATCTGCAAAGCCACATTTGCGGATAAAGCTGAGGCTTTCTTGGAATTCCTCCTCTGTTTCGCCGGGGAAGGCGACAATCATGTCGGTGGTGATGGCGCAGCCGGGGAAGGCTTCTTTTAGTAGCATAACACTTTCAAGGTATCGGCCAGTGTCGTATTTTCGCTTCATTCGGGCAAGAACACTGTCACAGCCGGATTGCATGGACAGATGAAATTGAGGGCAGAGGTTGGGAAGCCTCTTCAAAACCGCACAAAATTCCTCTGTAATAATTCTCGGCTCTAAAGAGCCAAGGCGAATTCGCATTTGAGGAACAGCCTGACACAGTGCCGTCAGTAGAACGGAAAGCCCCGGCTTTTCCGGCAAATCCACGCCCCAAGAGGCAATTTCAATGCCGGTGACCACAATTTCCCGATAGCCACGGCGCTGTAAATCTTGTGCCTGCTCCACCGCCAGCGCCACCGGCGCAGAGCGAATGGGACCACGGGTGTAGGGAATGATACAGTAGGAGCAGAAATTCACGCATCCGTCCTGCACCTTCAGCATGGCTCTCGTCCGTTCCTCCAAGCCGCCTGCCGGCAGAATTTCAAATTCCTTGCGCCGTAGGGCGTTATCCACCTGCACCTGCTTTTGACGGGTTTCGGTGGCGACTAACAGCATTTCCAAAAAGCCCAGTCGGTCTGCGCTGCCGCCTACAATGTCCACCCCCAAGGCGTCCAAGGCTTCGGGAGCGTGCTGACTGTAACAGCCGCAGACGGCGATGATGGCGTTTTCATGCTCTCGCCGACACCGCCTGATAATCGCCCGATTTTTCTTATCCGCCACAGCGGTGACAGAGCAGGTGTTGATGATGTAGCCGTCACAGCTTTCCTCAAAAGAGCCAATGCTGTGACCCTTGGACAGCAGTATCTGCTCCATGGCTTGGGTTTCATATTGATTTGTTTTGCACCCGAGGGTGTAGAACGCAAATTTCATATTTTTCACCAGTTTTCATAGCTTGACAATTTATTATACATGAAAAAATCCGGTTTGTATAGCCTATTTGAACATTTGCCCTCGTAATTGACAACCATGGGGGAACATGGTAAAATAGGCTTAAATTTTTTGGGAAAGGGCGTAGAATATGCAGTTTTTGTTCATGAGCCTGTTTGCCCTGGGCATTGTGGCTGTGGACCAGTGGACCAAGTTTTTGGTGTTGGAAAACATCCCTCTGTGGGGCAATGTGGAAGCCATCCCCGGACTGTTTCATTTGACCTATGTGCGCAATACAGGGGCGGCATTTTCTGCCTTTGAGGGGATGCAGTGGCTCTTTGCCCTGATTTTTGTGGTGCTGACCATTGGAATTTTCTACGAATATTTTAAAAAGCCCATGGGCTTTACCACCTTGGAGCGTTGGCTCATTGCCGCTATTTACGGCGGAGGCTTGGGCAATATGATTGACCGGTTGCGCTTTGGCTATGTTGTGGATATGATTGCGGTGGATTTTATGGAGTTTGCGGTGTTCAATGTGGCGGATTGCTTTATCACTTGCGGCTGTATTTTGCTCATGGTCCACTTGGCGTTCTTCAACAAGAATTTTTGGAAGGATGAGAAAAAATGCGGCTGATTGCGGATACCGCAGGGGAACGGCTGGATGCTTTTTTGGCTCGCTGTGGAGAAAATCTCACCCGTTCTGCCGCCCAGCGGCTCCTTGAGGAGGGTGCGGTTTTGCTCAATGACCGCCCCGGCAAGAAAAATGACAAGCTGAGCGTAGGGGATGTGGTGGACTACACCGTTCCTGCCCCCAAGGAAGTGGACATTGCGCCGACTCAAATGGAGCTGGATATCGTCTATGAGGACGAGGATATTGCGGTCATCAATAAGCCCAGGGGCTTGGTGGTGCATCCTGCCGCAGGACATCAGCAGGATACCTTGGTCAATGGTTTGCTGTATGCCTTGGGGGAGGACTTGTCCGGCATCAACGGGGAACTTCGCCCCGGTATTGTCCACCGGATTGACAAGGATACCTCCGGACTTTTGGCGGTGGCAAAAAATGATTTTGCCCATACCTTTTTGGCAAGTCAGCTCAAGGACCATTCTATGCATCGGGTGTATGAAGCCATTGTTTGCGGCTCTTTTCGGGAGGATAGCGGCGTGGTGGATGCCCCCATCGGACGGCATCCGTCTGACCGGAAGAAAATGTGCGTCACACAGCGCAATTCCAAGCAGGCGGTGACCCATTGGGAGGTGGTAGCCCGTTATCGGGGCTATACCCACATCCGTTGCAGGCTGGAAACGGGGCGCACGCATCAAATTCGTGTCCATATGGCACATATCGGTCACCCTATTTTGGGTGATATGGTCTATGGTCACAAGAAAAAAGAGCTGGGGCAGGATACCCAATGCCTGCACGCCGGAACACTTTGCTTTGCGCATCCTAGGGATGGCAGACCGGTCATGGTCTTTGCCCCTCTGCCGGATTATTTCAAAGAAGTTCTGGAAAAATTAGAAAAACAAGGAATTTGACATAGAAATCATGGGTATTTATTCTGATATTTTAATCACAGCGGATTATGACCGCACCATTACCGGACCGAAGGGCGAGGTGCCACAGCGCAATGTGGAAGCCATTCGCCACTTTATTGACAATGGTGGCCATTTTACCGTCAATACCGGCAGAAGCTTGCCCAATGCTTCCGTTTGCATCCAAAATGTGCCTATGAATGCACCCATTCTTTTATATAATGGTAGTTTGGCAATGGATGGGGAGAAAACGGTATTTTCTCATGAAATCGTCCTGCCTATGGAGGAAACGCTGTTGGCGGTCTGTCGGGCGTTTCCGGAGCTGAGTGTTTCTTTGCAGGGACTACAGGCACACTATGATTTTCAGTCCCATGGCTTGTGGAAAACCTATCTCCATGAGGAAAATACCATCCATCAGCGTGCCCGTGCGGGTGTAGAGTATGGCCCGTTTATCAAGTTCAATGTGTATCATTACAACGAGGGCGAGATACAGGCGCAAATGTTTACCGGAACACCGGAGGAAATCGCTCTTATGGATCGGGCGGAAGCATGGATTTTGGAGCATTATAAAGATACCTTGTCGGTGTTCCGCTCCGGCGCAAGACTGCTGAATGTCCATGCCGCCGGCGTGTCCAAGCTGGCAGGCGCACGGCAGCTGCAGCAGCTGTTGGGTAAGAAAATCCTTATTTGCATTGGGGATGAGGGCAATGATGTATCTATGCTGGAGGGGGCAGACTATGCCTTCTGCCCTGCCGATGGCAAGGTGGCAGACCAGTTTCCCAATGTGTGTCCCTGCGGCGAGGGTGCTGTCGCCGATGTGGTTTACAATCGAATTCCCGAAATTTTGAAAGGGCTAAAATAATGGCAATGTATTCTGATGTCTTGCTGACCGTCGATTTTGACCGTACCCTGACCGCACCGGACTCCTCCATTCCCAAGCGGAATTTGGAGGCAATCCGGTATTTTATGGAGCAGGGCGGTCATTTTACAGTGAATACGGGGCGAAGTGTCCCGATGGCACTGAAACATATTATCCATACTGTTCCTGCCAATGCACCGTTGTTGCTGTATAACGGCAGCGCTGCCTATGATGAAGAGCAGGATTGCCTGATAAATTGCGCCCCTATTGCGTTGCCCTTAGGGGAGCTTCGGGATTTGCAAAGGCGGTTTCCGGAGCTGAATTTGGAGGTGCAAGCGGCGGATGCCCACTATCTTTTGAATAAAAATCCGAGCTGGGAGGATTATTGCGACCACAATGGCTGCCCTTGGTTCTATGCTGAGCCGGAGAATATTCCCGGTCCGTTTTTGAAATTTTCGTTCAACGGGCAGTTTTGGGAAAATACAGTGGCATCCATGTATACAGGCACACCGGAGGAGATTGCCCAAATTGACCGGGCGGTAGCATATATGCAGGCAACCTATGGGGACAGACTGGAAATTTTTCGCCCCTGTGCCCGGATTGTGGATTTTCATGCCAAGGGCGTGTCAAAGCTGAATGCCGCCCGTGCCTTGCAGAAGCAGCTGGGAAAGGATATTTTGGTCTGCGTGGGAGATGCGGAGAATGATTTGACCATGCTGGAGGGGGTGGACTATGCCTTTTGCCCCTCTGACGGTGTGGTGGCAGACCGATTCCCAAATGTATGCCCCTGTGCACAGGGGGCGATTGCGGATGTGATTTATGAAAAAATCCCGGAGATTCTAAAAAAGAGGCTTGACAATGGCTCTGCTTCATGGTAGAATCGAAAAGCTGAATCAGTCAGGAGCTGCGGGTGTAGTTCAATGGTAGAACACCAGCCTTCCAAGCTGGATACGCGGGTCCGATTCCCGTCACCCGCTCCATTCAAATGCGCCAGTAGCTCAGCTGGATAGAGCAACTGCCTTCTAAGCAGTAGGTCGGGGGTTCGAGTCCCTTCTGGCGTACCATTCAGCAAACAATATGGTGGGTGTCGCCAAGCGGTTAAGGCACCGGATTGTGGTTCCGGTATTCGTGGGTTCGATTCCCATCACCCACCCCATAAAAAAGAGAGTAGCATTTGCTACTCTCTTTTTTATATGGGTATTTGTGGGAGATTCCCATGTGTTAGCTTTCCACTTCATGACAGCCGTGCTTGCTTGTTTTAGCGGGCACGGACATATTTTTCCAAAGTTCTGCGGACAGCGCCGGCGCCGGCATACAGCTCAGCTACCATGCCTTCAATTTTTCCGCCCAAGCCTGCTTCGTACAGGTCGAGACCAAATACATCGGAACGGGAGTACAGCTTTTTCAGACAGCGCAAGTCCTGAGGGCCTTCTCTGACTTCCAGAGGTGCTACGATTGCCTGTAGTTCGGCAAGCAACGGGTCGGGAGAAGGCTCAAAGGCTTCACCTGCATCGTTGATGCCCTTGAGGTAACGGGCATAGCCAGCCAAAACCAGAGGAATCAGCGTTAGATTGTCCAGATTCAACCCCGTCTTAATGTAGGATTTGATGGTCTCGCCGAAGCGGATGGCCAACTTCTGGGAGGTGTCCATGGCGATACGCTGCGGAGCATCGGGCATGAAGGGGTTAGGCAGGCGGCGGTTCAAAACAGCGCCGATAAACTCATAGGGATTCAGAACGCCGGGGTCGGTGACCACAGGCATGGCCTCAATGTAGCCGATTTTTTGGATGAAGGAGCGAATAGTTTCGTCCTTCATCTCGGCAGAAATCAGATTGTAGCCCAGCATACAGCCATAGATGGACATGGCAGTGTGCAGGGGGTTGAGGCAGGTGGTGACCTTCATGGTTTCCACCTTGTCCACAGTCTCACGGGTGGTGTACATCACGCCGCCCAGATGTAGGGGAGGATGGCCGTTGGGATAGTTATCCTCAATAACCAGATACTCTGTTTCTTCTGCGTTGATAAAGGGCGCAGTGAAGCTGTGGCGCTCGGTTTCGATGGTGTAGTTATCCTCAAAGCCGTCCTTTGCCAGCATATCCTGCACCAATTCATGGGGACGGGGGGTGATTTTGTCAATCATAGACCAGGGAAAGGTGACCTTGGTTTCATCCTGAACATAGGCAAGGAACTCGGCAGACACCAGTCCGTCAGCCACCCACTTGTTAACATAGGTCAGGACACCGGACTTGACCTTGTCACCGTTGTGAGAGCAGTTATCCATGCTCTGAACTGTCAGAGGCAGTGCACCTGCCAGGAAACGTTCATGCAACAGTACAGCTACCTTGCCCATGGCAAGAACCGGCTTCATGCCCCGTTCCAAATCGTGAGGGGCAACGCCGTAGCCCTTCTCGGTGATGGTGAAGGAAATCATCTGCAGGGAAGGCTTGCGGAAAATCTCGCACAGACGAGCCCAGTCGGACTCAAACTGATAGTCTGCTTTGACACACTCGGTAACAGAGCCAATGACCTTCTTCTCAATTTCACCGGTGGATTTCAGGCTCACAAGCAAGGACAGATTCTCGTAGGGGGTGTAGGCTTTGTCGATGATTTCGTAGTCAAAGGACTCCGCCACGATGATACCGCGGTCATAAGCACCGGTGTTCAGAACGCTGTCCAGAACAGCGGCGGGGAAAGCACGGAAGATGTTGCCGGCACCAAAGTGCACCCAAGTGGGCTCCTTGGCGGTCTTTTCCTTAATGGTTTTCAGGTCGTATTTGGGTAGGGCGTAGCCCTTTGCTTCCCATTCTTGGGGGTTAAAGGAAGGATTTAGAATATCAGTCAGCTTCATTTGAAGAGTCTCTCCTTATTTGTAATCAAGCCTTGCCGGCAAGTTTGTCTAGCATATCCCATACGCCCAGCATATACATAATGCCAAGCGCTCTGTCGTACAGACCATAGCCGGGGCGGACTGTGCCGGGACCTTCTCCCCACAGATGACGGCCGTGGTCAGGACGGATGTAGCCCTCAAAGCCGCCCTCGTGGTAGGCTTTCAGGATTTCCAAAATGCCGGTGTCGCCATCGCAGTCCCGATGGCTTGCTTCGGAGAAATCGCCGTTTTCGAAGTGCTTGACATTACGGATGTGGGCAAAGGCGATGCGGTCGCAGTGCTTGCGGACGACATCAGCAACATTGTTGTTAAGGTCAGCACCCAAAGAGCCAGAGCACAGGGTCAGGCAGTTGCAGGGGTGGTCCACCATCTTCAGGAAACGGTCGATGTTGGGCTCGTTGATGAGGAGTCTGGGCAGACCGAAGATATCCCATGGGGGGTCGTCCATGTGGATTGCCATTTTGATGTCGCACTCCTCACAGGCAGGCATAATGGCTTCCAGGAAGTACTGGAGGTTTGCCCATAGCTTTTCGTGGTTCACATCTGCATAGGCCTTGAACAGCTCGTCCAGCTTGGCCATACGCTCGGGCTCCCAACCGGGGAAGGACATATTGTACTTTTCGGTGAAGTCCAGAATGTACTTTGCCATGGCGTTGTAGTCATCCTGAATCATGCCCTTTTCGTAGAACAAAGCCGTGGAACCGTCGCCCACTTCGTGGAACAGGTTACTGCGGGTCCAGTCAAAGATGGGCATAAAGTTATAACAAATAACTTTGACACCAAATTTGGACAGATTACGAATGGTCTGTTTGTATGCCTCAATGTGCTTGTCCCGACTGGGCAGGCCGATTTTAATGTCATCGTGGACATTGACGGATTCCACCACATCGCCGTTGAAGCCATATGCGTGGAGCTGGTCCATCACTTCCTTGATTTCCTGCTCTTGCCAGACTTCGCCGGGCATCTTGTGGTGCAGTGCCCAGACGATGCTGGTCACGCCGGGGATCTGTTTGATGTCAGAGAGCTTAATTTTGTCGTTGCCTTCGCCGTACCAGCGAAAACCCATTTGCATAGGCATATTTTGGTCCTCCTGCGAGTTAGATATTAAAAAGTGTTAAAAAATGGAATTTTAATTGTAAATCCTGGGATTGCGTATGCCGTGTTCTGTTGGGCATTTTGCAAGGAATATGGTGTGACATTTCATGTGTTTGCGAAAACTGTGGGGGAATAATTAAGGGGAAGCTAACAGCAGGGGCTTGGTTAGCATGATGGTTGCGGCATGTGCCATTTCCTTTGGGGAAATGCGGAAGTCATCCTGATACCATTTAAAAATCATGGACAGCAAACCACAGATGGTGAAGGAAATTGCCATTTCTTGATAAAAGGTGTCCCACACCTTCGTAACGGAAGGGGCTAATTGCTCTTTCTGCGCCAACATCGTTCCTCTTTCCACCAGAACACCGGAGAGATTGCTGCGGTATAGCGCGCCAAGCAGGGTTCTTCTGTCGTACCAAAATTGGAAGAAACGCTCCAAATCTTCCTTTGGAGTGCCACCTTTCAGACCGCTCAGAGAACCGGATTCGTAAAAATCCATGAGTGTGTGGTCAATTAAGGAATACAGGGCGCCTTCCTTACCGGAAAAGTAGCGGTAGAAGGATTTTCTGGTGATACCCAACTGGGTACAGATGTCACTGATGAGAATTTCGTCAAATTTTTTATGTTGCATTTGCTCAAAAAGACCTTTTTCCAATTCTCGCTGCCTTTTGGAGGATTGTTCTGTTTTACACAGTTTGTACATGGATATACCTCCCTTTTACATTAGTATATCAAAAAAAAGAGGATTATCAAGCGATAGACTGTGATTTGTGAATTATATACAAATCACACCTGTGAAAATTTTTAGGCAGGTGTCACAGAAGACTCCTTTTGTCCCCTAGTTAATCATTTGCGCAGGCATTATAATAAAATATATTCTGAGGCAGGATTACCTGCAAAGAAAAGGAGGATTTTTTGTGAAAACAAAAGAGAAAAAGACTGCTGTCAATGGAATTCGCCCATTTGGCGTCCGTGACAGACTGGCTTATGCCGCCGGTGACCTGGGCTGTAATTTGAGCTTTGGCTTGAAGAACACTGTGCAGACCTTCTGGCTGGTTTTCATGATGATGGAAACAGGTGTTTTCTCTTTGTTGCTTCTGCTGGTTCAGGCGTGGGATGCAATCAACGATCCCCTGATCGGATCCCTAATCGATAACGACAAGAGAAAGTATAAAATCGGTAAGTATAAGACCTACATTCTGATCGGTGCGTGCGGTCTGCTGGTTGGCGGCGCAGCTGTTTTTCTGCCCTTCCCCAATGCCACTACTGTTGTTAAGGCTGTTCTGTTCATCGTTGGTTATGTTATTTGGGATGCTGCTTACACCATGGCAAATGTTCCTTATGGCACCATGCTGAATATTGTTACCGAAAACAATGAAGAGAGAGCTTCTCTGTCTGTGTTCCGTTCCATCGGTGGCGCTGTCGGCGGCATGATCCCCGGCATCATCCTGCCTATGCTGATTTGGAACAAGGTTACCTTTGATCCCCAAAACCCCACTTGGTTCCTGGATAAGATCGAGATTCCCGCAGGCGCAGAGAGTGCGTTTTCTCCGGAGAACTTCCTAAAGAATCCTGTGACCGGAGAAGCTTATCAGGTTGGCGATAAAGTCCTCAGCCCTCTGACTGGTGGACAAATCGAAGTACTGCTGGGAGAAAAAGTGTTCTGGGCTGCTCTGATCATGGGCCTTTTGGCATTTTTCTTTTTCATTTTTATGATTCGCAACATTACCATTCGTGGCAATGAATATGCACAGCTGAATCAGGGCGGCGGCGAAAAGGTCAACCTGATCAAGTCCTTTGGCTCCTTCATGAAGAACCGTCCCGCTGTTGGCTGCACCATCGCCGCTATGGGTATGTTCCTTGGTATGCAGTCAGCCGGTACTGCAAATACCATCATGTTTGCTACGCACTTCGGTCAGGCTTCTCTGTCCGGCCTGGTTATGATGGTCGGCTTCCTGCCCATGTTCATCTTCATGCCCTTTGCAACCAAGCTGGTTAAGAAGTTTGGTAAGAAGGAAGTTGCATCCATTGGCTCTATTGCTGGCCTGATCGGCGGCGCTATCCTGTGCGTATTCCCCATGTGTCCCAGGAACCTGCAGCTTATGGTTTACATGATCGGCTTGGTCTTCTTCGGCTTGGGCATGGGCTTCTATAACTGCGTGTCCTGGGCTATGATGGGTGATGCCATTGATTACCAGGAGTGGAAGTTTGGCAAGCGTGAGGAAAGCGTTGTTTACGCCCTGCACTCCTTCTTCCGTAAGCTGGCTCAGGGTGTTGGCCCCGCCGCTGTCATTGCCATCATGGGCACTCCTCTGATCGGTTATGTATCCTCTTTGGGCACGATCGGTCAATCCGCTGAAACCGCAAGCAAACTGTGCTGGTTGGTTGCTTGTCTGTATACCTTTAGTGCTGTCTGTCAGTTTGTCGGTGTTGCGCTGGTTTATAATATCGACAAGAAGACTCTGGCGAAGATGCAGGCTGAACTGGCTGAGCGTCGCGGCGAAAAGTAATCCTCGTCAGAAAACTGCCGCATCCGCCTATGCAGATGCGGCAGTTTTTCAAATGTTTTCACTTTGTTTATGACTTTTATAATTACACTGATATAATTTAAAATAGTAATATTTAGGAGGTAACTCAAATTGAGATATGTTATTGATTTCAACCATAAGTGGTCTTTTTCCAAGGCTGCTACTGCAGTTCCCACCGAGATCGACAATAAGTGGGATTTTGTAAATCTGCCCCACTCATGGAACGCCATTGACGGTCAAGACGGCGGCAATGACTATTTCCGTGGCACTGCTTATTACGCAAAAAAGGTAAGCAAAATGGACCTGCCTGAAGCAGAAAAATATTATTTGGAGTTCAACGGCGCCAATTCCTCTGCCGATGTTTATGTTAACGGCAAGCACTTGGCACATCATGACGGCGGTTACTCCATTTGGAGAGTCGATATGACCGATGCACTGGAGCTGGAGAACCTGATTGTGGTGGCGGTAGACAACGCACCCAACGATGAAGTCTATCCCCAGATGGCTGACTTTACATTCTACGGCGGCCTTTATCGGAATGTGAATATTATTGCTGTTCCTGCTTCTCACTTTGACTTGGACTACTACGGCGGACCCGGCATAAAGGTGACCCCGATTATTGACGGCAACAATGCCAATGTGGAGGTGGAAGTTTTTCTCACCAACTCCAAGCTGGGCCAGCAGGTTAAGTATATCCTGACTGACAAGGAAGGTAATGTTGTGGCACAGACCGCAGCAACTGACACCATCGCAAGCTTTGTTATTGAGAATGTTCACAAGTGGCATGGCCGCAAGGACCCCTATCTGTATACCGTTAAGGCAGAGCTGATGGAAGGGAATGTAGTGCTGGACACCGTTTCTACCCGCTTTGGCTGCCGTAGCTATGAAATTGACCCCGATAAGGGATTTATTCTCAATGGCGAGCCATATCTTCTGCGTGGTGTTTCCCGTCATCAGGACCGGTGGGGTATCGGTAACGCCCTGCTCCCTGAACATCACAAGGAGGATATGGAGTATATCTGCGAAATGGGTGCTACCACCATTCGACTTGCCCACTATCAGCACGACCAGTACTTCTATGACCTTTGCGATGAGTACGGTCAGGTTATTTGGGCTGAAATTCCTTACATATCCCAGCATATGACGACCGGCCGTGAGAACACCATCAGCCAGATGAAGGAGCTGATTACTCAAAACTACAACCACCCCTCCATTGTCGTTTGGGGATTGTCCAACGAAATTACTATGAAGGGTCATGATGATGCGGATTTGATTGAAAATCATCATATTCTTAATGATTTGTGCCACGAAATGGACAAGACCAGATTGACCACTATGGCTTGCGTGTCCATGTGCCCCATGGATGCTGAGTATGTGAACATCCCTGATACCGTTTCCTATAACCACTACTTTGGTTGGTACGGCGGCGAGACCTCCATGAACGGCCCTTGGTTTGATAAGTTCCATAAGCTGCACCCCAACACCCCCATCGGCTGTTCGGAATATGGCTGTGAGGCGCTGAACTGGCACACCTCCAAGCCTCTGCAGGGTGACTACACTGAGGAGTATCAGGCATATTATCACGAAGAACTGATTAAGTGCTTCCACGAGCGTCCTTGGATGTGGGCGACGCATGTGTGGAATATGTTTGACTTTGGAGCCGATGCTCGTGCAGAAGGCGGCGAGAATGGTCAGAATCACAAGGGCTTGATGACTTTTGACCGGAAGTATAAGAAGGATTCTTTCTATGCTTACAAGGCATGGCTGAATCCGGAGCCCATGGTTCACATTTGCGGCAAGCGCTATGTTGACCGTGTGGAGGGTGTGACCAAGGTTACTGTTTATTCTAACTGCCATAGTGTGGAGCTGCTTGCCAATGGCGTGTCCATGGGCGTTCAGGAGCACAACGGTCTGCCCTTCTTCTACTTTGATGTGCCTAATGTTGGTGAAACCAAGCTGGTTGCTGTTGCCGGTGGTCTGAAGGATGAGTCTTTTATCCGTAAGGTCGATACCTTCAATGAGACCTACCGCCTGAAGGAGAAGGGCGCGATTTTGAACTGGTTTGACATTACCGAGCCAGAGGGATATCTGTCCCTGAACTCCAAGATGAGCGAAATTATGGGCACTATCCGTGGTAAGATGCTGATGGGTGCCATGTTCCTGAAGCTGATGCCTAAGAAGGGTGATAAGGCGATGGGCTTTGAAATGACTGACGGCATGATGCAGATGATGGGCGGATTCACGCTGCTGAGACTGACCAGCATGATGGGAATGCTAAGCGCCAACAAGATGGCCTTTACCAAGGAACAGCTGTTGGATTTGAACGCACAGCTCAATAAGATTAAAAAGCCCTGATTGGTGGTTTTGCTCGATTGGGGATCATATCAAGTGCAATAATAAAAAAAGGAATTGCATCCATATCGACAATGTCATTAAGTTAAGGGACGAATCTTCGGATTCGCCCCTTTTCTTATGTGCGTTTTCAGAATTTCGTTAAGTTAAAGAAAAAGAACGAACGCTTCCAAGTCGAGCACAAGATTTGGAAGCGTTTCTGTGTGCGGAATAAGCAATTTTATTGTTTTTGCTCACGGAAAGTGGGCAAGAGCGGTATTTCGCCCTTGCCTTATGCAGCAACACGGTATATGAACCCAACAAACGCCTTTGTTCGTAGTTTTCGCTTATCCCTCCGTCCTGGCCTTATTGGTTCGATATAACGTGCAATATTGTCAACTAGCTTATCGCCAGTCGAATTTTGCCATTTGTAATAAAAGCAAAGCCTGGAAGACGCAGCAGCTGAAAATGATGCCGATGGCGAGCAAGGTGCACAGTCTGCTTCCGGAGTTCCTTCCGAGCTGCAGCAAGCCATGGCCTTGTTCATGCTGGATTCCCTGGACAATGTGACGCTTGAAGAAATCAAGGGCTACCGCAATCGGATGATCAAAACCTTTCATCCCGACAAAGGTTCTGCCGAGGATACCAAATACGCCCAGAAAATCAACAAGGCCTATGAGTTGCTTAAACAACACTTGGCATAACAGAACTTATTAGATATCTACATTTTGTTGCTAAAAAAAGAGCCCCCCTCATTTTAGAAGATGAAGGGGCTCCGTGTTTTGTGCCATCTAGTTGCTTAACTTAATGACATTGTCGATATGGATGCACTTTCTTTTTATCAATAAATTTACTGCTGCCGGAATATGATTTCACCGGTTTCGTGATTCATGGATTCCACAATGGCGAGAGATTCCAGCTGATAGCCCAAATTGCGGATAATCTGTCCGCCCAGCTGGAAGCCCTTTTCCACTGCAATGCCGATGCCTTCAACGGTAGCACCTGCCTGCTGTGCAATGGAAATCAGCCCCTGCAGGGCGCAGCCATTGGCAAGGAAATCGTCAATAATCAGCACATGGTCCTCTGCCGACAGGAACTGCTGAGATACCAGCACCATATTGCGGTTTTTATGGGTAAAGGACTCTACCTCTGCCACATAGGTATCTCCTGCGATGTTGATGCTCTTGGATTTTTTGGCAAAGAGCACCGGCACATGGAACTGCTGCGCCACCGCATAGGCAATGGCGATGCCGGAGGCTTCAATGGTCAAAATCTTGTTAATTTGCTTGCCTTGAAAACGGCGGTAAAACTCCTTGCCGATTTCATTCATTAGGTCAATATCCATCTGGTGATTCAAAAAGCTGTCCACCTTCAGCACATTGCCTTGCTTTACCACGCCGTCACGGGCGATTCTAGCCTCCAAACAATTCATAGCCGCAGCCTCTCTTTTATGGATTTTCCTTATTATACCAATCGGGTGGCGGCTTTTCAAGCCAAAAGAGGAATGGTTCCTACTTTTGGAGAAACTGCACAATATTTTCGAAATAAGAAATCCTACCTTAGAGTAAATTCCAAAAAACAACAAAATGCGCCAAAACCATTGACAATTCCTTAAAAATCGTGCTAATATAACTCTGTTAAGTTCATATTTTAGCCGGTATAGTTTTTGAGTAACGGAATTTCCGTTGGGCCAAAATGTTTCTACCGTGACGCCGTAAGTCGCGACTACTTGCTTACTCTGCCCCAAGAGGGGATACTGGCAGAATTGCGTTTTGCAATCTGCTTTTTTGTTTATATTGTCGGTTTTCCGACATTAAAAATGTAAATCATAAACAAACGGAGGAAATCAAAAAATGAAAAAATTGCTCGCTCTGCTGCTGGCACTTGTGCTGGTATTCGGTATGGTGGCTTGCAGCGACAAGGGTTCTGACAAGGAAGAAAAGCTGAAGGTTGGCTTCATTTTCCTGCATGACGAGAACTCCACCTATGACAAGAACTTTATTGACGCTGCCGTTGCCGCCTGTAAGAATATGGGCGTGGAAATGGTGCAGAAGACTCAGATCCCCGAATCCAACAAGTGCTATGACGCCGCTGTGGAGCTGATTGATGTGGAAGGCTGCAGCGTTATCTTTGCTGACTCCTTCGGTCATGAGTCCTTCCTGATGCAGGCTGCTAAGGAGTATCCCAATGTGCAGTTCTGCCATGCTACCGGTACCCAGGCACACACCGCTACCGACCTGAAGAACTTCCACAATGCTTTCGCTTCCATCTACCAGGGCCGTTACGCCGCCGGTGTGGTTGCAGGCCTGAAGCTCAACGAAATGATTGCAAACGGCAAGATTACCGCTGACCAGGCAAAGATGGGCTATGTTGGCGCATTCACCTTCGCTGAGGTTATGTCCGGTTACACCTCTTTCTATTTGGGAGCTAAGTCTGTTTGCCCCAGCGTCACCATGGATGTGAAGTTCACCGGTTCTTGGTACGATGAGCAGAAGGAAAAGCAGGCTGCCCAGGCTCTGATTGACGGCGGCTGTGTTCTGATTTCCCAGCACGCTGACTCCATGGGCGCTCCCACCGCTTGCGAGAACGCCGGTGTTCCCAATGTTTCCTACAACGGCTCTACCGCCGCTGCTTGCCCCGAAACCTTCCTGATTTCCTCCCGTATCAACTGGACGCCCTACTTCGAGTACATGATCACCTGCGTGAAGGAAGGCAAGGCCATTGATGTGGACTGGATCGGCACTCTGGAAACCGGCTCTGTCATGCTCACCGAGCTGGGCAAGAATGTGGCTGCCGGCACCAAGGAACAGCTGGACAGCGTCATCGCCGGTCTGAAGGATGGCTCCATTCAGGTCTTCGATACCGATAACTTCACTGTCGGCGGCGTGAAGCTGGACTCCTACATGGCAGATGTGGACTTCGACAGTGCCTATACCAAGGACACCGAGGTCATTGAAAACGGCGTCTTCATGGAATCCAAGTTCCGCTCCGGTCCTTACTGGGACATCGAAATCGATGGCATCACTCTGCTGGACCGCAACTACGGCTAATATCTGAACACCCAACAGGCGGGGCAAATTTTGCCCCGCCTTCCCCGATTTTTTCCTGATTTTGAACAAGGGGCTGATTTTTATCAGCCCGTTTTTGAAAACCAGAAAAGGAGGACCTTTCTCTTGAAACAGCAGCCTGCGATTGAGCTGAAAAACATCACCAAGACCTTTGGTGCGAAGGTGGTGGCAAATAAGAATGTGTGTTTGACCGCCAATTATGGAGAAATTCTCTCTATTTTGGGAGAGAACGGCAGCGGCAAGACTACTCTCATGAATATCATTGCCGGCATTTATTTTCCCGATGAGGGAGAGATTTTTATTGACGGCGCAGCGGCGACCATTGCCTCGCCCAAGGATGCCTTTGACTATAAAATTGGTATGATTCATCAGCATTTTAAGCTGGTGGATGTGTTCAGCGCCACTGAGAATATTGTTTTGGGCTTGGAGGAAAAGGGTAGATATAACCTAAAGGCGGCAGAGCAAAGGGTGGCAGATATTTGCGGTAAATACGGCTTCGATATTGACCCTAAAAAGAAGATTTATTCCATGAGCGTGTCGGAAAAGCAGACGGTGGAAATCATTAAAGTGCTGTATCGGGGTGCGGATATTTTGATTTTGGATGAGCCCACCGCTGTGCTGACCCCGCAGGAAACCCAAAAGCTGTTTACCATTTTGCGCAGGATGCGGGATGATGGCAAGTGTATTATCATCATCACCCACAAGCTTCATGAGGTATTGTCCCTGTCTGACAAGGTATCGGTGCTGCGCAAGGGCGAATATGTGGGCACGGTGGATACGGTCTTGACGGGTGAAAGCCAGCTGACGGAAATGATGGTTGGCAAAAAGATGGAGCTGAATATTCATCGCAGCCAGCCTAAAAATGTGACGGACCGGCTGGTGGTGGAAAATGTCAGCTGTGTGGATAGACAGGGCACGCAGGTGCTGGATAAGGTGAGCTTTACAGCTCGCTCCGGTGAGATTTTGGGTATCGCGGGCATTGCAGGCTCCGGTCAGCGAGAGCTGTTGGAAGCCATTGCAGGCTTGCAGGCACTGACACAGGGTGATATTTTGTATCACAACCCCAAGACACAGCAGGTGGATGATTTGCGGAATAAAACCCCTCTGCAAATTCGTCAGCTTGGTGTGCGGCTGTCTTTCGTGCCGGAGGACCGGCTGGGCATGGGCTTGGTGGGCAATATGGACATCACCGATAATATGATGCTACGCAGCTACCGCCGTGGAAAGGGCTTATTCTTGGAGAGAAAAGCTCCCAAGGATTTGGCACAGCGGATTATTCAGGAGCTGGAGGTTGTTACTCCCAGTGCGGATACGCCGGTGCGGCGGCTGTCCGGCGGCAATGTGCAGAAGGTGCTGGTGGGACGGGAGATTGCCTCTGTGCCTACGGTGCTGATGGCAGCTTATCCGGTCCGTGGCTTGGACATTAACTCCTCTTATTTGATTTACAATTTGCTTAATCAGCAAAAGGAAAAGGGTGTGGCAGTTATCTTTGTGGGTGAGGACTTGGATGTGCTGCTGGAGCTGTGTGACCGGATTATGGTCATTGGCTCCGGTCGGATTACCGGTCTTGTGGATGCCCGTACTGCCACCAAGGAGCAGCTGGGTCTTTTGATGACCAAAACCGATACAATGCCGGAAGGAGGCAGCGACTATGGCGCATAATACCAAAAAGCACACAGAGCCGCTGCTGCATATCAGCAAGCGAGATGATATGCTTCCTTGGCAGGCATGGCTGGTGCGGCTAACTGCGATTTTGCTGGGACTTTTGGTGTCCGGCGTGCTGTCTTCGCTGCTGACCGGTGCTGATTTTGGCGAGGTTTACGGCATCATGTTCAAGGGCGTTTTCGGACGGCTGCTGGAGGGAAAAACCACCCTTTTGTGGCGGTTTTTGCAGCAAACTGCCATTTTGCTCTGCCTTGCACTGGCGGTGACACCGGCGTTCCGGATGCGGTTTTGGAACTGCGGCGCAGAGGGACAGGCGTTGGTTGGCGGCTTGGCTGCCATGATTTGCATGATTGAGCTGGGGGACAAGCTGCCGCTTGCTCTGCTGCTGGTGGTTATTTTGGTGGCAAGTGTGGTTTCCGGCGCCCTGTGGGGCATTATTCCGGCACTGTTTCATGCCCAGTATCGCACGAATGAAACCCTGTTTACCCTGATGATGAACTATGTGGCAACCCAAATTGTTGCCTACTATGTCTATATCACCGGCTCCGGCTCCGGCATCATTCAGCCGGTGGCAACAGGCAATATGCCCATGGTGTTCGGGCAGAAATATTTGCTGAACATCTTGGTGGTGGCGGTGCTGATGGTGGGGCTGCATATTTACCTCAGGTACAGCAAGCACGGCTATGAAATCACCGTGGTGGGCGAAAGTCAGAACACTGCCCGTTATGTGGGCATCAATGTGAAAAAGGTGATTATCCGCACCATGGCAATTTCCGGTGCGATTTGCGGCGTGGCAGGTATGCTGCTGGTGTCCGGTACAGACCACTCCATCAATACCAATACGGTGGGCGGTCAGGGCTTTACTGCTATTATGATTTCGTGGCTGGGACAGTTCAACCCCTTCATCATGGCAGCCATGGCAGCCTTGGTGACCTTCCTGAAAACCGGTGCTGCCAAGGTGGCAGATACCTTTTTCCTCAACAGCTCCTATGCAGACATTGTGTCCGGCATCGTGATTTTGTTCTTGGTGGGCTGTGAGTTCTTTATTCATTATACCGTGAAATTCCGTCATGGCAGGAAAGGGGGCAGGGCAGCATGAATATGTTTGTGGCTTTTATCAGCAGTGCCATTCCGCTGGGCGTGCCGCTGCTCTTTGGCTCTACCGGCGAAATCGTCACCGAAAAGTCCGGTCATTTGAATTTGGGCATCCCCGGCATCATGTATGTGGGCGGCATCGGCGGTGTCATTGGCGCATTTCTTTATGAGCTGTCCTGCGGCAATGTAAAAGAAAACATGGTGCCAGCCCTTGCAATTTTGATTCCGCTGCTGTGCGCCATCGTAGGTTCTGTGCTGATGGGACTGATTTATAGCTTCCTCACCATTACGCTGCGTGCAAACCAAAATGTGACGGGCTTAGCACTGACCACCTTTGGCATCGGCATCGGCAATTTCTTCGGCGGTTCCCTGATTAAGCTGGTGGACAGCGAGATGCCCTCCATCATCTTGACCAAAACCAGTGCTTTTTTTCGCACCAGCCTGCCCTTTGCAGAAAAGCTGGGGTGGTTTGGAGAAATTTTCCTGTCCCATGATTTTCTCACTTATGCCTCCATTATCATCGCCTTGGTGGTGTCCTTTGTGATGAACCGCACCCGGGTGGGCTTAAATCTACGGGCAGTGGGTGAAAATCCTGCTACCGCAGATGCTGCCGGCATCCGTGTGACGAAATATAAGTATGTGGCAACCTGCATCGGCAGTGCCATTGCAGGACTTGGCGGCTTGCAGTATGTGATGGCATACGCCAACGGCGTTTGGTCCAACAATGCCTTTGGCGACCGGGGCTGGATGGCGATTGCATTGGTGATTTTCGCTTTATGGAAGCCCACCATGGCAATTTTTGGCTCGTTCCTGTTTGGCGCATTGTGCAATGCCAACAACTATATCAAAGGTCTTGGCGATGCCACGCAGGAGCTGTTTAAGCTGCTACCTTATGTGGTAACGCTGCTGGTGCTGATTATCACCAGTATGCGCAAAAAGCGGGAGCATCAGCCACCTCAGAGCTTGGGCTTGTCTTATTTCCGAGAAGACCGATAAAAGTATTCAGTCGCCCCAAACGGGGCGGCTGTTTGCTTTTTGGTGTCTGTCGTGCTATAATTTGGGAAAAGCAAAAAAGGAGCAGTCAGCCATGGAAACCCGAAAATTATATTATGAAGATTGCCATTTGAAAGAATTTGAAGCCCTTGTGATAAGCTGTATTCAAACGGAAAAGGGCTTTTTGGTGACCTTGGATGCCACCGCTTTTTATCCGGAGGGTGGCGGACAAGCCTGCGATTTGGGCAGCCTTGACACTGCAAAAGTGCTGGATGTGCAGGAGCAAAGCGGCGACATTTTCCATCTGTGCGACACTGCCTTGCCGGTGGGAAAGAAGGTGCTGGGCAGGGTAGATTGGGCACGGCGGCTGGATTTGCAGCAGCAACATTCCGGTGAGCATATTGTTTCCGGCATCATTCACAGCCGCTTTGGCTATCAAAATACCGGCTTTCATGTGGGTGGCGATGTGATGGAGGTGGATTTTGATGGCGTGATTTCCGATTTGCAGTTGCAGGAAATTGAAACCCTTGCCAATGAAATAGTATGGAAAAATCTGCCTGTCCAATGCGGCTATCCTGCGGAGGAGGAGCTGAAAAACATTCCTTACCGCAGCAAAAAGCAGCTTGCGTATCCGGTACGGATTGTGGAAATTCCCGATGTGGACATCTGCGCCTGCTGCGGCGTGCATGTAAAAAATACGGGAGAAATTGGACTGATTAAGCTGCTGTCTTGCACCAAGCTGCGGCAGGGCATTCGCATTGAAATGGTCTGCGGTGGGCGTGCTCTGCGGTGGATGCAGCGGATTTTTCAGCAAAATCGGCAGGTTTCCAATGCTTTTTCTGCGCCCATGCTGGAAACCGGCGGGGCTGCCATGAAAATGAATGAGGCACTTGCCGCGGAAAAGCTTCGTGCCAATTTGCTGCAGACCCAGCTGTTTCAAAATACCGCAAGGACCTACAGCCAAAAGGGAAATGTTCTTCATTTTGAGGAAAATCTGACCGGCGGCGAAATCCGCCGCTTGGCGGAGGAGATTTTTGCTGTCTGCGGCGGTATTTCCATGGTGCTGTCCGGCACAGAAGGGGAATATAGCCTGTGTATTTTGGGGCATGACGAAATTATAAAACCTCTGTGCGGCGCTTTGCGGGAAAAATTGGGGGCACGGGGCGGCGGAAAATCCGGCTCTTTCCAAGGCACTGTGGCAGCGCACTGGGCGGAAATCAGAGCGCTTGCAGCGGAATTTTTGGATGGTTTCGTAGAAAATCATCAATAAATCCTTTGAAATTTGCAATAATTTTACATTTTATACACTTTACAAGTAAAAAATGTTATAGTATAATCAACCCGTGCGGAATTTAAACGCCGCACAAATTCATCAATTTGACTGCCAACGCAGTTATTTAATTATGGAGGATTTACCATGTCTGTTAAAGTAGCTATCAATGGTTTCGGTCGTATCGGCCGTCTGGCTTTCCGTCAGATGTTCGGTGCTGAGGGCTTTGAGGTTGTTGCCATCAACGACCTGACCTCTCCCAAGATGCTGGCTCACCTGCTGAAGTATGACTCCACCCAGGGCGCTTATGCTGCTCCCTTCGGTGTTCACACTGTCGAGGCTGGCGAGGACCACATCGTTGTGGATGGCAAGAAGATTACCATCTACGCAAAGGCAAACGCTGCTGAGCTGCCCTGGGGCGAGCTGAATGTGGATGTCGTGCTGGAGTGCACCGGCTTCTATACCTCTAAGGCTAAGGCTCAGGCTCACATCGATGCCGGCGCTAAGAAGGTTGTTATCTCTGCTCCCGCTGGCAACGACCTGCCCACCATCGTTTACAATGTTAACCACAACACCCTGACCAAGGATGACCATATCATCTCCGCTGCTTCCTGCACCACCAACTGCCTGGCTCCCATGGCAAAGGCTCTGCATGAGCTGGCTGGCATCGAGGCTGGTATTATGTGTACCATCCACGCCTACACCGGCGACCAGATGATTCTGGACGGTCCTCAGAGAAAGGGCGACCTGCGTCGTTCCAGAGCTGGTGCTATCAACATCGTGCCCAACTCCACCGGTGCTGCTAAGGCTATCGGCCTGGTTATCCCCGAGCTGAACGGCAAGCTGATCGGCGCTGCACAGCGTATCCCCACTCCCACCGGCTCCACCACCATCCTGAATGCTGTTGTTGCCAAGGAAGTCACCGTCGCTGAGATCAACGCTGCCATGAAGGCCGCTGCTACCGAGTCCTACGGCTACACCGAGGACGAGATCGTCTCC
>JAZOPV010000016.1:0-24454 GCA_045655745.1 Faecousia sp.
AGCAAGGAAACCACCGTTACCGATATCGAAATGTTCCACAAGCTGCTGGACTACGCAGAAGCTGGCGACAACATCGGCGCCCTGCTGCGTGGTGTCGACAAGAAGGACATCGAGAGAGGTCAGGTTCTGTGCAAGCCCAACTCCATTAAGCCTCTGAACAAGTTTGCTGGCCAGGTTTACGTCCTGTCCAAGGAAGAAGGCGGCCGTCATACTCCCTTCTTCAACAACTACCGTCCCCAGTTCTACTTCCGTACCACTGACGTGACCGGTATCATCAGCCTGCCTGAGGGCGTTGAGATGTGCATGCCTGGCGATAACATCGTCATGAATGTCGAGCTGATCACCCCCATCGCTATTGAGAAGGGTCTGCGTTTCGCTATCCGTGAAGGCGGCCGTACCGTCGGTTCCGGCGTTGTCACCGAAATCTACGAGTAATCTTATAGCAATTTAGGTATTCAAAAATCTCCCAGTCTTTTGACTGGGAGATTTCTTATATTTATAAGATTTTTCTTGCAACATATCCGTTTTTTTTATATAATAATTAAGACATTAAATAAGGGAATGGTGATGCTTTTTGAAGGAATTGCGCAGTAAAATTGTAGAAGCACTCATTTCTGCCCTTCCGGTAACAGCAATTGTTTATATTTTGGCATTGACCCCCTTGGTGAATTTCTCAGCGGTGGAGTTAATTACCTTTACAGTGGGCGCAGTGCTGCTGATTTTGGGCATTGGCTTGTTCAATTTGGGGGCAGATTTGGCAATGACCCCTATGGGCGTGCACATGGGTGCAGGCTTATCTCGGCAGAAAAAATTAGGCTTGTTGCTGACGGTATGCTTTGTAATGGGTATGCTGATTACTGTGGCAGAGCCGGATTTACAGGTGCTGGCAAAGCAGGTTGGGGCTGTGATGAACGGCACAGTGCTGATTTATGCAGTGGGCGTTGGCGTGGGTGCATTTTTGATGATTTCGGTGCTGAAAATCGTGTTTAAGCGCCGTTTGGCTCAAATTCTCATGCTTTTCTATATGCTCTTGTTCGCACTTGCCCTAATGCTGGTGGTCAGCGGAAATGAGAGTCTGCTGCCGGTTGCCTTTGATTCCGGCGGCGTTACCACCGGCCCGATTACCGTGCCCTTTATTATGGCGCTGGGCGTTGGTATTGCCGGCGTTTTGGGTGACCGGAAAAGCAAGGAAAACAGCTTCGGCTTGGTTGCCCTTTGCTCTGTGGGACCGATTTTGACAGTGCTGCTACTGGGTATTTTCTCCACTTCGGATATGCACTATCAGGTGCCGAATTATGCTGTCAGTAGTGATATTTTGGACGCTTTTTTACAGACTGCCGGACATACTGCCAAGGAGGTAGCCATTGCCCTTGGCATGATTGTGGCGTGCTTCCTTGTGTTCCAACTGCTGTTTTTGAAGCTGCCTCGCCGCCGTTTGCAGCGGATTGCAGTAGGCGTTGTATTTACATATCTTGGCTTGGTGATTTTCCTCACCGGTGTTAATGTGGGCTTTATGCCCATCGGCTATAAGCTGGGCGTTGCGCTGGCAGGGATGAATTCTACGCTTTTGGTAGTATTTGGTTTGCTGATTGGTATTTTGGTGGTGCTGGCAGAGCCGGCAATCCATGTGCTTAATGTGCAGGTCGAGGACATTACCGGTGGCTTGGTCAGCAAGAAATCTATGATGCTGGGACTGTGTATTGGCGTTGGTAGTGCCATTGCCTTGAGCGTTGTTCGCATTATTTTTAATTTTTCACTGGTCTATTACATCATTCCCGGCTATTTTATTTCACTGGCGCTGTCGCTCTTTGTGCCGCCGGTGTATACTGCCATCGCTTTCGACTCCGGCGGTGTTGCCAGCGGACCGATGACCTCCGGTTTTATTCTCCCCCTTGTCACGGGAATTTGCGTGGCATTGCAAGGGGAGGAAGCAGTGCTGAGAGATGCCTTTGGCGTGGTGGCATTGGTTGCCATGGCACCGTTGATTACCATTCAGCTATTGGGCTTCCGGGGCGTTTTGGCAGAGCGTGTCAATGAACGCAAGGCGATGAGGCGGATTTTGGATGCGGATGACCAGCAAATTATCAATTTTATGTGAGGAGGAGCAAGAATGAGCAATACAATCAATGAATCAGCCATTAAGAAGCTGAAGCTCCTGTTCACCGTTGTGGACCGACCCAAGGGCGAGTTTTATATGGATGTCATCAGCCAGTTTGATGTGAACTGTCAGCTGGTGATGGGCGGTAACGGCACAGCCCGTTCTGACCTTGTGGAGCTGCTGGGCTTGGAGTCCCATAAGGCTGTAGTGCTGAGTGTGATTCGTGAGGATTTGGCAGAAACCGTTATGCAGTGCTTGGAGGATAAGTTTGCCACCATTCGGGGCGGTAAGGGAATTGCCTTTGCTGTGCCGCTGAGCAGCGTCATTGGCGTCAACCTGTACCAATTTTTGAGCGACAACCGAATGGGGAGGGAGTAAGAATATGAAAACAAAGAATCATGAAGTGATTTTTGCCATTGTCAATGCCGGATTTGCAGAGGATGTGATGGAGGTTGCCCGTGAAAAGGGCGCTCGTGGCGGCACGATTTTGAATGCCAGAGGCGTTGTACGGGAGGATGCCGCTGCCTTTTTTGGAATAACCCTCCATGCAGATAAGGAAATTTTGATGCTGGTGGTGGAAAAATCCATCCGTGACCAGATACTGAATGGAATTTATCAGAAAATGGAAATGGGCAAGAAGGCAAAGGGCATTGCGTTCTCCTTGCCGGTGTCGGATGTGGCAGGCTTGGTCAGTGCAGAGCCTGTGAAAACAGAGGAATAAAGAAGCTCGCCGTAACCATGGGTTGCGGCGAGCTTCTTTATATTTTTCGTAGGGTTATGGTGCTGAGCAGATTTAATCCGTAGTGCTTTGCCATATCCAAGGCGGCTGTCTCCGCTGCAAAATCCAAAATGTCCTTGGGGTCATGGGCATCAATGCCCAAAATGACGGGGCAGTCCTCCTCGCCGGCAAGCCGCCAAAAATCAGCTTTGGGGTAGTGCCGTTTGCAGCGGATGCCTAGCAAATTGAGTTCCAGGGGTATTTGGCAAGCCTTAGCTGTGCGGCAGATACAGCGCATATTTTCTTCGTAAATTTTGCTGCTGCCGATGAAGTCAATCACATCCGGATGAGCAAGGTAGGAGAATTTTCCGGTTTCCATTGCCTGACAGACCTGACGGCAGTATTGCACCAGTCGGTCTTTGTCATCGGTGGGGCGGACAATGGGGATTTCGCCGTATTCGTTTCCAATCCAGTGCTGTCCCAAAAGCATATATTCAATGCCATTGTCCTGCAGTAGAGAAAGGGTGTCCTGAAATAAATCCGGATAAAATTCCGCTTCCACGCCCAAACGAATCTCTATCTGTTCCTTGTAGGCATCCTGTAGCTGCCGGATGGAGGCGGTGTAGCCCTGCAGCTCCTGCGGCAGCATTCGTACCTTGCTGCAGTAGTTGTTTGAAAAGAAGTAGGGAGTATGGTCGGAGAAGCCTAAGATCTGCAAGCCTGCGGTGATGGCAGACTGCACATATTCTTCATCTTGCCCAACGGCATGGTGACAGCGGCTGGTATGGGTATGGTAATTAGCAATCATGAATTTTCTCTCTTGTAAGATGCCCACAGGGTATTCCTGTGGGCGAATTTTTAAGCTGCGACACGGGTCTATAAGCCGGGTTCTGTCTTGACAGTCATCTATCTAGGCCTGTAATTGCTTACAGGCTCAAGCCGCCTCCTCGGAGCGGTCGGGCAAACCTTTATGCTCCTCCACGGCGTTGCTTCGGGATAGAGTTTACATCGTAAAACCCATGTTACCATGGGCCGGGTGGGCTCTTACCCCACCTTTTCACCCTTGCTGCCACTGCGATGCAGCGGTTTAGCGGTATCTCTCTGTTGCACTTGTCCTGGGGTTTCCCCCGGCGGGCGTTACCCGTTATCCTTGCCCTATGAAGCCCGGACTTTCCTCACGCTCTGCCTTTCGGCATGAGCCCGCGACTGTCCGACCCGGTCGCCGTGTTATTGTACCTTATAGAATGCAAATTGTCAAATGCCTTGCAAATTCTTTTTGGGTAGGGTATACTATGAATAAGGAATCACAATGGGGGAGAGCGTGTATGAATACTTCCTTTGAGGCATATTTTGAAAACCTGCGTGGCAGACAGGTGGCGGTTTTAGGACTGGGTGTGAGCAACCGCCCCTTGGTGCGATTGCTGCTGCAATATGGCTGTCGGGTGTCCGGCGGTGACCGCACTACGAGAGAAAAGCTGGATGATGAGGTACTGGAGCTGGAAAAGCTGGGCTGCAGGCTTTGTTTGGGAGAGAATTTTTATGAGCAGATGCAGGCGGAAATTGCCTTCCGTACGCCCGGTATGCATCCAAATAGCCCTGCGGTGCAGGCATTGAAGCAGGGCGGTGCGGAGATTACCAGTGAGATGGCAGCATTTTTTGGGGTCTGTCCTTGTCCCATCGTTGCAGTAACCGGTTCTGACGGAAAAACCACCACCACAACCTTGATTTCGGAAATGCTGAAGGCTGCCGGAAAACGGGTGTGGCTGGGCGGCAATATCGGTACGCCGCTGCTGTCCTTTGCACCGCAGATGCAGCCGGAAGATGTGGCTGTGGTGGAGTTAAGCTCCTTTCAGCTGATAGATATGAAGCAGAGCCCTGGCCGTGCCGTGGTGACCAATTTGTCCCCCAACCATTTGGACATTCACAAGGATATGCAGGAATATGTAGATGCAAAAAAGAATATTTTTACGCACCAAAAGTCCGGTGATTTGCTTGTTTTGAATGCAGATAATGAACTCACGGCAGGTTTTGTTGGCAATGGCGTGACCCGTTATTTTTCCCGTTTGGGTAAAAACGCCCATGTTTGTGTGGAACACGACATGATTGTTAGAGGGGGTACGCCTGTCCTGCCGGTGGCGGACATTTTGCTGCCGGGTGTTCACAATGTGGAGAATTATATGGCTGCCATTGCGGCTGTGGAGGGTTTGGTGTCCGATGAGGAGATCCGTCATGTGGCGAAGAACTTTGGCGGTGTCGAGCATCGGATTGAGCTGGTGCGGATTAAGAATGGGGTACGGTTTTATAACGATTCCATTGCCTCCAGCCCCAGCCGTACCATTGCCGGATTGCGGAGCTTTCCGGAAAAGGTGCTGCTGATAGCCGGCGGCTATGATAAGCACATTCCCTATGACAGCCTTGGACCGGAAATCTGCCGCCATGTGAAAAAGCTGTATTTGTGCGGTGCAACCGGACCGCTGATTCGTGCTGCGGTGGAGCATACCGACATGGAACAGCCGGAAATGTTGGACTGCGGTGATTTTGACACGGCGGTGCTGACTGCCGCAAGAGAGGCTGTTTCCGGAGATGTGGTGCTGATGAGCCCAGCATCTGCCTCCTTTGATTGCTTTAAAAATTTCATGGTTAGAGGCGACCATTTTAAGAAATTGATAAAGGAGCTTTAACTGTGGATATTACAAAGATTACACGCCCCGGTCGAAAACTTTTGAAGCTGAAATATTGCGGTGCGGTGATTGTCGCCGCTGGAACGGCGTCCCGTATGGGCGGCATTGACAAGGTGCTTGCACCGCTCAACGGCGAGCCGGTGATTGTGCATACGGTACGGCAGTTTCAGCAGTGCGATGCCATTCGGGAAATCGTGGTGGTGACCCGTCCGGAGCTGATTGTGCCTATTATGGACTTGTGCCATGATTTTGACAAGCTTCGAGCTGTGGTGGTCGGCGGCGACAGTCGGGATGCTTCCGTCAGCATGGGGTTGAACACCCTTTCCGATAAGGTAAAACTGGTGGCGGTGCAGGATGGCGCTCGTCCGCTGGTTTCTTGGCAGTTAATTGACCGGGTGGTACGGGCTGCCAATACCTACGGTGCAGCTGTTCCGGCTGTACCGGTAAAGGATACTATTAAAGTTACCGCTGGCGGTGTGGTGCAGGAAACGCCGGACAGAAAATCTCTGCAGGCGGTACAAACGCCGCAGGTATTTGACTTTGATTTGTTGCGTGGCGCATTGCTGAAGGCAAAACAGGATAAGGCGGTCATTACCGATGATTGCTCTGCGGTGGAACGGCTGGGCATGAAGGTCAAGGTGGTGGAGGGCGAAGAACAAAACATTAAAATCACCACACCAATGGATTTGAAAATCGCCCAGCTTTTGATGGAGGAAGGTCTATGAGAATTGGACACGGATACGATGTGCACAGACTGAAGACGGGTCGAAAGCTGATTTTGGGTGGCGTGGAAATCCCCTTTGATATGGGCTTAGATGGACATTCTGATGCGGATGTGCTGCTGCACGCCGTGATGGATGCGCTTTTGGGCGCAGCAGGACTACGGGATATTGGCTATCATTTTCCGGATACGGATATGCAGTATAGGGGCATCAGCTCTATGGTGCTGCTGGGCTTGGTGGCGGAGAAAATCCGGCAAAAGGGCTATCGGGTAGGGAATGTGGATGTGACGATGCTTGCACAAGCACCAAAGCTAAAGTCCTATATTCCTCAAATGGAAGCAAATATTGCTGCGCAACTGTCGGTTGACATCGACCGCATCAATGTGAAAGCGACCACGGAGGAGGGCTTGGGCTTCACCGGAAATTTGGAGGGGCTTGCCTGCCATGCGGTGTGTCTTTTAGAGGAGCTGTAGGAATATGAATGTGGCGCAGAGACAAAGAATTGCCAAATATCTGTTTGCAGCATATCTTATCGCACTTTTTTGGCTGCTGATTGGTTGGAGAATTGGCTACCATACCTCCGGCAATACCAATTTTGTGCCGCTGGAAACTGTTCGGCTGTTCCTTTGGGTGTTGAAGAACAGTGGTGACAGACAAATGCGGTGGCAGGCGGTGGCAAATTTGGTAGGGAATGTGGTGCTTTTTGTACCCTTGGGGCTGTTTTTGCCTATGCTGTGGAAGAAATGTCAAAATCTTGTGGGATTTTTTCTTTGGCTGCTGCCTGCGCTGATTATGGTGGAACTGCTTCAGCTCGTCACTCGCTTGGGTGCTTGTGATGTGGATGATTTGCTGCTCAATACCCTTGGGGCTTTGGGCGGCTGGCTGCTGTGGAAATTGTTGCACTTGCGTTCAAATTCCTCGATTCGAGAATAAGGAACATATTTCGCCTCCCGGACATAGGTTAGTCCGGGAGGTTTTGCAATATGAAAATGGACTGCATTACATTTCGTTCCATTACGCCTGCGCAACGGGCTCAGCGGGTGCTGCAGCGCAGCGGTATGGAGGTGGTTCTGCAAAGAACGCCAAGGCGGATGGAGGAACGGGGCTGTGGCTATTGCCTGCGGCTGCGACATGAGGATTTACAGCGGGCAGCTGTGCTGCTGCGTCAAAATGGAGTAGGCTTTCAAAAGCTTTACAGTGCAGAGCAGGGGGAGATAGAGGAGATTGTGCTATGATTTATTTGGATAATGGCGCAACCTCATTTCATAAGCCGCCTGCTGTCCGCCGTGCTGTGGAAAGGGCAATGCTTTGCTGTGCCAATCCGGGGCGTGGCGGATATTCCGCTGCCATGGCAGCGGCGGAAACAGTATTTCGCTGTCGGGAAACTGCAGGGGACCTGTTTCACTGTGACCCGGAGCAGGTGGTTTTTACCTCAAATTGTACCCATGGGCTGAATATTGCCATTCATACATTGGTAAAGCCCGGCGGTCGGGTGGTGATTTCCGGCTTTGAGCATAATGCAGTGACCCGACCGCTTCATGCCCTTGGAGCAGATATTCATGTGGCAGGGCGGCGGCTGTTTGACTGGTGGGACACCCTAGACAGCTTTGAAAAAGAGCTGAAAAGCGGAGCAGATGCGGCAATCTTCACGCATATGTCCAATGTGTTTGGCTACATTCTGCCGGTGCAGGAGCTATCTATGCTTTGCCGGCAATATGGCGTGCCCTTTGTGATTGATGCAGCCCAAGCTGCCGGAGCGCTAGAGGTGGATTTTGAGAAATGGGGGGCAAGCTTTGTTGCCATGCCGGGGCATAAGGGTTTGCTTGGACCGCAGGGAACGGGGCTGCTTTTGTGCGGAGAATTGCCTGAGCCTTTGATTTGCGGCGGCACAGGTAGTGTGTCCTTAGAGCAGCGGATGCCGGATTTTTTGCCGGATAGGGCAGAGGCAGGTACTTTGAATGTGCCGGGAATTGCAGGCTTGCAGGCAGGGCTTTCCTATCTTCGCAGGGTAGGGGTGGAGTCGATTTTTCAAAGGGAGCAGCAGCAGGCGAAGAAATGTGCTGCAGGACTTCAAAAAATGGGTTATCGGGTGTTCTCCGGTGCGCATCAGGGGGGGACGGTGTCCTTTGTGCCGAAAGCGGATTGCCAGCAAATGGCAGATTTTCTTGCAAAACGGGGAATTGCTGTGCGTTCAGGGCTCCATTGTGCACCACTGGCGCATGAGAGTGCCGGCACGGTAGAGACAGGAACGGTCCGAATCAGCTTTGGACATGATGCAGCTTCTGCACAAACGGCAGCTTTTTTACAGGTTGCGGCTGATTTTTTGTAAATCAGTACAAAAATTTTTTTGTTTTTCTATTGCCATTGTCAGTGAAATCCGTTATAATGAATAAAATAATAGGGTGACTATGGACTCATGCGGATTTTGCAAAAAATACGGAAGTAAAAGGGGCGGTGAAAAGCGGTATGCAATTCTTTAATACCATCATTCAGGAACTGAGCAATATGCAGTGGTCTGATTATGTTGATATTGTTTTGGTAGCGCTTTTGATTTACAAGGGACTGCCCCTGCTGCGTTCTGCCGGCTCGTTGCAGATTGTCCGTGCCATCATTGTTGTGCTGGTGGCAGTATGGCTGACGGATGTGCTGGATATTTACGCCCTGCACTTCCTGCTTGAAAAAGCAATCTCCGTTGGCTTGATTGCGGTTGTGGTGTTGTTTCAGCCGGAGCTGCGCCGCATTTTGGATCATGTCGGTAATGTGAAATTCGGTAAAATTTTCGGTGTAGAGCGCAGCGCACAGCCGGAAATGGAAAATACCATTACCCAAACGGTCATGGCTTGTGAGCATCTGAGCCGGGAACGGATGGGTGCATTGATTGTATTTGCAAGAGATAATCAGCTGGAGGAATACTGTAAAACCGGCACAATTGTCGATGCGCAGGTATCCGACCAGCTGCTGCGCAATATCTTCTTTACCCATGCGGCACTGCATGACGGTGCTGTCATCATTCGTGCAGACCGGCTGACGGCTGCCGGTTGTGTGCTGCCCCTTTCCGAAAGCAAGCGGCTCAGTGCGGACTTGGGTACACGCCACCGTGCCGGTGTGGGTATCAGCGAAGCCTCTGATGCGGTGGTTGTGATTGTTTCGGAGGAAACCGGTACAATTTCTGTGGCGGTTGGCGGTATGCTCAAGCGGCATTTAGCGCCGCAGATGCTGGAGCGGCTGCTGCATAATGAGCTGATGCCGGATGATACAGAGCAGCAGGATAACCTGGCGGTAAAGCTGCGTCAGAAACTGCGCAAGAACGGAAAAGGAGAGGCCAAGCGATGAAAAACAAGATTTTTACCTTGATGCTGTCGCTGCTGATTTCCTTTGGCTTGTGGCTGTATGTGGTTACGGTTATCAGTCCGGAGTCGGAAAGCGCCTATTCGGATATTCCTGTGGTGCTGGACGGTATGGAATACCTCAATTCTAAAAATCTGATGATTGTTTCGGATACAAATTTGCACATGGATTTATCCCTGCGGGGCAATCGTGCGGATTTGGGTAAACTCAATAATTCCAATATAACGATTTTGGCTGATTTGTCCCAAATTACCACGCCGGGCAAGCATGATTTGCAATGTAACATTTTCTATCCCGGCAGTATTCAGTCGGGTATGGTGGAAGTGCTGTCCAAAGACCCTCAGCGCATTACCGTGGAGGTGGCGGAGCGAGTAACCAGTAATATTCCGGTGAAAGTCGGGTATTCCGGGGAATTGCCTTATGGCTATGAAATTGACTCGAACAATGTATTGCTGGACCATAGCATGGTTACAGTCAGCGGACCGAAGGATGTGATTGCACAGGTTTCTCATGCGGAAATTTCAGTCGACTTGAGTAATCAGATTTTTAATATTGTGGATAAGTATCCCTTGACCATTTACGGTGTCAATGACCAGCCGCTTTCTTCGAACAGTGCAGTCAGCGTGAATGTGGATGAAATACAGGTGCAGGTCAATGTCTATCGGGTCAAGAAAGTTCCGGTGACGGTAACCTTGGACTATACGGGCAGCGGCTTGAAGGAAGGCATGGTAACGCCTTATTACACCCCGGACATTATCACCCTGGTGGGTGCGGATGCTGTTTTGGATGAAATTAGCCAAATTAACTTGGGGACGATTTCTCTGCGCAACTTCACAGAGAGCACAACCATATCCTTTACCCTGTCGCTGCCTAAGGGCGTTTCTACTAAGAACGGAATTCAGGAAGTATCCGTTTATGTGGATTTGCCTGAGATGAGTAGCAAGTCCTTCTTAGTAACAAAGTTTTATTATGAAAATGAGCCATATGGAATGAAATTCCGGGTGACAGAGCCTCGTGAGGTAGAGGTTTGGGGACCTGCCAAATATGTTGAGCAGCTAACTGCGGAGGATGTTCTGGGCATTGTGGATTGTACCGGATTGACTGCCAACAGTGGCTGGGCACCTGCGGTTTATGAGGTCAGGGGCTATGAATATCTGCGGACGCAGTCCTCGTGGAACGGCGTTTATGTCGATATGATTGTGAATAAACCATAGGAGTAGAGATAGAATTTCATGGAGCAAATTGTTCGTATCAACCAAATTCAGGAGGATGGCTGCGCCGGTGTTTGTCCGCAAGGTCATGGCAGTAATGTTGCCATGACAGAGGACAAAGCCTATGGTGTTCATTCCCGTGAGAAAGCGGTCGCCGAATCCGAAGCGTTATTTATAAATAAAGCGGTATCCATGGTGTATATTTTGCCGTTGGCACTGTTTGTTGTTTGCTATTTGCTGGGACAGCAGCTTTGGCAGAAGGGTGCAATGATGAGTGTGCTGGGTGCGCTGATTGGTATGGTGCTGGTTAAAATTTATCATTCCCACTTGGAGGAAGAAGACCGTGCCGACTCGGATTTTTCTGAGAATTTGTCTGCTGAAAGTGAAAGATAAAGGGGATAATCATGTTGATTAAGAGCATGACCGGCTATGGTCGGGCGGTAGAAACCGTTGGAACGCGCCAGTTTACAGTGGAAGTGCGGTCTGTAAATAACCGCTATTTGGATTGCAACATCAAGCTGCCCAGAGCATTGTCCTTTGGAGAGGAAACGGTGAAGCAAGCGGTTAAAAATTCCATCTCCCGTGGTAAGGTGGATGTGTTTGTGACGGTTCACTCTGAAAACGGTGTAGAAGCCAAGGTGACCTTAAATCCTGCCGTGGTGGAGGGATATTTGGCAGCCATGGAGCAGTTGGCAGAGCAATACCCCATCCGCAATGACATCAGTGTTTCTCTGCTGTCGAGAATGCCGGAGGTGTTTTCGGTGGAGAAGCCGGAGGTGGATGAGCAGCAGCTGTTGTCCGAATTGATGAACGTGGTGGAAAAGGCGTTGGAAAGCTATGATGCCATGCGTACCACCGAGGGCAAGGCGCTTGAAAATGACCTGCGCAGCCGAGGCGCAACCATTGAAGCACTGGTGGGACAGGTGGAGCAGGGCAACGCTCAGACTGTAATCGACTATCGCCTGCGGCTGGAAAATAAGCTCAAAGAAGTGCTTGCTTCTACCACCATTGATGAGAGCCGAATTTTAACCGAGGCGGCAATTTTTGCCGATAAGGTGGCGGTGGATGAGGAAACGGTCCGTCTGCGCAGACATTTGCAGCAGATGTATACCATGCTGTCCGGCGGCGGTGCAGTGGGCAGAAAGCTGGATTTCCTTTTGCAGGAAATGAATCGGGAAGCCAATACCATTGGCTCGAAATGTACCGATGTGCGGCTGGCTCGCATTGTGGTAGAAATCAAGGCAGAGCTGGAAAAAATTCGGGAGCAAACCCAGAACATTGAATAAGAGGTGTGCAGATGAAGCTCATTAACATTGGCTTTGGCAGCATGGTGTCTGCCGCTCGTGTGCTTGCTGTTGTGGCACCGGATTCTGCACCCATCAAGCGTGTGGTGCAGGAAGCCAAGGACAGAGGTATGCTGGTAGATGCCTCCTACGGTCGAAAGACCAAGTCTGTCATCCTGATGGATACAGACCATGTGATTTTGTCTGCCATGATGCCGGAAACAATTTCCACCCGTTGGATGGACAAGCAGGATTCTGCCGCAGAGGAGGAAATAGAATGAAGCGTGGACATTTATTTGTAATTTCCGGTGCGTCCGGTGTGGGCAAAAGCTCCATTCTCAAGCGGGTGATGGCGCAGATGCCGGAGCTTCAGTTTTCTGTTTCAGCCACCAGCCGTGCGCCCAGACCGGGTGAAATCAATGGCGTGCAATATTTTTTTGTGTCGGAAGATGCGTTTCGTCAGATGATTGAGCAGGGTGCTTTTGTGGAGTATGATTACCACATGGGTAACTACTATGGTACGCTGAAATCTGAAATTTTGAACAAGACAAAAAACGGTGCCATGATTTTGGATATTGAGCCTGTGGGTGCGCTCCATGTCCGGGATATTTATCCGGAGGCAACCCTGATTTATGTGGCACCGCCTTCTCCGGAAACGCTGATGCAGCGGCTTCGTGGAAGAATGGATACGCCGGAGGACCAGATTCAGCTGCGTCAGGAACGGGCAGCTTGGGAGGCGGCGCAAATGGAAAAATATGACCATGTGGTCATAAATGATATTTTAGAGGATTGTGTGCAGCAGGTGCTACATATCATCCGGAAAACCATGGAAGAATAATTTTTGGAGGAATTTGTTATGCTATATCCCCCCGTTGCGGATTTGCTGAAAAATGTAGAAAGCCGTTATTTGTTGGTGAATGTGGTTGCCCAGCGTGCCCGTCAGTTGGCATCTGAGGCAGAGGAGCTTCAGGAGGAGCTGACGGAAAAGCCTGTAACCTTGGCTGTCCGTGAAGTTGCTGCCGGCAAGCTGACTGCCGGACTGAAGGAAGAATATCTGCGCTAAAAGCGAAAAGGAGGGTTTGTAATGATTGCAAAAATTGCTGTTGCTGCAGCGACCTTTGCCATCGACAAGCCCTATTCCTATCACATTCCGCAGGGAATGAGCTTGCAACCCGGTATGCGGGTTCAGGTGCCCTTTGGGCGGGGAAACCGCCGAACAGAGGGGGTCGTTCTGTCTGTGGAGGAAGGCGACAATGTAGAGTTAAAGACGATAGACTGCTCTCTGGATGAAGAGCCTCTACTGACGCAGCAGATGCTGCGTCTTGCGGCTTTCATGCGAGAGCGGTATTTCTGTACCCTCTTTGATGCGCTGCGTGCCATGCTGCCCTCCGGCTTGTGGTTTAAGACGAAGAATGTTATCTCACTGACCGAGGATTTTTCTTGGAAAGAAAAGTCACTGCGGCAGGCGGAAGCTCAACGAATTTTACAGTTGTTGGAGGATTTGGGCGGACAGGCTGAGGAAGATATTCTCCGAAAAACAGTGGAGGATTCTGAGGCACTGGAAGCAGCACTTTCCTATCTGCAGAAGAAAAAGTGGATTACCACCCAAAGAGATTTTTTGCACCGGATGGGGGACAAGCAGGAGCAGATTGCAACGCTTGCTGCCTCTGCAGAGGAGGCATTGGAATATGCTTTCCACCGACCCAAATCTGCGGCTATGCAGCGAGCAGTGCTGGAGCTGCTTTGCAATTTAGAGTCGGTATCGGTGAAGGAACTGTGCTATTATACAGGCGCAAAGTCGGCAACGGTGAAACGCCTTGCGGGTTTGGGCTATGTGACATTGTCCCAACGCCCTGTGCTGCGGTGTCGGGAGATTGTGCCGGCACAGGTTGCAACGCCGCTGGTGCTGAATGAAGAACAGCAGCAGGCATTTGACGGACTGTCCCGACAGATGGAGCAGGCAACCCCCGGTTGCGCATTGCTGTACGGTGTCACCGGCTCCGGCAAGACGGCGGTGTATCTGAAGCTGGTTCAGCGCACTTTGGATAATGGCAAGGCAGCCCTTTTGATGGTGCCGGAAATTGCCCTGACGCCGCAACTGTTGAGCTTACTGGCAGGATATTTTGGAAATCAGGTGGCGGTGCTGCATAGTAGCTTGACTGCTACAGAGCGCTATGACCAGTGGAAACGGGTTTCCACCGGAGAAGCCAAGGTGATTGTAGGTACTCGTTCGGCAGTTTTTGCGCCCAGCAAATGCTTGGGGCTTATCATCTTGGATGAGGAGCAGGAGCATTCTTATCAATCGGAAAATACGCCCCGATATGATGCCCGTGAAGTGGCAATGTGGCGTGGCATTAAGGAAAATACCCTTGTTTTGTTTGGCTCGGCTACGCCGTCCGTGAAAACTATGTATCATGCCAAAGAGGGAAAATATCAGCTCTATCAGCTTCAATGCCGATACAATGGAAAGCAGTTGCCGCCGGTGCAGCTGGTGGATATGCGTCAGGAGCTGCAGCTTGGTAATGATACTAGTTTTAGTCTGCCATTGCGTGAAGCCATTGGCGACACTCGAAAGGCAGGCAAGCAGACCGTGTTGCTTCTCAACCGCCGGGGTAATAGCAGAGCGGTGGTCTGTGTGGATTGCAAGCAAGCACCGGAGTGCCCCCGTTGCAACGCTCGGCTGACTTATCACAGCGCCAATGAACGGCTCATGTGTCATTATTGCGGCTATTCTCAGCCCGCAACCAGCCGTTGCCCCAGATGCGGTGGACCGGTCAAGCGGATTGGAACGGGCACACAAAAAGCTCAACAGGAGCTGAATTTCTATTTTCCCGACATGGAGGTTGTCCGCATGGACAGTGACACGGTCAGTGCCGGCAATACCTATGAGGAAATTTTAAAGCGTTTTGAAACGGAGCATCAGCCGGTTTTGCTTGGGACGCAGATGGTGGCAAAGGGTCTGAATTTACCTAATGTGACGCTGGTGGGTGTTTTGGATGCGGATTTGAGCCTTTATTCCGGCTCTTATCGGGGTGCGGAAACCACCTTTAATATGCTGACACAGGTGGTGGGCAGAGCCGGTCGTGGCGACACGGCAGGGCAGGCGATGATTCAAACCCTTGTTCCGGAGCATCCGGTACTGCAGTTGGCAGCCAAGCAGGATTATGACGGTTTTTATGCGTTGGAAATACGGCTTCGGCAGATGCTGAAATACCCACCCTTTGGGGATTTGGCAGAGGTGACCTTTACCGGACAGGATGAAACCGCAGTGCTGCGTGGCAGTGCCATTTTTCGGGACAGCTTGCTGTCCTGCCTAAAAGAGCCTGCTTATACATCAGAAGAATGCATGGTGCTGGGTCCTGCGCCCTGTCCTGTGCCGAAAATCAATTATAATTTCCGTTACCGATTGACATTGCGTTGCACGCTGACCCGCAACCTGCGGCAGCTGCTGGCGCATTTGCTGCGGCAATTTGCCTTGGATGGAAAAAATCGGGGAGTTTCTGCCTTTATCGATGTGAACGGACTTGACTGCTAAGGAGAGATAGATATGGGACTGCGAAAGATTTTGACGGATAAAGACCCGGCGCTGCATAAGGTATGCAAGCCGGTGACGGAATTTGACCAGAAGCTGCATCGACTGCTGGATGATATGCGGGAAACCTTGATTGAATCCGGTGGTGTCGGCTTGGCAGCACCCCAGGTTGGCATTTTGCGCCGTGTGGTGCTGGTGGATGTGGAGGATGAAATTCTGGAACTCATCAATCCGGAGTTTGTGGAAACCGATGGGGAACAGGAGGGGGCAGAGGGCTGCCTCAGCGTGCCTGGAAAATACGGCTTGGTGAAGCGCCCCTATTGGGCAAAGGTTCGGGCGCAGGACCGCCACGGTGTTTGGTACGAGGCAGAGGGCGAGGAATTGATTGCTCGTTGTTTCTGCCATGAGCTGGACCATTTGGACGGCATTATTTACACACAGGCAATGGAGCGTTACCTGACAGACGAGGAATTGGAAAACTGCGACTAAATCGGAGGGAACAAATGCGGGTTGTATTTATGGGCACGCCGGATATTGCGGCCACCTGTTTGAGGAAGTTAATAGGGGACGGCTTTGATGTGGTGGGTGTCTATACCCAACCTGACAGACCCAAGGGACGGGGCATGAAAATGGTCTACTCACCTGTCAAGGAGGTAGCGATTTCTAACCACCTGCCCGTATTTCAGCCGGAAAGCTTTCGGGATGACGAGGCGGTAGAACAGCTTCGTGCTTTGCAGCCGGATGTGGTGGCGGTGGTGGCTTATGGTCGAATTTTGCCCCAGCGGGTGCTGGACATTGCCCCTAAGGGCTTTATCAATATCCATGCCAGCGTGCTGCCTCAGTATCGTGGCTCTGCGCCCTATCAGTGGGCAGTGTTGGACGGATTGACAGAGTCCGGTGTTACCGCCATGTACTTGTGTCGGGAAATGGATGCGGGTGACATTATTGATGTTTCGAAAACGCCCATTGGCGAGAACGAAACCGCCGGACAGCTTTTGGATAAATTGGCTGTTTTGGGTGCGGAATTGCTGAGCAAAACGCTGCACCGGCTGGAAATTGGCAGTGTGGAAGGTATTCCCCAAAATGCTGCCGATGTCAGCTATGCGCCTATGCTGGATAAATCTATGTGCCCCATTGATTGGACAAAAACTGCTCAGCAGGTGCATAACCATGTCCGTGGTCTGCATCCTTGGCCGGTGGCGACTGCTACCTTGGGCAGTACTGCCTTTAAAATTCATGAAACCGTGCTGGCAGATGGAAAGGGCGCACCGGGACAGATTTTGGGCTTGACCAAAACCGGACTTCTGGTTGCCTGCGGAGAGGGCGCGGTGGAAATTCGCTCTCTGCAGGCAGAGGGCGGTAGGCGGATGTCTGCGCCCGATTATTTCCGGGGTCATCCCTTGGAGGGATAGTATGGGGGCAAGAGAAACAGCGCTGAATGTGCTGATTGCCTGTCGGCAGGAGGATGGCTGGTCCAACGGATTGCTGAAAAACGCCATTGCTCGGGATAAGCTGGACCGCAGAGATGCGGCACTGGCAACCAGACTATGCTATGGTGTGGTGCAAAATCGGAGCAAATTGGATTTCTATCTTGCCCAGCTGCTGACCGGAAAACTGAAGGATTTGCATCCGGTGGTACGGGACATTCTCCATTTGGGTTTGTATCAGCTGTATGAAATGGATAAAGTGCCGGAGTCTGCTGCTGTCAACGAGTCGGTGGATTTGGCAAAAAAATATTGCCCTCGGCAGCGCTTTGCATCGGGGCTTGTCAATGGTGTGCTTCGCAATGCGGTGCGTTCTAAGGATACCTTAAAGCAACCCACCGGATGGGCGGAAAAATATAGCCATCCCCAGGCGTTGATTGACCTGCTCAAGAGCTATGTTGGCAAGAGCCGGATTGAGCCTATGCTGATTGCCAACAACGAAGCGCCGGACACTGTGGTGCAGGTGAATACCTTGCGCATTTCCTTAGAGGAACTGCTTGTCCGGCTGGAGCAGGAGGGCGTTTCGGCGCAGCGCCATGGTTGGATGGAAAACTGTTTGGTGCTGTCCGCTACCGGAAATTTGGAGCAGCTGCCCTCTTTTCGGGAGGGATTGTTTTATGTGCAGGATGCGGCTGCAAAATTAAGTGTGCTATGCGCACAGCTGCCATGCACCGAGGATACGCAGGTGCTGGATTGCTGTGCAGCCCCCGGTGGCAAAAGCTTTGCCGCTGCCATCGCCATGGGTGGCAGGGGCAGGATTGTTTCCTGCGATATTTATGGGCATAAAACCCATCTTATCGCCGCCGGCGCGCAGCGGTTGGGAATTGATAATCTATCTGCTCAGCAGTTGGATGCTATCACCCATGTGCCGCAATGGGAAAATAAAATGGATGCGGTGATTTGCGATGTGCCTTGCTCCGGCTTGGGCATCATTCGCAAAAAGCCGGATATTCGCTACAAAAACCTAAAGCAAATGGAGAGCCTGCCTGCTCTCCAGCTTCAAATTCTAAAAAATCAAGCCACCTATGTGCGCCCCGGCGGCGTGCTGCTGTATTCCACCTGTACCTTGGTGCGGGCAGAGAATGAGGCGGTGGTGGAAGCCTTTTTACGGGACAACTCTGATTTTTGGTTGGAAAAGCTGCCCTTGCCTGCACCTTTCCCGGAAAATGAAACTGGAATGTTGGCGCTAGTACCGGGGGAGTTTGATACGGACGGCTTCTTTATTGCAAAACTGCGGAGGAAAGCATGAATCTGAAATCCATGACCTTGCCGGAGATGACTGCCTATTTTAAGGAAATGGGGCAGCCCTCCTTTCGGGCAAAGCAGGTGTACATTTGGCTACATAAGGGCGTACGCAGCTACGAGGAAATGACCAACATCGATAAGGCTCTGCGGCAAAGACTGGAGCAGGAGCATCCGCTGTATGTGCCGCAGGTGGTGCGCAAGCAGCAGTCGAAAATCGATGGTACAATTAAATATCTGTGGCGTTTGTCGGATGGCAACTGCGTGGAAACTGTGCTGATGCGGTATCATTATGGCAATTCGGTTTGCATTTCCACCGAGGTTGGCTGCTTGATGGGCTGTGCTTTTTGCGCCTCTACGCTGGGCGGCTTGGTGCGGCGGCTGGAGCCCCATGAAATGCTGGAGCAGGTGCTGTTTACTCAGATTGATTCCGGCTTGCCCATTTCTCATATTGTCTTGATGGGCATTGGAGAACCCTTGGATAATTTTGACAATGTGATGCGGTTTTTGGAGCTGGTCAACAGTCCGGAGGGGATGAATATCTCCATGCGTCATATCAGCCTTTCCACCTGCGGTCTTGTGCCCAAAATTGATGAGCTTGCAAAGCGGAAGCTGCAGCTGACGCTGTCCATCTCTCTGCACGCACCCAACGATGAAATTCGCAACCGCATTATGCCGGTCAACAAGGCGTATCCCTCTGAGGAGCTGATTGCAGCCTGCCGCCGTTATTACGATGCAACCTCCCGGCGGATTTCTTTTGAGTATGCCATGATTGACGGCGTCAATGACACGCCGGAGGCAGCCCGTGAGCTGCTGCGGCGACTGCGTGGTTTGCCGGCGCATTTTAATTTGATTCCATTAAATAAAGTGGAAGAGAGCCCTTTCCAGCCCAGCAGCAAAAAAGCTGTGGCACAGTTCCAGAAAATTCTGGAGGATGGGGGTATGACTGCCACTGTCCGCCGCACCTTGGGCGGCGATATTGATGCCTCCTGCGGTCAGCTTCGCAGGAAACAGGCAATGCAGGACAATGAATAATATTGAAAGGAGCGTCTTTCTTTATGCAAGCTTGGGGTATTACGGACACCGGCTGTGTCCGCCAGCAAAATCAGGACGCCTATCAAATTGAAGAATTAGACAGCAATCGGCTGCTGTGCGTGGTTTGTGACGGCATGGGCGGTGCAAAATCCGGCAATGTCGCCAGCACCCTTGCTGTGGATGTATTTACGCAGGAAATCAAGACCTCATGGAAGCCGGACAGTCCGCAGGAGGATGTGGATAATATGCTTCTCTGCGCTGTCAAGCTGGTGAATTTTACGGTTTTTGACCAAGCAAACCAGTTTGCGGATTTTGCGGGTATGGGCACGACCTTGGTGGCAGCCTTGGTACAGGGGCAGTCTGCCACGGTGGTCAATGTTGGTGATAGCCGTGCTTATCATGTGACTGCAGATGGCATTGCGCCTATTACACAGGACCATTCTATTGTCCAAATGATGATTGACCGTGGAGAGCTGACGCCGGAGGAGGCACGAATTTACCCCGGCAAAAATCTGATTACCCGTGCAGTGGGTACGGATGCCACGGTGGAGTGCGATTTGTTTCATGTAGAGCTGACACCGGAGGACAGTCTGCTGCTGTGCAGTGACGGCCTGTCCAATTTGGTGGATGAGCAGGAGATTTTGTTCGAGGTGGTACACGGAGATGACCGCCAGAGCTGCTGTCAGCGGCTGCTGGATATTGCCATTAACCGTGGTGCGCCGGACAATGTGACCTGTGTCCTTTTGCAGCTTTGATTCTTCGGGAAAGGAGAATGTGTTGTAATGGATAGATATATCGGAAGGCTGCTGGGAAACCGTTATGAGATTTTGGAAATCATCGGTGCCGGCGGCATGGCTGTTGTATATAAAGCACGTTGCCACCGTTTAAATCGGCTGGTAGCCATTAAGATGCTGAAGGATGAGAATTTACAGGATGAGGATTTTTGCCGCCGTTTCCATGCGGAAAGTAAGGCAGTTGCCATGCTGGACCATCCCAATATTGTGTCGGTGTATGATGTGTCCAACACAGAGGACGAGGATTATATCGTCATGGAACTCATTGATGGCATCACTCTCAAGCAGTATATGGAAAAGAAGGGCGTGCTGAATTGGAAGGAAACCTGCCATTTTGCCACCCATATTGCCCGTGCCTTGGAGCACGCCCATAGCAGGGGACTGGTGCATCGGGATATTAAGCCCCATAATGTGATGGTGCTGAAAAACGGTGCTGTGAAAGTGGCTGATTTTGGCATTGCACGGCTCATGGAGCAGAGCAATACCATGACCAAAGAAGCCCTTGGCTCGGTACATTATATTTCTCCGGAGCAAGCCAAGGGTGGTCGGGTGGACAATCGCTCCGACTTGTATTCCTTGGGCGTTGTGATGTACGAAATGATGACCGGCAGACCGCCTTTTGACGGAGAAACACCGGTTTCGGTGGCAATTAAGCATATCAATGGTGGTGCCCCCCGTCCCTCTACCATCAATCCGAATATTCCCCGTGGCTTGGAGCAGATTATTATGAAAGCCATGGCGCATGATATGGAGGACCGTTATCAGGACGCCACAGCGTTGCTGCATGATTTGGAGCAATTTCGGAAAAACCCCGGCATTGTGTTTTCTTATGCAGAAAAGCCGTTTGTACCTCAGCATGTTTCGGCAGGCGCACATCAACCCAATCAAGCAAATCAAACCAAGGTCATGCGTCCGGTGCGCAAGGAACGGGAATGGACAACCAACAGGCAGAATGTTCCCAATCCGGACAAAGGTGTGGATGATACTGACTCCGGCAAAAATAAAACTGCCACTGTTGCAATCATTATTTGCTCCATTGTGGCAATGGTTGCCATTATCATCTTTATGGTGCTGATGTCTCAAAATCAAATTCTTTCCTTGTCCGCACCCAATCCGGAGAGCTTTTCTGCTGCCACATCGCCCACATCCTCTTCTGCTCATCAGCTTCAGCACAGCGTAACGCCGCAAATTGTGCCTTCCTCTACGGCGGCGACAGTGCAGGAGAGTACATCTGCGCCGCCTGCGCCTGTTTCAATTCAAATGCAGAATTTGGTGGATATGAGTCAGGAAATGGCAGAGCAGGTGCTATCTAAAATGGGACTTTCCAATGTGCAGTGGGTTCAGCAGGAGAGCTTGCTGCCTGCCGGTACGGTTATCGGGCAGTCTGTTGAGCCGGGAACAGCGGTGCAGGAAAATCAGCCCATTATAATCACCTGTGCCGCCGGTGCAAAGACGGTGAATTGCACCTTTGATATGCCCTTTCGGACGAAGCCGTTTTTTCTGTCCATTCTGCTGGATGGCAGACCGGCTGTGACCAATCAAGAAATTCAGCCTCTACAGCAAACCGCTTCCTTTCGCCTGACGGGCAAGGGTAAGCAAAAATGTGAGGTATTTGTTGACGACCGACTGTACACCACAGTTACGGTGGATTTTGATGTTTATGCAGGAGACTAAAAAACAAACAGGGCGGATTATCCGTTCCTTAAGCGGCTTTTATGAAGTGCAAACCCCTGCGGGACTTGTCACCTGTCGTGGCAGGGGGCATCTTCGTCGGGGGGATAGCCCTCTGACCGGAGATGTGGTGGAAATCTCTGTGGAACATGGCAAGGGTATGGTGGAGCGTATTTTGCCCCGAAAAAATGCCTTTGTCCGTCCGGCTGTGGCGAATGTGGATATTTTGGTGGTGTTTGCCGCCAATGTCAATCCGATTACAGAGCCTTTCCTCATTGACCGGGTGGCAGCCATCGCCGGTGACCAAGGTGTCGAGGTTTGTCTCTGCCTAAATAAGGTGGATTTAGACCCCGCTATAGATTTGACGCAGATTTACCGCCATGCAGGCTTTACCGTGGTGCAGACCAGTGCGGAAACCGGAGAGGGCGTAGAGCAGCTTCGTTCCCTAATTCGTGGAAAGTTGGCGGCCTTTACCGGCAATTCCGGCGTAGGAAAAAGCAGTGTGCTGAATCGGCTGTGTCCGCAGTTGGCGCTGGCAACCGGTGAGGTGTCGGACAAGCTGGGGCGTGGTCGCCATACCACCCGTCATGTGGAGCTGTACCGGCTGGAGGAAAATACCTATGTGGCAGATACCCCTGGTTTTTCTTCTTTTGATACAGACCAAATGGATGTGATTTTGAAGGAAAATCTGCAGTATGCCTTTGGAGATTTTTCTCCCTATCTCGGCAAATGCCAGTTTCGGGATTGTACCCACCGGAAAGAGCCGGGCTGTGCGGTTACGGCAGCGCTTGCGGCAGGGGAGTTGGAGTTAAGCCGGTACGACAGCTATCTGCGGTTGTATGAAAAAGCCAGTCAAATCAAAGAATGGGAATTGAAATAAGTCAGGCGCTTGCAGAAAGTGCCTGACTTTTTTATTACATAAATTTTCCTCTCTTGGGCAAACTAGCCCGGAGGTGAGAGCATTTGAAGAAACAGTATACCGGTGCGATGACGGACGAAAATGTTCGTGCTATTTTTGAGGGGGCTGCGGATTTTACTTGGCGAAAGCTGCGATGCGGTCAGCATACACTGTATGCCTATGCCATTGATGGCTTGACCTCCGGCGCAGATACCTCGGAATATGTGTTTAAGCCCATTGCGGAACACCTGAGGGCGGATACGCTTTCTCAGCTTTATGAGGATGCGCTCCATGGAGATATTTATAACTCTGTGGCGGTTGCCTGTGAAAGCTTGGATGCCCTTGCAAAAATGCTGGTCAACGGCTTTTGTGTGGTGCTGTTTCCGGAGGTGGGCGCCATTGCTTATGAAGTAAAAACGGGAGAAAAACGGGGGCTTTCTGCTCCGGAGGTGGAAAACACCGTCAAAGGACCTAAGGATGCTTTCGTGGAAACCGTTCGTTCCAATACCTCCTTGATTCGGCGGCATCTGCGCAGCCCGGATTTGCGGCTTCGGGAGGTAATCGTGGGTACGCAAAGCTTAACCAATGTAACAGTGGTTTCGATTCAGGGAATTACAAAACCGGAAATGGTGGAAAGAATGCTGACCCGATTGGAAAGTATGGATACGGAGCAACTGCTGTCGCCCTCTGCGGTGGAGGAGCTTGTAACCGGCTCTCGAGCCACAGCCTTTCCGGTGTTGCAGTATACAGAGCGAACGGATACTTTCTGCCAAGGGTTACTGGCTGGGAGAGTGGGGCTGTTGGTGGATGGACTCCCGATGGGCTATCTTGCACCAGTGGATGTGGGGTATCTTATGAGCTCACCGGAGGATTACGGACGGGATTATGTGACTGCCTCTGCGGTGCGGGTGCTGCGATATTTGGCGTTGCTGATTAGCCTGCTGCTACCGGCACTTTATGTTGCACTGACAGTGTATCATTCGGGACTGCTGACGGATGAATTGCATCAGGTGATTGCCGAGAGTAAAGGTGATGTGCCATTTTCCGCTGTCTGGGAGGTACTGGGGCTTTTGGTGGCATTTGAATTGCTGCAGGAGTCCGGAGTTCATTTGCCGCAAAGCATCGGACAATCCGTATCCATTATAGGCGGTATTGTGGTTGGCACGGCTGGAGCGGAGGCAGGGCTGATTTCTTCGGTGGCACTGATTATGGTTAGTATTGCAGGGGTGTGCGGCTTTGTACTGCCAAATCGAGATTTTGCGGCGGCAATTCGGGTGTGGCGATTTTTGCTGGCGGTTGGTGCGGCGATTGCCGGATTGTATGGGGTGGGTTTTATTTTGATATTGCTGATGGTGCATCTTGCGCGGCTTAAAAGTCTTGGTGTGCCGTATATCATACCTTTTGAACCGGGAATTTTTAGAAAAAAATTTGTAAAAGGGAATAAAATAGACAGGTAAGGGGTACGGTGTTTATGTTTGTGCGAAATGCACAGACGAATGTTTTTAAGCGGATGACATTGCCAATATTTAGGGGTCAAAATGCTATGGGAGACACAAGGTTTAGCCCCTCAAAAAAAGTCGTAAAAAAGTGAAAAAAGCTCTTGACAATGTAGAAAGTATTTGATAGTATAAGCAAGCGCTTTGAGAAGCGAAGCGAAAGACTGGGGAGCGAAAAGAAATTTGAAAAAGAGCGAAAAAAGTTCTTGACAAATGGAAGCAACCGGGGTATAATGGCAAA
>JAZOPV010000017.1:0-22735 GCA_045655745.1 Faecousia sp.
AATGCCCCCATGCCCGGCACAATTTTGAAGGTCAATGTGGCTGTTGGTGATAAGGTCAAAGCCGGCACTGTTCTGTGCATTTTGGAAGCCATGAAGATGGAAAATGAAATCATGGCACCTAAGGACGGCACAGTGACCCAGGTCTTGGCAACAAAGGGCAGCACTGTGGATACCGGCGCACCTTTGATTGTTCTGGCATAAGGAGGCAGCTCATGATTGATGTAGGACAAATCCTTTTGGATTTGTGGAATGGCAGTGGCTTTGCCACCGTTGTGAAGGGCTTTTTTCAAAATGGCGGCTGGCAGACCCTTGCCATGCTGGCAATCAGCTGTGTGCTGCTGTATTTGGCGATTGTCAAGCAGTTTGAGCCGCTGCTGCTTTGCGGCATTGCCTTTGGCTGTATCCTCAGCAATCTGCCCGGTGCAGGGCTGTATCATCAGCAGCTGTGGGACAGCTTCATGACGGAGGGAAATCCGGCATACCATGATTATGGCGTCATTCTTCGGGATGGCGGTTTGCTGGACTTTTTCTACATCGGTGTCAAAACCAGTATTTATCCCTGCCTGATTTTCTTGGGCGTGGGCGCCATGACCGATTTTGGACCGCTGCTTTCCAACCCCAAGAGCCTGCTTTTGGGCGCAGCTGCCCAGTTGGGCGTGTTTGCAGCGTTTTTGGGCGCAAAGCTGCTGGGCTTTACCGGCAGTGAGGCAGCCTCTATTGGCATCATCGGCGGTGCGGATGGCCCGACCGCTATTTTCCTGACTTCACAGCTTGCGCCCCATTTGTTGGGTGCTATTGCGGTGGCAGCTTACTCTTACATGGCGCTGATTCCCTTAATTCAGCCCCCCTTTATGAAGCTGCTGACCACTAAGAAAATGCGTGAAGTGAAAATGGTGCAGAGGCGCAGCGTTTCCAAGGCGGAAAAAATTATTTTTCCCGTTGTGGTCACCTTGTTTGTGTCCCTGCTGCTGCCAGATACGGCAGCCTTGGTGGGCTGCTTGATGCTAGGAAACCTGCTGAAGGAAACCGGTGTTACCGACCGCTTGTCCGATACCGTGCAGAATGCACTGATGAATATTGTTACCATTTTGCTGTCCACCTCTGTGGGTGCAACTATGGTGGGCGCAACCTTCCTGACCAGTCAGACCATTAAGATTGTGGTGTTGGGCGTCTGTGCCTTTATCTTGTCTACGGTTGGTGGTTTGCTGGGCGGCTTGGTGCTGTACTGGGTCACCGGCGGCAAGGTCAATCCCCTCATTGGATCTGCCGGCGTGTCTGCCGTACCCATGGCTGCCCGTGTGTCTAACAAGGAAGGACAAAAGGCAAATCCTTCCAACTTCCTGTTAATGCACGCCATGGGCCCCAATGTGGCAGGCGTCATTGGCTCTGCCATTGCAGCCGGCTTCCTGCTGAGCGTGTTTGGTTCTTAAATAATAAAAAGAGAGTCGCTTTTGCGACAGGCTTTTTTGTATGTAATGTTAGATGTAGGTCACGCAAATTTCGCCGAAGGACACATCGCCGGTCAAATAAATCACACCCTTGGGGCGGTCGCTGAGAACGCCCTCAAATTCGATGCTGCCGAAGCTGTTATGGGTGCTATGCTCTATCCGGTAGGCTCTGGGAACACGAAGGTTTAATTCTCCAAAGCTACAGTTACAGTCCAGCGTGCAGCCGTCTGCAATTTCCTCACAGCCCAGCAAATCAACGGTCATTTCACCAAAGCTGACGCTTGCACTGCCGGCACGCAGATAGGGCAGGGAAATCCGGTGGGTGTCCTCGCCGAAGCTACAGCTACAATTAAAACAGTCGCCGTCTTGCGCAAAGCTTCCTTTCTTCTTTCCGGCACCGCCCTTTTTGATAAAAAAACGGGGTTTTTGGGGCTTGCGCAGCGCATCAATCAGCAGGCTGATGCCAAAAATGATGATGAGTGCCGGAAAAATCAAATCACCGGAAATAGACAGTTCAAAAATGCCCAAATTGTCGATGAGGAAATAGCCGCCCAACAGGGAGCATACGATATGGGTAAAGGAAAAACGGTGCAGCAGACCACGGATGCCGAAAATCAGCAGGGCAGAGGGCCACAAAATGCTCCAAAAGCCCACTTCCCAGCCTTTTAAACGGGCTATGAAGAACAAGCCGCCCACCAAAAGCACGAACAATGCAAAGGTAAGGCTGTCCTTGCGACTGTTGTCCCAGTGAAATTCCCAACCTTGTTTCTTTTTGTGAGTATCGGGATTGTCTACAATTTCTGCCTCATGGACAGGCGCAGCAGCTTCTTTGCCCAGCAGGGCATCGGTGGAGGTTTTAAAAAGCTCTGCCAACCGGGGAAGTATGGTGATGTCAGGGCAAGATTGGTCGTTTTCCCACTTGCTGACCGCTTGGGCGGAAACACCCAATTTTTCCGCCAGCTGGTCTTGGGTCATACCAAGGCGCTTGCGGTGCTCCATAATGCGTTTGCCAAGAGTTTCTGCCATGGAAAATTCCTCCTTTGATTGAATGAGCCTATTATGGCATAAAAACGGGGGAAATGCTATCAATTATTCGTTTATTTTCCGAAAATTTTAAGTCAACGACCGGTTGTTTTTTGCTCAACCATTGGTTGAATGATAAAAAACGCCCCGACAAAACCTTGTCGGGGCGGATTTTTAGGCTTCCAAAGCCATCATTTTATCAATACGGCGCTGATGACGGGCTTCCTCAGAAAAAGGGGTGTCCAGCCAAATGTCAGCAATTTCAAATGCCAGTGCTTGACCCACCACTGCAGCACCCATTGCCATCATATTGGTATTGTTGTGCAAACGGGTCATTTCTGCGGACTTTTTATCCGACAGCAGGGCGCAGCGAATGCCCTTTACCTTGTTGGCGCAGATGGAAACACCGATGCCGGTGGTGCAAAGCACGATGCCCTTGTCACATTTTCCTGCTGCCACAGCCTGGGCAGCTGCGCCGGCAAAGTCGGGATAGTCGCAGGAGTCCGGCGTATGTGTGCCAAAATCCACGATTTCAAAGCCTCTGTCTTTCAAATGGGCAGAGAGCTGATTTTTTAGTTCCAGTGCGCCGTGGTCGCAGGCGATTGCAATTTTCATGGTTTTTCTCCTTAGTTTACATAATATATCCGCCGTTTACCGGCAGTACCTGTCCGGTGACAAAATCCGCATCTGCAAGGTAGGCAAAGGCTCTTGCCACATCTTCCGGCGTGCCGTTTCGCCCAGCCGGCGCATTTTTGCCCATTTCATCTAGAATATCGGCATCTACTTCGGCGCACATATCCGTCAAAATAACACCCGGCGATACGCAGTTGACCCGAATGCCGCTGGGTCCAAGCTCCTGCGCCAGCGCCTTGGTCATGGCGATGACCGCACCCTTGGTGGCGGAATAAGCCACCTCGCAGGAAGCACCCACTTGCCCCCACATGGAGCTAACGGTGATGATACAGCCGCTGTGCTTTCTTAAAAATGCCGGCATGGCAGCGTTGACACAGTTATAAATACCCTTGACATTTACATCAAAAAGCCGATTCCACGCATCTTCCGTGGTCTGACTCATAAGCCCGTAGGATACGATGCCGGCATTGCAGATGAGAATATCCACATCCCCAATGACCGCAAAGGCTTCCTTGACAGCCTGTCCGTCTGCCACATCACAGCAGATGGCGGCAGCGCCGGTATTTTGTGCTACCGCCATGGCGGCGGCATGATTTTTTTCATACAGGAAGAATACCCGGTCGCCCCGCTGGGCAAAGTGTGCCACGGCGGCAGCACCAATGCCACGGGAGCCGCCGGTAATAACCACAGTTGCCATAGATACCTCCGATAAAAGATAGCTGCTGTAAACAAGCAGCTATGGTGAATGCATTAGCGTCTGCGTCTGGGACGATGCTGTTCGTGCTGCTTCAGGGAGGAAATCTTGCTGTCGGATTCTGCCATAAACTGCTTGAGCTTTTCTTCAAAAAGCTGGTCGGCGGTTTTGGGGGCAGGGGGTGTCATGGGGGCGGCAGAGGCAGGGCGTTCCCGATGCTGTCGGGGGGCGGTGTTTTGTACCGGTCGGGGCTGCAGGCGTGTGATGGAGAGCTTGATTTTTCCCTCCTCATTGCCAACGACCATGACTTTGACCTCCTGACCCTCCGTCAAATGCTGGCGGATGTCGCTGACATAGGTGTTGGCGACCTCTGAAATATGTACCATACCGGTCATATTATCCGGCAAGCCGATAAATGCGCCGAAATTGGTGATGGATTTGACTGTTCCCTCTACAATGGCTCCCACGGTTAACTCCATATATTGCGTTACTTCCTTCCTAAAAATCAGTCCTCAGGGACAATAATCACAGAGTCGGGGAATTCCAGCCCCAGCTCCTCCATGGCGATACGAATGGCACTTTCCAAGCTACCCAAATCCTCAATGTTCTCCTGTAGGGTGATGTTGCCGGATTCCAGCTCCATCGCCTGTTGTCGCAGCAGCTCGTAGTGATTTTGAACGGCGTTGATAGAGCTGTAGAGTGCCACCAGTGCCAGGGTGGACAGAATTACGGCGGTGAGAATGGCGGCTTTTGTGACGGGGCTGCTTTTTTTCAGAACGAAGCGAAATTTTTTGTTTTTCTGCGGCTTCATGGGCAGCTCCTCCTTTGGTAGTTTTTCTTATTGTAACCGATTTTTTCCAGCTTGCCAACAGGAATTTGGAAAATTTTTGTAAAACAAGCCGCAATTTTTTTACAGGCAGCAAAAAAATTCGCCAAAAACCGAAAAAAACAGGTTTTAGCAGTCGTCCAAGGGTGGCATCCCACACAATGCCGCCCAAAGCAGCGGACAGACATAATCCCGGACGCAGGTCGCCTTGGCAGATGCCAAAAGCAAGATAAATCCAACCATAGCAGCAGCAAAGCACAAAAATTCCGTCAGACAGGACAGTGTGCTTGGGGCGCAGCGGACGAAGAAAGCCGTAGACGCAGCCCAAGACAGCCCCCAAAGCCAGCGAAAGCAGCAGCTGACGGGCTGCTTCTGTGGGGGAAATCATCCGAATAGGCGGCGCAGACCGCCTCGATCCGGTCGTGGCTCCTCATAAATCAGGGCGGCGATGTAGCCGTCCACCGAGACATTTCCGCCATCCAAAGACAAATTTTTCAGCTGCAGCTCCCGTCCATGGACAGTCAGCATCCCCAAATTGGTTTTCAGCACCACGGCGGCGCTGTCGAAGCTGATGACCTCGGTGACGCCACTCATGCTTAGGCTCTTGCGGTCGTTGAGGCTCAGCTTGTGGGGCAGTGTCAGTTCTTCACCCATGTCCATCCCTCCTTGCAGAATAAGACTATGCAAAAAGGGAGGCAGGTATGACAGAGAAATTGGAGTTTAATGAGGTGTCGTACTTTTCTCGCTCCGCCAAGAAAAGTACCAAAAGAATGCGGCATAGGGGAGGAGCTACGAGCAAATGCGCATGAATTATGGTATGCTTGCCCCCGGCAAGCATAGAAATTGCGGATTCGCTGCGCGAAGCACCACCCCTATGTACCCCTCCAGCCGCATCTCCAGTCAGTATCCAAAAATCCAAGTATTTGTGAAAGGTCAGATATGGCGGCGGGAGTGGGGGTTCGGGGGCGAGGGTGCTATTGGCTCGGAACGCCTCTATTTTTATGGTGCGATTGCCACCGGCAATCGATTTATCTATAATTCGCTGCGCGGAGCGCCACCCCCGAACGGCTTCTTTGGTTACTTTCTTGTTCGGACACAAGAAAGTAACGCTCTGTGTTCAACTCCAATATAAAAAACCAACACCCTCTTGAGGGTGCTGGTTTTGGTTAGTTGTCGTTTGCCACCGGCAAAATTCGGGCGGCAATTCGCTCCAGTGCGTTTTTCATGTTTTCATAGGCGGTGGGGGTAATGCCGGAAATGTGATTGTTTTCATACAGTTCCAATGCCTGTTGAATACGCACTACCTGCATACTCACGCCGTCCCGTTCCGGGGTGAGGGTATAGATGGGGATATAGTCCCAGCCGGTTACGGCGGTAACGCCGGTGTCATTGTCCTTGGAAATTTCTATATTCAGCAAAATGGAATACTGAGAGCCGTTCATGGTGGCATCGCCGTAAAAATCACCGAGAGAATAGGCAACCAAGGTGTTATTTTCAGCGCTGTATTCCACCGGCTGTACCTGATGGGAATGGGTGCCGAGAATTACATCCACGCCGTTATTTTGCATCAGCTTGACGATTTTTTTCTGAGTGGGGCTGATGGTGGAGTTGCCCTCACTGCCCCAGTGCAGCAGCGCGATGGTGATGTCCGGCGCTTGCTCTTGCGCCGCCTGTAAAATGCTCGTGATGCCCTGTGTGTTGATTTTTTGGTAGGTGCTGGTGTAGTCGGTGTAGAGCAAATTCACGCAGTTTTCGCTGCCCATCGGCAGACCCATGCCGTCCATGCCCTTGGTAAATGCCACCAGTGCCACCCGAATACCGCCGATGTTGCGGATGGTATAGCCCTTGGCATTGGAAAATTCTTTGTTGGTGGCATAAGCGCCAAGGGGCTCTAGGCCGGCGCTGCGAATGCCGTTGAGATTGGCGCTCAAGCCGGAAATGCCCTTGCGGATGGAAAAGGAATTTGCCATCTGCACGAAATCCACACCCATGTTGGACAGGGTTTGGGGCAGTTGTAGTGGCGCTTCGTTTAAGCCATTACCCAAATTTCCCTCAAAATTCAACATCGCCCCGTCTGCTTGGGCAAATAGGTGGGCAACATCCAAGAAGGGAGCAGTAAAGTCGTAGCCCTCTCCATCGGTGCGTTTGCCGCTGGCAATCACCTTTTCCGTGATGTTCAAGTCGCCGCCGGAAAGCAGGTTGATAACTGTTTTGTTTTCCCCAAGTTGAGGTGCGGTGGGGGTGTCGTCCGATTTTCCGGCGGTCAGCAGAACGACCATCAGTACGAGCAGACAGACACTCAAGCCAATGCTCAAAAACAGCAGACCGCGATTACGGCGCAGGAGCTTTTTGATGCGGATGCGGCAGCGTCGAAGGTGTCTGCGCAGGCTGTAGAGCATGGTGTTCCCCCCTTGAAAAAGTCGTTGCTTCTATTTTACACCATTTTTTTTCGATACACAAGGGGCATTTTAGGGTTCTTGTGTGCCTCGGAGGGAGGGATTAAAGGCATCCCGCAAGCCGTTGCCCAGCAGGTTAAAGGAAATCTCCAGCAGGGCGATAAACAGCGCCGGATAAAAAATAATATGGGGGTAGGAGTTGAGATATTGCCGTCCGTTTGCCAGCATGGTGCCGATGGAGGTCAGATTGTTTGCCTCCAAATTTACAATGCCAAGGTAGGATAGCATGGATTCGCTGAAAATTACACCGGGAATCAAAAGCACCGTGCCGGTGATAATCGTGCCGATGGAATTGGGCAGAATGTGGCGGAAAATCAGACGCCGGTCGCTGGCACCCAGTGTGCGGGCGCACAGCACATATTCGGCATTTTTGTTGCGGTAAAACTGGGTGCGTACTCGGGAGGCAATGCCAATCCAGCCCGTCAGCACAAAGGCAAACAAAAGGGATGCCACCGCCCCCACCCGTGCGGCAAGGTGGAGCTGAAACAGTGTTGCCACCACCAAAAAGGGCACTGCCGCCAAGGTGTCGCTGATGCGCTCCATAAAGAGGTCCAGCCGACCGCCGTAGTAGCCCTCTACAGCACCGTAGCAAAGACCGATGATGAGATTTCGCGCCGATACTCCGATGGCTAGCAGGAAGCTGAGGCGGGCGCCGTAGGCAAGGCTGATCAAAATATCCTGTCCATGTTGGTTTGTGCCCAAAAGATAGTTGGCGTCAAAGCCGTTGCGGTAGCGGTAGTAGGCGGAATACAGCACCCGACAGCGGTAGCCGGTTTGATTTTTGATGCCGTAGACCAAATTTCCGGTATCCCCAGCAAGCCGCAGGGAGCGATAGTCGGTATTTTCTTCATTTTGCAGATAGTTGGGGATGAAAATCGGATTTCCGTCTTCATCGTGTTGGGCACTTTCGCCGGTGGAATAGGGGCTGTCGTCCTTAAGGACATACCAAAGATTGGCACTGCTGGGCACTGCCAAATAAAAGGTGTTGTGATTTTTTGGAATGGGGTACAAAACCTGCCGTCCGGTCTTGTTTTGATAGTCCTGCAGGGCGAAAAATTCCGCCTTGCTCATATCGGTGTACACAAAGCCCACCTTTTCCAATTCATCTACCGACAGGGTAAAGCGGTAAGCGCCGGTGGCTTCATTTTTTTCACGGTTTTTTATCTTTTTTACAGAAGATGTGCCGTTTTCAGCCCCAATGGCGCTGTAATAATCCAGCATTGCCTGTGGACCGGACAGTGTACTTTTTCGGCTTAGCAGAGGTTTTTGCGTGCGGTAGTAGCGGTCCCGAAAGGAAACCTGAAAAGGGGAAAAAATCGGTACCAACAGAGCAAACAGCAGCAGCAAGCCGATGATGACGGCGGCAATAACGGAGATTTTGTTTTTTACAAAGCGATTCATGGCATCGGCAAAATAGCCCGGTGCTTTGGCGCTTGGTATATGGGAAATTTGATTTTTTCCATTGCTGGGACGAAATTTTTCGGATGGAATGTTCATGTCATTTCTCTCCTATGCGAATCCGGGGGTCTACAAAGCCGTAGCTGATGTCCACCACCAGTCCGGACAGCAGGCCGATTAGGGTGTAAAAAAAGGTCAGTGCCATGAAAAAATTGTAGTCCCGCACACTGATGGCGGTGGTATAGAGGCTACCCAAGCCGGGAATGGAAAATATGCTCTCAATAATCAAAGATCCGCCCATAATGCCGATAAATTCGCCCAAAATCATGGGCAGAATCGGCACCATGGCGTTGCGCAGAGCGTGTCGCCGCACGGCTTGGGAACGGGTCAGCCCTTTGGCACGGGCGAGGAGCAGATATTCTCCTGTCAGCACCTCCGACAGCTCTGCCCGTGAAAATCGGGTCAGTCCGGCAATCGTGCCAAAGGCAAGGCTCAGCACCGCCGGAAACATGGAATAGAACATGGCAGAGCTGAGAAGTGGGGCGCTTTGACGGCTGGCGGCGGTCAGGGGAAACCAGCCGGTGGCAAAGCACAAAAGATATTGAACCAAAAAAGCATAGACATAGCTGGGCACGGAAATAAACACCATAACGCCGGTGGAAATCACATGGTCCTGCCATTTGTTTTTTCGCAGGGCGGCATAGATACCGAGCAGCAGCCCCAGCGGCACTGCCAGCAAAATGGCATAGAGATTGACGGTGACAGTATAGGGAAGCTTGTCCAGCAGAATGGCGGAAACCTCTTGCCCCACATACATCTGCTCTCCGAGCCCAAAATCGCCCCGCAGAATGTGCTTCCAATAGAGAAAATACTGCACCAAAATGGGCTTGTTGTAGCCCATTGCCTCCCGGCGGGCAAGGAGCAGTGCCGCATCCCGTCCCTGCTCCTTGATGGCTGGCAGGGGCAGCAGCTTAATGAGGATAAAGCACAGGGTGCAGATGATGAGAAAGGTCAGCACCATCAGTCCCAGCCGCTTGAGAATATACAGACCAAGGGTGGATTTTTTCATATTTTTCCTTCCTTTTTTTGGAAAAAAGTCCTAAGAAGTGGCACATCCACGGGTGATAATCACCCGTGGATGTGAAAGAAAATATGTTTGAACAAAAAATTTAATAGGAAATCCGATTTTTAATGGCAGCCCAAGCTCCATCGGTATAGTCGAAGGTGTAGAAGGCGATGCCTCCAAATTCCACTAAGGGAAGATGCTGCTTGACGGCAAAATCACCCTTTTGGGAAATCAACTGGGCGCTGTTGCGGTAGTACAGCGGTGTGGTTGCCAACTGTGTCAGGTAGGCGTATTCCAAATCCGCATAAATGGCACAGCGGGTAAAGGCATCGTAGGACCGGAAGGGGGCAAGGCTATGGTCAGCGGTGCTGATGGTGACGGCTTCGTCACCGGCGCACCACCGTGCCCAATCCTGCAAGGAAGCAGAGTAGAGCACTTTATCCAGTTTGATGGTTACCTTGACAGCTCCGGAATCAAAGCCATATTCCATTTGCTTGGGGGAGTCGGAAACACCGGCATCGCAGTAGCAGTTGAACAGCAGGCTGTAAGGGTCGTAGGCAGAGCCACCCCAAGTGGAGAAAATCATGTCCGTCAGACCCGATTCCATGGTGGCGTAGTAATCTGCATCCACTGCCATTTTCAGGTAGATTTTTCCTTCAAAGTCGGTGTCCTTGCAGGCCAACTGCAGGGCATCGGAAAGATAGTGGTACATCTGCACATAGATGTCCTCGTTTTGATAGACGGATAGCTGGAGGGTGATGAGGCTTTCGCCGTCATACAGTCCCTCGGCGGTGAGTTGTTCATAGGCATACTGCATCAGCTGTTGGGAAAGGGCAGGGTCGTAGCCTGTAATGGCATTGTAGGCATCCTCCAAGGTGGCATAATCCTGTCCCACACCAAAGGAAAGTCCGTAGAACTGCACCAACGCATTTTTGGCGGAATCGGTGCCTCGGTAGGAGCTGCCGGAGTAGGGGTCATAGATATATTGCCCATTGAGAAGGCCATAACCCGGTGCGCCGGCAGAGGTATAGCCTGCGGCAAAGCCGGTGCGGTCAATGGCAAGGGAAAAGGCCTTGCGGAAATAGGGGTTGGACAGCACCTGCGTGCCCCGCTTGCTGAGCGCCTCCAAATCCGTGTTGAAGGTCAGCTTGGTGGTGTAGGTTTCGGGGGTGTAGCGGATATAATCGCTGGTGGAATATTTTTCCATATCCGCTGAGTTTAGGCTGATTGTATCCAAATCACCGCTTAAAAAGGAGAGCAGGGCAGTGGCGTGGTTGGACAGCACCTGACAGGAGATTTCATCTGCCTGATACTGTCCCAAGTGCTTGCCATCTGCATAGCCGTGCCAAAAGGAGTTGCGGACTAGGGTGATTTGCTTGTCCAGCTCAAAATAGCTGAGCTTATACGGTCCGTAGGACATGGAGGTTTCCAAGCTGGTGGAATAGTTGGTGGTGATGGAGGCAACATGGCTGCTGTCGGCACTGACGGGATTGCCGTCCTTGTCGAAGTAGGATTTGCATTTTTCCCACAGCGGCTCATACACCAAATAGGTGCTGGTCAAATTGTAGGGGACATAGAATTCCGGGTCAGCAATGGGGGAGGTGGTGATGAATACAAGGCTGTATTCTCCGGTTTTCAGGATGCCCACGGCCTCCCAATCGCCCTTGCCGTAAAGATAATCCTTGGCGCCCACAATGGAAAAGTCGCCGGAATACAGGCTGTCTGCTCTTCGATTCATCATTTTGCCGTCCAGCAGCTCCCGGTAGGAGTAGAGGTAGGTGTCGGCATTGATGGGGGTACCGTCTGCCCAGCAGGCGTTGGGGTTGAGTCTTATTTTCCATGCTCGGGCGGTATCTTCGGCGGCAATGCCGAATTTTCCGGCATAATTTGCGGTGACATCCTCCGGCGCACCCTGTGCCATTTCGTCCACTATGGTCCAGCCGGTGCCCTTGGAGTTGAGGGCGAAGCGGTAGAAGCCGGTGGTGGTGTAGTCTAAAATATAGGAATCGCTGGAGGTTTCCCAAGTGTGGGGTGCCCACTTCATGCCGGTGGTGGAGGAAATGGATTCCCGATAGGTATAATAGCCGGAATCGGAATAATCCTTTCCATTGTCGCCGGTGTATACATCGTTGTAGGTGACTGATCCGGCTGCGCTCTCCGGACGCAGAGCCGTACTCCAGCTGCCGCCGATGACGGAGCCTGTGCTGTAATCTGCCGCATAGCTGTCTTTTTCAATGGGAGGCAGCGGCGGCATGGTATAGCCGGGACCGGAAATGGGGGGAGTGGAAGAGGGGTCAGCGGGGCTTTGCGGCATACAACCCACGGCGGACAGCACCAAAATCAATGCAACAGTCAACCATAAGACCTTTTTGAAATTCATTGGAATTCCTCCTGTGTGTGCTGTAAACAGTATGTGCATAGAATTGACGATTATGATGAAAAGTCGGTTTTTGCTCTATTGTAATCTATTTTTGGAGAATTGGCAATGCTTTTTCAAACCGGAGCAGGTAGATGTTCATTTTGGTTGCTTGGGAAAACATATTTTTTCAATTTTATGGAAACCTACTTGACATTTCTCAGTGCCGAAAGTAAAATGGTATTCGGTATAGTGTACATTGCCGTAGTTTGGGCTGCGGTTTGTTTCATGATAACCGGCAGTTGCCGGGTGTTTTGTGAGGAATACGCCTTGTGGCGTTGTTTTTGCATTTTTCCTGCTGAAAAGTAGTTTTTGCGAAATTGAACTGCATAAGGCCATTTTTCATAACCACCTCGTTGGCAATGCCAATTTTAATAAAGGAGGTGCGTTGCCGATATATGGGACCGTTAGAAATCGTTTTGATTGCTGCTGCCGCTGTGGTGGGCTGGGGTCTGGGCTTTGGCATTTGCCTGAGCTACAGTAAGAATGCCGCCAAGGGTGAACTGAAATTCGCAGAAGCAGAAGCGACTCGCATTATCAACGAAGCCATCCGTGGCGGCGAAAGCAAGAAGAAAGAAATGCTGCTGGAAGCCAAGGATGAAATCCATAGATCCCGCACAGAGTACGAAAAGGATGTCAAAGAGCGCCGTGCTGAGCTAAGCAAGCAGGAGCGCCGTTTGGAGCAGAAGGAAGCTGCTCTGGACAAGAAAACCGAAGCCTTTGAAAAGAAGGAAGAGGACTTGGCAAACAAGCTGCAAAAGGTTGCAGAAACCCAAGCAGAGGCAGAGGCTGCAAAGTCCGCCCAGCTGAAGGCCCTGGAGGTTATCTCCGGTCTGACCCAGGAGCAGGCAAAGCAGCACATCCTGGAAACCGTGGAGGAGGATGTCCGCCACGAAACCGCAATGAAAATCAAGGAAATCGAGCAGCAGATGAAGGATGAGGCGGATGACAAGGCCCGTGAAATCATCGCTCTGGCAATCCAGCGCTGCGCTGCCGACCACGCCGCAGAAACCACCGTTTCTGTGGTCCCCCTGCCCACTGACGAAATGAAGGGTCGCATCATCGGTCGTGAGGGTCGGAACATCCGCACCCTTGAAACCATCACCGGTGTTGACCTTATCATTGACGACACCCCCGAAGCCATTACCGTCAGTAGCTTTGACCCCGTTCGTCGAGAGGTTGCCCGTCTTGCACTGGAAAAGCTGATTGTGGACGGCCGTATCCACCCCACCCGTATTGAGGATATGGTGGAAAAGGCACGCAAGGAAGTGGACCGTGTCATTCGGGAGGAAGGCGAAAGAGCCTGCTACGAAACCGGTGTTCACAACCTAAACCCCGAAATGGTCAAAATTCTTGGCCGGCAGAAGTACCGCACCTCTTACGGTCAGAATGTGCTGAACCATTCCATCGAGGTTTCCCATATTGCAGGCTTGATGGCTGCAGAGCTGGGCGTGGATGTGGCTTTGGCAAAGAGAGCAGGTCTGCTGCATGACCTTGGCAAGTCCATCGACCATGAGGTGGAGGGCAGCCATGTGCAGCTGGGTGCTGATTTGGCTCGGAAGTACAAGGAAAATCCTGTGGTGGTTAACGCCATTGAAGCCCACCATGGCGATGTAGAGCCCAAGACCGTTATTGCGGTACTGGTGCAGGCAGCCGATGCGGTATCTGCCGCCCGTCCCGGCGCTCGCCGTGAGAATGTGGAGAACTATATCCGCCGGCTGCAGAAGCTGGAGGAGCTGACCGGCTCTTACCCCGGCGTGGACAAGGCTTATGCCATCCAGGCAGGTCGTGAGGTCCGTATCATGGTCAAGCCCGAGGTTGTTACTGAGGACAACATGATTATTTTGGCTCGTGATATTGCCAAGCAGATTGAAGCTGAGTTGGAATACCCCGGTCAGATTAAGGTCAATGTCATCCGTGAAACCAAGGCTGTGGAATTTGCAAAATAATCCCCATCACCCCGAAGAAATTCTTCGGGGTGATTTTTTATCCCATCAAATGGTATCGGATTGAAAAGCAGTTGCATTTCCATAGTGGACATGGTAAAATAACCCTATTCTGAAAAAGGAGCGCTTTATTGTTATGATTTCCAGAGAAATTTGCCAAAAAGTTCTGCACAAAGCCCTTTCTACCGGTGCGGATTATGCAGAAATTTATGCAGAAAACACCTCCAACCATGCAATTTCCATGATTGCCGGCAAGGTGGACACCATTAAAGATACGGTTGTCGCCGGTGCGGCTGTCCGTGTTTATAAGGGCATGCGCTCTGTCATGGCTTCCACGGTGGATACCAGTGAAACCGGCTTGCTGCGCTGCGCCGAGCAGGCTGCCGAAGCCTTGGGTCAGGGCTCTGCCCAAATTGACATTGTTCTAAAGGAACGCATTTTCGGCGATATTCATCCCGTGAAAATTGTACCTGCCTCTGTTCCCAACAAGGAAAAGGTGGCGGTTTTGAAGGAAGGCTACTTTGCTGCCAAGGAGTATGCGGATAATATCTGTCAGGTCAGCGGTACGCTGATGGATGTGGACCACAATATTTTGATTGCATCCACAGACGGCATCTATGCCCAAGATCGGCAAATCCGTACCCGAATTGCCATTTCCGCTGTGGCGGAAAACAACGGCGAAACCCAAACCGGCAGCGCCTCCCCCGGACGGCGTATGGGTATGGAAATGTTTGACATTATCAATTCCAAGGATGTGGGCATCCATGCCGCCAAGCAAGCGGTCACCATGGCTTCTGCCGGCTACTGTCCTGCCGGTGTAATGCCGGTTGCCATCGGCAACGGCTTTGGCGGCGTTATCTTCCACGAAGCCTGCGGTCACTCCTTAGAAGCATCCTCCGTGGCTTACGGCACGAGCCAGTTTGCCGGTAAGCTGGGTCAGCAGATTGCCAACACCAAGGTAACTGCCATTGATGACGGCACGATTCCCAACGCTTGGGGCTCTATCAATATTGATGACGAGGGTCATCCCAGTCAGAAGAATGTGCTGATTGAAAACGGCATCCTCAAGTCCTATATGATTGACAAGTTCAATGCTCGCAGAATGGGTATGGAATCCACCGGCAACGCTCGCCGACAGGGCTACGGCTACACCCCCACCTCCCGTATGACCAACACCTACATTGCCGAAGGCAATGACGACAATGACGAAATCATCAAGTCCATGGAGTACGGTCTGTACGCCAAGGAAATGGGCGGCGGCTCTGTCAATCCCACCACCGGCGAATTTAATTTCTCCGTCAACGAGGGCTACATGGTCCGCAACGGTGTCATTTGCGAGCCTGTTCGTGGTGCTTCCTTGGTAGGCAAGGGCAGTGATGTCATCATGAACATCGACATGGTGGGCAAAAATTTGGACATGGGTCAGGGCATGTGCGGCTCTTCTAGCGGCTCTGTCCCCACCAATGTGGGTCAGCCCCTGATTCGGGTATCGTCCATTACAGTCGGCGGCAGATAAGGAGGAAAGAACATGGATTATCAGTCCTTTAAGAATGCGGTTATCGCCAAGTGCGATGCCATGGGCATCGCAGAATATGAGCTGTACTATCAGGTGGGCTCCAGCACCAGTGTGGATACCTTCCGCCATGAAATCAACGAATTTTCCGCTTCCGAGGCAGGCGGTGTTTGCTTCCGCTGCATTGTAAACGGCAAAATGGGCTACGCCTCTACCGAGGACCTGTCCGAAGCACAGGCTGCCGCTGTGGTGGAAAAGGCGGTGGACAATGCCTCTGTGCTGGAAAGCGAGGAGGAAGTGTTCCTCTGCCCCGGCGGTCAGGAATATGAGCCGCTGGAAATCAAGGAATACCCCCTGCCCACCACAGAGGAAATGATTTCTGCTGCCTTGGCAGTCGAAAAGAAGCTATACGATGCCGACCCTGCCGTCATTGACGGCACGCAAGCCAATGTGATGGTAGGACAGAGCGAAACCGCCATCTACAATTCCAAGGGCTTGGATTTGTACTATAAAAACAGCTATTCCGGTATGGTCGCCGTGGCAGTTGTGACCAACGGCAAGGAAATGTCCAACGATTACCAAATCAAGCTGGGTCAGCTGAGCAAGCTGGATACCGATGCTATGGCAGAAAAAGCCGTGTCCACCGCCAAGCAGAAGCTGGGCGGCGATGTGGCTCCCACGGCAGTGTGTCCCGTCATCTTCAACCCCGATGCCATGGCAAGCCTATTGGGGGTCTTTGCCTCTGCCTTCTCCTCCGAGGCTGCCCAAAAGGGCTTGAGCAAAATGGCAGGGCAGGAGGGACAAGCGGTTGCCTCTGCTTTGGTTACACTGGTGGATGACCCTTTCCATCCGGAGAATCCCGAGCCCATCAACTTTGATGCAGAGGGCTGCCCCACCCATAAGAAGAATGTCATTGAAGCCGGTGTTCTCAACACCCTGCTGTACAATATGAAAACCGCAGCCGTTGCCGGTCGAAAGACTACCGGCAATGCCTCCAAGGCAGGCTACGATTCCGCTGTGGGCATCCGTCCCTTTACCATGTATCTCGCCGGCGGCGACTGCACAGAGGAGCAGCTGCTGCAGAAGGCAGAGGGCGGCGTGTATATCAACGATTTGGGCGGTCTGCACGCCGGTGCAAACCCTATTTCCGGTGACTTCTCCCTGCAGAGTTCCGGTTTCCTGATTCGTGACGGCAAAAAGGCAGACTTTGTCAAGTCCTTCACAGTCGCCGGCAACTTCTATGAGATGCTCAAAAATATCACGGCAGTGGCAGACAATGTGACCCTGCCCCGTGCCTTTGGTATGACCGCCTTTGGCGCTCCCAGTGTGCTGGTGGAAAATCTGTCCATCGCAGGCAAATAAAAAAATAGCGAACCGGCGGAGGAATGTTCCTCCGCCGGTTTATTTTCGCTTGGTATGTTCCCGCAGCTGATTCATCAGCTGCTCATATTGCAGCCGTTTTTGCCGATGATTGAGCCGGTTTGCCGCTTGACGCAGCAATGCTCCCCATTGGGCAGCTGTCAGCTCCCGCCGAATGGGCACAGTCAAATAGCTGCACTCTGTTAGCTTGGTCTTGCCGAAACGCCGTGCAAAGGGTTTTTCTACCCCCAACGCCAAGGCATAAGGCATCATTTCGAAGAAATAGTTGGGATTTTTCTGCAAATACTGCTGCATATCAAAAATTGATGCCCGTAGCAGATGATGCCGCAGCCCCCGAATTTGTGCAACGCACCGCTGTCCCAGCTCGCTGCGCCGTCCGCCCATCGCCGCTGCCAAGCCTGCCAAAATTTCAAAGCCTACCAGTATCGCAGCCAAGGTGGGATCTCCCATCAGCACGCCCAAGCCAATCCACAGCCCAGCACCGCCCACTGCCAAGTAAATGGGCGTCTTGTTGCCCAAGGGCAGGCTGCAGCCGCCGGACTGAATCACATAGCTGAGGCTGCCGCACAGCAGGAACATTCCCAACAGCAAAAACACTGTGCCTGCTCCGGCAGAATAAATGCCAAGCCCCAACTCAATACCGCCGAATGCACCGGCGGCTACCGCCAGCACCCGAAAAATCCAAGGGTTTCCGGAGCTGGATTTGTATAGCTGCCGCCGCAGCGCCGATTTTCGGGCAAGCTTGCGGCACAGTCGGGCATAGTGCAGGCTTTCTCCGTCGACAGATGTTCTGTTGCCGAACAAATTATCAAAGCAGCGAATTTCAAAGCTGCTGCGTTCATTGCCCATTTCCATCCGTTTTTGCAGGGTCACATCGCCCTTTTCGTCCATTTCGATGACCAAATAGCCAAGCTGTGCCCATGTGAACACCATCATGGTCAAATCTATGCCGCAGCCGGTGAGGCAAGTGCCCAGCTCTCCGGCAGCAATGCCCTCCGGCGCACTGAAGCAGTGGATTTTTTTCGGAATAATGGGCAGCAACGCAATCAAATAATAAAGCACTGCCACCGCAGCAAGCACTGCAATCACAGCTTCCCACAGTCCCAAAAGGGGCTGCTCATCGGAGTAATCCGGAAATACGGAGGGTACTGTCTTTAGCCGCAGGGAAAGAGAATCTCTGTCCATCAGCGCCTTGGTGGTATAACCGGAAATCACATTGCCCTGTGTTGTTGCTTCAATGCCATCGCCCAAAAGCGACACATTGTAGGTGGTGGTAAAGCTGGGCTGCTCCTGCACTGCCTCCGGCAGTGTCACAGAAAAGCTCAGCTTTTCTACAGGCAGAGAAAAGCCGGACAGCAAGGGTAAATCCAAGAAAAGCAGCCCCGCTTTTTTGGTTAGCACCGGCGGCAGCTCATAGCTGATTTCCAAGGTGCGAACACCGGCGCTCATATCCGGCAGCCGCACCAATAAAAATCCGTTTTGGGAGATTGTGCCGGCGAAGCGCCCATCCAGCCGTACTGCTTTGGCGTTACCGGGAAGCGGGAAGGTCAAATCCTCTGTCGCCGTATCCAGCCGCAGCTGCAAACGAAGGGTCAGCCGCACTGCGCCGTCTGTGGATACCACCGCACCGGTGTCCATGCTATCGACTTGTGACGCCGCTGAAACCGGCACTGCCAGCAAACAAATCCACAGCAATGCTGCCAAAAAGCATCCCAACCGTTTCATATTTGAGCCTCCTTTCCCTTGTTTTCCCGTTTTATTACGCCCTGCGTGTAAATGCAATAAAAGCCAGCGGCAAATACCGTTATTCCTCTATCCGATACAGCCGCTTGCCGTTTTCGGTGGTAATTCTTTGGATTTCCTCCACCGGAAGATGTTTAATTTCTGCCAGTACCTCTGCCATGCGGTACAGATACTGTGGGCTGTTCCGCCTGCCACGGAATGGCTCCGGCGCCATAAAGGGGCAATCCGTTTCTAACACCAAATGTTCCAGCGGTATGCTTTCTGCTATCTCTACCGCCTTACGGGCATTTTTGAAGGTCAGTACCCCCGTAAAGCCAATATACCAGCCCCGCTGAATCAGCCACTTTGCCATTTCTCCCGCACCGGAATAGCAATGAAACACACCCTTGACCTTGGGGAACTGCTCCACAATGGAAAGGGCATCTTCATGGGCTTTTCGGTCATGGATAATCACGGGCATATCCAACTGGGATGCCAGCTCCATCTGCATCCGAAACGCCTTTTTTTGAATTTCCCTTGGAATGTCCTCATAATGATAGTCCAGTCCGATTTCTCCAATAGCTTTCACCTTGGAATTTTGTTTACATAACATTCTGTATTCTTCCAGGACCGCCTCATTGACCTCATCTGCCGAATCGGGATGCGAGCCAACGGAGGCATAGAGAAAGGGATATTGTTCTGCCATACGGCAAATATCACGGGAGGATTCCAAGCTGCAGCCTGCATTCATCACATAGCTAATGCCGTGCTGGGGCAGATTCTCCAGCAGTGCCTCCCTATCTTCATCAAACGCCGGGTCATTCAAATGCGCATGGGTATCAAACAGCATGATTGTCGTCCTCCTGCGTCAAAACCGCCACCAAACAGCCCTGTATTCGCTGTACACGGCTATCGGTTAACATAAAATCTGTATGTCGAGGGTGTAGACCAACGCCCTTGCCTTCCAGCTTGCCCTGGGCTTCTTTCAGTACCCAAAAGGTCAGCAGTGCCTCATTTTTATCTACCGCTTCACAGTACTGGGCATACTCTCCGGCTGATAGAATTTTTTCTGCCAGCAGGGGCTTCACCACCCGGTCTGCCTCCTCCGCATCCAGCCCCACCGGGCAGGATGCCAAGGCGCAAAAGGCGTGGTTTTGGCAATGGGAAATGGAAAAATGCCATGGGCTGTCCACAAAATAAGGCTTACCGCCGGACGCAATTTCAATGGGCGGCAGTTCACTTCCCACATAAGCGGTATACAGCTGCTGCAGCAGCTGCCGTCCGGCATCGTGGGCGTTGATGTTTTCCAGCGGCATTCCCAACAAATAAATTTGCGCCATCCGTTCACTTCCTTTTTCTACTTCATTTTAACGGCAAAGCCACCTTCTGTCAACCAAAGACCGGAATCAAAATAGAGAATATGGTCAAGTTTTATGACTTTTTCTTTGACGGATAGAAATATTTCTGCTATAATGTTATTCTGAGTTTTATGCGGCAAAATTGCCGTTTTGGAGGATATTTTTTATGAGAATGCGGAAGATGAAGAATTTGGACAGCCGAATGGAGCGCTGCAGCGCTTTGCGGATTGCCCAGCCGGAGCAAATGCGGGGTGCTTGGCGCAATTTGAAGCGTGACGCCACTGCCCTATGGGTAGAGGTGGGCTGTGGCAAGGGCAAATTTACCGCCGAAACTGCGCAGGCTAACCCCGATGTGTTGCTGATCGCGGTGGAAAAATGTCGGGAGGCCATGGTGGTTGCCATGGAAAAGGCACAGGCTATGGGGCTGCGCAATGTATTTTTCATCGATATGGATGTGGAAAAAATCGAAGAAATTTTTGAGCGGCAGGAGATTGACCGGTTGTTTATCAATTTTCCCGACCCGTGGCCTCGGAAGAAGAACGCCAAGCGGCGGCTGACTTATCGCACTTTTTTGGATAAATACTGCCGTGTTGTTCGTGAAAACGGGGAAATTCACTACAAAACCGACAATGCACCTCTGTTCCAGTTCTCCTTGGAGGAGTTTGAAGCCTGCGGCTTGGAAATTAAGAACATGACCCGAAATCTCCACGAGCATGGGGTAGTGGGCATTATGACCGGCTATGAAGAAAAATTCTATGCCTTGGGCACGCCCATCAATCGCTGCGAGGTGGTATGCAAGCCCTTTTTGCTGCCGCCGGAGGAGAAGAAAAAGCAGGAGGATGACCAATGACCACCTATTTTGCAGGCAGCTGCGATATTGCGGTCATCGGTGCCGGACACGCCGGCATTGAGGCGGCGCTGGCAGCTGCCCGGCTGGGCATGAACACCATTTTGTTCACCATCAATTTGGATACGGTTGCCAATTTGCCTTGTAATCCTGCCATCGGCGGCACGGCAAAGGGGCATTTGGTCCGGGAAATTGATGCGCTGGGGGGCGAAATGGGACTGGCAGCGGATTATAGCTGTATTCAGTACCGGATGCTCAATCGGGGCAAAGGACCTGCCGTTCATTCTTTGCGGGCGCAGGCAGACCGGAGAGTGTATCAGCAGTATATGAAGCATGTGCTGGAATTGCAGGAGAATCTGCAGCTAAAACAGGCACAGATTGTGGAGATTTTTACGGAAAACGGGGCTGTTTCCGGCGTGCTGACCGCCTTGGGCGCAAGATATGATGCAAAAGCGGTGATTATAGCCACCGGAACATATTTGGACAGCACAGTGATTACCGGCGAGGTGGTGGCGCAATCCGGTCCGGATGGGGTGCAGGCATCGGTGGGCTTGGCAGATAAGCTGCGTGCTTTGGGGCTGCCGCTGCGGCGCTTTAAAACCGGTACGCCGCCCCGTGTCAACCGCCGCAGCATTGATTTTTCCAAGATGGAAGTGCAGCCCGGTGACGATGCCATTGAGCCTTTTTCTTTCCGCACAGAGGGAAAAATCAATAATTCTGCGGTGTGCTATCTTGCCTACACCAACGAAAAAACCCATGAAATTATTCGGGCAAATTTGCACCGCAGCCCCATGTATGACGGCACGATTTTAGGTGTAGGACCTCGTTACTGCCCCAGTATTGAAACAAAAATTGTTCGCTTTGCGGACAAAGAGCGCCATCAGCTGTTCATTGAGCCATGCGGACTCAATACAGAGGAAATGTACATTCAGGGCTTTTCCTCGTCTCTACCGGAGGATGTGCAGCTGGAAATGCTGCATACAATTCCCGGCTTGGAGCAGGCGGAAATGATGCGTCCTGCCTATGCCATTGAATATGAGTGCATTGACCCCACCGCCTTGCTTCCTACCATGGAAGTGAAGAAAATCGGGAATCTCTATGGTGCAGGGCAGTTTAACGGTACTTCCGGCTATGAGGAGGCGGGATCCCAGGGCTTGATTGCCGGCATCAATGCGGCGCTGAAGCTGCAGGGGAAAGCACCCCTGATTTTGACCCGTGATACCAGTTATATCGGCACACTCATTGACGATTTGGTCACCAAGGGAACGCAAGAGCCGTACCGCATGATGACCAGCCGTTCGGAATACCGGCTGCTGCACCGACAGGACAATGCGGACCAGCGGTTGACCCACATCGGCGCAGCAGTAGGGCTTGTGCCACCCCAGCGGCTGCAGCAGGTGGAGGAAAAATACGCCGCTGTTCGGCGGGAAATGAGCCGATTGGAAGCCTGCGGCGTGCCGGCATCGGAGGAATTAAACCGGCTGTTGGAGGAAAAGGAGTCTGCACCGGTGACGAATTCTGCCCGTTTGGCGGATTTGCTCCGGCGGCCCAATGTGGGTTATGATGACTTGGCTGCCTTTGATACTCAGCGTCCGCAGCTGCCGGAAAGTGTCCGGCAGGAGGTGGAGATTCAGGTCAAGTATGCCGGCTATTTGTCCCGTCAGGAAAAGCAGGTGCAGGCGTTCCGGCAGGAGGAAGCACGGCTGCTGCCGGAGGATTTGGAGTACAATGCCATTACCGGTCTGCGGTTGGAGGCTAGAGATAAGCTCAGCCAAATTCGCCCCATGTCCATTGGGCAGGCAGGGCGGATTTCCGGTGTCAGTCCGGCAGATATTGCGGTGTTGCTGATTTATTTGGAGCAGAGATAAATTGGAGCTTGACGAGGTGTTGTACTTTTCTTGCTCCGCCAAGAAAAGTACCAAAAGAATGCGGCATAGGGGAGGCGCTACGAGCAAATGCGCATGAATTATGGTATGCTTGCCCCCGGCAAGCATAGAAATTGCGGATTC
>JAZOPV010000018.1:0-10274 GCA_045655745.1 Faecousia sp.
ACCGTTTCGTATAGATCGAGGAACACTTCGACCTCGCTCTTTAGGTATGTGACCCGACCCTTGTCAATGATAAACTCGTCAAAGACAATCTTGTTGACATTGGGGTAGTTGTTCGATTTTAGTTGCCTCGAGGTGCTGAGCGCTATGAAATAGAACGCAACCTCACCATTGACAAGCCCCAAGTTGCCCTCAATGGTCAGTTCGTCCTTTGGGTAATACTCCCGCACGGCATCGAAAAACTTACCATTGAGCAGCATTTCGTCAATTTCGGTCTGGTATCTGCGCACCCATACGCATTGTGACCCGTTCTTTTTGAAATCGTCAATGCCCCACCGGGTAAAATGGAATGTTTTACCGCCGCCACGGTTGGACAGCACCATGTTCATTATTTTATTGTGAGATAACAGTTGCGCTTTGTCATACCACATTATGAACGCCTCCCGGTTGACAGCATCAGCAACAGAAACGGCATTTTGCTGGGCTTGTGCCAGTTGGGGTCATCGGGAGGGATGTAACCGCCACCGCCGCCACCATTGCCGCCACCTGTGCCGCCGTAGTAGTCTACCAGATAGTTGAACCATTTTTCGGCCATCCCACCACGCTTTTGCCGTAGCGCCTCTTTTTCTGTGTCGCTGCCGTAAAGAACCACGGCGCTGCGTTCATAGTTCCACGCAAAGGCACATGCCAACCAGAACGGGGTCTCTGTGCTGCGGGCGAACTCGGCAAATGTTATATGGTAATCATCTGTTCTGTAGAACTGCTCGCCATTTTCAAGTTCGTATTCAATGCGCTTTAGGGCGCTGTCCATTTCGCTCTTTTCGAGTTTGTATTGTGAACACCATGCAATGTACTTGCTTGCGGGTGTCCATTGGGTCAAACCGTAGCCGCCGGAGGTGTTGCCCTCGTTTAACGATTGCCAGATACCGGGGTTGATCGTTGATTCTGCCTCGAGGTTGCCCAGCATACCCGCAATGGCGTTTAATGTCCACCCTTTACCCGATAAGTATTGGTAGATGTACCGGGCGTTAACTTGCATTTCGGCCTCGGTTAAATAACGGTTACCAGAGTATGTGTTCGTTTGTCCCACACCGTCCACGAAATGCCAAAGGGGTCTGCCGTACCCCGTTATGTTCGAGGCACCCAAACGGTAGGATTTACGAGCCACAGCACCACCGTTTGCAATGGTAACGCCATTGCCCGCACTCGTGTTGCCCTCAATGGTATACACTCGGGAGCTGTCTACATTGTAGACTAACCCCGTATGAGCCCACGGGTCTGTGCTGGATGCAAGAAAGATTTGGTCACCCGGTTGCGGGTCGGCGGTAAACCATCGGTTCGCATTTTTCATGTAGCGGGCTGACCATTCCACGCCTGCGCCGTAGTCCGTGGAACCTCCCGGTTGGTTAAGCACTTTCTGCGCAAGCTCAGCTCCGAACGCCTGAACAAAACACCAGTCAACGAACATAGTACACCATGCAAAACTGTTCTTTTTGCCATTGTAAAAGTTGGGTATGTTGTCGAGGTCTGCGGCGTACTTTGTATAATTGGCGCTGCCCGCATTGGCGGTCTTGTCATAAAGCTGCGAGTTGCTCGCTTTTTCCAGATAACCGTCTTCCGCTAGGGCAATGTCAATCACCTTTTGAATACACGGTAACAATTAGATCATCTCCATTAGCTTTTTAACGGAGGGCAGCGCCTCGATGTCTGCGAGGCATGTCCGCAGTTGGCGTACAATTTCTGCCGGATCAACAACATTTAACGCTGCCCATGTCTTTTCCCCGGCAACACCGTCAACAACCAGACCCTTGCGGGTCTGGAAGTCTTTAACGGCGGTGGAGGTTTTAGCACCGAAAACACCGTCAACGGTTAGGTTGTACCCGTGCCGATTGAGCGCTGCTTGCAGCTCTTTGACCTGTTCCCCGGTGCTGCCGTATTTAAGCGTTCTCATTGTTTACACTCTCCCGGTCATGCCATGTCTTGAGACAGGCAAGCACCTCTTTCATTTCACCCAGCACATCCAAAATGCTTTGGTTGAACTTGTAGTCTTTGAAAATGAAATAGCCCACAAGGACAGCGGAAAGCCCGGTATTCATAATCAAGTTGATAATCTCTTCGAGCATCATAATACCCTCCATTATGTCAGTTTCATGCGCAGCCATTGCGCAAACATGTGTTGTGCCCTCATGCTGGGGTGGAGACCATCGGGCAACATGCCCAACTCTTTAACAGGGAAGTCGCCACCGTCAACGCACATCATTTCGCCGTAGTTGGCAGTTGTGCCCGGGTCATTGTCCACAGATGCGGCATGGGCAACGCAATTCTGCACAATGGTCTTGCGGAAATACTCGAGCGTGTAGCCGTGGGAGTTCTTTCTCATGTCGCAATCCATCGGCGTGATGGCGATACCCACAGCAGCGGGGTTGTTATACAGGTATTCTTTTACGGCGTTCAACACACCCGCACAGTACAGGGAGAAACGGGAGCTGTGCTGCTCGTCTTCGCTGCGGAAGTCGTTCACACCAAGCGCCACAATGACCACATCCGGCGAATTGTTAAACAACAGATTGGTGATCGAATCACCGCCGGGGGTACCGTTGTACCACTCATAGAAACCGCTTCCGCTCACGGAATGGTTGACGAGGGTAGCGCCTACAGAATCACAGAACCGTTTCACGGGGGAGCCAAAGGCGGTCACGGAGGTGCCGTTGTTGTCGGAGTAGATACCCGCCGTAATGCTGTCACCGATGCACAGCACCGTCTTCCCGCTCCATGCGGGTCTGCCCCAAATGTAGTCAAGGTTTTTTCTGCCGTTGTTCAACTCGACATCACCCTCGAGGTTGGCCTCAGTCACCTTGAGCCACGGCAGCGTGACCCTTGTACAAATCTCTTGAATGGGCAGCTGGTCGACAGAATCACATGCGGTGTGGAACTTCACACAGCCCTCGGGAATGGTGACATGGTAAATGTAGTCCGTGGAGCTGACCAGCTCAACGCAGCTTTCAATGTCACGCACGGCGGGCAGACCAGCGGCGGTCTCGAAAACAAAGTAGTTGCCCATTTGACCAGACACATTCTTACCCAGAGGGATGCGGTACACCTCGCCGGGATGCACCTCGGGAATGGTACACAGGCACATGCCCGCCATCTGGTAGTCCACAATCTGGTTGCCGTTGCTGCCCTTGTAGGCGTGCAAGGTGCGGGTGTAGTCAACATCCCTGTACCATGTGCCAGCGTTGCGGGCAATATTGGCGGGGGTAATTGCACCGGGTTCAATGTTGCCCTCCTTGACCCGCAGCCAGTCGAGGGCTTGCGTGGTGCTGACTTTCCACAACTCGTGGCTGGGGTAGCTCAAATGCTGATTGATAAACAGCTTTGCACAACCAGCCGGGATTTGGATGCGGTACACCCAGTTGTTGGAGTCAACACACTTGATGAATTTGGAAATGTTGGTGCCACCAACAACAGAGTCAAAGCTCCCGGATTCATCTCCAAAAATGAAAGCGCCGCTTTGCAAGGCTGCCTCGGCAAATTCAACACCCGCCGTGAACAAATACACCTCACCGGGCTTGACCGGGTACATAAACAGATTTACATTATCGTCAAAATCCCACACGCCCGTGAAACCGTTCAAAGTAACTTTGAATCCCCAAGAAAGGGGTTCGGCGGTTATGGGTTCATCGCCTTTCCACTCAGCCCCGGAGGGGTTCAACCTATCGGGCTTGATGTTGGTTGTCTGTTCCCGGATAGCATCGCCCAGCGTGGGGTATACAACACGGCCATTGCCGACACGGGCGGCGGCAATTTCGAGGCTTGCGTTGTTGGCGTTGGTACTGGTGCTGACAAGAACATCCAGCTCGGTGCCCAACACCTCGATGCTTTCCTGTACCACATGGTCAAGAGCGCCGCTTGTGATCTGTTCCCGGGCGGCATCCTCGACCCGCTGGGGAATTTCGTCCACCTTTTGCTTCATTGCCTCGAGGCGTTCATTTACTGTGCCCTCGAAATTGCCCTGTTGTTTCGAGATATCGTTCTCGAAATCAACCAGCTCCTCGGCTACCTCCTCGGCAACCTTGTTTACATGGTTTACCGTCTCGTTGCATTTGGCAGCGGTGCGGGCTGCAAGCTGCAAGGCGGTTAGCGCCTCTTCATCGAAAACAGAGGCGGGGTTCTCCATGGAATAGTGATTGATGGGTTTTAATGTGTCCATTGTTTTCCCTCCTTAGTAGACCAGCAGAAAGAGGTCTTTCAGCTCGTCAATAATCATTTTGTCGATGTTCAAGAAAGCTGCCCTGAGTTTTTGCAGCTCGTCACCCAAAGGCTGCACACCGATGTTGCCCCGCCGGGTCATGGTTGTCTTCACCGTGCCAGAATGGTCGGAGCTGCCCTCGTTGGAATCGTTGGCATTGTCCACCGCAGCCTCCGTGAGATACTTGTCAAGGTTGCTGACCTCGCCTTGCGGCGTGTTAGAGAATCGGTGTGTGTTGTCGGTGGAGGTGTTACCCCGGTAGCTGTCTTCGGCGCTGCGCTCCATTTCAAACTCTTCTACAAGGTGATAACTTTCGAGGGGATCATCCATGGAATACAGCAACGCTTCGCTTTTATAGAGCTGGATGTAGTAGGGCATAATCTCCCGGAACTTTGTACGGAAGTAATGCAGCCACCGCCCGACAGTCTCTTGCCCGATTTGGTGAAAGCGATAATGGTCAAGTACCTTTTGCTCAAAAGCCTCTTTTGCTTTGCCCTCGTAATAGCTCGGGTATTCAAAGTTAAAAGGCTTGACCCCGTTCTGCAAGAGGGTGTCCAGCTCCACCGTGACCCCGGTGTTGTAGTAGTTAAGCGGCACCGCCATGACCAGCACCTCCGTTATTCACAGTTTCCACGGGTTTCTCCACAGGCTGCTGCCTCCGCTCAACGGTGATATTGAGCCCATACATCTTGCGGATATCCTCGCAAGCCCTCTGGCGTGCCTCGAGACCCAAATCGAGGAAACCGTCAATAATTTGGTTGTTAGCGTTCACCTCGTCCACAATGGTGCGCTCTTTCTTATCCACGGCGGGGTTATTGTACCCAAGGAAAGTCAGCAGTTCGTTTTCCACGCTGCGCTTGTAGTCCATCAGCTCATTGCCAAGGAATTTCGCCTTGAGATCAAGAGCGTTGATTGCCTCGATATTGAGTGACTTGTCCGCAAACACGGCGGGAACATTGCCATCGACCATTTGAAAGATGCGCTTGAAAGAAAGCACATCCTTATCGTCACAAAGCACCATGACGGGGGTTTTGTTTGCCTTGACATTGACATCCATGGTGCGCTCTGCCTCTGCCAGCTTATTAACATAGAACATAACAAACTCCCTTGTGGGAAGGCGCAGCTTGTTATTTTCAATGATAACGCACTTGTCCTTTGTCAAATACCTCTGGTAGCCGTGCCCTGTAACCCGGTAGTCGGTGGGGTCTCCGTGGTAGTTGTAATGCCCGCCGTTGGTCACCTCGAGGCACATGTAACTCTGGTTCGGGTCTTCAAAGAAACACGCCATGCCCCGCTCAAACAAGGGTTTCTCGATGTGGCGTTCCAGAATCCATGCGGGGAGGTCACCGCCCCATTTGTATTCATTTAAGCATAGCAGCTCGAACTTGTTAAACAGAACCTTGAAAGTCAAGTCGTTTAACAGGTCGGTTAAATTGGCTCTTTTTCGTGCCATAGGTTATCACCTCTTTACAATGTGGGGTTGGAATCGAGGTATGTCCCGATTTGGTCACCATCCGTCCAGAATGTCACACCCTTATCAAAAATACACTCGATTGCGGTTGTGTCAGCATCACACATTTGACCCTTGATGTGGCAGCCGTTGGTTTTTACATAGGTGAACCGCTCCCGGTTCTTTCTGCTGGGCACAGCAACGGTGTTCACCTTGTACCCGTACATATGCAAATAGTTGTCAATGGCTTGCGCATACTCTTTGCGTATGGTCTTGTAGTAGAAAGAAAAGGTCTGTCTACCCGCTGCCACATTGACATTGCTCGAAAATGCTCCCCGGGATTGTGCGGGTTGCACAGAACGGTCTTGCACCTGTGCCATGAGTGTCCGTTGCTGCATGTCACGGGAGACCGCAGCGTTGATCGTTTGACCCAGACCCCCAACAGCCCCGGCAATATTCGCCGTGGGGATACTACCCGCAGCGGCCAACACGCCAGATGTGGCATCCATTACGGCGCTAACCTGTATATTCTCAGCAGCTACCCGGAGGGAGGCTTGATTCTGTGCATACCACACCTTGTAGGTGTCGCTATTCCATGCGCAGCTAGGAAAGCCCCCAAGGGACACGCCCTCGTCATAGTTGGCACCAGAGGTTCCCTTATACTTGTTAGGGGCAATTTTCACCGTTCCATCGGGAGTAATGGAGCCATAACACCCCCATTGCATAGATTCGCCGTGGTAGTTGTTGAAAAACTCATAACGGAATACCGCACCCGTCCCGGCGTTGTTGGTACAATACAGGTAATTGTATGGGTACGAGTACAGTTTATTGCACTTTGGCTTGTACCCCTCGAACAGCTCACCCTTGTATTGGTTATAGCCAGCAATGCTCAGCGTGGTGAAATTGCTACCCGTTACCCGGTGATATGCTGCTGCTGTCCATTCGTTTTCAATATCCACAAGCACCCGGGGGTACATCCACATAGCAACGATGCCGTCAATCTTGCCGTCGTTGTTTATGTCAATGAGCAGCGTGTCCAGCATTGACGATTGTTCGCCAGGGAAAGCATACAGTTTTGCGCCGGAATAAACACCGTCAATGTAACACCCTGCGGTGTTGGAATATCCGTTGTCAATGTCAACAGCAGAGAGCACCAGCACGCAGTTATTTTTCAGCGTGTCGTGATCGTACACATGTGCGTTGATAAACTCGCCCGTGTCCAGCCCCTCGTCTATAGTATGCTCCCCTACCTTATCGGTCGGGGTGTGGTGCCGTTCGATAAAACAGGGGAGCATTTGATAGTCGAAATGATATGTCTGCATAACATCCATTTCAAGGGTGAGCAACACGACCTCATCATTTATATACTCAATATCGGTAATGAAATAAAAGGCGGTGCGTTCGCCGGGGTTGTCAAAGAAGAGGTAGTTCCATGTGCGAGCCTCGTTCATGGTGGCCTCGACTTTGACATCCCAGCGTTTGCGCATATAGGTATACTTTGTGTAGGTCTTCACAACATGGGACATGAAAAACTCCCGCTGCTTGTCCTTGTCATCAAAGTAAATGGTGTGATCGTACCGATTATTGAGTTTTACATCCGAACAGATAAAAATTGATGTTGCGGGTGCGCTCATGGTCTTTCACCTCTTAGTTAGCACCGCCAACCGCAACAAAGCGTACCGCCTGTTTAAAGGTGGATGCGCTCAAAATCTGGTGGATGTGATAGAAGTAGTTGGTGAAGAGTCCCTGTGCGTTACGCTGGGGTTCCATGTGGGACAGGGTGTCAAAGACACGGAACCAGTCCTTGTCAATGAGAATACCGTAGGTGTTCTCAAGGCTGCCGAAATCGTCCATGGGGATCACTTCAATCTGGATGTTGGTCTTGCCCATGTTGTAGGCTTTGGACAGCACTTCCACATCAACCTCGGTGAGAACATCCTTGTTGACCAGCAGCACAAGGTTCTCGGGCTTGCTCCATGTCATGACACCCGCTTTGTTAAAGTTGGTACTTGCAAAGGTCATGTCCATGACGACCTTGCGGAGCTGCTTGACAAAGGTCTTTGCAGCATCGGCGGCAGAGAAGGTCAAATCGGTTGTTTCGGTGTAAATCGTGGTATTAGGCTGGGGAACATCCACAGTTGCATAACCGTCATAGGTTGCAAGCAGATTTTTCATTGCCTGCCACTCGTCATACTCTGCGCCGGAATACACGGAGTTGATAAGAGCAGAAATGAAAGAGTCCAGAGTTGCCTCGCTGCGGAAGACACGAACAAAGTCAATGTCACCAATAGACACAACATAATAGTCCTGTCTGTTCTGGCGGTGATAAATGGCTTTGATATCGGGAGGGTTGCGGCGACCCAAGGGGTTCCTGCCCTCCTTGTCGTAGCTGCCCTCGGCCTTTGCCATCTCAATGAAAATTTCCTCCACATCCTGCTGATTCAGCACGGTGCCGCTCTTGAACCGGGAAAGACGGTTCTTGAACAGTTTCTGTTCAAGCAAGGTCTTGCCGATTTTGTTCATCAGCGCAGAGGCAAATTCATTGTACAGCAGCGTGTAGGTCTGCAAGGCATTGCCGATGTTGGCAATGTTCTGCTGGGTTGCCTCGGGAATCCGTTCCTGATATTCCGCAGAGGCGTTTGCACGGATATTGTTCAAAATGCCGATAGAATAACCCATTGTTTATTTTCCTCCTTATATTAGATAGTGAGATTTGTTGCAAACTCCTCGCAGCTCGCAACCTCTTTTTCCGGCTCGTTGTTTTTGTTGGGCGTTGGGGAGTAGTAGCTGGATAACTTCTCGAAATACTCTTGATTTTTTGTACGCACACGGGACAGGTCTGCTTCGAGCTGGGTATTATTCTGCAATAATGAATCCCGCTCTGTTTCAACCTCGGTGAGTCTCTGCTGCAAGTCAAGAATCATGCTCTGGGCATCTTCGAGTGTGGTTGGGGTGGACATATGGCAACCTCCTCATATGAATGATTGTTCATATATAAATATAATAATTTTCCCGTAAAAGTCAATGAACATTTTTTGAAAAAATTGAAAAAATGTATTGACAAATGGAGAAACCTATGATAATATAACACCGTGGTTAGCACCCACACTATTATGAATATTTGGAGGATTGCCAATGCGACACAAACAAACCCTAATCTCCCTTGTGCTCAACTATGAATCGTTTGCGGAGATAATCGAAAAGCGCCCCGATTTAGCCCGTCATATTGATGCTATTATCCGGGATAATTCGTGCGAATGTTGGGAAGAACGGGAGGTCGTGCCTTATGGTGCTTCTAATCAGTAACCAGAAAGAGGCCGAAGTGCTCAAGCGGGCACTTCTCGACTTCATGCGAGACCGCCGTAACTTCTGCCCCAACGCCCACACCATTGCGAACAAGCTCTATGACCGAATCGAGGTATGTGAGCAAAAACAAAAGAGGTGAACGACATGCACATTTTCAAGCGTTTGGTTCGAAACAACCTCATGGAATATCTGGAGGACACAAACCAGCTACATTTCGCCACCCGTGCCGATTGTGTGGCCTACTGCATCGGGTACTATGGCAAGTGTGATGCGATCATGTGGAAAGTCATTACGGAGCTCGCCCGTGATGGACACATAAGGTTATAAGGGAGACCGGGCACCCGCCCGGTTCACCCCGGAGCGCCGGAGCCTCCGGCGTTGCTGGGTGAGCCGTTCGAGCCACCAATAATATTATAGGAGGTTGCCAAACTATGAGCAACGAAAACAAGAACATCAAGAGCCTGAGAGACCGTGCAAAAGAGTTCCACTCCCGCCTCCCCTTTATGGAGGGCAGAGACAAGGGTGACACCAAGGAGCTGATCGGACAGGAACACACCATCATCGACTATGGTTTCCTCAACAATGACAACGGCGAGGCCTATGTTGTGTTCATCACCAAGGAGCGCAGCAAGACATTTTATTTCGGCGGCACCGTGCTGACCGACCAGCTCGCCCAGCTCGAGGCAGAGGGCTACCACGATGCGATCATTGCGGAGGGTCTGCCGTTCCTGCTGACGGAGCAGAAGAGCAAGAACAACCGCAGCTACATCAATGTGGAGTTTTACCCCGAATAAGAAAGGAGCATGACCATGACTGAGAGCAAAGTCTCGAAGCGTGGCGTGTATTATGACTTGAGTTTGTCCCCGTATGAGTATGAGACTCCATACGGGGACTCTTTCAAGTTTTCGAGCCGCAAAAAGCTCGAAATTTACGCTAGAGACATTGTGAAAGAAATTGAACGAATGGAGAAAACCTTGCAGCGACACGAGCTTATGAACTATCTACCAGACGAGATCATCCACTTGCTGCTGCGGAGCGTGTACCGTTCGTTCTATCGTAATGTGGAGAATTAAAGCATGGCAAGAAAAAGTGGACAGTATACCGGGCAGCAATACCGGGGAGGTCGAAAGAAAGGTGAAAAAAACCTCGTACGGGTTGATGGGGGTTTCCAAAACGAATACGGGGTTGTGTTCACCGAAGCGGAGCGTAAAGCGCTCACAAGTGCCGTAAACACGGCAAACAGAAAAAGAGCAAGGATGCTAAAGCAAGAGG
>JAZOPV010000019.1:0-3943 GCA_045655745.1 Faecousia sp.
GAGGAACAGGAAGCCCTGCTGCGTGATGCTATTGAGCATAACTACACCATCGAGGGTGACCTGCGCCGTGAAGTCGGCATGAACATTAAGCGGCTGAGTGAAATCGGCTGCTACCGTGGTCTGCGTCATCGCCGTGGCTTGCCTTGCCGTGGTCAGCGTACCAAGACCAACGCCCGTACCCGCAAGGGTCCCAAGAAGACCATTGCAAACAAGAAGAAGTAAGGAGGGATATGTAAATGGCTGCTAAAGCTTCCGCTAAAAAGGTAATTAAGCGCCGTCGTGAGCGCAAGAGCATTGAAAAGGGTGCGGCACATATCCGTTCCTCTTTCAACAACACCATGGTGACCATCACCGACTTGAACGGTAACGCCCTGTCTTGGGCTTCCTCCGGTGGTTTGGGCTTCCGTGGTTCCCGTAAGTCTACTCCCTTCGCCGCCCAGACTGCTGCAGAAACTGCTGCTAAGGCTGCGATTGACGCCTGTGGCCTGAAGACTGTCGAGGTCTTCGTTAAGGGCCCTGGTCAGGGCCGTGAGGCCGCCATCCGTGCACTCCAGTCCGCTGGTCTGGAAGTCGTCTCCATCAAGGACGTGACCCCCATTCCTCATAATGGCTGTCGTCCTCCCAAGAGACGTCGTGTCTGATTTTGCTATAGGAGGAATTATTCAATATGGCTAAGAATATGCAGCCCGTGCTGAAGCGTTGCAGAAAGCTGGGCGTTTCTCCTGCCGCAATGGGTTACTCCAAGACTTCCAATAAGAACCCCGGCGGACAGAGAAGAGCGAAGAAGTCTGAGTATGCTACTCAGCTGACCGAAAAGCAGAAGGTCAAGTTTGTTTATGGCATCCAGGAGAAGCAGTTCCGTAATTACTACGACAAGGCTTCTCGTATGGAAGGCAACACCGGTGAAGAACTGCTGACCTTTGTGGAGCGCAGACTGGATAATGTTGTCTACCGTCTGGGCTTTGCCAATTCCCGTCGTCAGGCTCGCCAGCTGGTGAACCATGGACATTTCACCGTCAACGGCAACCGTGTCAACATCCCCAGCTATCTGGTGAAGGTTGGCGATGTTGTGGCTGTTTGCGAAAAGAGCGTTTCCAATGCTTTCTTTAAGAGCTTGAAGGAAGCGGATGCTTTTGTTGCTGCTCCCAAGTGGCTGGACCGTGACAAGAACACCCTCACCGGTAAGGTCGTTGCTATGCCCACTAAGGCAGATATCGATTTCGACATCGCCGTGCACCTGATCGTCGAGTTGTACTCCAAGTAATCGACCCCCGTAAGTTTGTATTGTCAATTGTGGGGTGCATTCTACACCCCATACTCTTGAGAAGGAGGGTTATCATTCATGGTAGAAATTGAAAAGCCTCGCATCACTTGCCTGGATACGGAGGATGTATCCTATGGCAAGTATGTAGTTGAGCCTCTGGAGCGAGGCTACGGCATGACTCTGGGCAACTCTCTGCGCCGGATTCTGCTGTCCAGCCTCCCCGGCTACGCCGCAACCTCTGTGAAGATTGCAGGCGTTCAGCATGAGTTCTCCACCATCCCCGGTGTTACTGAGGATGTGACGGAGATTGTCCTGAATGTGAAGCGGATGATTATGAAGCTGCACTGCCAGGAGGTCAAGACCATCTACATTGACGCTGTGGGACCCTGTGAGGTCACTGCCGGCGATTTCAAGATTGATGGCGAGGTTGAAATTATCAATCCCGAGCTGCATATCTGCACGCTGGGAGAAAATGCCACTTTCAATATGGAAGTGACTCTGTCTCAGGGCCGTGGCTATGATTCCGCTGACCGGAATAAGAATGCCCAGACTGCGATTGGTGTCATTCCCATTGACTCCATCTATTCTCCTGTTACTAAGGTGAACTATTCGGTGGAGCCTACTCGTGTCGGCGATAAGACCGATTTCGATAAGCTGACCCTTGAGGTTTGGACAGATTCCACCATCAATGCCAAGGATGCTGTGTCTTTGGGCGCAAAGATTCTCTCCGACCATCTGACTGTGTTTACCAACCTGTCTGATGCTGTTGGTACCGGCTCTACTGTTGTGGAGAAGGTGTTGGATCGCCCGGATGCAAAGCTGGCTATGACCATTGATGAACTGGATCTGTCTGTCCGGAGCTTCAACTGCCTGAAGCGTGCCAATATCAATACTGTTGCCGATTTGATTAACAAGACCGGTGAGGATATGATGAAGGTCCGTAATATGGGCAAGAAGTCCTTGGACGAGGTTCAGAAGAAGCTGGAGATGATGGGCTTGTCCCTGGCCAGCGAAGATTCTGGCAGCAACAATTAATTCGTTAACCTGTTAAAAGGAGGAAACGTTCATGTTTGGCACTCGTAAGCTGGGTAAGACCAGCGCACAGAGAAAGGCACTCCTGCGTCAGCAGGTTACTGACCTGCTGGAGAATGGCAAGATGGAAACCACTTTCTATCGCGCCAAGGAAGTGCAGCCCGTGGTGGAGAAGATGATCACCCTGGGCAAGAAGGGCGGCCTGTTCAACTATCGTAGAGCTCTGTCCTTCATCACCAAGGAAGATGTTGCACACAAGCTGTTCAACGAGATTGCGCCCAAGTACGCAGAGCGCAATGGTGGCTACACCCGTGTGACTCGTACCGGTGCTCGCCGTGGCGATGCTGCTGAGATGGCAGTCATCGAGCTGGTGTAATCCCTCGGTTTGATACAAGATAAAGCCCGTACCGAAATCGGTACGGGCTTTGAAATTATTTATCAATTCGTTTTAGCCGAGGACACCCAAATGCTCCAGCAGGATTTTTAGCCCCAGGAGAATTAAAATAATTCCGCCGGCTGCTTCGGCCTTCTTTTCAAATCGGCTGCCGAATACATTGCCGATTTTGACGCCCAGTGCTGCCATGATGAAAGTGATAATGCCAATAAGTGCAACTGCCAATACAATGTTTACATTCCCTGCCATGGCAAGAGAAATTCCAACCGCCAAGGCGTCAATACTGGTGGCGATAGCCATGACCAACATGGTCTTGAAGCTCATGTCGCTGCCCTTGCAGTTTTCACATTCTTCTTCCTCAGAAAAGGCCTCACGCAGCATATTGATGCCAATAATTGCAAGCAGGAGGAAAGCTACCCAGTGGTCAAAAGCTTCAATTGCAGCAGCAAACAGTGCGCCTAACAAAAAGCCCAGCAGTGGCATCAATGCTTGAAATCCGCCAAACCAAATACCGCAAGTGCCCATTTCCTTGAATCCTGCTTTTTTGACACCAAGCCCCTTACAGATGGATACGGCAAAGGCGTCCATGCTTAAGCCTAGAGCGAGGAGCAGAAGTTCTCCTATTCCCATGTATGTTCCTCCAAATTTGACCTTTGTTTATGTATATGCACCGCCATATTATAGCAGAAGGACAGGGGGGTGTCAATTCTGATTAACAGTTTTTTAAACGGCTGACAAAAAAGCATTATTTTTTCAAAAAAGGCTTGACTTTTCTGCCTCTGTGAGATATAATGGCAAAGCTGTCAAGCGACAGAATACTAAATATGCTGCTATAGCTCAGTCGGTAGAGCGGATCCTTGGTAAGGATGGGGTCGCCAGTTCAAATCTGGCTAGCAGCTCCATAAAAAAGCCTGGAACTCCAACGAGTTTCAGGCTTTCTTCTTTTTTGTGCTATGTGGTGCCCACCTTGGAAACCGACACAGAAACCGACACGGCTACTTTTTATCACACAGAATCCACCACCTATACATAAGAAAATATAAAAATGACCGCTGAGGAATCGAAACTCCTCAGCGGCGTTTTTACGTTTATCGGACTACCGATGAATGGCTATAGATATAGAACTCCTCTTGGCTTTGCATCCACTTCTTTTCCTTTGGCGGGAAAGTGGCATCGAAGGCTTCAACTGCAGCGGTATCCTTACAACAATCGGCGGCGGTACTGGGGATATACATCCACTCTCTGCCGTCAAG
>JAZOPV010000020.1:0-5012 GCA_045655745.1 Faecousia sp.
ATCCCCACCCCCACCGGCTCCACCACCATCCTGAACGCTGTTGTTGCTAAGGAAGTGTCTGTTGCTGAAATCAACGCTGCTATGAAGGCTGCTGCTACCGAGTCCTACGGCTACACCGAGGATGAGATTGTATCTTCCGACATCATCGGCATGCGCTATGGCTCTCTGTTCGATGCTACCCAGACCATGGTCAACAAGCTGCCCGATGGCAAGACTCAGGTTCAGGTTGTGTCTTGGTACGACAACGAGAACTCCTATGTTTCTCAGATGGTCCGTACCATTAAGCACTTCTCCACTCTGCTGTAATTAAAAACTGCAATACAAACCGCCGTCCTTCGGGACGGCGGTTTTTGTTATTTCGGAAAGGTGATGGTCAGGACAATTTCGTTTTCCGTTTCCCGCCGCTCCGAAATGGCCGGTACGCCGGAAAGCTGAATTTTGGACAAAGACTGGGTTAGCCCCCGGATAAAGGCGTTGACATTGGGTTTTCTTTCCTTTGCGGGCTTATTTTGCAGCAGGGACTGAATGTATTGCTCTGCCCGTGCCACATTCATGTCCTGCTGGACAATGGCGGCAATCACCGATAGCTTTTGACTTTCTGTAGGCAGCTTCAAAAGGGCACGGGCATGGCGCTCCGTCAGCTCTGCCTGCCGCAGAGCATCCAGCACTGCCTCGGAATGTTTCAGCAGCCGCAGCTTGTTGGCAAGGGCGCTTTGGCTTCTGCCTAAAATGCCGGCAGTTTGCTCCTGACTGATGTTCCATTTCTCCATAAGGGTGGCAATGCCACGAGCCTCCTCGATATAGTCCAAATCCTGCCGCTGCAGATTTTCCACCATGGCAGCCATACCGGATTCCTGCTGGTCCATGGTCATGACGATGCAGGGGATTTCTGTCAATCCCACAATTTGCGCTGCCCGCAGCCGCCGTTCTCCGGCAATCAGCTCATAGCTGTTGCCCACTCTCCGGACGGACAGGGGCTGCAAAATGCCGTGGCAGCGGATGCTTTCTGCCAAATCCTGCAACGCCTTCTCTCGAAAAACTTTTCTCGGCTGATTGGGATTGGGGCGGATGGCTCTGGCGGGCACAAAAATCACCCGTCCCGTTTCCATATAGGTTTTCAGCTTTTGGCATTGCATTGCCGTGTCCTCCCTTGTGAAATACTGCCCTTATTGTAGCGAAGGGACAAGTGGAAAAACCACGAAATCGCACCCTGTGCTGCGGAAAATACACGACAGATTTTGCAGGCGGCTCAAAGGGGGAGAGAAGTGCTGCTATTGTCAAGATTTTTTCTTAAAAATCACAGAAAAATGTAAAAAAGCGCATAGACATTTTGAGAAATATATGCTATGATGTATTTGGTGGAATTTGGGAATAAATCCAACTTTCATAAAAAAAACGACACAGTCTGCGACTGTGCGACATAATATCAGGAGGAATATACATGAATATTAAAGATTTGGAAAAGTACGGCATTACCGGCACTACCGAGATTGTCTACAACCCCTCTTATGAGGAATTGTTTGAAGCTGAAATGGACCCCATGCTGGAGGGCTTTGACAAGGGTCAGCTCACCGAGCTGGGTGCTGTGAATGTGATGACCGGCATCTACACCGGCCGTTCCCCCAAAGATAAGTTCATCGTCATGGACGATGTTTCCAAGGACACCGTTTGGTGGACCTCTAAGGAGTTTAGCAATGACAACAAGCCCGCTTCTGTGGAAGCATGGAACGCCTGTAAGGAGCTGGCACTGAAGCAGCTGTCCAATAAAAAGCTGTATGTCATGGACCTGTTCTGCGGCACCAACCCCGACTCCCGTATGGCTATCCGCTTCATCGTGGAGGTGGCATGGCAGGCACACTTTGTGAAGAATATGTTCATCACTCCCACTGAGGAGGAGCTGAAGAACTTTGAGCCCAACTTTATTATCTACAATGGCTCCAAGGCTAAGGTGGAGAACTACAAGGAGCTGGGTCTGAACTCTGAGACTGCTGTTCTGTTCAATCTGACTTCCCGTGAGCAGGTCATTCTGAACACTTGGTACGGCGGTGAGATGAAGAAGGGTATGTTCTCCATGATGAATTACTACCTGCCCCTTGCCGGTATGGCTTCCATGCACTGCTCTGCCAACACCGATATGAACGGCGAAAACACCGCTTTGTTCTTCGGCCTGTCCGGCACCGGCAAGACCACCTTGTCCACCGACCCCAAGCGCCTGCTGATTGGTGATGACGAGCACGGCTGGGACGACAATGGCGTGTTCAACTTTGAGGGCGGCTGCTATGCAAAGGTTATTAACCTGGACCCCGAGTCCGAGCCCGACATTTATCGTGCCATCAAGCGCAATGCCCTGCTGGAGAATGTGACTGTGGACGCAAACGGCAAGTGCGACTTTGCCGATGGCTCTGTCACCGAGAACACCCGTGTGTCCTATCCCATCAACCACATTCAGAACATCGTGCGCCCTGTGTCTGCAGGTCCTGATGCCAAGAATGTCATCTTTCTGTCTGCTGATGCCTTCGGCGTTCTGCCTCCCGTGTCTATTCTGACTCCCGAGCAGACCCAGTACTACTTCCTGTCCGGCTTCACTTCCAAGCTGGCAGGTACCGAGCGTGGCATCACCGAGCCCACCCCCACCTTCTCTGCCTGCTTCGGCGCAGCCTTCTTGGAGCTGCACCCCACCAAGTACGGCGAAGAGCTGGTGAAGAAGATGGAAAAGTCCGGCGCAAAGGCTTATCTGGTCAATACCGGCTGGAACGGCACCGGCAAGCGTATCTCCATTAAGGATACCCGTGGTATCATTGACGCTATTCTGGATGGCTCTATCCTGAAGGCTGATACCAAGAAGATTCCTTACTTCGACTTTGAAGTTCCCACCAGCCTGCCCGGTGTGAACCCTGCCATTTTGGACCCCCGTGACACCTATGCCGATGCTGCCGAATGGGAGAAGAAGGCACTGGATTTGGCAGCTCGTTTCCAGAAGAACTTTGTCAAGTACACCGGCAACGAAGCAGGTAAGGCGCTGGTCGAGGCCGGCCCTAAGGCTGAGTAATAACTTATGATTCATAACCCCCTCATTTTGAGGGGGTTATGAATCAAACATCATATTTCAAAAACATTTTGGAGGTTTATTCCTAATGGCTAGAAAAGTGCAATTTGTAGAAACCGTCCTGCGGGATGCCAATCAGTCCCTGATTGCCACCCGTCTGCCCTATGATAAGTTTGAGCCCATGCTGCCCACCATTGATAAGGCCGGTTTTTATGCTGCTGAGTGCTGGGGTGGTGCTACCTTTGATGTGTGCCTGCGTTATCTGAACGAGGACCCCTGGGAGCGTCTGCGGAAAATCCGTGCTGCCATGCCCAATACCAAGCTGCAGATGCTGCTGCGTGGTCAGAATGTGCTGGGTTACGCTCACTATCCCGATGATTTTGTCAAGCTGTTTGTCCAGAAGGCTGTGGAAAACGGCATGGATGTCATCCGTATTTTTGACGCACTGAATGATGTGAAGAATCTGAAGGTTGCCATGGAAGCCACCGTCACCGCCGGTGCAATCGCTTCCGGCACCCTGTCCTACACCACCAGTCCTGTCCATACCCACAAGAAGTATGTTCAGATGGTCAATGAGCTGAAGGCAATGGGCGCTTCCACCATCTGCATTAAGGATATGGCAGGCATTATGGGTCCTCAGGAGGCTTACGATTTGGTTTCTGCCATTAAGGATGCCCATCCGGACCTGCCCATCGACCTGCACACCCACTCCACCACCGGTCTTGCCTTTATGACCTATTTAAAGGCTGTGGAGGCAGGTGTTGACATCATCGACACTGCCATTTCTCCTTTCTCCGGCGGTACTTCTCAGCCTGCCACCGAAACCTTGGCTTATGCGCTGCGTCAGCTGGGCTACGAGGTGGAGCTGAACGATGCTGCGCTGAACGATATGGCTGATTACTTTAAGGGCGTTCGGGATGAGTTTGTTGCAGACGGCACGCTGATGCCCAAGGCAATGGCAACTGATACCCAGTGCCTGACCTATCAGGTGCCCGGCGGTATGCTGTCTAACCTCATGAGCCAGCTGAAGCAGATGAATGCGATGGACCGTTTTGAGGAAGCCTTGGCGGAAACTCCCCGTGTTCGTGAGGATATGGGCTATCCTCCGCTGGTGACTCCCACCAGTCAGATGGTTGGTGTGCAGGCTGTCCGTAATGTGTTGGACGGTCAGCGCTACAAGACTGTTTCCAAGGAAATTAAGGCCTATTGCCGTGGCGAATACGGCGAAACCCCTGCACCCATCAATGCGGACATTCAGAAGCAGATTTTGGGTGACGAGAAGCCCGTGGAGGGTCGTTTCGCTGATTCCTTGGCTCCTATTGTGGATGACACCCGCAAGAAGCTGGAGGGCGTTGCCAAGTGCGATGAGGATGTGCTGAGCTACATTGCCTTCCCCAGCTTGGCTGAAAAGTTCTTTGAGGAGCGCAAGGCAAAGGAAGAGAACGAGGTTACCTATACCATCGTGGAGTGCTAAGGAGGAATAGAATATGCTGTTTCTTGCATCCAATATGGATAATATCAGCACCATGGACACTACCGTAGTTGCTGTTTTGGGCTATTCCGTTGTGTTTTTGGGATTGATTTTGCTGATGGCTGTGGTCATTTTGATGGGCAGAGCTTTTACCAGCAAGTCCAAGAAAAAGGCTGCACTTGTTTCTGCCCCTGTGGTAGAGGCTGCACCTGCAGTCGAAGCGCCCACTGCCCCCGGCTCTGCCGGAAAGCTGAAGCTGTATGATGTAGAGCCCAAAACCGCTGCTATGGTTATGGCGATTGTGGCGGACAAGCTGGGCAAGCCTATCAATGAGCTGCGCTTCCTCTCCATTCGGGAGGTAAAGTGATATGAAATACAAAGTAACCTTGAACGGACGGACCTACGAGGTAGAGGTGGAGTCCGGGAAAGCGATGCTGCTGTCTGAATATGAGGCAGTTGCACCTGCAGCTCCTGTGGCAGCAGCCTCTGTTGCAC
>JAZOPV010000021.1:0-2933 GCA_045655745.1 Faecousia sp.
GCGGCAGCAGACAGAATCCCCTGGCCGATTTCGGGTTTCAGGTCCGTGTTGATCACACAAACCACCTTTGCCCCGGGATTCTCACAGCGCAGCGCCTCCAACGTCTCGCAATAGGCAGGCAAAACCGCATTCAGGTCTTCCGCAGAGCGGTTTTCAAACTTCACCTGGTCCACCTTCCGATCCAGCCAGCTGTCATTGGTGCCGCCAAACAGGATCACGCAGTCCGGGCCTGCGCCATTTTCATCCACAAAATTTTTCAGATAGTGGGCGCGCACCGTGAAAGAAGATTCCGGCGGCTGTCCCTCTCTCGTGTGGGTACAAACCGTAGCACCGGAGTAGCTTTCATTGCGCAGCAGCTTCAGATTTTTTCTTGTTATCAGAATATGCCACCAAGTCTGTTCTACTTGCAGCACATCGTCCACCCTCTCAGGGTTCGGATAATAGCAATGATTACCCCCCGGGATATAGCCCTGAAATGTAGAATAGCTGTCGCCCAGGATGCTGATAGTGCATCCTTCCAGTTTCTTTTTCAATTTCATCACAGACCGCCTCAGTCGTAAAATAACAAACTGGCAGGGAGGGAGTTACCCTCCCTGCCATAAAATGCGGGGAAATTACAGATCCAAATAGCTGTCGGAATACAGCACGTGATTCTTAAAGATGTCACAGGACTTGATGGTTTCCATCAGTCGGCGGTCGTTGGGGTTGACGATGGCGGAGGTCAGACCCTGCATCATGCACATAGCGACCAGAGCGGAGTCCATGATGGGACGGACATCCTTGGGTGCGCCGTTGGAGTTGTTGGACAGACCACCGGTGGACTTCAGACCCTCAGCAGCGAACAGGCGAATTGCCTCCAGCACCTCCATCTGCTTGTCCTGCATACCCTTGACAACCAGGAACAGGGGGTCAAACCACAAATCATCAGAACCCATGCCCAAGCTCATACCACGCTCAAGCATATTGTGGCAGTGCTTCATACGCTCCTCATTGTCCTTCGCAATGCCGTCAGCAGAGCAAAGTGCAATACAGATTGCATCGTTGGCAGCAGCCAAATCGATGTAGCCAATACGGGAGCCGGCGTCAGCAGAGTTGACAATGGGCTTGCCGTTGGTACGGTTGTACACCTTAATACCGGCTTCAATAGCCTTCATGTTGGCAGTATCCAGTGCCAGAGGAACATTGTTGAAGTTCTCCTGCAGCAGCTTGACAGCCCACATCATGCGCTCCGGACCGTCCTTTTCAGCAGGTCCGATGTTGACATCCAAATAAGTAGCACCGGCAGCAATCTGCTCAGCGGCACGCTTCAGAATGGGAGCGGGATCACGCTCGTCCATAGCCTTACGGATCACAGGAGCGATACAGTGAATGCGCTCACCGATGGTGACGAAGGTCTGTGCCTCGGGGTTATGACCCTTATACTGCACGCCCATGTCAACCACTTCAATCTTGGGAACACGGGTCTCCAGCAGCTCGTCAAAGGACAGCTCCTTAACAACCTCCGTGGTAGCAGCCTTGGCAGCATTTTCAGCGGCGGCAGCCTTAGCAGCAGCCTCGTATTCCTTATCCTTCATGTACTTAGGCAGCTGAACAGCTTCCAGAGGTCCAACGACCACATTCCAGCCGGGCAGCTTTTCCTGAATCTCGCCCTTCATCACGGCAACCTTACCGGGGATAATCAGGGTGCGGTTCTTAATCTTATTCTCAATGTCCAGCTCCTCGAAGGTCTTCTTGACGGTGGAGGAGGAGAACTTACCGGCAGCCCAAGCAGTCAGAACGGACATACCGGAAGCATCGGTGATAATCAGGTTCACAGGCTGGTTGGAACGCTCCAGCTCGCCGGAAACCAGGAAGTAGGTCAGCGCAAAGTCAACCGTCAGAACGCAGGGGCTGTTCTCATCCGCACCATTGAGGGGATAAATCTTTGCTTCCACCTTCATGGGCTTCTGAGGATCGGTGAAGATGTTCTGACGCAGACCGTACAGAGGCAGAGCCTGTGCATAGCTCATACTTTCCATTACAATGATGGAGGCATACTTCTCAGTGAACATAGCAGCGTAAGCAGTCTGCAGACGGCTGTCGCCCTTGGCAATCTTTGCCAAATTCACAATGGAGGGATAACCGAAGGAACGGTCGCCGTCCTTAATGGCGGTGCGGCGCACCAAAACGGCATTTGCCAAGGTTTCCTTGGCAGTCTTGCCGGTGACATCCAGCACCAAATTCTTGTTGCCAGCAGCTTCCAGCTTCTTCACAGTGTCATACAGGTCGGAGATGTTCTCTGCCCAAACGCCCAGCACAACGCCGGCTTCCTTGGCAACAGCGCTCATTGCTTCCCAGTTGTCGGGGGTAGCACCGTCGAGAATCACATTCTTGCCGGCAACAGCCAGTGCAGCCTTAGCGCATTCCACATCCCAGCACTCCAAAACGATGTCACGGCCGGTAGCGGCAGCCTTCTTGACCAAATTGGCGTACACAGCAGGGTCATTCTGGGTATTGGCGCAGAATACGAACTCCACATACATTCTCTCGCCGATACGCTCATAGTCCACCTTTGCCATATCAGCCAGCTTTGCGTCCACAGTAGCCTCGTCCATGCAGGTGCAGACAGACACAGCATACAGGTTCTTATTGACCAAAGTCTTTTCGTGACGGAACAGAACGGTTTCGCCGCCCAGCTTATGGTCACCCACAGCGATGGTCTTCATGGGAGGTGCAGTCTGCTCATTGAGCATTGCCTTTGCATCCTCAGAGAAATGGGGGCACTTGTCGATAGAAACAGCACCCTGTGCCACCTTCATACAGAAAGCCATACAGGTGGGATTGCCGCACTCCTTACAGTTGGTCTTCGGAGACAGCTTAAAAATATCAAGACCTTTGAGAGCCATAGTCTATATCCTCCTTCCGATTACATAAGTTCAGAAATGAACTTCTTG
>JAZOPV010000022.1:0-34415 GCA_045655745.1 Faecousia sp.
TGGACGAGCCTCTGGGCGCACTGGATCTGCGGCTTCGCAAGGATATGCAGAACGAACTCAAGCGCATCCAGCAGGCTACGGGCATCACCTTCATTTACGTGACCCATGACCAGGAAGAAGCGCTTTCCATGTCCGACACCATCGTGGTGATGGACAAGGGCCGCATCCAGCAGATCGGCAAACCGGAAGATATATATAATGAGCCGAAGAACGCCTTTGTGGCGGACTTTATCGGTGAAAGTAACATTCTCGACGGCATTATGCTGGCCGACTACAAGGTCAAGTTCTTCGGCCGGACCTTTAAGTGCCTGGATGCAGGCTTTGAGCCCAATGAGCCGGTGGATGTGGTCATTCGACCCGAGGACATTGACTTTGTCCCGGTGGAGGAGGGACACCTGACCGGTACGGTCACCAGCGTGACCTTCAAAGGCCTCAACTATGACATCATCGTGGACTTCAAGGGCTTCAAATGGCTGATCCAGACCACGGACCATCAGCCGGAGGGCGCCACCGTTGGTATTCGCCTGAACCCGGAGGATATTCACATCATGAAGAAGAGTGAATACTCCGGTATGTTCGGTGACTATAGCTCGTATTCTGCGGAATATGACGAGCTGGCGGAGGATGTGGCCGATGAAGAAGAGTAACTCTGTTCTGCTCAGCGTGCCCTACATCATCTGGATGGCGATCTTTACGCTGATCCCGCTGGGTGTGGTTGGCTACTACGCGCTGACGGATCCGGATACCGGCGCTTTCAGCTGGGCCAATATGGCGCAGTTGGGGACATACCTGCCGGTGTTTGGTCGATCCATCGGTTACGCGGTGGTCTCGGCATTGCTGTGCCTGCTCCTGGGCTATCCCGTGGCATACTATATTGCCCATCGGGGTGCATTGGCTCAGAAAATCCTGTATATGCTGGTGATGCTGCCGATGTGCATGAGCTTCCTGCTGCGCACCCTGGCATGGGTGGGCCTGCTGCAGGATACGGGTATCATCAACAATTTCCTGGAGGCCATCGGCCTGGGACGGATCAAGCTGATCCGCGGTCCCGGCGCTGTGGTGCTGGGTATGGTATACAACTACCTGCCCTATATGATCCTGCCGCTGTACTCCATCATCGTCAAGATCGACAACCGCCTTATCGAGGCGGCGGAAGATCTGGGCTGCACCCCGGTGCAGACCTTTATCAAGGTGGTGCTGCCGCTGAGTATGCCCGGTATCGTGTCGGGCCTGACCATGGTGCTGGTGCCTGCCGTGTCCACCTTCTACATTTCCCAGAAACTGGGCGGCACGGAAATGCTGATCGGTGACGTGATCGAGCGCCTCTTTAAGCAGGGCAACAATGCCAACCTGGGTGCGGCACTGAGCTTGGTGCTGATGATCCTGGTATTTGTCTGCACCGGCATCATGAACAAGGTGACCGGTTCTGACGGAGAGGATGTGGTGGTCGTATGAAGAAAACAAACCGCATCTTTACTACCTTAATATTCATTTTCCTCTATGCCCCCATGCTGGTGCTGATCGTCGGCTCCTTCAACGAGGGCAAGAGCCTGGCCCGGTTTGATGGCTTTACGCTGGAGCAGTATGCGGAATTGTTCCGGGACGGCGATCTGCTGAAGCTGCTGGGCAACTCTATTTTGATTTCTGTTCTTGCAAGTGCGGTGGCTACGGTGTTTGGTACGCTGGCTGCGGTGGGCATCACAGGGCTGAAGCCGAAAATGCGCCGTCTGGTGATGCACATGACCGACATCCCCATGACCAACCCCGATATCGTCACCGGTATCAGCCTGTCGCTGCTGTTCATCTTCGTGGGCAGCAAGATGCTGGGGCAGAAGGACAGCCTGACCTTCTGGACCCTGCTGATCGCCCATATTACATTTAATCTGCCCTATGTTATATTAAATGTAATGCCCAAGCTCAACCAGATGGATCACTCCCTGGTGGACGCGGCTATGGACCTGGGTTGCACACCGCTGCAATCCTTCTTCAAGGTGACGCTGCATGAGATCATGCCCGGCGTAGTGGCAGGTGCGATTATGGCATTTACCATGAGCTTGGATGATTTCGTCATCAGCTACTTTGTGTCCGGCATGGATTTTGTGACACTGCCGGTTGAAATCTACAGCTATACCAAAAAGCCCATCCCCCCCAAGATTTACGCCATGTTTACCCTGCTGTTCCTGCTGATTTTAGCGCTGATGATTACCATGAATCTGCTTCAGCTGCGGTCGGACAAGAAGAAAGTGCAGGTGAGCAAATGAGAAAGCTGCTTGCAATGTTCTTGGCAGTCCTGCTGCTGTGCGGCTGCCAGCCGGCACAGCCAAACCCCGAACAGCCCGGGGAGGGAAAAATCACCCTCAATGTTTACAACTGGGGACAGTATATTGCGGACGGAAGCGATGGGTCCTTGGATATCATCGCCGCCTTTGAGGAAAAGTATCCCAACATCCATGTGAACTATTCCACCTTTGACTCCAACGAAATCATGTACACCAAGCTTTCCTCCGGTGGCATTACGGTGGATGTGATTTTCCCGTCAGACTATATGGTGGCACGGATGATAAAGGAAAATATGCTGCTGCCCATCAATTATGACAATATTCCCAACTATCAGTATATTGATGATAATTTCCGCAACATGGCATTTGACCCGAAGAATCAATACTCTGTTCCCTATACTTGGGGCACGGTTGGCATCATCTACAATTCCAAATATGTGGATGAGGCGGATTTGACCGGCTGGGAGCTGCTGTGGAATGAGAAGTATCGGGATAAAATCCTTATGTTCGACAATTCCCGGGATGCCTTTGGCATTGCCGCTTATGCACTGGGCTATGATGTGAACACCACCGACCCGGCGGAGCTGCAAGCCTGTGCGGAGCTGCTTGCAAGGCAGAAGCCTTTTGTCCAGCAGTATGTCATGGACCAAATCTATGACCTGATGGAAAATGAGGAAGCCTACATTGCTCCTTATTATGCCGGCGATTATTTGATGATGGTAGAGGAGAATGAGGCACTGAAATTTTACCTGCCGGAAAATCAGGGCTTTAACCTTTTTGTCGATGCCATGTGTATTCCTGCCTGTGCGCAGAACAAGGAGGCGGCAGAGCTGTTTATCAACTTCCTCTGCGACCCGGAGATTGCTGCTGCGAATATGGATTGGGTTGGCTATGGTGTACCGCTGACGGCGGCAAAGGAATTTATGGAGCCGGAGTTGATTGAAAACCCTGCGGCTTATCCCAGCGATGAAATCCTCAGCCATGGTACAGCATTCGACTATGTTTTGCCGTCTGTATCCCGTTATGTGGAAAGCCTGTTCTTAAAGGTGAGAATTAACGGCGGCTGATAGGCGATTTTCGCCGGATTTTACCACATCCCCATTGAGAATGTGGTAAAATTCTGTACATACTTCCTAAATTAACCATGGGAGAACTCGACAAGAATTGTGCAAGACTGCCAATTAAGGAAAGTTTTTATGTAACCCCCCTTGATTTTTAAGGAACACTCTTGTATAATAGGCTGTGCATAGCATAGGTATTTATTACCTGACTACGGATTTTGCAGCCATTTCTACCGTCATTTCCCGGAAATTGCTGTCGGAAGAAGTCGGAAGAGAACGGTATCTATTCTATCAACAACTGCTTTTCTGTGTCAGCAGGGGAGTGGTAATAACCCCAGGCATTGGTGGCAATGCCACAAAAAATAAATCAAACAAGGAAGGGAAAAACTTATGTCTAAGAAAATTTTTGCAATGTTCTTGGCAGTGCTGATGGTTATTTCTCTGTTGCCTACCACTGCGTTGGCAGCACCGAAGTGCCCCGGTAAGGGCCTCAGCCATACCTTGAACAATTGCGACGCAACCGCAGGCAAGGTTGTTGCACCTGTCTGTAGCGTCCCCGGCTTTACTTACTACACCTGTAATGTGTGTGGTGTGGAATTCCGGGATTCCTATGTCAAAGCAACCGGCGAACATGACTTTGTCGCTGACCCCGCTACCGCTGTGGCTCCTACCTGTGGTAAGCCCGGCTATGAGGCTGGCAAGTCCTGCTCCGTTTGCGGCGAGGTAGAAGAGGGCAAGAAGCTGCCCGCAGTGTACGAGGAAGGCGTTGCTTGTGACTATCGTCCCAGCGTCGAAATCGACTGCCAGATCGGCGGCATCCAGATTGACAAGTGTGTCAACTGTGGTGACGAGAAGGCTCCCTATGTGGTCCGTGCAAAGGAATACCACGAGTGGACCATCGGCCCTGTTGTCCTGAAGGAAGCTACCGCTACCGAGAAGGCTGTCGCTGCGTTCTACTGCGAATGCGGCGCTTCTCAGGAAGCAACTGTCTTCGACACCCATGAGTGCCGTGATTTCACCGTATGGGTTGAGTATCCTGCTACCTGCACCGAAAACGGTGTGGACGGCCACTATGAGTGCCGTGCTTGCGGTACTTGGTGGGTCTATGGTAATACTACCAAGAAGCAGTACATCATCAGTGAGGAAGAGAAGCCTTACTATGTCATTCCTGCTGATCATCAGTGGGGCGAGATGACTGACCCCGACATGATCAAGAAGTACCCCAATGTGAAGGCTCCTGATTATAACGCATATGTTGGCGGCTTCCCCTGCGGCACTAGCCAGCGTTATTGTGTAGCATGTGACACTGTTATTGCTGTTACTGTGAAGCACAGCTACGACCTGTCTCTGCTGGAGTATGTTCTCGGCGGTTATGGCCAGGAAGGCCCCTATGACGAGCTGACGAACTCCCTCTATAACTTCTACGAAGGTCAGTGGGAAGCAATTGCCGGCATGGAGCAGACCTGTGAAAGCGCTGGTTCCTACATGTCCACCTGTGAAAACTGTGGCTCTAAGGCTATTCGTGAGTTCCCTGCACTGGGTCACGAGCTGGTCACTGTCACCGTTCCCGCTACCTGCGGTACCTATGGCTATACCTTCACCTACTGCATGGCTGACGAGTGCCACAAGTATGTGGATGGCGAGCTGATTGAAAATGTCGAGACTAGCTTCGGCTATGTCGGTGAGCTGAATGCGACTGTTAAGTATGATGTCACTGTTGACACCTTTGTTCCTCATTCTGGCGATACCGCTCCTGCTGTAGGCACCGCCTTCCTGATGGGCTTCTGGCAGAATGCTCTGGGCGAGTACCGTTATTTCAACGGCGAGATGGACGGCAAGTATCTTGCTACCACCAACAAGGTTGAGGAAGCTGTTGAGATTTATGTTGAGAACTTCAATGATGAACCCGACAAGTATCTGCTGTACTTCATGAATCTGGATGGCAGCAAGACCTACATCGAGCTGTACAACGAGCTGAATGCAGAGGGCGACTTTGAAGTTAAGATTCGTCTGTCTAACTACGCTCCTCGTGTAAACTACTTTGAATACGATTCCTTCTTCAAGACCTTCAAGGCTAGACTGTGGGATAAGTATTCCGATATCTATTTTGGTACCGGTGAGGAAGTTTGCATCGGCGAAGCCTGCGATGGCTGTAACGATTGCTCCAAGGCTAATTACTACCTGGGCACTTATGGCAATTACAGCACCATTAGCGCAAGCTCCGACTTCTACTTCTGGGATGACATGGACTTCGGCCATCGCTACGATGACTGTGTTGTCTATGGATTCGAATCTTCTCTGGACTACGAGGGCACTCAGTATGTTGCCACACTGGGCACCATTGAGCGTCTGCCTGTGAAGTTGGTTGACATTAAGGAAACCAGTGGCTTCGATGCTAACAACCACAACTTCTCCATCGAGGTTTCTAACACTGAGACTCGCTACAATGTCACTGCCGGTGAACCCGCATCCTCCTGCTTGTACACCGGTAAGATTGTTTACCGCTGCTCTGAGCCCGGCTGTTCCGAGACCTTGACCATTACTGTTCCTAAGAAGGATCATAAATGGGTTAACAAGGGTGAAGATGAAGCTACTTCCACTTATTCTGAAGTTCCTGGCTGCTATGATAGAAACGGTGTCCGTACCTGTCTCACCTGTGGCAAGGAAGAGGCCTATACCATTCGTGGTTTCCATATCCTGCTGAAGCACAATAAGTTCCAGCAGTTCGAGTCTGGTGACCACGTCGGCAAAAATGACCGTTATGTGGTGTCCTGCTTCGCTTGTAATAATAGACCCACTCTTAAGAGCACTGTTTGGGAGAAGGGCACTGCCATCTTCTCTGCTGCTGATTACTGGGAATTGGTTGAACTCGACCTGATCGAGGAAACCGAGGGCATTAATGATTTGATGCGTGCTGCTATCGCTGCCAACTACTACCATGGCAACGAGCTGAGCATTTCTGAACAAGACCTGGCAAATACCGCCATCTGGAAGGAAGCTCGCCGTGGCGATTGCTCCGCTGTTGGTCTGTTGTCCACCACCTGCGGTGACGAAACCTGTAAGTTTGCTACCGTATACATCGTCAGAAATGACGACTTCGGCGCTACCGGTGAGCACAGCAGACCTGATGGTCTGGCTCAGTCTGCACCCGTCGATTTGGTCCTGACCGATTCTGCTGATATCTACGCTGTGGATATCGTTGCTCCTCTGAAGTCCCTGTTTGCAGGCTATGTCCTCAATGTGACTGTTGAACTGGCTGAGGGTCAGACCCTGGCTCTGTACAAGGTCAACGCTGCAGGCGTTCTGGAAAACCTGAACCTGGCTGCTAGCGCATGGACTGTCACCGGCAAGGTACATTCCTACACCATTGCTGAAGATGGTATTTACGCAATCAATGTGAAGGGCATCGATGAAGACGAGGAAGTTGAGCTGAGTTACACTCTGAATCTGCCCGGCTATGTTGCTCCTACCTGTGAGGATGAGGGCTACAGCTTTGGCTTTGTCTGTCAGCGTTGTGAAAGCAATGTTGGCAAGAACGTCAACATGGCTGAAATGCTGCCCGCTATTGGCCACAGCATGATCCCCAACATGGGTCAGATGCCTGGCTATGATGAGTATGAGCCCGGCGAGTGTGGCGAGCCCAATACTTACGATCCCATCGGCTACTGCGAAAACTGCGATAAGCTGTTCTGGGAAGCCTCCGCTGCTGATGACCGCGCTCGTCCTTGGGGCATTACCGAGGTATGGGGCGAAAACAAGTGTGAGGATATGAGCTACAGCTTGTACTTCTGCAATGCTTGTGAAGAGCTGCATATCTTCAGCATGTATGGCGAATTCGGTCACGACTTCCGCTATGTCAGCACCTCCTCTGCTAAGAGCACCTGCTATGCTCCTGCTTACGACATCTACGAGTGCTCTGCTTGTGGTGAGGAGAAGAAGGTCTATGACGAGACTGTTGCCCATGTCAACGCTGCCGGCGAGAAGTTCTTCGAGAAGTGCACCGACACTGTGACCGACCGTCACTGTGTAGTCTGCCACGAGTTCTACTGCGCAGCTAAGGGCGAGGGCCATGACTGCGTGAACAATATTGACCCCAAGACCGGCGATTATCTGTGCCTGTGCATGATTTCCGCTGACCACAACTTCGACATCGACATTGACGATATCGAGGCAGACGATTGGACTGCTGCAAGCTGCACCATGCCTAAGCATATCGTTGCTGCATGTAAGGATTGCGACTTCGTTTACTACGAAGAAGAAGGCGAGGCTCTGGGTCATCAGCCCGAGCGTAAGGTCGCTGAGTATCCCAACTATGTATACCCCGATGATGCATTCATCATTGGTATGTACGGATACATTCCCCAGATGACTGAGTATGTCGCTCCCACTCGTATGTCTGACGGCTACGGCAAGTTCTACTGCGAGCGTTGTGAGGCTGAAGTTACTCAGGTTTACCCCAGAATTGAGGGCATCGGCATTGAGCTGAATGCTACCAACGCCAACGGTCGTGACGACCTGGCTGTCGGCTCCCTGATTGCTGTGACTGTCAGCATCAATGGCTTCGATCAGGAAGTTTATGGCTTCGAGATGGATATGCCCTTCTTCTCCGAAATGCTGCTTGCAGCTCCCGCAGCTGATGCAGATTTGGATGCTATTGAAGAAGCAGAGTCCATTCCTGCTCTGATTTATGTTGGCTATGAGGTCCTGACTGATGACTTCGTGCTGGCTGTTACCAAGGCTGGTAAGGACCAGATCGTTGAGGTTGTCGACGATGTCAATGTTATCCGTAACATCAGAATCGCTGGCTACGCTGCCAACAACATTCTCAGCGGCAAGCGTGAGAACTTTGTTGTCAACGAAAAGACCGAGCTGGTTACCCTGTACTTCCGTGCAATGATGCCCTTCGCTTATGACGAAGAGAATGACCTGCCCGGTTATGTCTTTGACGCAACCGCTGAGGCTGATAAGCTGGATGAGCTGGGTAAGGTCGAGGAAATCGACACCAACTGCGAGTTTGCTGAAATCAAGAGCATCGCTGCCTTCGGTGACGTTGACGACGATGACAACAACGACTTCCACATCACCGACCTGTACGCTGCTATGGGTATGCTGACCGGCGAATACGCTGGCGGTAAGGACTACAGCGCTGCAGTCGACTTCGATAAGGACGGCGAGTTCACTCTGCTTGACCTGGCTAACATGTATCAGGCATATGTCGGCAGCTTTGACGACATGGAGATCCTTCTGGCTGGTGTTTCCGCTGAGGAAGCTGAGTTCTTGAGAGATGTTTTGGCTCACCAGATTCTGGAGTGCCAGAGCCGCAAGTGCGATGAGAAGTTCGATAAGGAATACGAGTATTGTCCTGTTTGTGGCTGGCCGCAGGAGTGGGACTAATTTACGGAGGAACTAAAAGATGAAAAACAACAAGCTCATTTCTATCCTTTTGGCACTGCTTGTCTGTTTGTCTTTGGTTGTATCCGCTTCGGCAACTACTGGAAGTGATTTGGCCATGACATTGGAGTCTGCGGACTCCAATGTCGAGGCCCTCGATGCAGCTGTTGTTGGCGCTGGCAAGACCTTTACTGTGTCTGTTGAAATCGCAACCAACACTGGTTTCGCCGCTGCTGTCACTACCTTGGGCTATGACGCTTCCGTGCTGGAGTTTGTTCCTGCTGCAGAGGCTACCAAGGGTGTCATCGTAGCAGCTCCCGCTGCAGGCGTGCTGAAGGTTACTGTCGGTGACCTGAATGCTGCTTTTAAGGGCGAGGGTGAGAACATCACTTCTACTGGTAAGGTTGTTGACTTGACTTTCAAGGTGCTGGCTACTGAGGATAAGGAAACTGTCATCGAGCTGGCTGTTAGCAATAAGAATGTTATCACTGCTGACGGCAAGTTTGAACTGTCTGTTTCCGGTGACTCTCTGAATGTTCACACTGTTGCTGAGAATCATGTTTGCAACGCTGAAGAGGCAATTGAGGCAAACGCCAAGGAAGCTACCTGCACTGAGGACGGCAAGAAAGCTGACCTGGTGTGCGCTCACTGTGGCAAGGTCCTGACTGAGGGCGAAGTTATTAAGGCTACTGGTCATACCTGGGACGAGGGTGTTGATAAGGTTGCCGCTACTTGTGTAGACAAGGGCGTTAAGCTGTACACCTGCGAATGCGGTGAGACCAAGGAAGAAGCCGTTGATGCTCTGGGTCACACCGAGGTTGCTGTTCCCGGTAAGGACGCTACCTGTACCGAGGCTGGCCTGACTGAAGGCAAGAAGTGCTCCGTCTGTGGCGAAGTTACTGTTGCTCAGACTGACATTGCTGCTAAGGGTCACTCCTATGGCGAATGGGAAAAGAGCAAGGGTGAAGAGAAGCGTGTCTGCTCTGTCTGTAACAATGTTGAGACTAGAGATGCTTCTAGCTCCAGCGTAGTGATCATTATTGTGATCGTTGTCGTTGTTCTGGCTGGTGCCGGTGTTGCTGCTTACTTTGTTCTGAAGAACAAGAAGAAGTAATTCCCAACCAATTGATAAATAGAAATCCGGTGACTTCGGTCACCGGATTTTTTACCTATGAAAAAGTGCCGGAATAATCCGGCACTTTTTATTTAGTTGGTTATATTTCGAATCCAACTGCCGCTATGGAGCATAAGAGAACCGATAAGGCATTTAATCAATTCCAAACAATGACAAATGGCAAATATCGGGAGGATAGAAAGATTTGTAAACCGGCTCAAGCAGTAGATAACCGGAATACAAATGACCCAGACAAAGCAGCTGTCAAAAAGGAAGGTGGTGATGGTTTTGCCACCGGCTCTGAGGGTAAAATAGGTTGCATGGGCATAGGCGTTAAAGGGCATGAAACAAGCGCTGATGATAATTAGGCTGGTTGCCAGTTGGCGAATTGCAGGCTCGGTGTTATATAGCTTTGGGAATACTCCGGATAGGGCAATGACAATACCGCCGAATAACAGGCAGGATAATACATCGATGGTAATCAGCTTCCGGTTGGCATCCCGAATTTCTTCCTTTGGACGATTAGCACCAAGCATCTGTCCCATAATAATCGCCACTACATTACCGAGAGAGAGAAATACCACACTGCCCAGATTGTAAAGGGTATTGGAGATGTTTTGCGCTGCAACAACATTTAAGCTGATTGTGGAATAGATCTGACTCTGTGTGGCAATGCCGACTGACCAAAGCGCTTCATTTATCAGCAGCGGCATTCCTTTCAGCATGATTTGCTTCAGTAGCCTGCCGGGGATATGAAGTGAACGGAAAGCACCGCAGATAAAAGGATTTTTTTCACTGTTCAGATGAACCCAGCCTGCGACTATGGCAAGCTCCACATATCGGGAAATCACAGTCGCAAGGGCGGCGCCTTGAACGCCCATGGCAGAAAAGCCGAAGCGACCAAAAATCAACACATAATTCAGTCCGAGATTCGTCAGCACTGCGACGATGCCGGCAATCATGGGGACCATGGTTTGATTGGATTCCCGCAGTGTGCCGGCGTAGGCATTGGTCAGGGAAAAGGCGGGTAAGCCCCAAAGCATGACCAGCAAATACTTCTTGCCATATTGGAGAGAATAAATGGCATCCTGCGGATTACCTTCACCCTTCAGATAAAGGGAAATCAGTGGCTCACCTGCCAAGAGGAATACAGAAATACCAAAGGCGGTCAATAGAAGCCCAGCTATCACCTTAAATCGAAAGGTGTATCGCACACCCTTTTGGTCGCCGGAACCAAAATATTGAGCAGTAAAAATGCCGGCTCCGGAGGTAGCACCAAAAATACACAGGTTGAAAACAAAAAGCAGCTGGTTTACAATGGAGACGCCACTCATCTGCGCCGTTCCAATCTGTCCCACCATAATATTATCCAAAAGCGATACAAAGTTTGTAATGCCGTTTTGGACAATAATTGGCAGGGCGATGGATAGCGTTTTTCGATAAAAGGCTCTGTTATCTAGAAGATGTTGTCGCATAAAATTCCTTTCCGTCAAAAAGAGTCATGGAAATACTATCACAAAAGCAGGAGATTTGCAATCTTTTTTGGCAGATACTTTTAATTTTCCGAATTGCCCTTGCTTTTGAAATGGGAATCGTGTAAAATAAAAGATAGTTTTGATGAAAGAGGCGTTGCATCATGTTAAAAACGGCATTTGACAATCAGCAATACCTATCCACTCAATCTGCCCATATTCGGCAGCGGATTTCCCAGTTTGGCGGCAAGCTGTATCTGGAATTTGGCGGTAAGCTGTATGATGATAATCATGCGGCTCGTGTGTTGCCCGGTTTCCAGCCCGATAGCAAGCTGCGGATGTTGCTGCAGATGAAGGAGCAGGTGGAAATTGTCATTGCCATCAGCGCCGATGATATTGAGAAGAACAAGGTCCGTGGCGATTTGGGCATTACCTATGACTTGGATGTGCTGCGGCTGATTGATATTTTCAGAGAATTGGGGCTGTATGTCAGCTCCATAGTGCTGACCCGATTTAATGGGCAGTCCATTGCCAAGGCGTTTCAAGCTCGCTTGGAAACCAAGGGCATTCGTGTGTATCACCATTTTGCCATTGCCGGCTACCCTGCGGACACGGCGCATGTGGTTAGTGATGAGGGCTATGGAAAGAACGATTTTATCGAAACTACCCGTCCCTTGGTGGTTGTAACTGCCCCCGGTCCGGGCAGTGGAAAGCTTGCAACCTGCCTCAGCCAGCTGTATCATGAGCATAAGCGTGGGATTAAGGCAGGCTATGCCAAATTTGAAACCTTCCCCATTTGGAATCTGCCGCTGAATCATCCGGTGAATTTGGCGTATGAGGCAGCTACGGCGGATTTGAACGATGTAAACATGATTGACCCCTTCCATTTGGATGCCTACGGTGTCACTACGGTGAATTACAACCGTGATGTGGAGGCATTTCCGGTGCTGGTTGCCATGTTTGAGCGAATTTTGGGTACTTGTCCCTACAAATCTCCCACAGATATGGGCGTGAATATGGTGGGCAACTGCATTACGGACGATGCCGCCGCAAGGGAGGCAGCCTGTCAGGAGATTATTCGCCGCTATTATACCGCCATGTGTGAACACAAGCAAGGCAGAGGCAGTGAAAATGCAGTCCGCAAGCTGGAAACCCTGATGAAAAAAGTGGGTGTCGAGCCGGAAAATCGCCCTGTTGTGGCAGCGGCACTGAAAAAAGAGAAGGACACCGGAATGCCTGCCATGGCATTGGAGCTGCCGGATGGACGAATTCTTACCGGAAAGACCTCCAATTTGCTGGGCGCATCGGCGGCGGTGCTGCTCAATGCGCTGAAATATTTGGGCGGTATGCCCGATGAGCTGCACATGATTTCTCCGGTGGCAATCGACCCCATTCAGCATCTGAAAAAGGACCATTTGGGCGACCGCAACCCCAGACTGCATACGGATGAGGTGCTGATTGCGCTGTCCATTAGCGCTGCCACCAATCCCACGGCAGAATTTGCCTTGGAGCAGCTTGGAAAGCTACGGGGCTGCGAGGTCCATTCCACGGTGATGCTGCCGTCATCGGACGAACATACCTTTAAGCGGTTGGGCATGCACCTAACCTGCGAGCCAAGATTCAGAGGATAAAAAAATCCCGGCTGTGAAGCTTCACAGCCGGGTTTCTTTATGCTTTTTGTTCGCAGTAGAGGCAGCGGTAGCTGCCATCCTCAGAGGGCTTGAAAATATGGGGCAGCTCCTGCTCTACAGCGCTGATGCACTTGGGATTGCGGCATACTCGGTCATACACAAGACCTTGTGTGTCCCGTTCTTCCTTGACAGGATTTTCCGCCTCCTGCAGGAGCTTCAAAATCAGCGCCATGCGCATATATTTTCCGTTCAGTGCTTGCCGGAAATAGGCGGCTCTAGGGTCATCGTCCACCGCCACGGAGATTTCATTGACACGGGGCAGGGGATGCAGTATCCGCATGGATGCCTTGGCATTTGCCAGTTTGGGCATATCCAGTACATAGCTGTCCTTCAGCCGTTCATACTGGGCCGCATCGTCAAACCGTTCCCGCTGGATTCTGGTCATGTACAGCACATCCAGCTGGCTGATGGCATCCTCTAGGGAGGTAACCTCCTGGTAGGGAATATGATGCTTTTCCAGCACCTCTTTGCGGATGTAGTCCGGCAGCCGCAGCTCCTCCGGAGAAATCAGCACAAAGCGATTTCCGGGATAACGCACCATGGCTTCAATGAGGGAATGGACCGTCCGTCCGTATTTCAGGTCGCCGCACAAACCGATGGTCAGATTGTCCAAATGTCCCATCTCTCTGGAAATGGTCAAAAGGTCAGCCAGCGTCTGAGTGGGGTGATTATGTCCACCGTCACCGGCATTGATGACCGGAACGGTGGCGGCGTTGCTCGCCACATAGGGCGCACCCTCCCGAGGATGGCGGATTGCCATGATGTCGGCATAGCAGGAGAGAATTTTGGCAGTATCAGCCATGCTTTCGCCCTTGGAGGCGGAGCTGCTGGAAGCTTCGCTGAAGCCGATGACACTACCGCCCAGCTCCAGCATGGCAGCTTCAAAGCTGAGCCGGGTACGGGTGGAGGGCTCAAAGAACAGTGTCGCCAGCTTTTTGTAGCGGCAAATTTCCCGATATTGTTCGGGCTTTTCGATGATGTCTTTTGCAGTGGCAATCAGATTGTCCAGCTCTGCCACAGATAAATCCAAAATACTGATGAGGCTTTTCATATTATTTCGCTCCGTTGACGGAAAGATAGTTTTTGATGCGATTTACATTTTCCTCGTTGGCAGGGTCTTCTTCTAAGTATTCGATGATGTCATACACATCCACCACAGAGTATACGGGGAAGCCGAACTCCTCCTCGATTTCTTGCATAGCGCCCTTTTCGCCCTGACCCTTTTCCTTGCGGTCCACCATCACAAAGGTGGCAGTGACCTTGACACCTTCCAAATGGGAGAGAATTGCCATGGATTCCCGAATGGCAGTGCCGGCGGTGATGACATCCTCCACGATGACCACTTCTTCGCCCGGCTGGGGCACATAGCCCACAAAGACACCGCCCTCGCCGTGGTCCTTGACCTCCTTGCGGTTGAAGAAGAAGGGCACATTCAGTCCGTTCTTGGACAGGGCGACAGCTGCGGAAACCGCAATGGAAATGCCCTTGTAGGCAGGTCCGTACAGCACGGTGGGCTTGCTGCCGATTTTGTCAAAATATGCCTTGGCGTAGAACTCGCCCAACTTTGCAATTTCCTCGCCGGTCTTAATCATGCCGGCATTGATGAAATAGGGGATTTTCCGACCGGATTTGGCGGTGAAATCACCGAATTTCAGAACGCCTGCTCCCTGCAGGAACTGAATAAATTCTCTTTTATATTGCTCCATGATTTTCTCCTTTAATCGCAGAATTCAGCCACGCAGCGCTCGTAGGCGGCAACGGGGTCGGCAGCGGCGGTGATGGGACGACCCACCACAATGTAGTCAGAGCCGATTTTTTTGGCTTCCGTGGGAGTCATGACCCGCTTTTGGTCGCCCACATCTCCGTCAGCAAAGCGGACACCGGGGGTAATGGTGAGGAAATGCTCACCACAGCGACCGTGAACCTTGCCTGCCTCCAACGGAGAGCAGACAATGCCGTCAAGCCCTGCGTTTTTGGCAGTTTCCGCATAGTGCATTACCACCTCATCCATGGGGGCGTTGATGAGCAAGTCCCGTTCCATGGATTGCTGGTCGGTGGAGGTCAACTGGGTTACGGCAATCAACAGCGGACGGCTGCCATCAGGACGGGTTAAGCCCTCCAAGGCTGCTTGCATCATGGCAGTTGTGCCGGCGGCGTGGAGATTGGTGATGTCCACATCCAAGCCGGAGAGCACGCTCATGGCTTTTTTGACGGTGTTGGGAATGTCGTGCAGCTTCAAGTCCAAGAAAATCTTGTGTCCACGGGCTTTGATTTCCCGAACGATGCTGGGACCCTCGGCATAGTAAAGCTCCATGCCGATTTTCACAAAGGGCTTCTTGCCGGTGAATTTGTCCAAAAATGCAAAGGTCTGCGCTGCGGAAGAAAAGTCGCAGGCAACAATTACATCCTTACCCATTGTTTACGCCTCCTATAATATCAGATAATTTTTCAATATTGTATTTTTTCATCACTGCCGGTAACTCCCGAACGATGTCCCGACAGATGTAGGGGTTGACCAAATTGGCTGCGCCGATTTCTACAGCGGTAGCACCGGCAAGCATCATTTCCAGCAAATCCTCGGCGCTGGAAACGCCGCCCATGCCAATGACGGGGATTTTGACCGCCTGCGCCACCTGATAGACCATTCGCACTGCCACCGGGAAGATGGCAGGACCGGAAAATCCGCCCATAGTGTTGGCAATGACGGGCTTGCGATTGCGCAGATTGATGCGCATACCCAGCATGGTGTTAATCAGGCTGATGCCGTCAGCACCGGCATCTTCACAGGCTTTTGCAATGGCGACAATGTCGGTCACATTGGGGGAAAGCTTGATGATAACGGGCTTTGTTGTCACTGCCTTGACGGCTTTGGTGACAGCGGCAGCCGCTTCCGGAGAAGTGCCGAAGCTCATGCCGCCGCCATGAACATTGGGGCAGCTCACATTGACCTCCAGCCAGCCTACCTGCGCCTGACTGTCCAGCTTTTCACAGGTGTAGGCATAGTCCTCGATGGAAAAGCCGCTGATATTTGCCATGACCGGCTTGTGGAAGCATTTTTTCAACTCCGGCAGCTCGTGGGCAATCACTGCGTCCACACCGGGATTTTGTAAGCCCACAGCGTTAATCATGCCGGCGGTACATTCTGCAATTCGGGGGGTGGGGTTGCCGAAACGGGCCTCCTTGGTAGTGCCCTTAAAGGAAAAGGTTCCCAGCTCATTGATGTCATACAGCTGTGCAAATTCATAGCCGTAGCCAAAGGTGCCGGAGGCAGGAATGATGGGGTTGTCCAGTTCAATGCCGCACAGATTTACCTTTAATTCCATAGAATTTCCTCCTTGCGCATGACAGGACCTTCCTTGCAGATGCGCTTGTTGCCGGTAAGGGTTTTGCAGGAGCAGCCCATGCAAGCGCCGAAGCCGCAGCCCATGCGCTCCTCAAAGCTCATTTGACCGCTGGTGCAGGTGCTGCGGTAAACTGCCTTCAGCATGGGCTCCGGACCGCAGGTGTAGAAGTGGGAATAGTGTTCCGGTAGGGCATCGGTGACGAAGCCCTTGATGCCGTAGCTGCCGTCTACTGTGGTAACAGAAACCTGACAGCCCAGCTTTTTGAATTCTTCTTCGTAAAAAATCTCGCTTTTGGTGTTAAAGCCGAGAATAACAGACACTTTTTTGCCCATATTCAGCAGCTTCTTTGCGAGATTGTATAGAGGCGGTACGCCTACGCCGCCGCCAATCAGCAATGGGGCATCGCCGGCACAGGAAAGGTCATAGCCGTTTCCAAGTCCTGTGAGAATGTCCAGCTGCATATCGGGGCCCATGGCAGACATCATTTCTGTGCCCTTGCCGACCACCTTGTAAACCAGCGTTAAGGTGTCCTTATCATAGTCGCAGACAGAGATGGGACGCCGCAGGAATTGCCCGGATAGCTGAATATTGACAAACTGACCGGGGGCGGTGATGGCAGAAGTGTCACCGGTCAGCACCATTTTGAATACACTGTCCGTCAGCGCAGTATTGCTGACGATTGTAAAGATACTCTGTTTCATAAGCTTCCTCAGGCGTCAATGGTGGAAATGGTCAGGGTGGTTTCTTCCAGCACATCCAGCAGCACCTTGACAGTGTCCAGTGCGGTGAAGATGGTTACATTGTTTTCTGTGGAAATTTGACGGATTTGAGCTCCGTCACCGGAGTCGTCACCGGGGTCACGGGTGTTGATGACATAGGCGATGTGCCCCTGCCGCAATGCGTTGGGGATTTGCTCACTGCCGTCACTGATTTTGGTTAGTGTATGGGTGCGAATGCCGTTTTCTTTCAGGAATTTGGCAGTGCCCTTGGTGGCTTCAATATTGAAGCCCAGCTGATAGAAGCGGTGAATCAGCGGCAGCGCCTCCTCCTTGTCCTTGTCGGCAATGGTGGCGAACACAGTGCCGTAGTTCTGCAGGTGCATTCCGGCGGCCTGCAGGGCTTTATACAGGGCACGGGTCATGGTTTTGTCATAGCCAATGGCTTCGCCGGTGGATTTCATTTCCGGAGACAGATAGGCGTCCAATCCACGAATTTTGTTGAAGGAGAAGACGGGGGCTTTCACATACCAACGCTCCTTTTCCTCCGGATAGATGTCAAAAATGCCTTGTTCCTTCAGAGATTTGCCCAAAATGACTTCTGTTGCGATGTCTGCAAGGCTGTAGCCGGTGGATTTGGACAGGAAGGGAACAGTACGGGAGGAACGGGGATTGACCTCGATGATAAACACATTGTCATCCTTGTCCACAATGAACTGAATATTGAACAGGCCCACAATGCCAATGCCCAAGCCCAGCTTTTTGGCGTACTGCAAAATCTGCCCCTTGACCTTGTTGGAAATGGAGAAAGAGGGGTAGACGGAAATGGAGTCGCCGGAGTGGACACCGGTGCGTTCCACCAGCTCCATAATACCGGGTACAAACACATTGATGCCATCGCAGATGGCGTCAATCTCCACCTCACGACCCTGAATGTATTTGTCCACCAAAACAGGCTTGTCCTCATCAATTTCAACGGCAGTGCGCAGATAATTCCGCAGCTGCTTTTCGCTTGCCACAATCTGCATGGCACGACCGCCCAACACAAAGCTGGGGCGCACCAGCACAGGGTAGCCAATTTCGGCGGCGGGGGCAATGCCGTCCTCGATTTTGGTCACTGCCCGACCCTTGGCACGGGGAATGTTCAGCTCGTTGAGCAGATTTTCAAAGGCGTTGCGGTCCTCTGCCTTGTCGATGGCGGCGCAGTCCGTGCCGATGATTTTCACGCCCCGGTCAAATAGTGGCTGCGCCAAATTGATGGCGGTTTGTCCGCCGAGGGAGGCGATAACACCGTCCGGCTTTTCAAATTCGATGGTGTTCATCACATCTTCGGTTGTTAGCGGTTCAAAATACAGCTTGTCGGCGGTGGTATAGTCGGTGGAAACAGTTTCCGGATTGTTGTTGATGATAATGGCTTCGTAGCCAGCCTTGCGGATGGTCATGACTGCATGGACGGTGGAATAGTCAAATTCCACGCCCTGACCGATGCGGATAGGACCTGCACCCAGCACAATGATTTTCTTCTTATCCGTCAGTCGGGAACTGTTTTCTCCCTGATAGGAGGAGTAGAAGTAGGGAATATAAGCGCCTGTATGGCAGGTGTCTACCATGCGGAAAACAGGGAACAGCCCGTGCTGCTTGCGCAGGTTGTATACCTCAATTTCCTTGACGCCCCAAAGCTTTGCAATGTATTTATCGCTGAAGCCCATGACCTTGGCAGCCCTGAATACATCCAAATCCCGGCTTGCGGCGACCTGCTTTTCCATGGCGACAATCCGCTGAATGGCTTCCAAGAAGTAGGCTGTGATTTTGGTGATGTTGTGAAGTTCTTGCACGCTTACACCACGGCGCAGCAGCTCTGCGGCAGCAAAGATATTGTCGTCCCGGAACTGACGGATATAGTCCAGCAGCGCCTCTGTGGGCAAATTGTCGAATTTGGGCAGGTGGAAATGGCAAGCGCCGATTTCCAAGGAACGGACACCCTTTAACAGACATTCCTCCAAGGTAGAGCCAATGCCCATGACCTCGCCGGTGGCCTTCATCTGCGTACCCAGTAGATTGGGGGCAGAAGCGAACTTATCAAAGGGGAAACGGGGCAGCTTGGCAATGACATAGTCAAGCTTGGGCTCAAAGGCGGCATTGGTGTTGGCAATGGTAATTTCATCCAGTGTCATGCCTACCGCAATCTTGGCAGTGACCCGTGCAATGGGATAGCCGGAGGCTTTGGAGGCAAGGGCGGAGGAACGGGAAACTCGGGGGTTGACCTCGATGAGGTAATACTCCGAGGTGTTGGGATTGAGGGCGAACTGCACATTGCAGCCACCTTCAATTTTCAGCTCCCGAATCAGCTTGATGGCAGAGTCATTGAGCATTTTTTCGTCCTTTTTGGACAAAGTCATAATGGGCGCCACCACAAGACTGTCGCCGGTGTGGACACCAACGGGGTCAATATTTTCCATGCCGCAAATGGTGATGGCGTGGTCAGAGGAATCCCGCATGACCTCAAATTCAATTTCCTTGTAGCCCTTGACACTCTTTTCCACCAGCACCTGATGAACGGGAGATAGCTTAAAGGCATTGAGTCCCAGCTCCACCAGCTCGTCCTCGTTATAGGCAAAGCCACCGCCGGTACCGCCCAAGGTAAAGGCAGGGCGCAGTACCACAGGATAGCCAATGCGCAGGGCGGCTTCCTTGGCTTCTTCGATGGAATAGGTGATTTCGGAGGGAATAACCGGCTCGCCGATGGACTGGCACAGCTCCTTAAACAGCTCTCGGTCCTCGGCACGCTCAATGGAGACACTGGAAGTGCCCAAGAGCTTTACCCGACATTCTTTCAAAATGCCCTTTTTCTCCAGCTGCATGGCAAGGTTTAGACCGGTTTGACCGCCGATGCCGGGGACAATGGCGTCCGGACGCTCATAGCGGATGATTTTAGCAATATATTCCAGCGTCAAAGGCTCCATATAAACCTTGTCGGCAATGACCGTATCGGTCATAATGGTGGCGGGGTTGCTATTGCACAGCACCACCTCGTAGCCTTCTTCCTTCAGTGCAAGGCAGGCTTGGGTGCCGGCATAGTCAAATTCAGCGGCTTGACCGATGACGATAGGGCCGGAGCCGATGATTAAAACCTTTTTGATGTCCTTTCTCTTTGCCATGGGGCTGTCCTCCTATATCTCAAATCTCAAAGGGATGTATATACAACTTTTCCGTTACAGACGGTGGCAAGGCATTTGCCAAACACCTGCCAGCCCTCCAAGGGTGTCGCCTTGCCCATGGATACAAAATCCTTGGGGTCAATGGCATATTGGGCATTCAAATCCCAAACACTGAAATCCGTGCCCAAGGGCAGATGAAATCTCTTTCGGGGGTTGTTCACCAGCAAATCCATCAGCCGTTCCATGGTGATAAGCCCAGTTTTTACAAAGTGGGTGTACATCACGGGGAAGGCGGTTTCAATGCCCACCACGCCAAAGGCGCTTTTTTCCAAACCCTTGTTTTTTTCTTCGGCAGAGTGGGGGGCGTGGTCGGTGGCAATCATGTCAATGGTGCCGTCCAACAAGCCTGCCACCAAGGCTTCCCGGTCGGTTTTGTCCCGTAGAGGCGGATTCATTTTAAAACGCCCATCCTCCTGCAGGAAGCTATCGTCCATTACAAGGTAGTGAGGGGCGGTTTCGCAGGTTACATTGACGCCCCGTGCCTTGGCTTTTCGGATGATGTCCACACTTTCCTTGGTGGAAATGTGGCATACATGGTAGCTGCAGCCGATTTCCTCCACCAACTCTAAATCTCGCTCAATTTGACGCCATTCGCTTTCACTGCAAATGCCCCGGTGGTTGTGGGCTTTGGCATAGCTGCCATCGTGAATATAGCCACCCTGCAGCAGCTCGTTAACCTCGCAGTGTGCCACAATGACCTTATGTAGTGCCTTTGCCTGAAGCATGGCAGAGCGCATCATTTCTCTTGACTGTACACCCCGTCCGTCATCGGAAAAGCCGGGTACATGGGCAGCCATGGACTGTAAATCTGCCAAAGCCTCTCCTTGCTCGCCTATGGTGATTGCACCGTAAGGATAGACATGGATGCAGGCATCCTGTTCAATGAGCCGCAGCTGCTGGGAAAGATTTTCCAAGCTGTCCGGCACAGGCTTCAGGTTTGCCATGGTGCAAACAGCGGTGTAGCCGCCCCTTGCCGCAGCTAAAGCGCCGGAAGCGATGGTTTCCTTATAAGAAAATCCCGGCTCACGGAAATGCACATGCACATCACAAAAGCCGGGAAAAACAGTGTATTGATTGGAATTGAGGGCACAAAGCCCATTGGAAGAAAGAGCAGAAAAAACACGGATACCGAAATCCGAGTCAACAGAGGGACAGACAAGATTTGCTTTCCGTTTTTCCATGATAGAAGCTCCTTTCCAGTGCATAAAGAAAGGTCAAATTCCGGGAGAAAGACTGCACCTCGGTTTGACCGCAAAAATTATAACATAAAAGGCAATCGCCTGTCAAGAGAAAATCCTAAAAACCGACTCCCAAATTGCATAATTTGGGAGTCGGAATGGATTAGTTGGTGTAGTTATCAAAATAGCCTTGTACCAAAATGACGGGCGTGCCCTTGTCGCCGGAGCCGGAAGTCAGGTCACACAAAGAGCCAATCAAATCCGTCAGCCGCCGGGGGGTAGTACCTTGGGATGCCATGTTGCCCACCAAAGAGCCGTCTTTGCTGGCAATGGCGTTCTCAATGGCTTTTTTCAGCGCATCACCGGAAAGACCGGCAAAATCATTGTCAGCCAAATATTTCAGCTTCAGCTCGTTGGGTGTACCTTCTAAGCCGGGGGTGTTAGCAACGGAAACGCTGGGGTCAGCCAGCTCCCAAATTTGTCCTACAGGGTCTTTGAAAGCGCCATCGCCATAGACCATGACTTCAATGTGCTTTCCAGTGCGCTCCAACAGCCGCTGCTGAATTTCCAGCACCAAATCGGAACATTCCTTGGGGAACAGTTTGATGGAGTTTTCGGTGGATTTGTTAGAGCCAAGCAGACCAAAACGGGCATTATAGCCGCTGCCGTTGACACTTTCGTTTAGGATGTCTGCCAAGCCGCAGACCCGTTCTGCGCCGGCACTCATGAGTAACCGCCGCGTTCTTGCACGGGAGTGAATGTCGCAGTGCAGCACATTTTTGGTGTAGTTCAAAATGGTGCGGCAGTCGTTGGCAAAGATGACCTCCACCTCAGCACCGGACTGACGAATCAAATCAGAATAATACTGCACATAATCCACGCCGGTAAAGGGGTGGGGATTTTCGCCAAACAGCGTTCTGTACTGTTCCAGCGACAAAACATCGGAATAGGGATTGATGCCGGCTTCGTCCAGCTGGTCCAAAGAAACTAAGGCGTTGCCAACCTCGTCAGAGGGATAGCTCAGCATCAAAATAATCTTTTTTGCGCCCATGGCAATGCCACGCAGGCAGATTGCAAAGCGGTTACGGGAGAGAATGGGGAAAATGACACCGATGGTTTCACCGCCCAGCTTTTGGCGGACATCGGAGGCAATGGCTTCCACAGAGGCATAGTTGCCCTGGGCACGAGCTACCACGGATTCCGTAACAGCAACCACATCTTTATCCCGCAGGGAAAAGCCCTCGCTTTCGGCGGCATCCAAAACACTATCTACCACAATTTGTGCCAAATCGTCACCCTGTCGGATAATGGGGCAACGGATGCCACGGGAGGTGGTTCCAACTTTTCTTTCCATAGTCAACCTCGTTTCTTCGGCAGTGCCGGCAAGAATTAAATGGTTTTTCACATACCTTTTTATTATGCCGTATTTTGTCCCAAAAAGCAAGTAGAAATTTGTTGAAAGCCGATGTTTTTTCAAAGAAATTTTGTGATAAGTGCCACAAGGTCACTTCTTCCAGGTGGAACGGCTTAACAGCACCAGCTTTCCCACATCCGGACCGGGGCTTTCTGCCCGCAGTAGGTGAATGGTAAAGGTTGGCACTGGGAGAAACCGCCAAAAGAAATACCAGCACGCCGATTACATCGCAATCTTCGCATACATCCTCCAACCCATGAGGGTTAAGGTCAGGTTGTAGCCTTCCTCCGACAGCCGGCGGGCAAGGGTTGTGCCCACCTTGCCGCTGCCTGCAATGATAATGTTCATAATAAATCTTCTGCTGCATAGCGGAAAATTGAATGTTTCGGCTATTATAGCATATCTGGAAGGATTTTACAAACCAGTCCTTCTGCCGGACCTCAAATCCCGTTGCGCCGGATTATCCAAGAGCTGACCGCTTTCCGAAAAACGGGAGCCGTGGCAGGGACAGTCCCAGCTTCTTTGACGGGGATTCCACCGCAGGGCGCAGCCTAGGTGTGGGCAGCGTGGCACAGTGGGGCGCAGCAAATTGAGGGTAGAGGACAGGGCGTTTTTCGCAAGCTGAGGCAGATACAGCGGTCTGCTGGGAGAAAAGACGGGTGCGTAGGGATTTTCCTTGCCTAAAATCAAATCCCGAAGAATTTCACTTGCAACCATTGAGCCGGTCATGCCCCATTTGCAAAAACCGGTGGCAACATAGATGTGGGGCGTATGTTTGCTGTAGAGCCCAATATAGGGAATGGAATCAAGGCTCATGCAATCCTGCGTTGCCCACCGTGAAACCTCCTTGGCGTTGGGATAGGCTTTCGATGCAAAGTTCTGCAGCACCTCCCAACCACCGCCGGTTTTTCCGGTGCGGTGACCGCCACCGCCCAATAATAGCAGCTTGTCCCAGCTGCGAAAGGACAGGGAATTTTCCTCTGCGCCAATATACATTCCCCGGTCAAAGCCGGTGTTTTCCAGTGCCAGTACATAGCTGCGGTGCTGATATTGCTTCAAAAAGTAGCTGCCATGCCGATTGAATACGGGGAAATGGGTGGCAACAATGATGTTTTGTGCAGAAACACGCCCAAAATCGGTAACAGCGGTAGTGCCCTCTAAGCGCCGCACCGGGGTGTTTTCGTAAATAGACAGCTTTTGCGCAAGACCGGCGGCAAATTCTAGGGGATGAAACTGTGCTTGATGCCGAAATTTGACTGCACCGACTGTGTGAAAGGGCAGCGCAAGCTCCCCCTGCAGACCTGCAGGATAGCCTAACCGGTGCAGGGCATGGATTTCTTGCTCCAGTGCGGCACGATTTTCCAAAGAATACACAAAGGAAGCCTGCTGCTCAAAGTGGCAGGGAATTTCCTTGCAGAGCTGGGCGTAACGGGAAACGGCTGTTAAGTTTGCCTCCAAGTATTGCTTTGCCCGTTCCTGCCCTAATTGGGACAGTAGCTTGGCATAAATCAGCCCGTGCTGGGCTGTAATTTTGGCGGTTGTATTTTGCGTCACACCGCTGCAAATGCAGTCAGCCTCTAAAAGAATGGTGCGGACTCCGGCATTTTCCAGTGCATAAGCGCACAAAAGTCCTGCCATGCCACCGCCGATGACCAGCACATCGGTTTTAAGATTGCCCTGCAATCGGGGGAATTGGGGCAGAGGGGTAGTTGCCCATAAAGATTCCATTTTGCATCACCGACATTAGTTTGTACGGCGGTGGCATAACTATGCAAAAAGCCCTCCGACAAAAATGTCGGAGGGCGAAAGCTTATGCCAAAATGGGCTTGAGCGCTTCTGCAAGGACAGCCCTTTGGGCTTCTGCCTCTGCAAGGGTTTTACCCAAGGTGGTAAAGTAGGTTTTGATTTTCGGCTCTGTGCCGGAGGGACGCACCACCACAGTCGCACCGCCCTGCAAAGCGTAAATCAGCACATTTGACTTGGGCAGACCGGTTTGCTCCGGTTTTTGGTAATCTGTGACCTTGATAACGGCGTAGCCGCCGATTTCCTTTGGGGGATTGGTGCGCAGGGAATTCATAATGCCTGCTATCTTTTCCATGCCGGACAGACCGGGGAACTCATAGGAATCCACCTTGTTGAGATACCGACCGAATTTGCCGTAGATTTCCTCCAGCCTTTCCTTGATGGAAGAGCCAATGGAGCGATAGTAGGCTGCCATTTCGCAAATCAGCATGGAGGCAACCACAGCATCCTTGTCCCGCACATAAGGACCTGCCAAATAGCCATAGCTTTCCTCAAAACCGAAGATAAAGCGTTCCACCTCACCGGCATTTTCCAGTTTGGCAATTTGGTCGCCAATCCATTTAAAGCCGGTGAGCACATTGCGCATTTCCACGCCGTAGCTTTCTGCCACCACATCCGCAAGGGGGGTGGAAACCAAGGACTTGACGGCTACTGCTTTTTCCGGCAGCGTGCCCTTTTCCTTGCATCCGGCGCAGATATAGTCCAGCAGCAGAACACCCACCTCGTTGCCGGATACCAGCTCATAGCTGCCGTCCGGGCAACGGATGGCAATGCCCACCCGGTCCGCATCCGGGTCAGTGGCGAGCATTAAATCCGCACCGGATTTTTTTGCCAGCTCTAAGCCAAGCCGCAGTGCCTCATAAATTTCCGGATTGGGATAGGGACAGGTGGGGAAATTGCCATCGGGCTTTTCCTGCTCCGGCACGATGGTGATGTCGTTAATACCGATGTCACGCAAAATACGGGTAACGGGTACCAAACCCGAGCCGTTGAGAGGGGAGTATACCAGCTTGAGTCCGGCGGTTTTGCACAGACCGGGGCGCACTTGACAGGCTTTGATGGCGTTATACAGTGCTTCCTTGCAGTCTTCTCCTACATATTCAATCAGCCCCTGCGCCATGGCATCATCAAAGTCCATGATTTTTGCTCCGGTGAGAATGTCGGTCTTTTGAATTTCGGCATACACAAGGTCGGCGGCCTCATCGGTCATTTGACAGCCGTCAGGACCATAAGCCTTATAGCCATTGTATTTGGCAGGGTTGTGGGAGGCGGTAATCATGATGCCGGCGTTTGCCCCATAGTAACGGGTGGCAAAGCTGAGGGCAGGCACAGGCATCAGCGCATCATAGATGCGGACACGGATGCCGTTGGCAGCCAGCACGCAGGCGGCAGCCTTGGCAAAGAGGTCGCTTTTGATGCGGCTGTCATAGGAAATGGCAACCAGCTGATTGCCGCCCTGGGTCTTGACCCAGTTGGAAAGTCCCTGTGTTGCCTGCCGCACCACATAGATATTCATGCGGTTGCTGCCTGCGCCCAAAATACCACGCAGTCCTGCCGTGCCAAATTTTAGGGAAACGGCGAAGCGCTCTTGAATTTCTGCCGGCTTTCCGGCAATCTGTGACAGCTCATCGGTTAAATCCGCATCCGCCATATAGGAATCATACCAGCGCCTGTAATCGTTCATGAACATAAAAATACCTTATCCTTTACTATTTTAAATGGGATGGGCAGCGATGTACTCGTCCAGCAGCTGTGCTGCCAGCAGCACCAGTCGGGCGCAGGGACGCTGGGCATAGAATTCTGCTGTTCGGGGAGAGGGAGCAGGGTCGGTAGGGGGATTTTTCAGTATCTCCCGACAGACAATGCTGCCCATTTGTTCCCGAAATTGTCCGCAAAGTGCTTGGGTATCGGCATAGAGCTGCAGCTGTTTTTCGTGGTTTGGGCTTTCGTAGCCGTACAGTGTACCCAGTACCATGCACATACCGCTGACCGCACCGCAGACCTCTCTCTGCCGACCAAAACCGCCCCCAAAGGCGGATGCCATCATGGCAGCCTGCTTGGGCTCCAGCCCAGTTACATCGCAAAATGCCACAGCAACTGCTTGGGCGCAATTATAGCCCTCCACAAAAAGCTGGGCAGCATATTCTCCGTGTTGCATTTTCTTGCTCCTTTTTTTGAGTTTTCTTTATTATAGCATTTTTATATGCCAATGTTCAATGGATATTTTCTTGCAATTATCAGTTTTTTCTGTTACTTTTATAGAAAAGGGGTGAAACCATGAAAATTTTAGTCAGTGCCTGCCTGTTGGGCAGGAATTGCAAGTATAACGGCGGTAACAATCAAGATGAACGGGTGTTGGGCTTTGTGCAGGGGCATGAGGTGATTGCGGTATGTCCGGAGGAGCTTGCCGGATTGGGAACACCTCGAATTCCTATTGAAATAAAAGAGGGAATTGTGGTGAATCGAGAGGGCAAGGCGGTGGACGCTTCCATTCGTGCAGCGGTGGCAGAGCTTTTGTCACAGCTGGAGGGGAAGGAAATTGACCTTGCAATTTTGAAGGCTCGCAGCCCGACCTGCGGTGTGAAACAGGTTTATGACGGAAGCTTTTCCGGTACTTTGACAGATGGCAGCGGCGTGCTTGCTGAGGCGCTGAAAAAAGCAGGCTATAAGGTAATGGATAACGAGGATATTTAACAGCCACGGGGCAAAAGCTCCGTGGCTTGCTTTTATTCCGTTCTGCTTCTCAGTTCCCAAAAAGCCACCGCACTGGCAGCTGCCACATTCAGCGAATCCACCCCGTGATACATGGGAATTTTCACAGTAAAATCGCAGGCAGCCAAGGTTTCCTCCGTCAGTCCGTCACCCTCAGAGCCCATTAAAATTGCCAATTTTTCTTCCTGCCGCAGCCGTGGGTCGTCAATAGTGTAGGAATCGTTTTTCAGTGCCATGGAGATGGTCTTAAAGCCCATTTCTTTCAGCTGCTTCATGCCGTCTGTGGGCCAGACGGCGGCATCTGTGCCGATATAAGTCCACGGAATTTGAAAGACAGTGCCCATGCTGACACGGGCGGAGCGGCGATACAGAGGATTGGAGCAGCCGGGGGTCAACAGCACCGCATCCATGCCCAAGGCGGCTGCGGAACGGAAAATAGCGCCCACGTTGGTGGGATTTTGCACATTTTCCAGCACCACAATTCGGCGTGCGTGACGGCAGACCTCCTCCACAGTGGGGATTTGCGGTCGCCGCATGGCGCACAGCACACCACGGGTCAGGTGATAGCCGGTCAGATTTGCCAGCAGCTCCTCATCGGCAGTGAATACGGGAATTTCCGGACATCGGGCAAGAATGTCGGCGGCAGAGCCGTCAATATCCTTGCGTTTCATCAGCAGTGAAACCGGCTGACAGCCGGCATCCAAAGCCCGATGAATGACCTTGGGGCTTTCGGCGATGAACATTCCCTTGGCAGGCTCAAAGCGGTTTAATAGCTGTGCTTCCGTCAGTCGGGCATAGACATCCAGCTCCGGAGCAGAAAAATCGGTGATTTCCTTGATGTTTGGCATCTTGTTTCTTCTTTCGGTGGAATTTTCTTCATTTTACCAAAGAAATGGGGAAAAGTCTATGGTTATCTTTTTAAAAAGTACTCATAGAATATGGGGGAGATTGCAAAAAGGAAAGCTTTGTGGTATAATATTTTTTTAAAAATCACGCTGGAGGCTTACTATGACCAAGCTGTTGCTGCGCCTGTTTGTAAAAGAATATGAGAATGTCGCCTTGCCCAAGGTCCGCAGTCAGGTGGGACAGCTGTCCGGTGTGGTAGGCATTGTCTGCAATTTGTTGCTGTTTGGCTTTAAAATCGTGGTGGGCACGATTTCCGGCGCAGTTTCCATTACCGCCGATGCCATGAACAACCTGTCCGATGCCACCAGTGCCATTGTGACGCTGGTGGGCTTCCGCTTGGCAGAAAAGCCGGCAGATGCGGACCACCCCTACGGGCACGCCCGTTATGAATATTTGTCGGGACTGGCAGTGGCAGGGCTGATTGTGGTCATTGGCTTTGAATTGGCAAAGACCTCGGTGGAGAAAATTTTGCACCCAACACAGGTGCTGTTTACCCTGCCGGTATGCATCGTACTGATTGGCTCTATTGGGTTAAAGCTGTGGATGAGCTTATTCAACCGCCGCTTGGGGAATTATGTAAACTCAACAGCTTTGCTAGCCACTGCTGCGGACAGCCGCAACGATGTAATTTCCACCGCTGCGGTGCTGCTTGCCGGTATTTTGGGCACAGCCTTTGGCTGGAAAATTGACGGCTGGATGGGATTGGCGGTGGCGCTGTTTATTCTCTACAGCGGCGCAGTGCTGGCAAAGGAAACCATTAGCCCTCTGCTGGGCGAAAATGCAAGTCCTGAGCTGCGGGAACAGATTGCTACATTGGTGAACGCAGAGCCGGAGGTGCTGGGCTTTCATGATTTGATGGTCCACGATTATGGTCCCGGTCAGCGCTTTGCCAGTATGCATGTGGAAATGGACCAGCAGGCAGACCCCCTGCATTGCCATGAGTTGATTGATAATTTGGAACGGGAATGCTTGGAGCAGCTGAATGTTCATCTGATTTTGCACTATGACCCAGTGGTGACAGGAGATGCAGAGCTGAATCGGATGCGTGCTGTGGTAGCAGAGCTGCTGCGGCAGCAGGACAGCCGCATTTCCATCCACGATTTCCGGATGGTCCGTGGACAGGGGCATACGAATTTGATTTTTGATATTGCGCTGCCGGCAGATTTGATGGCAGAAAAGGGCCAAATCAAGCAGCAGCTTGACATGGATTTGCAGCAGTGCCAGCAGGGTACAGTGTATACTGTGGTGAATTTTGACATGGCATCTCCGGAATAGGGAGATGCGTTCCACAGCATATTTGAGGAGCATTTTATGAATTCGTTTATCCTAAAGGGTAATATTTGTTTTAGTGAAAGCCAAAGCAAAATAGGGGTATATCCCAATAGCTTTGCAGTTTGCGTGGATGGTATCTCCAAGGGCGTGTTTGCAGCACTGCCGGAGGAGTATGCACAGCTTCCTGTGCTGGATTACGGGGATAGCCTGATTGTGCCGGGTTTGGTGGATTTGCATATTCATGCGCCCCAGTATACCTTTCGGGGTACGGGCATGGATTTGGAGCTGATGGATTGGCTGCAGCAGCAGGCATTTCCGGAGGAAGCCCGATTTGCAGAGGAAGCGTATGCAGTGAAGGCATACGATATTTTTGCCCGACAGATGAAGCACAGCGCCACCACCCGTGCGGTGGTGTTCGGAACTCGCCACGCCACAGCCACAGAATATTTAATGGATGCGCTGGAAAGCACCGGCATTTATAGCTTTGTGGGCAAGGTGAACATGGACAGCAATGCCCCTTTCAATCTTCGGGAGGAGAGTGCGGAAGCGTCCCTTGCGGATACCGCCGCATGGCTGCAGCAGACGGCGGATAAATATATTCATACCAAGCCGATTTTGACGCCTCGATTTATTCCAAGTTGCTCCAAAGAGCTGTTGGAGGGGCTGCAGAAAATCCGCAGGCAGTGGGATTTGCCGGTACAGTCCCATTTGTCGGAAAATTTGGAGGAAATTGCTGCTGTCAAGGCAAGGTTTCCGGAAGAAAAGAGTTACGGACATTGCTACGATAGGTTTGATTTACTGGGACATCGACCCGATGACAGTTTGCTGTCCGATACCGTTATGGCGCATTGCGTCTACTCCGCACCGGAGGAGGTAGCACTTTTGCAGGAAAACGGGGTGTACATTGCCCATTGTCCTGCCTCCAATACCAATCTAGCCTCCGGCATTGCCCCCGTCAGCCGCTATTTGCAAATGGGGCTGAGGGTCGGCTTGGGCAGTGATGTGGCAGGGGGACATACGGAATCTATTTTCCGTGCAATGACCGATGCAGTGCAGGTTTCCAAGCTGTATTTTCGTTTGGTGGACAGCAGCTGCAAGCCCATTACCTTTGCGCAGGCGTTTTATATGGCAACCCTTGGGGGTGGGCAATTCTTTGGCAGGGTTGGTTCATTGGCGGAGGGTTATGCCTTTGACGCACTGGTGCTGCAGGAGGGGGATATGCACGCATGGCAGGAATTGACCGTTTTGCAGCGGCTGGAGCGATATGCCTATCTTGAAAAGGGTAATAACTCCCTGCAGGCAAAATTTGTAGCAGGAAACCAATTATTTTAAGAAGAAAGCTACTGTGGCAATGCCACAGGAGCTTTGATTATGTAGTTTCTTCCGGCTTTTTTTTCTTTTTGCGGTGCAGCTTTTCATGCCATTGCTTCAGCACTGCCAGCGTTTTGGTGTCGTTGGGGAACAGCCACCGCAGCAATAGTATGGCAATGGCAATGGTGACTATTTTTTCGGGAGAAATGGGCACCCACAAAAAGGTGAGATATGTACCGGCGACTGCAATCATCCACTGGATTTGCAGATACACACCGATGCCCAGCATCACATAAGACCAGCCGTTTGTAATCATCCACGCAATGCCAAAGCAGATTATAAATCGGGGATTGAGCAGAAATTGGGCGGCTTTTTTCAAGCCTGCTTTATATTTTTCTTTTTTATCCATGGCATCCTCCTTGGAAATCTGTGGCGCGCTTTTCATGCCAGTGCTTTTTCGATGATTGCCTGCAGGTCATCGTAGTGCAGTGTTCCCGGGAGATTGGTAAGGACAATGCCGTTTTCATCAATAATGACAGTGTGGGGATAGCTGCCCAAGCCTCCCAGCTGGGTGTAGTAGGCATCCAAAGCATCGGTGGCAATGTCCTTGGCAAAGACAATGGGGCTGTTTGCGAAGTGCTGGGCAATATAGTCCGGTGCATATTGGGCATCGGCATCGGAGTGGATTGCCACTACAGTGACGAAATCAGCATAGTCCTTGGCGATTTGGTCAAAATAGGGAAGCTCAGTCAGACAGCTGGGACACCATGTGCCCCAAAAATTGATAACGGTGATTTTTCCAAGAGCGGCAGGATTAATTGTTTGCTCGGAAAGACCGCTAGAAGTAAGAACGGGAAGCGCCATGTCCGGCAGACGGTTGCCCACCATGCTGCCGCTGGGGGCGGCCTGAACATCTAAAGTAGGCGTGGAAACCCAATAATAGGCAAAGACAGAAATCAAAATGCCCAGCATGACCAGTGCGGAAATCACCTGCGTTGTCCGCTTTTTGCGGGAAGGCTTTTGCTCGGGAATGTCATTGGCTTTGACAAAGAGGGCAGAGCCTTTCCAAGAAATCGCGTTGGTGGGGCATACTTCAATGCAGTCGCCGCATTGGATACATTCCCGGTCGGCGACCTGATGAATGTCCACCTTGCAGTGGGTGACGCACAGGTTGCAGTGAATACATTTGCTGTCGTCCAGCTTGACACCCAAGAAGGAGATTTTGTTAAACAAGCCGTAAATCACCCCTAAGGGACAGAGAAAACGGCAGAAAACCCGATAAATAAAGATGCATCCGGCGAGAATACTGACCATCAGCAGGGCTTTCCATGTGAACAGCCCACCCAGCGCAGAAAAGAGACTGCTGTTAACCTTGTAGGAAAGCAGTACCAGTCCGCCCTCCAAAGTGCCGGCGGGACAGATGTATTTGCAGAAGGCAGGCAGCGGCACATGGCGGATGGCATAGAAAATAGGAATACCGAGGGCAAAAAAGACCAAAATTCCATATTTTATGTAGGAAAGCAGATGGGTCAACTTGCCTTTTTTCAGCTTTGGAGAGGGAATTTTATGGAGCAAATCCTGAATCAGCCCAAAGGGACACAGCCAGCCGCAGATGGTTCTGCCAAAAATGATGGCATACAACAGGATGATGCCACCCACATAGGCAATGGTGCTTACGCCCTTGCTGAATGCACCCTGCAGCGAGCCCATGGGGCAGGAGAGGGTCGCACCGGGGCAGGAGTAGCAGTTGATACCGGGGGTGCATAAAAATTTAGTTCCGGTGCGGCTGCTGTAGATTTTTCCGGAGAGAAAGCCTTTGAGATTGGCGTTGCAGAGCAGTCCAAAATATAGCTGCATGATGCGCCGCCGGGTGGGCTTGTATTTTTGTAAAAAGGCAATCAGTTTCTTCATTGTTTCACCCCAATCCCACACATTCCATGCAGATGGCTACGGCCTTGGTGATGACAGCCTCTATGCCGCCGCTGACAGCGCCGTAGAAAATGGCTGATAGTGCCACTGCCAACAGGGCAAAACGGAGGATGGGAATATGAATGGGCTTTGTGTTGCGGTGTTTTCGGGTCATGGCGGGCATCCTCCTTGGTGTGAACTAAAAAGATTATATCACATTTTGCAGAGGAAGTAAATCAATATCATGGGGAAAGTGCATCCAAGATATGTAAAAGCGGATAACAGGCTGCCCGGTTATCCGCCGTGAGGATTACTGCATACCCTGCTCGTAAGCCTCAATCATCTTCTTGACCATCTGACCGCCGACAGAGCCAGCCTCACGGGCAGTGATGTCGCCGTTGTAGCCGTTCTTCAGATTGACACCAACCTCGTTGGCAGCCTGCATTTTGAACTTGTCCATTGCTTCACGAGCCTGAGGGACATTGATTTTGTTGTTGCTCTTCATACTAGTTCTCTCCTTTTTCGTGGATGATTATGCGGTTTGTTCCGCCGCACTCATAGCATTGCCTTTTTAGGAGAGAATATGATTGTTTCTTTTCGGAAATGCACACAAAATGTGGAAAATACCCGAAATTTCTGTAAAAACCGGAAGAAAAAAGGGAAGGAGGAATGGATTGCAGGGAAGCGTTCCTGTGTTGACAAAAAATATAGAAAATTTAAAAAAGCCCTTGACAAAACAGTGTGGACAGGCTATAATACTCAAGCGCTTGGACGATTAGCTCAGCTGGCTAGAGCATCCGCTTGACGTGCGGAAGGTCATAGGTTCGAGTCCTATATCGTCCACCATGAAAACCCTTAGAACCGCAACGGTTTTAAGGGTTTTTTCTTTTTCTGTTGTTCTTGTGCTAAAGGCTGTACGACAAAAATACGACACTAATACTGAAATGACATAACGCCCAGACAGCACAAAACTGTCTGGTCGTTTCTTAGTTTGTAGCATCTGAGATAGCACTGCGTAAGTTTTCTACATCCGTGTGATCATAAATCTTTAGAAGCATTCGTGTATCTGAGTGCCCCAATAATTTGGCAGCAGTGTAGGCTGACATACCACCAGCCATCCACAGACTTGCCCGCGTGTGGCGGCATTCATGTGCCGAAAGTTTCGGGATATCGGGATGGGCCTTGTGAAGTTCGTTCATAAACGGCACGAGCACCCGGTGGTTCCAGTTGCTTGGTTGATAGGAAAGACCTTCTGGGCTGTGGATGATGTAGTCAGTGCTTTTCTCAACAGATGCACCGTTAACAGCGACGGTAACTGTCCTAGAAGTATTCCTTAACCTGGCAAGCAATTCCGGCTCAACGATGGGGATGGATCTATGGCGGTACTCATTTTTTAATCCGTCCGCAACGGTTGTCCATCCATCTTCTGCGTCGTTGTAAGATACTAGACCTTGCCGGATATGCAGAATCGCATTTTCGCTGTCGAAGTCTTCCCAGCGTAACCCCAGTAATTCGCTTCGGGAAATGCCGGTTTCCAGCATAATCATGATTGACAAGCCGTTCTTGTACCCTTTGGCAAACTCATATGCGCGCTGATATTGATCCAAGTTATATGCGATCTTTTC
>JAZOPV010000023.1:0-3479 GCA_045655745.1 Faecousia sp.
ATGTTTGTAGTAAAATCTATATGTTAGAAATACCATTCACACAATACAATATATGGAGGATGATGGTTATGAAGAAGTTATATCAGGGCAAGACCAAGGATGTTTACGAGCTGGAAAACGGCAATGTACTGCTGAAGTTCAAAGACGACTGCACCGGCAAGGACGGCGTGTTTGATCCCGGCGAGAACACCGTTGGCCTGACCATTGAAGGTATCGGCCGCGCCAATCTGGAAACCTCCATTTACTACTTCGAGCTGCTGAAGCAGCAGGGCGTTAAGACCCATTATGTCTCCGCCAACCTGGACGAGGCTACTATGGAAGTTCTGCCCGCTACCGTCTTCGGCAAGGGTCTGGAAGTTATCTGCCGCCTGAAGGCTACCGGCAGCTTCATCCGCCGCTATGGTGCCTACATCGCCGACGGCACTCCTCTGGAGGGCGGCTATGTTGAGACCACTCTGAAGGATGACGCCAAGGGCGATCCCCTGGTCACCTCTGAAGGTCTGGCTGCTCTGGGCATCATGAGCCAGGAAATGTTCAACGACATGAAGGCACAGACCCTGAAGATCACCCAGGTGGTTGCTGACGATCTGGCTAAGAAGGGCCTGGATCTGTATGACATCAAGTTTGAGTTCGGCTACAACAAGGACGAAGTCATCCTGATCGACGAGATTGCCAGCGGCAATATGCGTGTCTACAAGGACGGCACCATCGTGGATCCCATGGAGCTGACCAAGCTGATCCTGGCAAAATAAGTTTTGCACGACAAAACCCGCCGGAGCGCATCGCCCCGGCGGGTTTTTAAAAAATACCAATCATGGAGAATCCTATGACCAAAGAAAAACTCAAAAAACTGGAACGCATCACCTTTTACATTATGCTGGTCCTGTTGCTGCTGACGCTGGTTGCATACTTTCTGCATACCAAGAAACTCATTGGCCTGGGATACAGTGGTATTTCGGCTTTCCTTGCCCTGGTCTGCAGTGCGCTGCATCGAGCCTGCATGAACCGAATTTCCGGCAAAACGCTGTTTGGCAGAAAGCTGGGCGCAAACAAGCATACAAAAGAAAAGAAATCCAAGAACAAATAACCATTTCCCTTGCGGCTTGCGCTGCAAGGGATTTTTTACTTTCAATTCCGTCCCTTGTACAAGTTCCACCACTGTGATATAATGAATTACACTTATCTTGAGGAGGGACGCATATGGAAAATGAATGTTTAATCTGCGGTGCACCACTGGAATATCTGGACCACAGCGAAACCATGGAATGCGTCTTCTGCCATACCACAGCACAAAGTCAAACTCGCTGCATCCACGGCCATTTTGTCTGTGATGCCTGTCATACGCAAGGCATCGACAGCATCATTTCCCTTTGTCTCACTGAAACCTCTAAAAATCCTCTTGTAATTTTCGACAAGCTGATCAGCTTGCCAACCTGTCATATGCATGGCCCCGAGCACCATATCATGGTGGGCGCAAGCCTTCTTACCGCCTATCATAATGCAGGCGGTGTGCTGGATCTTTCCGAGGCACTGCAAAAAATGCAAGAGCGTGGTCGACAGGTTCCCGGTGGTATCTGCGGCTTTTGGGGCACCTGCGGAGCTGCCGTCAGCAGCGGCATTTTTGTTTCCATCGTCACCAATTCCACGCCGCTATCTACCGACGCATGGGGTCTGTGCAATGAAATGTCCTCTCGTTCACTGGCTGCCATCAGCAAAGTAGGTGGCCCACGTTGCTGCAAGCGCAATGGCCATCTTGCCATCCTGCAGGGTATCGCCTTTGCCAAAGAAAAATTGGGCGTCGAGATGGAGTCCTCCCCCGTTGTCTGTCGCCACACGCCGCAAAACAACCAATGTTTGGGCAGCAAATGCCCCTTTTATCCCAAAGAAAAGGAGTAATCCTATGAATCAGCCTGTCACCGCCGAACTGTGGGATTTATACGACGCAGACCGTCACCTGACCGGAGAAACCCATATCCGGGGCCAACAGATCCCCGATGGCCGCTATCATATTGCCGTTCATGTGTGGATCTATAACAGCCGGGGACAGTTCCTCATCTCTCAACGTGCTGCCTCCCGCCCCGCTTATCCCCTCTTTTGGGAAACTTCCGGCGGGTCCGTAACACAAGGTGAGGACAGTCTCACCGGCGCCGTCCGGGAAGCCATGGAAGAAGTGGGCGTGTCTCTCGACCCCACCCAAGGCCGTCTGCTGGAAAGTCGCCGCCGGGACCATTACCGAGATTTTCTTGATATTTGGCTTTTTCCCTGCGATGACGGCCCCCATCTAGACCGTGCTGAGACCCCTGACGAAGTGGCGGATTGCCGCTGGATGACCCCGGAAGAAATTAGCGCCCTTTGCGATGCCGGCAAGTTCGTGCATAGCAAGCAGGAGTTTTTTGACCTGATTTTACCCGCCACCCACCGCTGATTTTCAATTGCAACTGCTGGTTGCGGCAATTCCTATCGTTGTTGGTAGACCGATTCCCCCGATTCTGTTATGCTGAAATCAAGCAAAGGAGGGATTTTGATGCAATTTAATGAACAACTCGCCACCCTGCGCCGTGCCAAAGGCATTTCTCAAGAAGCACTGGCCGAACAGCTGAATGTTTCCCGTCAAGCCGTATCCAAATGGGAAACCGGCACCGCCAAACCGGAGCTGGACAACATTCTGGCCCTGTGCCGCATTTTGGAAGTATCCCCCAATGAATTGCTGGGCGATCCTGCACAATCGGTTTCCGATTCCATTCCTTCTGTCACCGCAGAATCGTTAAAGGCTTCCAATGTTACCCCCGACACCGACCCGAGAAAGTTCCTGCGCGGCACTTTCATCTGGATCGCCTGCATTATCCTGCTGATTATTTTGGGCATCAGTCTGCGAAACAGCATTGACCGGGGCAGCGCACCCAAGATTGAAAGTTGCCATGTCTATGAGACCCGCGCCTTGGATAACGCCCGAGAGTTTACCCTGCAGATCAACTACGAGTTTCTGCCGGAAGACCAGCCCAACGAGATTTTTCTGTACCTGAGCCCTCACGTGCAGGATATTTACAAGCACGAGCAGACCGTCACCGTAAATGGCAAGGTGGGCTATGTAACATTCCTGCTTCCCTATGGTGCGGAATGTACCGTCTGCCACAACAGCAAAGCGAAACGAATGCATTATCAGCAGGATATCCTCAAGATCACAAGCTGCACCAAAGATGACTATCAGCAAGAGTTTTTGATAAAATGAGCCTATAAAAAAACCCTTCGCAGATTCCTTCTGCGAAGGGTTTTTTTTCGTTACAGATACCGGCGAATTTCCACCGCAAGCTGTGCCTCCAGATGGATCAGCCGCTTGGCAATATCCTTGGACACCTCATCCGCCGCCTCATACTTGTTCAGGTACTTGCTGAGGGATTTAACGCCCATGTTGCAGCCGTCGGTCATCAGGTCGGCCACCGTCTTGTCGGAGTCCTCCATATTCAGCTTCATCTCGGTCT
>JAZOPV010000024.1:0-39310 GCA_045655745.1 Faecousia sp.
ATCGTAGACGGCGGCAGCTGTCGGGTGGGCGTGGAATCCACCATTGTGGATTTGACGGAGGAACGTCCCCGTCTGCTGCGCCCCGGCGGCATCACACCGGAGCAACTAATAGAAGTATTGGGCGATTTGGTGGTAGACAAGGCGGTCACCGCCCAAATTGACACCGATGCGGTGGTCAAAGCCCCCGGCATGAAATACCGGCACTATGCGCCGGATTGTCAAATCATCATTGTTTCCGGCAGTCGGGAGGCTGCCATGCGCTACATTCACAGAGAATTTTCCTCCGGTGACCGGGTGCTGTGCTTTGAGGAGGAACTGCCCTTGTACGAAGGCTGCAATCCTTTATCCTATGGGCAAGAGGAAAACGCCGAAACCCTATCTGCAGGTCTGTTTGCCGCTTTGCGGCAACTGGACACACCGGAGGTAAAACGGGTCTTTGCCCGATGTCCGGTAGGCGGCGGTGTTGCCTATGCCGTCCAAAATCGGCTGAAAAAAGCGGCAGGCTTTCAAATCGTTCATGCGGAGGAAAGCCTATGATTATCGGCATTACCGGCGGCACGGGCTGTGGCAAAACCACCGCATTGCAAGCCATTCGGGATTTGGGCGGCTTCGTGCTGGACTGTGATAAAATTTATCATCAGCTGCTGCAGGAGGACAACGCACTACTGCACGCCATCGAAAGCCGCTTTCCGGGCACAGTGGAAAACGGCATTCTGCAGCGCAAAAAGCTGGGTGAACTCGTTTTTGCTGACAAAAATGCGCTGCTGGATTTGAATAAAATTACCCACTCCGCCGTAAAACAAAAGGTAGTGCAGCTGCTACAAAATCACACAGGGCTGACCGCCATTGATGCCATTGGACTGTTTGAGGGCGATTTGGCGAAGCTATGCGACCTGACGGTGGCAATTACCGCCCCGGAGGAAATTCGTATCCAGCGGCTCATGCAGCGGGACGGCATCAGCAAGGAATATGCCCAAAAGCGGATTGCTGCCCAAAAATCTCAAAATGAATTTTGCGCTCTCTGCGACTACAGCTTGGAAAATAACGGCAGCAAGGCGGATTTTTACGCCAAGTGCCTTGCTTTTTTCAATCAGCACTGTATAATAAAATAGAAATTTCAATTTAAGGAGAAATCTCTTATGACGAACGAAGAACTGCGTGAATCTTTACTTGCTGCGCCCAAGAACGGCTACGCCCGTATTTCCCCTGAGGAAAGAGCCGAAATGGAGGCTTACTGCAAGCGCTATATGGCATTTATGGATGCTGCCAAGACCGAACGGGAATCCACCGCATGGGCTGTGGCTGAAGCGGAAAAGAGAGGCTTCGTGCCCTTTGTGCCCGGTATGGATGTCAAGCCCGGTGATAAGATTTACTACAACAACCGTGGCAAGGCCATTGCCTTAGCTGTGGTGGGTACAGCGTCCCTGAAAGACGGCATCAACATCTGTGCCGCCCATGGGGATTCCCCCCGCATGGACATTAAGCCCAACCCCCTGTACGAGGATTCCGAAATCGCTTACTTCAAGACCCATTACTACGGCGGCATCAAAAAGTATCAGTGGCCCACCCTGCCTTTGGCACTGCACGGCGTTATCTGCACCAAGGACGGCAAGACCATTCCCGTCACCATCGGTGAAGACCCTGCCGACCCTGTTTTGATGATTTCTGACCTTCTGATCCATTTGGCAGCAGACCAAATGCAGAAAACCGCCAGTCAGGTCATTGCCGGTGAGCAGCTGAATGTGATTTTAGGCACAGAGCCCTTAGACGGCGAAGGCTCTGATATGGTGAAGCTGCACATTATGAAGTGGCTCAACGAAAAGTACGGCATCGTGGAAAGCGATTTCCTGTCTGCCGAAATGCATGTTGTACCTGCCGGTCCTTGCCGTGAAGCGGGTTTGGACCGCAGCCTGCTGGCAGCTTACGGTCATGATGACCGTGTCTGTGTCTATGCAGAGCTGGAGGCACTGTTCAATATCGGCACACCCAACAAGACCGCTGTTTGCATCTTGGCTGACAAGGAGGAAATCGGCTCTGTGGGTATTTCCGGTATGAAAAGCCACTTTTTCGAACATTTTATCGGCAATCTGTGCGATGCGCAGGGCGTCAAGCTGGAGGATTGCTTCGCTAATTCCTTCTGTCTGTCCGCTGATGTTGCCAACGCATTTGACCCCAACTGGCCCGAGACCTGCGACAAGCGCAACAGCTCCAAGGTCAACTATGGCGTTGCCATCTGCAAGTACACCGGTTCTCGTGGCAAGGGTGGTGCAAGTGATGCCTCTGCTGAGGCCATGTGCCACATCCGCAAGACCTTTGACGACAACAATGTGATTTGGCAGATTTCCACCTTGGGCAAGGTTGACCAAGGCGGCGGCGGCACAGTGGCTGCCTACATGGCAAACCGCAACATCGTGACGGTGGATGCCGGCGTACCCGTTCTATCCATGCACGCTCCCTATGAGCTGGTGAGCAAGCTGGACTGCTACTACACCATGCTTGCCTGCAAGGCAATTTATCTAGCTTAACAAAATAAAGGGAATCGGACATTATGCCTGATTCCCCTTTTATTTATAAAATCACCTTTCTGCGTCAACACCAATTCATCCGCCGGCAAGTTCTACTTTCTCTCCTGCGGACATACTCTATAGCAAACCATGGCAGGAGCTTTCCTCCTGCCGAAGGAGGCTGGCTATGGAAAACATTTACGCCGATATTGCCGCCCGTACCGGAGGCAATATCTACATTGGAGTGGTCGGACCGGTGCGGACCGGCAAATCCACCCTCATCAAACGGATTATGGAGGAGCTTGTCATCCCCAACATTGACGACCCCTATCGAAGGGAACGGGCAAGGGATGAGCTGCCCCAAAGCGGCAGTGGCAAGACCATTATGACCTCCGAACCGAAATTCGTGCCGGAGGAGGCTGTAGAAATTTCCCCCGATGGCACAACGCAGCTGCGAGTGCGGATGATTGATTCCGTAGGCTACATGGTGGACGGTGCAGTGGGTGCTACCGAGGACGGCTCGCCAAGAATGGTCACTACCCCATGGTATGACTACGAAATTCCCATGACCGAGGCAGCTGAGCTGGGCACCCAAAAGGTGATGCGGGAGCATTGCTCCATTGGGCTGGTGGTCACAACAGACGGGTCGATTACCGACATCCCAAGAGCCGATTATGTGCAGGCGGAGGAGCGTGCCATTCGGGATATGCAGCAAACGGGAAAGCCTTTTCTTGTCATCATCAACAGCCGCTATCCCCAAAGCGAGGACGCAAAGGCTCTGCAGCAGCAGCTTCGCCGGCAATACGGCGTGGAGGCAATGGTTGCAGACTGTCAGGCACTGACCCAAGAGGGCATCTGTCAGCTGCTGCAGGCGCTGCTATGCGCCTTCCCCTTAGGACAGCTGCGGCTGTACATCCCCCGATGGATGGATGCGCTGGAAACCACCCATCCGGTAAAATCCGCCCTCTACAACGCCTTGATAGAATGTGCCGAAAGCATTCAAACACTGGCGCAGGCAGAGGACTGCCTCAGCCGCTTGGAGCAGCTGGAGGCGGTGCAGAATGTATCGGTACGGCACATGAATTTGGGCAACGGCACGATAGATTGCGCCATTTCTCTGCCGGAAAAGCTGTTCTACGAAATTTTGTCTGCCCAAGTGGGCACGCCCATTGAAAATGATGCCCAACTCATGGCCATGCTAACAGAGCTGGTGAAAGCAAAGCAGGAATACGACAAGGTTGCTGATGCTTTGTCTGCCGTCCGTGCCACCGGCTACGGTGTGGTGATGCCCACACCGGAGGAAATGTCCCTGCAGCCGCCGGAGGTATTGCGCAAGGGCGGCGCTTACGGCATCAAGCTGAAAGCCGGTGCGCCCTCCATTCACATGATTCGGGTGGACATCGACACCGAAATCAGCCCCATGGTCGGCAGTGAAAAGCAGTCCATGGACTTGGTGGGCTATTTGGGAGAGGAAGCACCGGAAAAGCTGTGGCAGAGCAACATTTTCGGCAAGTCCGTCTATGATTTGATTCAGGAGGGGCTGACTGCCAAGCTCATTCGGCTGCCGGAGGATGTGAGAGGCAAGTTCCGGGGTACGCTGCAGCGCATCGTCAACGAGGGCGCACAGGGTTTGGTCTGTTTGATATTATAACGCAATTCCGGGTGCAAAGACTTGCACCCGGAATATTTTTCCTTTACCATCCCGGCAAAATGTGGTATACTAAGCTATCATTGAATCTCCTTGGAGGGATGGCTATGAAGCTACCGCAAATCGGAACAACATTCAAATGGAACTATTTAGCGCTGTCCTTTGCCCTGCCGGCAGGACTGCTGCTGATTATGATGTTTATCTGCTCCATCGCCCCCTTTGGCAGCTATACCATGCTGTATTCGGATATGTACCACCAATACTATCCCTTTTTCCTGGAATTCCGCAGGGCGCTGCGCTCCGGCGAAAGCCTGCTGTGGACTTGGAGCGTGGGCATGGGCATGGACTATTTGGGGCTGATTTCCTATTATTTAGCTTCGCCCCTAAACTTACTGACCGTCCTACTGCCGGAAAGCTGGATGCTGAGCTATTTCAGTTTACTGCTGCCCATCAAATTGGGGCTTGCCAGTCTGTTTTTTGCCATCTTCCTAAAAAAACTGTTTCATACCAACGACCTGTCCCTGCCGCTGTTTGGCAGCTTTTACGGAATGTGCGCTTGGGCATTGGGCTATCAATGGAACATCATGTGGCTGGACACCTTTGCCCTGCTGCCGCTGGTGGTGCTGGGTGCAATCTCCCTGCTCAAAGAGAAAAAATACATTCTCTACACCCTGACCCTTGCCCTGTCGATTCTAATCAATTATTATATCGGCTTATTTACCTGTATCTTCATTTTCCTGCTGTTTTGGATTTATGAAATCTGCCGTTTTAAGAGTATCGGGCGGTTTTTTGCGGATTTATGCCGCATCGGCATCTTTACCCTCATTGCCATCGGCATGACCGCCATTCTTTTCCTGCCGGCACTTTCCGCCTTGCAGGATACCCATTCCAACGTCAATCATTTCCCCACCGGCTTTGATTTGAATTTTCTCTCTGAACAGGCAGAAACCGCCGCCAAAGAAGCTTGGGCAGCCTACAAAACCGCCAAAGAAGCCGGAAACGGCAATTTAAAGCTTTGGCTGGATGCGGTTTTGGTATCCATTCCACCCATCTTCTCTGCCATGAGGCAGGTAGCCGGCAACATCCCCGGCGGACAAACTCCCACCTATATGGAGGGTCTGCCCAATCTATACTGCGGCGTACTGCCCATGCTCTTGGGCTTTTTGTTCCTGATGAGCAAAAATGTTAGGCTACGGGACAAGCTGTGCAGCGTAGGCCTGCTGATTTTCCTAATGCTCAGCTTTATCATCCGTCAGCTGGATTATATTTGGCACGGCTTTCATTTTACCAACCAAATCCCCTACCGCTTCAGCTTTTTGTTCAGCTTTGTAGTGCTGTATATGGGCTATCGAGCATGGCTGCTGCGAAAGGAGTTTCCCCTTTGGAAAATCATTCTTTCCGGCATTTTGAGCCTTGGACTGCTGTTTATCAGCAAGGAAAACCTGACTGACCCTCTATTTTGGATATTTAACCTATCCTTCCTTGGGCTGTATCTATTCTTCCTTGTGTATGACCACAGCGGCTTTTCCGCCTTGAAGCAAATCCTCACCCTCCCCAACAATGCAGAGCAGACACTGGAATATCCGGACATTTTGCCCCTGCCTCGCCGCCGTTTGAACCCCCTTGTCCTGGCCGGAATTTTGGCAATGGAGCTGGTGCTGAATATGGCAATTTTCATTTCCGGTTTTTCTGTCTATGACTACGACTATCCCAAAAAGGAAGACGATGCCGCTGCCATGTTTGACCTTTTGGAGCAAATGGATGACGGGCAGCAGCTGTTCTACCGTACTGAGGTCACCCACGCCCAAACCCTCAACGACGGTGCGCTCAACGGCTATCACGGCATTTCTACCTTTACCAGCTCTGCCAATGTTGCCACCACAGAATTCCTGCAGTGCTTGGGCGCTGCCGCCTACAACAGTTGGAATCGCTATTGCTATGAGGACAGCTCCCCGGTTTCCAACCTGTTTTTGAATCTAAAATATCAGGTAGAACGGGACAATACGCCTGCTCCCAACGCCTATTTTGATGTGATCGCCAGCGAACACGGCATTTCCATCTTGCAAAACAACGCTTATTTACCTTTGGGCTTTTTGGCGCAGCAGCCCCTATCGGAGCTTCATTTTTCCACAGGAAACCGTTCCTTCGCCTTCCAAAACAAACTTTTTGCTGCTGCCACCGGACTATATGAAAATGCTTGGGAAATCCTTTCCAATTCCAATCTCACAGTCAGCTGTCAGGGCGATATTGCGTTAGACGGCAACCCCTCCTCCGGCTATGCCAAGTTTACCACCGGAAGCGAGGGAGGCACACTGATTTACACCTACAGCGTGGCAAAAGACGGCTTTATGAGTTTGGATTTATCTCTATACCAGCAAAAGAACTTTTCCGTTTGGCTAAACGGCAAGAAGCTATACGATGAATCCTATACCCTAAATCAAATCATGGCAGTGGGCAATGTGAAACCCGATGATGTGGTCGAGGTCAAGGTCAAGTGCAAGGAAAACACCAACTCCTCCGTTACTATTCGGGCGGCAATGCTGAACGAAGCAGTATTCCGGCAGGGCTACGACATTCTAAACGCCTCCACCCTCCACCTGACAGACTTTTCGACCAACAAAATCTCTGGTGATATATACTGCAACCGAGATGGGCTGCTCTACACCTCCGTTCCCCAAGACGGCAACTGGCAGGTCTATGTAGACGGCAAAAAAACAGAGCCAACTTTGTTGGCAGATGTAATGCTTTGCGTTCCCCTTTCTCAAGGCAGCCACAGTATCGACCTGCAGTATGAAAACAAAGCCTTTACCCTTGGCGCACTGGTCACGCTGGGCAGCTGTGTGTTGTTTGAAGCAGTTATTCTAACCGATATACTCACCCACCGCCGCAAAAAATCCGTATAAAAAACACCGGAGCAGCCTTTACTGCTCCGGTGTTCTTGTTTTACGCCCAATTTCCGGCTTTAATATAGTCCGCCAGCAAATCTCTGGCATAGATGCCGCCCTCCAAACGGGCAACCTCCTTAAACTGATTGTACTTATAGAAGGAGGTATAGGTATCCGTTACGATGTAATATTTTTGGCTGTCCACAATGTTAGACAAAGCAGATTTGTCATAATAACAGGTATAACCGGATTTGTTAATTAAATTGTTTTTCAGTTGCTTTCCGGTCACCTCGCACAAGACAATATCATTGTCAAAGGGCAAAATGCTTGCCAAGGAAGCGTATGTCACACCACCGGAATACACCCGATAGGGGGCTCTCAATTTTAAGTAACCGCCGCCCAGCACCACATCATATTGGTCGCCCCACAGCTCAATACCCTTCTGCAGATACAGCTGTGCCACAAGCTTCACGATGAAATCACTGTTACGGGTATCGCTGTTCTGACCCAAAACCGCATCGTTGGGACTGCCGTTGGGGAAATACTGACTCAGCAGGGCTTCCACAATGGGGTCATCTGCCAAGCTGGCGCTGGAATAAACAGAATTGTAAATATTCTTGGCAACGGAAACCTCCGTATCACCCGTTATCAAATTGTATTCCACCTTAGCATAGCTAAGCCCGTCATTTTCGCCGCCGCCCTGCAGATGGTACACGCCATAGCTGTCCTGATTTACATAGCTGCGATGGGTATGGGCTTCAAAGACCAAATCCACATAGCCATTAGACAACGAGGCATCGTAAGTGCTGGTGTCATCATGAACACTGTAGACAATGAAATCACAGCCCTCCTCCGTCCGCAGACGGGTTGCCTCGTTCTTAACCATGGTCGTCAGCAGACTACTGGAGGCAAAATCTAATTTTGCATTGAATTCACCGGAAATGGAGGACTCATAGTTACCAATCGCACCGATAATACCAATGCGCATACCGCCACGCTCCACCACCACAGAGGGCTGGCAATAGCTTTGCGTCACATTTCCGTCCGTAATATTAATGCCCAAGAAGGGGAAATTCGCCAAGGCAGCATTTTTTACAATGTAGCTGCTGCCCCAATCATATTCGTGATTGCCCAGTGTCATGGACACAAAGCCCATGTGGTTCATCCACTCGGTCATTAAAGCGCCCTTGTTGAGGCTGGATTCCGCCGTGCCCTGCCACATATCACCGGAGGACAACAAAATTTCATAGGCAGTATCATCGGCATAGGCATTTTTCAAATAGGTGGTCAGCTCATCCAAACCGGGCTGACCGGGGGCATCGGCAAACACACCGTGTAAATCGTTGAACGCATAAAAATCAATCTCCACCGTCACATCTGTGCCGCAGGTGTCGCACCGCTCATTTGCATCATCATCCCGATGCTGACAGGCAGAAATAGTCGGGTCGGTGGGATTTGTCGGGTCAGTGGGCACTGTTGGGTCAGTCGGGTCAGTGGGCACTGTTGGCTCAGTAGAGGCGCTTGGCTCGATGGGAGTAGTGGACTGTACCGGCACAGAGGGCTGGGTGCTGCCGGAGGGTGCTGTGCTGGGCACTGTGGCTTCCGGCGCACAGGCAGACAGCAGCATCGCCACCAGCAATAACGCAGATAAATATCGAATAATCAGTTGTTTCTTTTTCATACTTACCTCCAGAAACGGGGGATGATAAATTACTTTTGAGGTTGTATTATACCATAATTCTACAAAAACTCAAGTACACCTTTGTAAACAAAAAATCCCGGATTTTCATAAAATCCGGGATTTTAGTCCTATTAGATACCAGCCTTTTCCAACAGTGCAGGCACTTTGCTCTCCCAGCCCAACGCCATGATATGAACACCCTGACAGTAGGGACGGCAAGCCTTGATGATTTCCGCTGCAATTTCCACGCCGGTAACACCAGCCTTGGCACGCTCCGGGTCTGCTGCCAAACGGTCAATCATTTCCTGCGGCACATGAACGCCCGCCACATTCTTATTCATAAACTTGCACATTCCTGCGCCCTTAGGAATAATGATACCCAGCTGCACGGGCTTGCCAAACTGCTTTGCCTTTTCCATAAAGGAAATAAACTTTTCCGGCTCAAAGACTGCCTGTGTTTGGAAATAATCCGCACCCGCCATGACCTTTCGCTCCATCTTTGCCAGCTGTGCATCCACAGAATCGGAGCAGGGGGAAACCACTGCGCCCTTGGCAAACTTCGGTGCTTCTCCCACCAAGGGATTGCCGCCCAAGTCCACACCCTTTTCCAACTGACAGACTGTATGCAGCAAGGAGACAGAGTCCAAATCAAAAACAGGCTTTGCGCCGGGATGGTCGCCCATCTTGGTATGGTCGCCGGTGAGGCACAGGATATTATCGATACCAAACAGAGCAGCACTCAGCAGGTCGGATTGCAGCGCCATCCGATTTCTGTCTCGGCAGGTCAGCTGATAAATGGGCAGCAAGCCCGCATCCTTCAAGGTCTTGCAGGTTGCAAGGCTGCCCAAACGCATGACAGAGGACTGATTATCCGTCACATTCACAGCGGTAATGCCGGACAGATGCTCCTTTGCCTCCTGCACCAAATGCTCAATATGAAAACCCTTGGGAGGACCGACCTCCGCTGTCACCACAAACTGACCGTTATCAAACAATTCTGTAATTCTCATGATTATTACCTCAAAACACTCAAAAATTATTTAGACTTCGTCATCGGTGGCAAAATTGCGGATTTGGATGGGGCATTTCAGCACATCCAGCCTTCCCACCTGCGCCAAGCGGCGGTAAATTCGTTCCCAGCCACATTCCATGTTGCAGTCCACCTCGCACTTGCCGTCCTTGCTTCCGCCGCACTGTCCGTTCACCAAGCTCTTGGAGCAGGCTGTAATGGGGCAAATGCCTCCGGTAATATTCAAATAGCACTCACCGCATTGGTCGCAGTCATGCTCCAAGGGGGTAACGCCTTGATAGCCGGGCAACGGGAAGGTGTCGCACACCGCATAAACCTTTTTGTGGCTCAAATATTCCGCCACCGTCTGCACACCCACGCCGCAGGACAGCACCAACACTGCATCCGCTTTGTCGATTGCCTCTTGGTGATAGCTTAGCCGCAGCTTCAAATTTTCCGGATTGCAAATATAATCGGTAGTCAAAATTCCGGTGACAATGCCCTGTTGCTGCCACTGCTTCTGCATGGCAGTCGCCTCCTGCTCCGGAAAGCGGACCTCCTTGCAGCCATGGCAGTTGATGACAAACACCTTGCCGCAGAGCAGAGAATCAATGATTTCCTTATTTTTCAGTTGGGTAATCAGCATATCACTTCATCTCCCTTACAGCAGCCTTGCCGGCTTTAATCTTGCTGACCAGCGGAATTTTGGAGGAGCAGATGTACTCGCAGCAGCGGCACTCCATGCAGTCCATCACATTTTCAGCCTTGAAGCCAGCCCAATTCTGTGTTTCAAAATACTTATGGAAATAAAGGGGCTTCAGCTCCATGGGACACACATCCACACACCGACCGCACTTGATGCACTCCAAGGGGGTGGAGTGGTCGGTATCAATGGCAATAATGCCGTTGCTGCCCTTCATAATGGGGAAATCCAAATGCTTTTGGGGGAAGCCCATCATAGGACCGCCAGCCTTAATGGTCACATCCTCACCCTGCACGCCGCCACAGTAATTCACCAGTTCTGCCGCAGAAGTGCCGATTTTTACAATAAAGTTACCGGGGTTGGGAATATGAACACCGGTGATTGTAGTCACACGCTCTACAAGGGGCATACCCGTCTGAATGGCATCAGAAATTGCCTTGACCGTGCTGACATTGCTGACCACAGCACCCACATCCGCCGGCAGCTTACCGCTGGGCACCATGCGACCCAAGACACGCTTGATGAGCATTTTTTCGCCGCCTTGGGGATACTTTGTCCGAGCAACGCAAACCTCCAAGCCAGCCTCCGCAGCCACCTTTTCCTGCAGCAGCGCAATGGCATCGGGCTTGTTATCCTCAATAACAATCACACCACGAGGGGCAGATACCGCCTTCATCACAGCCTTCAAGCCGTAAATAACCTCATCTGCATACTCCAGCAGCACCCGATGGTCTGCTGTCAGCATGGGCTCACATTCGCAGGCGTTAATCAGCACCGCCTCAATGGGCTTGCCGGGATTCAGCTTCACATAGGTGGGGAAGCCTGCGCCGCCCATGCCTACGATACCGGCATTTTTGACAATCTCAATAATTTCCGCAGGCTCTAACTGCTCCAAGGGCTTGTTGGGCTTCACAGATTCATGAACTGTGTTTCTGCCGTCCGATTCAATCACCACAGACAGACACATTCCTCGATTTGCATGGGGACGGTCTTCCACCGCCACCACCGTTCCGCTGACACTGGAATGAACGGGAGCGGAAATAAAGCCGGCAGCCTCGCCCAAAAGCTGGCCCACCTGCACCTTATCCCCCACTGCTACCACAGGGTTGGCAGGAGCGCCCAAGTGCATGGACATGGGAATCACCACGGTCTTGGGGCTGGGGAAACGCACCAAAGCTAAATGCTCGGTGGGCTCTTTGCCCTCTACGGGATGAACGCCGCCATAGTAACCGGCATAGCGCTCTGCCCGAATGGCATCCACATATTCCTTCACAGCCTTCACATTGACCTTGGAATAATCCCGAATTTGAATGGGCTGATTTTTAAATTCCTCCAGCCTACCCTGCTGCTCCAGCCGCTGCTGAATTTTCTGCCAAGCACAGTCTTTATCGGCACAAACCTCACATTTACCATCCTTCGCACCGCCGCACTGTCCGTTCACCAAGCTCTTGGAGCAGTCTACAATGGGGCAGATGCCGCCGGTGATGTTTAAGTAACACTGGGCACAGGCATCGCACGCCTTTTTGGTCAGCGCCATGCCGTGATGACCGGTATAGTTCAAGGAATTACTGGCAGCAAACACCGGCTTTTTCACCAGCTCTGCCACGGTCTGAATGCCCAAACCGCAGGCAATCACAAAAACAGCCTCTGTTTCCTCCGGAATCATTCCCTGCAGCTTTTTCTCTGTCAGGGGCTTGTTGCAAACAAAATCCACCTGTGCAGTACCGGTGACGTTTTTGCCGCAATCGGCAGCCAGCTTTGCAAAAGCTGCGCACTCCGGTTCTTCCAAGGTTTCAAAGGCTTTGAAGCATTTGTTGCAAGAAAGCATAAAAATATTGTCTACGCCCTGAAGCAAGGCTTTTAACTCTTGCTCCGGCTTTAATTGATATTTGGTAAAGTTTTCCAATGTCGCACCTTCCTTATGACGCTCATTTCCGAATCTGTGTATTTTTAACCGAAAAAAGACAGAATTCCACTTTTAACCCACCAAGTATACCACACTTTTTTTTGCAAATCTAGTATTAAATGTGATTTTCTATCCATTTTTGCATTTTCTTCACATATTCCAAAAAAACGGGGCAGACAATCGTCTGCCCCGTTCATTTTAACACCTATCTACCAAATTTCGGTATCATACCGGCTGACACCGGCCACCTTCTTTGCACGCTCAGGAAAAAGCTGTTTTTATTTGCCCATGGCAATTTGCTGCAGCACCCGTCCAAAAATCTGTCCCCATGTCAGCTTTTGCACCGCCGTTTCCGCCACCATAGGTACCTGTGCCAAAACCTGCTGACCGGCCCGAATGGTCAGCATTCCGATTTTTTGTCCCTGACTGACGGGAGCATCCACCCCCTCCTCCAGCTGAATCTGCACCTGCACCTCACCTCGCTGCGCCTTATCAATCAGCAGCTTGGTATCCTGCCCCGGCACTGCCGATACCGCCTTTTCCGTGCCCAATCGAACAGGCACGGCTGCCTGTGGCACCTGCGGCGAAACAATGGCAAAGTTTGCAAAACCATAATCCAGCATGGACTTGCAGGCAGCAAATCGGTCCTGACTGGTTTCTGCCCCCATCACCACCGCAATCAGCTCCATGCCCTCCCGTTGGGCAGCGGCGGACAGACAATAGCCGGCAGCAGAAGTAAAGCCGGTTTTCAGCCCCGTTGCACCGGAATAAAACCGCACCAGCTTGTTGGTATTGGCAAGCCCAAAAGCGCCATTGCGAACAGTATCCATCCAAATGGTAGTAAATTTTTTTATGTCCGGATGCTGCACCAGCAGCTGTCTGGACATGACAGCAATATCGTGGGCAGAGGTCAAATGCTCCTTTGCGTTGGCATCGTCATCCAAGCCGGTGCAATTGACGAAGTGGGTATCCTGCATACCCAGCTCCTCAGCCCGCTTGTTCATCAGCTCCACAAATGCGGCCTCCGAGCCGGCAAGATGCTCTGCCATGGCGCAGGCGCAATCGTTGGCAGAGGACACGGCAATGGATTTGAGCATATCCGTCACGGACATGGTTTCCCCCACCTTCAAAAATATTTGGCTGCCCCCCTTGGCTGCCGCTGCCTCGGAGGTAGTGACCATATCATTCCAGCCGATTTTGCCGGAATCTATGGCTTCCATAATCAGCAGCATGGTCATCACCTTGGTCACCGATGCCGGTGCAAGTTTTTCATGGGCATTGCTTTCGTACAGAATTGTGCCGGTGGCAGCATCCATCAGCAAGGCGCCTTTTCCTGCCACCTGTAAATCCACCGCTCCTGCCGGCAAGCCCAATGGCAGCATGAGGCACGCCACCAGTATGAATATCATCATTTTTCGCATGATTACCCCTCCAATCCGTTGTGGTACAACCTATGCCGCCACCGGAGAGAACATACATAGAAAAACAAATTAGAGCGTTTGTGTCTTGCCTCTCCCATAAGGGGAGCCAAGGGAAAATCGCCAAACTCCAATTTGTAAATCGTTGGGATTTTTCTGTTGGGACTGGATTTACCATCAAAAATATGCTAGAATGTAAAAAACATTCCCCTTTGGAGGTCTTATGAGAGGTATTCCTTCTTTAATTACCGATATTCGCAAAAAAGTGTTCACCGAGGTAGCTCGAATGGCATACTCCGGCAATGGCTATGAAGCCGCCGAGGAATTGCCCTATGTGATTGTCCCCGGTGACCAGCCCCTACATCGAGAGTCCGTCTTTTTAGAGCGAGCCATTGCCGGTGAACGAGTGCGGCTTGCCATGGGTTTGCCCATTCGTCCCATTCAAACCCATCATTTGATTACCGAAGGCATGGCGGCAGCCGCTATCGCAGAGGCCTATTACGAGCCGCCGCTGATTAACATTATCCCCTATGCCTGCCACGGCTGTCCTACCAACCAATACAAGGTCAGCAACTACTGTCAAAACTGCTTGGCAGCCTCCTGCCAAAAGGTCTGCCCCAAGGATGCGGTGTCCTTTGTCAACGGCAAAAGCTACATTGACCCGGACAAATGCATCAAGTGTGGCAAATGTGCCAAGGCCTGCCCCTACAACGCCATTGTCCACATAGAGCGCCCCTGTGCCGCCGCCTGCGGCATGGATGCCATTGAATCCGATGAACACGGCAGAGCCGTCATCAATCAGGACAAGTGCGTTGCCTGCGGACAGTGTTTGGTCAGCTGTCCCTTTGGTGCGATTGTGGACAAGGGTCAGATTTTCCAAGTCATTCAGTCCATTCTGCAGGGCGATAAGGTGGTTGCCATTGTTGCCCCTGCCTTTATCGGACAGTTTGGCAAGCACTCCACCCCCGGCAAGTTCATTGCCGCCATGGTAAAGCTGGGCTTCCACCGAATTGTGGAGGTGGCAGTGGGCGCAGACCTGTGTACCATTGAGGAAGCACGGGACTTTTTGGAAAAAGTGCCTTCTCAGCAAAATTACATGGCAACCTCCTGCTGTCCGGCATGGCACTCCATGATTTACAAGCTGTTCCCCAGCGAAACAAAAAATATTTCCATGACCCTCACCCCCATGGTCTACACCGCCCGACTAATGAAGAAAAAGTACCCCGGCTGCAAGGTGGTGTTTGTAGGTCCTTGCGCCGCCAAAAAGCTGGAGGCAATCCGGGAGGACATTCGCTCCGATGTGGACTTTGTGCTGACCTTTGAGGAGCTGCAGGGTATGTTTGAAGCCAAGGAAATCGATTTTGAAACCATTGAGCCACTGTCCGATTTGAATGAGGGAACAGCCTCCGGCCGTGGCTTTGCGGTATCCGGCGGCGTGGCAGGTGCTGTCACCAGCCTGATTCATGAAACCCAGCCGGATATAGAAATCAAAACTGCCCATGCGGAAGGCTTGCGGGACTGCAGAAAGCTAATGGCCTTAGCAAAGGCAGGCAAATACAACGGTTGTCTGCTGGAGGGCATGGCTTGTCCCGGTGGCTGTGTCGCAGGAGCAGGCACACTGCTGCCGGTGGAACTGGCCAGCAGCGTGGTAAGCCGCTATCAAAAAGAGGCAGACACTTTCTCTCCCACAGAGAGCTCCTATCGGAATCGCATTCACGACCTTGACTAAAAACGCCATTGCGAGCCAATTTCCAGCACGCTCAAAATCCTTTTTCTCTGAAACCGAGGCTATCACACCCTTCAGGGCGATATACTGCGTGTACCCTATCAGCACGGTGCCGTATACTATGATGTATGGAATGACTGTCCCAAACCCGAACTGAAAACGGATATACCTACATCACCGGAACAGTAAAGGCGCAGAACATTGGTGCAATCCTTGAAACAATCGAAGCTTAGTTTTTCGGTGCGGTGCAAATCAAAAAAGTGTCAAATGAATGAAAAACAAACAGCATCCAGCTGAAGCTGGATGCTGTTTGTTCCTTTATGAACATAAAAATGATTTACTCCACAGTTCGAATATCTGTCAGGCTTTTGCCTAGAGAATAGTAGAAAATATTATCTCTTGCAGGCTCTAAGTCTGCTGCCAAATCCCGCTGGGCATACACCGCATACCGCAAAAATGCCACCGGACACAGCATACCGTCTGCCAGCACTGCCTCATGCAGCGCCAAATAATTGCCGCTATTGGCAAGCGCCTCCTGACACAGCCCGTAAATGCCGGCATCCCCCATGCCGCCCACACTGAGTGCCCCGTCATCGGCATAGAACGCAGACAAATCCATATTGGGCGAAAGCATGGTCTGACCCAAATGCAAATCAAACCGCCCATACCGCAGGGCATTGGTATAAGCCTCTCCTGTCAGCTGCTGCAGCGTTACCTGCAAGCCACAAGCCTCCAGCATATCCGCAATGGCCTGTGCCACCCGAACACGGCGGCCGTCTGCCCGATTGACCAGCAGCACCACAGAGCTATCCTGCAACTGCTCCTGTATCAGCGCCTGCCTAAATTTTTCCGCATCATAGCCATATTTCGAAGCAAGGGCTTTATCGTAATAAGGAGATACAGGAGAAGCAGGCAGCACACTGGGCGCAGCAAAGGTGCGGTAATACTCCCTTGCAAGGCTATCCCGGTCAATGGCATAGGTCAAGGCGGTGCGCACCGAAGCCTTGGAAAACACCTTGCTTTTGCTGTAGCAGCCCAAATACAAAAAGATGCCGTTTTCACAATCCCAAAGCTGATAGTCACAGCGGAAATCCACATAGCTGTCTGCACCGGGATTGGCGCAAACCACACCCACCTGCCCCAGCTCAAATTCATCCCGAATGTCTGTAGCAGAGCTTGCCGGAATCAAGGGAATTTCATGGGCAGTAATGGGTAGCTTTGCCCCGCACCACCAATTTCTTCTCAGCCGCAGCTGCGCTCCCACAGACCGAGTTTCCAGTTCATAAGGCCCTGTGCCCATAGGAAAATCCCCGTCCACCTGCCCTGCCTTTACAATAGGCATGGTCAGCAGCATGGGCAAATTTTCATAGGGGATAGAAAGCGTTATCTGCACGCCCCCGTCTTCCGTAACGGCGATGCTCTTGACTGCCTGCAGCCGTCCGGCATATACCCGTCCTGCCTTGGCTGCCCCCAAGGAGGCTGCCACATCCGCCGCAGTCAAAACTGTTCTATCGGCAAAGGTGGCTTTTTCCGGATAAAACACATAGGTGGTCATATCCTCCGACACCCAATAGCTTTTACAAAGCTGGGGCTCTACCCGATAATCCTTGTCCATAACAAACAAGGACTGATAAATCAGGGGGAAAATCGCCCGATTGGTAAAATCGCTGCAGGAATAGGGGTTCATGGTTTTTTCCGGAGAATACACCATAGAGAGCGTTTGCTCCGTTGGCTCTACATCTGCGGTAGGCACACTGTTATCCGGCTGATGCAGACCATCGCCGGTGGGCAGGTCGCTGCTCCCCTCCTGACAGCCAGCAGCGCAGACTGTCAAAAACAACACCAATATCAGCGCCAACAAGCGTTTCACCGCACTCCCTCCTCCCGAATAATCAGCGCTCCCTGAGACCCCCGAGCCTGTCCGGTACGCCGGTGAGACCAGTATAAATCCGGCTGGCAGGCGGTACAGTGGGTGCTGATGTCAATTTGCTCCACCCCTGCCCGGCGCAGTGCCAAGGCATTGATGGCTTTTAGGTTTACATAATATTTATCCGCAGAGGAGCAAATCCATTCTGCTGCCACCTGTCCATAGATTTTTTCCATGGCAAGGGGCACATCCGCATCGGTTTCAAAGCAGCACTGCCCAATATTGGGACCAATGGCGGCATGAATATCTGCGGGGCGGCTGCCAAAGGCAGCTTCCATTGCCTGCACCGTCTTTCCCACAATATCCAGCGCCGTACCACGCCAGCCAGCATGGACAGCCCCCACCGCTCCGGTGACACTGTCCCACAGCAAAATAGGAGTACAGTCGGCAGTGAACACCACCAAGGCTGTGCCAGGGGTGTTGGTAATCAGCCCGTCACATTCCGGATACCGATGATGGTCTGTTCCCATGGCATCGGCGGCGGTCACAAGGCGCACAATGTCGGAATGGGTCTGCCGGGTCAGCACCATGTTGTTCAGCGAAAAGCCCAGTTCACGGCTAAGAATTTTATAGTTCTCCTCCACATTTTGGGGGCAGTCGCCCCGATGATGGGTCAAATTTAGGCTCTCCAACACGCCGGTGCTGACACCGCCACGGCGGGTGGTAAAGCAATGCCTTGCACCAATGCCTGTGGCTGTCAAATATTCCAATTTTCCTGCTTTGATAATTTCAATGGACATGACCTGCTCCAATTTAGCTATTGGTTTTTTCCTTCTGCATACAGCACTTTTTGTACTTCAGTCCGCTGCCGCAGGGGCAGGGGTCATTAGGACCTGCCTTCTTTTCCTTACGCACCGGCTGTTTTTTGACCACCGCATTGACTGCTGCACCCGTGCCGGTTTCCTTGGCAACACGCTGCCGCTTCACCTCTTGATTGGTCTGCAGCCGCACCAAGAACACACGGCGAATGGTTTCCTCCCGAATGGCAGTGACCATGGCTTGGAACATCTCATAGCCCTCGTTTTTATACTCCACAACGGGGTCATGCTGGGCGTAGGCACGCAGACCGATACCCTGCTTCAAATCATCCATGGCATCGATATTGTCCATCCAATATTCGTCTACCACCCGCAGCATGATGACACGCTCCACTTCACGCATGGTAGCAGCGCCGTAAAGGGCTTCCTTGGCTTCGTAGGTCTTCACCGCCAAATCGTAAATAACCTCTGTCAAATCAGCGGCGTGCTTGCCCTGCAGCTTCGTTCCAACGGAGAAATAGATGCCGCCAAAGATTTTTTCCAGCTCCGCAATCGCCTCAGGTGTGGCATTGCCACCGCTGCCGGAAAGCAAATCCGTCACCGTGCTTTCCACCACATCCCGCAGCATGGACAGCATATTCTCCCGCAAATCCTCGCCATCGAGCACCTTTTGCCGCTGCTTATAGATGACCTCACGCTGGGTATTCATCACATTGTCATACTCCAGCACGCTCTTTCTAGAACGGAAGTGACGGCTTTCCACACTGCGCTGGGCATTTTCCACCGCATTGGACAGCATCCGTGCATCAATGGGGGTGTCCTCGTCAATGCCCAAGGTTTCCATCATGTCCATAATCCGAGCAGAGGCGAAAAGACGCATCAAATCGTCCTCCAAGCTCAGATAGAAGCGGCTTTCGCCGGGGTCGCCCTGACGACCGGCACGGCCACGGAGCTGATTGTCAATCCGCCGGGACTCATGCCGCTCTGTGCCGATGATATAAAGTCCGCCGGCAGCACGAACCTGCTGGGCTTCCTCTGCAATTTCTGCCTTATACTGGCTCAAAAGCTGCTCATATTTGCTGCGGATGTCCAAAATCTCCGCATTGTCGGTTTCGGCATAGGAATTGGCCTCTGCCAACAGCTCCTGCGGATAATTCTGCTTGCGTAGCTGCTCCATTGCCAAATATTCCGCATTACCGCCCAGCATAATATCCGTACCACGACCTGCCATGTTGGTGGCAATGGTCACCGCCCCCAGCTTGCCTGCTTGAGCAATAATCTGTGCCTCCTGCTCATGGTATTTGGCGTTAAGCACATGGTGGGGCACACCGGCTTTTTTCAGCAGCTTACTCAACAGCTCACTGCGCTCAATGGAAATCGTGCCCACCAGCACCGGCTGTCCCTTGGCATGACAAGTCTGCACCTGCGCCAAAATGGCACGGAATTTGCCTGCCTCATTCTTGAACACCACATCGGTGTTATCCTGCCGCACCACCGGACGGTTGGTGGGAATTTCCACCACATCCAGCCGGTAAATCGTGCCAAATTCCTCTTCCTCAGTCAGTGCCGTACCGGTCATGCCGGAAAGCTTACCGTACAGCCGGAAGAAATTTTGGAAGGTAATGGTGGCAAGGGTGCGGCTTTCGCTGGCAACCTCTACCCCCTCCTTTGCCTCAATGGCTTGATGCAAGCCCTCATTATAGCGTCTGCCGTACATCAATCGTCCGGTAAACTCATCCACAATGATAATTTGCCCGTCCTTGAGAACATAGTCAATGTCCCGTTTCATAAGACCCCGAGCCTTCATGGCTTGGTTGATGTGGTGGGAAAGAGTGGCGTTTTCTCCGTCACCCAAATTTTCAACGCCGAAATATTTTTCCGCCTTTTCAATGCCGCTGGCAGTCAGCGACACAGTGCGGCTCTTTTCATCCACAAAATAGTCGCAGTCGTAATTATCCTGCTCCTCTTTTTCATCGGTCTTGGCGAAGACCTTTTTCCGCAGGGTGGACACAAAATAGTCCGCCATTTCATACAGCTTGGAGCTTTCCTCGCCCTTGCCGGAAATAATAAGCGGGGTACGGGCTTCATCAATCAAAATGGAGTCCACCTCGTCCACAATGGCAAAATTGTGCCCCCGCTGCACCAGCTCCGACTTATAAATCGCCATGTTATCACGAAGATAATCAAAGCCCAGCTCATTGTTGGTGCAGTAGGTGATGTCAGCGGCATAGGCTTTGCGGCGCTCCTCTTGGCTCATGCCGGGAATCACCAAGCCCACCGACAAGCCCATATAACGATAGACCTTGCCCATCCACTCCGAATCACGCTTGGCAAGATACTCATTGACCGTCACCACATGGACGCCCAAGCCCGTCAGGGCATTGAGATAGCAGGGCAAAATGGCAACCAAGGTCTTGCCCTCACCTGTTTTCATTTCTGCAATACGACCCTGATGCAGCACAATGCCGCCAATAAGCTGCACAGGATAGGGGCGCATCCCCAGCACACGCCAAGCTGCCTCCCGAATGGCGGCAAAGGCATCCACCAAAATATCGTCCAAGGTTTCGCCCTGAGACAGCCGCTGCTTCAGCTGCTGGGTCTTATTTTTCAGTTCTTCTTCAGAAAGCGCCTGATACTGCTCCTCCAGCGCCAAAATTTTATCCACAGTGGGTTGAATTTTTTTTAGCTCCCGCTGAGAATGCGTGCCGAAGATTTTGGTAATTAAGCCCATAGCCATGCTCCTTTGTGAAATTGCAATGATATTTTATTCATTATACCACAGCAGCAGAAAAAATCCATAAGATTTTGTAAATGATGGCAGAGAAATTGCCCTTTTCATCCAAAAAACAGGGCTGCTCTGGCAGCCCTGTTTTCTTATTCCTCTGTTTCTTCCTTTTCTTCCTGGACGACCTGGCGTTCCAGCTCCCTGGCAGAGGTCAAATTCACCTGCAGCTTTTGCGCATCATGCTTTTTGAAGGCAAAGAACATCAGCGCTGCCACTGCCGCAAAGCAGCTGACAGCCGCCAGCACCTGACTGACCCGGAAAGGTCCCCAGTAGAGGCTGTCCACCCGCAAGCCCTCAATAAAGGTTCTGCCCAAGCCGTACCACGCCGCATAGCCCAAGGCAATCTGCCCGTCATACTGCCGCTTTTTCGACAGGAAGTGCAGTACTACAAACCCTGCCACATTCCACAGCGATTCATATAGGAAGGTGGGATGATAATATTCCCAGCTTTGAGTGTATTTGTTGAACAGTCCCATCCGGAAAAAGCCATCGGTGGCAGCACCAAAGGCTTCCCGATTGAAGAAGTTGCCCCAGCGACCCATTGCCTGACCGATGAGGAAGCCCAATGCCACCAAATCCAGCACTGCCCCCACCTTGAGCTTCTTCACCCTTGCAAAAACCAAAATGCCCAACACTGCACCAATCACACCGCCATAAATGGCAAGTCCGCCCTGCCAAATATAGAGGATGCTGATGGGATTATTTTTATAGGAATCCCACTCAAACACGCAGTAATACAGTCGGGCGCAGAGGATGGCAAAGGGCACGATGCACAGCACACCATCGGTCAAATCGTCAGCGGTATAGCCAAACTCCTTGCTGCGCTTGCAGGCATACAGCACCGCTAATAATAGACCGCAGGCAATAATCAATCCGTAAAAATGAATGCTGATAGGTCCAATCTCCAAGCTACGGGGGGGATTAAGCTCAATGCCAAAGCTGGGGAAGGAAATGCCGGTATAATCACTGGGATTCATAAATTTTCCTCCTTGATGGGATTGATAACAGACAGACTGCAGTTTGCTTCCTGCACGGTCTGCTGCAAAAATACAATGATTTCTTCTTTTGTAATGGAGTCATACAGCTCCGGAAAGCGGAAATAGTCAAATTCCGACATTTCATAGGCACACAAGCGGAAGCAGGTGGCATCAAAGCTATCCAAATCCCGAATACGCCGCCCCATGGCGCTACGCTTCATCCGCAAAAAATCTGCCTGCTCCAAGCCACTTTCTACCAAAACCTTTGCCTGCTGCAGCACCGCCTGCCGGATTTGCTCCGGCGCATGGCTGTCGCCACCGCAGGATAAAAAGGCGCAATCGTCCGAGGTTTCAAAGCCACCGCCAAAGGAGGCGTCAATCAGCCCCTCATCATACAGCTTTAAATACAGTGCCGAGGATTCTCCGAACAGTGCCTCCGCTGCCAAGTCCCCCACCAGCTCCTGCCGAATGCCCTGCTCTCCATTGCCGGGGCTAACTGCCCGAAAGCCCAAAGAAAACAGCGGCATGGCAACCTCCATATTCCGCCCGGTTTGAGGGATAATATTTCCCTCAATCTCCGCAGGAAAATGTAGCTTCTGCCCTATGGGGCGTCTCTCTGTGCCCAAAATCTCCTCTGCCAAAGCACACACCTGCTGCCCGTCCACATCACCCACCACGCACAAAAGCATATTGGCAGGATTGTAAAACGCTTTGTGGCAGGTATAGAGCATTTGAGGTGTAATTTCCGCAATAGACGCTGCCGTACCCAAAACCGGCTGACGGATGGGGTGCTTTTGATAAAGCGCCCGCATCAGCTCTTCAAACACCTGATTGCCCGGGTCATCCGCATTCATGCCGATTTCCTGCTGAATGATTCCCTGCTCCCGCTGCACACTCTCCGCCGTAAAATAGGGAGTAGACACAAATTCCAGCAGCAGCCGCAGGCAGTCTTCAAACCGCTGGGTGCAGGAAAAATAATAAGCCGTCATGTCGTAGCTGGTAAAGGCGTTGACATGAGCGCCCAAGGCGGCAAATTCCGCCGTCACATCTCTGTCCGGCAGCTCAAACATTTTATGCTCCAAATAATGAGCAATGCCGGCAGGAGTTTTGATATGCTGCCCCTCTAGCATGAATTCCCGATGAATTGCGCCGTAATCGGTGGCAAAATAGCACAGCTTTTTGGTAAAACCGGGCTTGGGAACGACCATGACCTTCAATCCGTTGGAAAGGGTTTTGATCAGCAAGGTTTCGTCCAGCGCCGGATAATAGGTCTTATTCATGGCTTGCCCCCCTTAAAAAGAAGCTGCTGTGCAGCTGCAGAGAACAGGCAGCCTCCACCACCTGCGGAAGCTCCACCGCCCGAATTTCTTCGGCATAGCGCTCCGGACTGCGGCAAACACCACTGATGGCAGCGGCAGAAAAATATCGCTCCATGCCGCCGGGACTGTCATACACACTCCGCAGTGCCGACAGCAGGGCTTCCTTGGCGCTGTGCAGCTCCTGCTGGGTGATTTGCCCTTGTTGGCAGGCTTCCAGCTGCCGCAAAATCGAAGCGGTGGCACGGCGGCGGTGACGGCTGTCAATGCCGGCATCCACCAGCACAATGCCCTTGCTGCCATAATAGCCGGAGGCAATGGCATAGCAAAGGGACTCCTTTTCCCGTACCTGCATAAACAGCTTGCTGGTCATGCCGCCACCAAAGATTAAATTACAGACTTGCATGGCTGCAAAGCGGTCATCTCCATTGGTAATGGACGTCACAAAGCCCATAGACAGCTTGCCCTGTGCAATGTCCATAGTTTCCGTTTTATGGCTGCTCTTGCCGCCGGAAAAGCCGGTTTGCGGTGGCAGGGGCTGCAAACAACGGGGAATTTTTTCAAAAATCGGCTTCACCAGTGCCGAAACCTGCTGGATTGGTGCTGCGCCCACATAAAAAATTTCCACAGGGCTTTCCTGCAGCACTTTTTGATAGTGGGCATAGGCAGAACGGGGGGTAATTTTCTTCACCTGGGCAATTTCGCCCATACGGGGCAGCCCAAAGCTATCGCCCCGACACATATTTTTCAGCAGCTTGCCGGTGGCATAGGCAGCCTTATCGCTGCGCTGAGATTCCAAGGCAGAAATCAAATTCCGCTTTTCGCTCTCCACAAATTCCCCACAAAAGCCGCCCCGTTCCGTCAGCGGCTGCAACAGCAGCTCCTGCAAAAAGGCAACCATGGGGGCTAAAATTTCATCCCCCGGCAGGGCAAACCGGTCCTCCATAAAGCCGCAGGCAAGACCGGTGGTTTGATAATCTCCCACTCTGCGCACCTGCGATGCCACGGAAGCGCCGTATAAATCATCTAATCGTGCGGTGATTTCACGCAAATCGGGGCTGCTTTGACAGCCCCGAAGCAAAATTTCCGGAATGAGGGCATTGAGGGCTGCCTCCTGCTTCGTCATAGGACGCAGAAATTGAATGCTCAGCACACCCTGCTTAAAGCGGCTGCTGTGCAAATACCGCAGCGTCACGCCCGGAAACAGTTCTAGGGTTTGATACATGAATAACTCCTTCAAAAATCGGGACTTCACAAGAATTTTTCGTTATTATACAACAATTCCGGTAAAATAGCAATCTACAAAAATTTCCCCGTTTTTGGTTGCTATCTTCTGCCATTTGCGTTACAATAAGGAAAATACACCTTGGGAGGAGCCTATGGCTTGGCTTGAAATTACCCTTTCCACCCTTTGCAGCAGTATTGAAGAGGCTGCCGCCGCCCTGACCGCCGGAGGCTTTGCGGATTTGGTGCTGGAAGACCAGCAGGAATTTGAAAGTTTTTTAGCGGAAAATCAGGAATATTGGGACTATATTGACGAAAAATTGGAAGAAAAACTGCAGGGACTTTCCTGCATTAAGCTCTATTTGGAGGAATCCGACCAAGAGGGCATGGACAGACTTCAAGCCGTTGTCAGCAAAATGCGGCAAAATCCTGCCCTTGGAACACTGGATATGACCGTTGCTCCCCTGCCGGAGGAGGACTGGGAGGAGGGCTGGAAGGACAACTATCCGCCCCAGCCTATCGGCAACCGCTTGGTGGTGCTGCCCTACTGGAATCAAGACAGCACCGATGGGCGAATTCCCATCATTCTTGACCCCGGCTTAACCTTTGGCACAGGTGCCCACCCCTCCACCCAAATGGTGCTGGAGAACATGGAAAACATTGTCACAAACGGCTGTCACTGCTTGGATTTGGGCAGCGGCAGCGGCATTTTGTCCATTGCTGCCCTGCGGCTGGGGGCTGCCTCCGCCACCGGTGTGGACATCGATGCCAAGGCAGAGGACATTGCCCGGGAAAACGCCCTCTACAACGGCTTTTCTGCCCCGGAATTTACCGCCATCACCGGAAATGTCACTGCTGACAAAGCCATGATGGAGGCGCTTTGCCAAAAGCAATACGATGTGGTGCTGGTGAACATCGTTGCGGATGTAATTATCCATCTTGCGCCGGTGCTGCCCCGATTGATGACTGAAAAAACTACCCTTCTCTGCTCCGGCATTTTGGATGTGCGACTGCCGGATGTGGTTGCCGCACTGGAGCAGGCAGGGTTATCGGTCACATCTGTCAAAGCCAAAGAGGACTGGCGCTGTCTTTGCGCCAAAAGGAGATACCCATGATTTTATCCTATCGCACCCGACAGTTCCTGCGCCGGCTGTTTTCCACAGCCGCTGTGGTGCTATCTGTTTTGGCGGTGGTGCTGCTGTGCCTGTTTTTATGGCTGCAGCGGTTTTTGGTCTACACCGAGCAAGGCGTTTTGCTGGATTTTGACCGCAACAACGACCTATCTCAAAGCCAAGCACCCTTGCCGGAGGCTTCTGCTCCGCCGGTATCCATCCTATTTGATGATAAGCCCTATCAAGAGGGCATGGGGCAGCTCATTGGCTTTTACATCGATGCAGAGGATTTGATGGAAAACATCGATGCCGTGCAAGCCCAACTGCAGCAATTAGAGCCGGGTACGGCGGTGCTGTTGGATTTGAAGGGCTATCGGGGCAACTTCTACTATTCCACCAAGGTGGGTGATTCCAAATCCTCCAGCTATGACATTGCCAAAATGGATAAGCTAATCAAATACTTGGCAGACAGCGAGCTGTATGCCATCGCCCGAATCTCTGCTTTTCGGGATTACTACTATGGGCTGAACAACACCTCCTGCGGCTTGGCGGTTTCTGCCGGCTATCTGTGGATGGACACCGGTCGAGCCTACTGGCTAGACCCCGGCAAGGAGCAGGTGCGCACCTATTTAATTCAGACTGTGCGGGAACTGCGGGATTTAGGCTTTGATGAGGTTGTACTGCAGAATTTCTGCTTCCCTAATACCGACTCTGTGATTTACAAAAATGACAAGGCAGAAGTTCTTGCCGCCGCAGCCGAAAAGCTGGTGACCGCCTGCAGCAAGGAGGACTTTATCATTTCCTTCAGTTCTAACACGCCCAATTTTACCCTGCCGGGAGAAAACTGCCGGCTGTACTTAGATAATATTGCCGCCACCGAAGCCCAAGGTGCTTGGGACAGTGTTACGGTTGCGGATAAGCGGCAGCAGCTGGTATTTATTACCGCCACCGGCGACAGCCGCTATGATTTGGGCAACGGCATCCTCCGGCGGCTCATCATTACAGGATAACGGGCGTTTTTTATGTACACATTTCTTTTAGCCCTAATTTACTTGGCTTTCATCCGTCTTGGGCTGCCGGATTCCCTGCTGGGTGCGGTATTTCTAATGCTGGTGTTGCCGGAAAAACCATCGCAAAAGTCAAACCATAATCAAAGCCGCATTCCTTCTGGGGAATGCGGCTTTTCTTATTCACTTTTGGGCTGACCGCCGGCAGATTTATTTTTCCGGTGATGGTGATTGGGACGGCGGCGATGTCCCTTGGTCTTTTCTGCTCCGGCTTCGCCGGTCTGCTCCGTCCCCGTCTCCTGCTTGGGCTGCGGCTCTGCATTTCTCAGCCTATTGCCACGATGCCGCCGCTGCCGCTGCTGTTGCTGTGGCTGCTCGGAGGACACTTCCACCACTTCCTCCTGCGCCTCATCCACTACCGCCTCGTCCCGATAACGGAAACGAATGGGCTCTAGGGTCTGCTCCGGCTCTACCTTTTCAAAACGGCGCTGCTTTTTGCCGCCGGACAAGGGTGCTAAATCTGCCGGAATGGGGGCATCGGTTTTCTTCGCCTTGCCGTTGCGCAGCACTGCCACATCTGCCACCGCAAACTCCTTGACGGTATCGGGATTTTCCTCCATGCGAACCTTCAGCTTCTGCCGCAGCAGGCTCACATCCGTCACCGTGCCACGCCCCTCCAGTGTATCCACAAAGGACTCCTCCTTGGGGGTGCGGCGCAGCAAATCCTCATAGGCATCCTGCTCATATTTCAGACAGCACATCAGCCGTCCGCAAGTGCCGGAAATTTTGGTGGGATTCAGGCTCAAATTCTGTGTTTTTGCCATTTTAATAGACACCGGCTGGAAATCATCCAAAAAGCTGGCGCAGCAGAACGGCAAACCGCAAATGCCCAAGCCGCCCACCATTTTCGCCTTATCCCGAACGCCAATCTGACGCAGCTCAATACGGGTATGGAAAACAGACGCCAAATTTTTTACCAATTCCCGGAAATCCACCCGTTCATCTGCGGTGAAGAAAAAGAGAATTTTGCTGCCGTCAAAGGCACACTCGGCGCTTACCAGCTGCATATCCAGCTCATGCTCCGCAATTTTCTTCACACAAACCTCGTAGGCACGGCGCTCCTTTTCCCGATTTTCCTCTACGGTTTTCTCATCCTGCTGCGTGGCAAGACGCAGCACGCTGCGCAGAGGGGACACCACCTCCGCACCGGAAATCACATGATTGCCGCCGGCGCAAATACCATACTCCGGACCTCGTGCCGTGTCGATAATCACATGGTCGCCGGCAGAGAATTTGCCGCCGGCTGGGTCAAAATAATAAATTTTCTGTCCGGGGCGGAACTGGATGTCCACCACCTCCACCTGTTCCGGAACAGCGGTTTCATTCAAGATTTCTTCCATTTTATACTCCTTATTTATCTCAACGCCCACTGTAAATAGCCGCAAATGGCAGCCGGAGACACATTCCCCTGAGCGTATTGAATGACTTTTTTCAGCTGCTGGGCAGCCTCATTCAATTCACTGGCACTGCGATTTCCCGCCAAGAGTGCCGAATGCTTGGACAACGCCGGCAAACCGGCTCTGGCAGCCATTGCCCCCTCCACAATTTCCAGCCACTGCTGCAAAATCTCCAGCAGAGCATCCCGTTTCCACTTTTCCATGGGGGCAAGGGTACGGGCAAGCAAAAGACCGTTGCGGTCTGCAAAGGAACGGACAAAATCAGCGGTTTGAGGCTTCTCTGCCGCCCCATCGGCAAGCAAAGCCCGTGCCTGCCCCAAAAATCCACCGCTGCGAAGCAGGGCTGCAGCAACGGTGTCGGCAGTTGCCTGCGGAAATTCCCTCTGCAAAAGCGGTCGCAGCGTGCCTTCCTCTAATGGTTGCAGGGGCAGCTCCACACAACGGGAGCGCACCGTAGGCAAAATTTTCTCCGGATTATCCGTCAGCAGCAGAAACACGCCATAGCTTGGCGGCTCTTCCAGTACCTTCAACAGGGCATTTTGCCCCTCCACCCCCAGCTCTTGGGGGAAAATGTAAATTTTGCGGCTGCCCTCATTGGGACGGACAAACACATCATCCCGCATTTGACGGACGATTTTCACCGAAACATTCTTATGCTCCGCATCCTCCACCCAAATCACATCCGGATGCACCCGTTCCAAAGCTTTCCGGCAATGACTGCAGTGTCCGCAGGGAGCATTTTTCTTCTGACACAGCAACCCTGCCGCCAAAAGCGCCGCCAAGGTCTTTTTTCCGGAGCCCACAGGACCGGAAATCAAATAAAAATGGGATGCCCTGCCCTGCTGCAGACTGGCTATTAAATTGTTCTTCAGCCGCACATTGCCCAGCAGCGCATCAAAGCCCATTTTTTCTCCTTTCATTAACCCCACAGAGCCGACAGCATGGGAATGACCTGCTTTTTACGGCTCATAATCTTGGGCAGGAATGCAGTATTCTCCTTCGGTATCACATTAAACGCCTGCCGGATGGTTTCGTCATCACCCAAATAAATAATCTGCGTGCCCTCTAACAACACATCCGTCAGCATCAAAATCATCAAATGGAAGCCCTGCTTTTTGGCGGTTTGCCGCATCAGCTCCAAGAATTCATCCTTGCGCTGCAGCATAATGGGACTGTCCACACAGGTAATCTGCGCCACTGCCAAGCTGTAGCCGGCAATGTGGAATTCCTTATAATCGCTGAACAGTAACTCCTCCACAGTCTTATGCCCCACAGAGGCGGAGAAAATCTCCTTGCCCAGCTCCTCCAAGCTGACTCTTGCCAGCCGAGCCATTCGCTCTGCGGTCCACACATCCCGCTCGGTGCAGGTGGGAGATTTGAACATAACCGTGTCAGACAAAATTGCCGCCGCCATCATGCCTGCCATCTCTGCGGACGGCAAAAGTCCACGCTCTTGGAACATAGAAGCCACAATGGTATTGGTAGAGCCCACCGGCTCATTGCGGAAATACACCGGATTGGTGGTTTGCACATCCGCCAGCCGATGATGGTCGATAATTGCCAAAATTTCAGCCTCCTCCAAGCCACGAACGGACTGGGACGCCTCGTTATGGTCCACCAACACCACCCGCTTCCGGCGGGGACGCAGCAAATGATAACGGGTCAGCACGCCCGTCACCTTTTCGTTCTCATCCAAAATGGGATAGCAGGATTCCCGATGCTTCAGCACCTGCTCCTTCACTTCGTCTACCCGGTCCTCCAAATGGAAGCACACCAAGTCCTTGGTGCGGCAAATTCTGCCGATGGGGGTAGACTGGAAAATCAGTCGGGCTGCCCGATAGGCATCCAAGGGGGTGAAAATCACGCAGGTCTTGGTGGGCAGCTTCCGCAGCTCCTCCGAAAGCTCTGCCTGACACAGCACCAAACAGTTCACATTCATTTCCAAGGCACGGCGAATCATCTCCGGCTGATGACCGCAGAAAACAATGGAATTTTTGTTGTCAAACAGCAAATTCTCCCGATTTTGCGGCAGGGCAATGACGATTTCGCCGGAAACAGTGTCCGTTCCCTCACCGGCGCTGTTAAGAATTTCACCCTCCAGCACTGAGAGCACATTAAACAGCGGCACTTCACTGAGCATACCGGAGGAAACCAAGTCCATATTGTAGCTTGCCACATTTTCTCTAGACAGCATGCCGTACAGTGTGCCGTCTGCATTGGCAACAGGCAGCGCTGTAATATTTTTTTGGGCTTGCAGTTCATTCCATGCCCTGCCCACCGTCACCGCCTCCGACAGCACCGGCGGCGTATCAAAGTCCAAATCCCTAACCTGCGTATATACATTGTGGATTTGCTTGGGAGGCTGAAAGCCAAACCGATTCAGCACAATTTGGGTTTCATCCGACACAGGTCCAAGGCAAGCTGCCTCATATTCCCGATCGCCCAAGGCATTGCGCAGAGCAGCATACGCCATGGCTGATACAATGGAATCCGTATCCGGATTTCGATGTCCGGTAACATAAATGGTATCCATGCAATTCCTCCTTCGGTTTTTCAGCACACACTGACTTCACCAGCCAGATTTTTTCCAAACAAGGCAGCAATCTCCTCACGATTCATACCCTGACCGATTGCCCACATCAGCTTGGTCATGGCAGCCTCCGTGGTCATATCCCGACCCTGAATAACCCCCAGCTCCAAAAGCCTTTTGCCCACCTGATAGACCCCCAAATTGGCACTGTCATACAGGCACTGAGAGGTCACCACCACACTGATGCCCTTATCTAGTGCCCTACGAATACCGCAAAGCCCCTCATTGAGCACATTGATGCCACCCAAGCCAAAGGCTTCGATGACGATGCCCTTATAGCCCATATCCGCCAGCGCATCAAAAATGTGGGGCGACAAACCGGGAGTCAGCTTCAGCAAAAACACCTCATCGCTGATTTCGGTTTTCAGTTCCGGTACGCCGGAGAATACCGGCAGCACTGATTTGTCCACCGTCAAGCCGGCATTACTGACCCGTGCCGCATAGCGGGCATTGATGGACTCAAAGGCAGAAAAGCCGGAAGCACGTACCTTCACGCTGCGGCAGCCCAGCATCACCTTTCTGTCAAAGGCGAGAAACACGCCGGGCTCTGAGGAGGATGCCATGGCAAAAGCCGTACGCAGGTTGTCCGGTCCGTCACTGAGCACATCCCACAGCGGCAGCTGCGAGCCGGTCAGCACCACAGGAATATCAATATTCGGCAGCATAAAGCTCAGTGCAGAGGCGGTATAACCCATGGTATCCGTGCCATGAGAAATCACAATGCCATCCACACTGGTGCGATTTTCAAAAACACCCTTTGCGATAAGCTGCCATTCCGCAGGGCGAATGTTGGAGGAATCCAAGCAAATCAGGTCCTTGACCGTAATATCATAAAAGGTCCGCAGCTGCTCCATTTCCCGTTCAAACACGCCGGAGGAACAGGGAACGAGTCCGTCACCGCCGGGAACAGAAGCAATGGTACCGCCGGTGGTCAACAGCAAAATATGCTTTTTTTGGCGCAAGGGTATACCTCCCCATAATTACTCTATTATTCATTATATCCGCAAGAAACCAAAATAGCAAGAAAAAACATTGGAAGTTCCGGTCCTATCCTCTGTTTTTTCCTTACGGCAGCGGAAAAATCCGCCAAATGCCAATTTCTCTATACTTCCGACTTTCTTTTTTGAGAAAAATGGTGTATAATCATATCATCTCATAAAACAGCAGGAGAACATCATGCGTATTTTATTTGACAGCAAAAAAAGTCAGTTTAAAGCCCCCTTCGGCACGCTCCGCCCCGAAGAAAGCTGCACGCTGCACATCCACATTCCCCAACAGGTGCAGGCAAGCAGGGTGGAATGTGTCATTCTTTGGGAGGACAACCGTCCTGCCCTTTCTGTGCCCATGGAAAAATGTGACTGTTTGGGCGCTTATGAGGTTTTCAGAGGCACTTTTTCTCTGACGCTGCCGGGACTTTATTTCTATTACTTCCGCATTTACAATCATGGCGGCAACTTCCGGCTGTTTAAATATGGCAACGACACCAACATGGAAGATGGTGATATGTGGCAGGTCAGCTGTATTCCGGCAGATTTCCAAACGCCGGATTGGGCAAAGGGTGCAACCATTTATCAGGTTTTCCCCGACCGCTTCTATAAATCCGGCTCGCCCGACCTGTCCGGCAAATTAGAGCCCTATACCCTCCACCGCCGCTGGGACGAGGAAGTGGATTGGATGCCGGATGCACAGGGTCGCATTTTAAATAATGACTTTTTCGGTGGCAATTTTAAGGGCATCACCGAAAAAATGGATTACATTGCCTCCCTTGGCACAAGCATTCTCTACCTCAATCCCATTTCCATGGCATATTCCTCTCACCGCTACGACACCGGTGACTATAAGCGACCCGACCCCATGCTGGGCACAGAGGCAGAATTCACTGCCCTTTGCGATGCCGCCCATGCCCGTGGCATCCGGGTGATTTTGGACGGCGTGTATTCCCACACCGGCGACAACAGTCTCTATTTCAACAAGCACCGCACCTTTCCCGGTGCAGGCGCTTATCAAGGAAAAACTTCCCCCTACTACAACTGGTACAGCTTTCAGCAATTCCCCGACCGCTACAACTGCTGGTGGGATTTTGACACCCTGCCCACCGTCAATAAAATGCATCCGGATTTTATCTCCTACATCATCACAGACGAAGATTCTGTAGTCGCCCACTGGCTCAAAGCCGGTGCTGACGGCTTCCGGCTGGATGTGGTGGACGAGCTGCCGGACGAATTTGTGCTGCTGCTGAAAAAGCGAATTCGCGAAATCAAGCCCGATGCTCTTTTAATGGGCGAGGTGTGGGAGCACGCCTCCACCAAGCTTGCCTACGGCATCCGCCGCCGGTATTTTGTAGACGGCACACTGGACAGTGTGATGGATTATCCCTACCGCACCGCCATCATCAATTATATCAAGCGGCTGGACGGCGGCGAAGCCTTTCGGGATACCGTTCTTTCCATTGCGGAGAACTATCCGCCTCAGGTGCTTGCCTGCAACATGAATATGCTGGGCACCCACGATACCCGGCGAATTCTCACAGAGCTGGTGGACGAATTCCACGGCTCACGGCAAGAGCAGGCGCAGCGCTTCCTATCTAGAAGTCAGTATATTCGGGCAGAGGAGCGACTGTTGACCGCCGCCTTCCTGCAATATACCCTCCCCGGCAGCCCCAGCCTGTATTACGGCGATGAGGCAGGTATGGAGGGGCACAAAGACCCCTTTAACCGCCGCACCTATCCTTGGGGTCAGGAAAATCAAAGCCTTTTGTCCCACTTCCGGCATTTGGGTCAGCTTCGCAAAGAAATTCCGGCATTGCGGTATGGCGATATTGAATTTTTCCACGCCACTGACAACCGGCTGTGCTTCAGCCGTAGCTGGAAAGGCAAAAGCTATAAGATTTATGTAAACCGAAACATTGACGCATGGGACATTCCTGCCGGTCGGCTGCTGTTAGGACACAATTTGCAGACCGTCACGCCGGACAAGCTATCCCTTGCCCCCAAGGGCTTCTGTTTGGTGGAGGAATGAGCATGGAGGAATTTCTTACCGGCTACTGCCGGATGCTGGACAAAAGCCGCATGGTCACGGTGGAGAATGAGGACGGCGAAATTTCCATCGACTGCGCCTATGAAAAATGTCCCCACAAGCCGGTGTGCCAAATCGGGCAAAAAATCACCGCACTTTTGGAGAAGCCATGAGAAAAACAGCGTATTCCCGTGGGAATACGCTGTTTTTTTATCCATAATATTCTGCACTGAGCAGGCGCTGCAGTGCAACATTGGCTTCTTCATCGGTAAACAGCGCCGTAAAGCGCTTATCCACCACCAATGCCTCCAGCGACCATTTCAGCAGCTTTTTATCCGCCAAAATTCCAAAGCCGTCACTTTCCCGACTGCCGGAAAGCCAGCGATGGGCGGTCTGCAGGGCGGTATCCGCCGCTACCGGACGCAGCCGAATTCCCCTGTCCGCCGCCTGTTGTCGGGCAGAAAGCCATGCGGCAATAAATTGTTCTTCCATAAGAAACCTCAATCAAAAAAATCCTTCAGCGTATCGAAAAACTTCTTCCGCTTGGGGGAGGATTTGCTTTCCATCGTTCCCTCCAGCTGCCGCAGCAGCTCCTTTTGCTCCTTGGTCAGCTTGGTGGGGGTTTCCACCACCACCGTGAAGCGGTGACGACCACGGCGGTTGGGATTATTCACACTGGGAATACCCTTGTCATTCAGCACAAACTCCCGACCGGTCTGCGTGCCCTCCGGAATATCATATTTCACCTTACCATCCAAAGTAGGCACATCAATTTCGCCGCCCAAAGCCGCCTGCGCAAAGGAAATGGGCACTTCGCAGAACACATCCATGCCGCTGCGCTCAAAAATGGGATGCCGCTTGATGTAAATCTCTGCCAGCACATCACCGCTAGGACCGCCATTGCTGCCAACACAGCCTTCCCCACGGACACGGACACTCTGTCCCTCATCCACACCGGCAGGAACATGAACCTTAATCTTTTGGGTACGGCGCACCTTGCCCTTGCCACGGCAGGTGGTACAAGGGTTCTTCACAATCTTACCCCGTCCGTTACACTGGGGACACACAGAGGTGGACTGCATGGACATACCCATAAAATTCTGAGTGGTACGCACCTGACCGGCACCCCGACAGGCAGAGCAGGTTTCCACTGCACCGTCAGCAGAGCCGGAGCCATGACAGCTACCGCAATTTTCAATACGGGTGGCGCTGATTTCCTTTTCGCAGCCAAAGGCCGCCTCCTCAAAGGTCAAATCCAGCCGTGCACCCACATCCTCGCCTCGACGGGGGGCATTGGCGTTGCTGCGGCGGCTGCCGCCACCGCCAAAGAACGAGCCGAAAATATCGCCCAAATCTCCAAAATCGCCGAAACCGCCAAAGCCACCGTAGCCGCCCTGTCCTGCGCCGAAATTGGGGTCTACACCGGCATGACCGTACTGGTCATAACGAGCACGCTTCTGGTCATCGGACAGCACCTCATAGGCTTCACCCAGCTCCTTAAACTTTTCCTCAGCGGTCTTGTCGCCGGGATTGCGGTCGGGGTGGTATTTCATGGCGCTTTTGCGGTATGCCTTTTTTATTTCATCGGCACTGGCGGTTTTTTCTACTCCCAGCACCTCATAATAATCTCTCTTGTTGTCTGCCATTTGGTTTCACCTCAATATACGCCAAGCGAGGGGCGGCAGTTTCGCCGTCCCTCGGGCTTTATTGCAAATTAGTCAACAGTTTCGTAGTCGGCATCCACAACGCCGTCATTGCCGCAAGACCCGCCACAGTTGGGGTCACAGCCCTCACCCTGAGGAGCAGCGTTCTTGTACAGCTTTTCAGACACGGCGTAGAAAGCCTTCTGCACTTCCTCGGTGGCAGCCTTGATGGCAGCAATGTCCGTACCCTTGTTGACTTCCTTCAGGTTATCAACAGCGGTCTGAATGGAAGCCTTTTCGTCCGCAGAAATCTTATCGCCCAGTTCGTTCAGGGTCTTTTCGGTCTGATAAACGGTTTGGTCTGCCATATTGTGGGTGTCCACCTCGTCCTTGCGAGCCTTGTCCTCAGCGGCATACTGCTCGGCTTCACGAACAGCCTTGTCAATATCCTCCTGAGAAAGGTTGGTGGAAGCGGTGATGGAGATATTTGCCTCCTTACCGGTGCCCAAATCCTTGGCAGAAACCTTAACAATGCCGTTGGCATCGATGTCAAAGGTCACCTCAATCTGAGGTACGCCACGGGGCGCAGGAGCAATGCCGCCCAGCTGGAAGTTGCCCAAGGTCTTATTATACTGTGCCATTTCACGCTCGCCCTGCAGCACATGAACCTCAACAGAGGTCTGTCCGTCTGCGGCGGTGGAGAAAATTTGGCTCTTACGGGTAGGAATGGTGGTATTGCGGTCAATCAGTCGGGTGAACACGCCGCCCATGGTTTCAATGCCCAAAGACAGAGGGGTCACATCCAGCAGCACCACATCCTTCACATCGCCGGTCAGCACGCCGCCCTGAATGGCAGCACCCACAGCAACGCACTCGTCGGGGTTGATGCCCTTAAAGCCTTCCTTGCCGGTGATGCCCTTGACAGCCTCCTGCACAGCAGGAATACGGGTAGAGCCGCCCACCAGCAGCACCTTATCCAAGTCGCTTGCCTTCAAGCCGGCGTCAGACATGGACTGACGGACGGGCTTCAGAGTGCGCTCCACCAAATCGGCGGTCAACTCATTGAACTTGGCACGGGAGATGGTAATGTCCATATGCTTCGGACCGGTGGCATCGGCGGTGATATAGGGCAGGTTGACAGTGGTAGAGGTCATGCCCGACAGCTCAATCTTTGCCTTTTCAGCAGCCTCCTTCAACCGCTGCATTGCCATCTTGTCGCTCTTCAGGTCAACGCCCTCGGTCTTCTTGAACTCCGTAACCAAGTAGTTCATGATGCGCTCGTCAAAATCATCGCCGCCCAAACGGGTGTCGCCGGCAGTTGCCAAAACCTCCACGATGCCATCGCCAATTTCCAAAATGGACACATCGAAAGTGCCGCCGCCCAAGTCATAGACCATGATTTTCTGCTCCTGCTCCTTGTCGAGGCCATAAGCCAAGGCTGCAGCAGTGGGCTCGTTGATGATGCGCTTAACATCCAAACCGGCAATCTTGCCGGCGTCCTTGGTTGCCTGCCGCTGTGCATCGGAGAAGTAGGCAGGTACAGTAATGACAGCCTCAGAAACTGTCTGACCCAAGTAGGCTTCTGCATCCGCCTTCAGCTTTGCCAAGGTCATGGCGGAGATTTCCTGAGGGGTGTAGTTCTTGCCATCGATGGAAACATGATAGTTTTCACCCATGTGGCGCTTGATGGAAGCAATGGTGCGGTCAGCATTGGTAACCGCCTGACGCTTTGCCACCTGACCAACCATACGCTCACCGGTCTTGGAGAATGCCACCACGGAAGGGGTGGTTCTGCCGCCCTCGGCGTTGGCGATAACAACAGGCTCGCCGCCCTCCAAAACAGCCACGCAAGAGTTGGTTGTACCCAAATCAATACCAATAATCTTAGACATAATAAATTTCCTCCTATATGAAAGTTAAATTGTATACATTTTAATTTGCCACCTGCACCATGGCAAAGCGGACTACCTTATCGCCAAGCTTAAAGCCCTTTTGGAACACCATGGAAATGGTATTTTCTCCAAGGCTGTCGTCCTCAGCGTGCATAATAGCGTTATGCAGCTCGGGATTAAATTCATCCCCCACTGCGCCGAAAATTTCCACACCCAAAGCGGTGAAAATCTTGACCAGCTCATTCATGGTCATTTCCACGCCCTTTTTATAGGCAGCATCCTCGGTAGCTTGCTGCAGGGCACGGTCTAAATTGTCATACACCGGCAGCAGCTTTGCCACGGTGTCTGCCTTGCCGTTGCCGTAGGCACTTTCCTTTTCCTTTGCAGTGCGCTTGCGGAAATTATCAAATTCCGCTGCCAGCCGCAAGAAGGCATCATGCTCGGCGTTATATTTTTCCTCCCAAGGATTGACCTCTGCCTCAGCAGCGGTTTCTTCTACAACTTCCTCGGTCAATTCCTCTACAGGATTTTCCTGTTTTTCCTTTTTACCCACGGGCTTGCTCCTTATTTATTATCTTCTGGCTGGGACAGCTGGGGCTGCTCCGGCTTTATAAACATTTTGCTGAGGCTCTCAGCGAAATAGCTGAGTCGGGCGGTAATCTTGGCATAATCCATTCGAGTCGGACCGACCACGCCAATCATGCCCTGCATTCCATCGCCAATGTCGAATTTTGTCATGACCACAGAGCTGTCTTTCAGCTCCGATGCCACATTTTCAGGGCCAACCAGCACCTTTGTGCCGTTTGCATTCATCATCACCGCAGGCAAATTACTCAGGGCTTCCTCATCAAGAGAGGTAATGACGCGCTGGGCTTTGTCCACATCCCGATATTCCGGCTGGGTCAGCAGCCGCATCTGTCCGGCAACTGCCACATTGGTGCTGCCCTTGCCACGGAGCGCATCTGTGGTGAAATCCACCACAATGGGCACTAAACTGGCTGCTGCTCCCGCAGAACGCATGACCCGTTCCATCAGCTCCGATGAAAACTCCTCCAAGGGAAGCTCCGTCATGGAGGCATTTAGCACTGCAGACAGAAGCTTCAAATCTCCCTCGTCTACAACCACCGGCAACTTAATGAGCTTGTTAAGAACCTCATCGGTAGACAGCATCACCACGAGAATAATGCTACCGCTGCCTGCAGGAATCAGCTCAAAATGCTTGGCAGTGGCAAGGCTGCTGCGGGCTGCCATGGAAATGGCAGGCAAATCGGTAGCCTGGCTGACTAGCTTTGCCACCTTTTCCACCAGCTTATCCACCTGTTGCATTTTCTCCTCAATGGAGGCGTTGATCAGCCTGGTTTCATCCATGCTCAGGCGATAATCCGCCATCAGCTCATCCACATACAGCCGATAGCCGGCAGCAGAAGGAACTCGACCGGCACTGGTGTGGGGCTGCTCCAAATAACCCATGGTGGTCAGCTCTGCCATCTCATTGCGAATGGTAGCAGAGGAATAATTCATATCAGGCAGCTCTGCGATTGCCTTGGAGCCTACCGGCTCTGCCGTGCGAATATACAGGTCCACGATAGAGCGCAGCACCTTTTTTTTCCGTTCCGTCAGTTCCATAAGACTCCTCCTTTTCGGCGTTTAGCACTCTTTAACCCCGAGTGCTAAGCACACTATACCACCGAGTGCTAAAAATGTCAAGGGGAACATTTATAAATTATTTTTGAGCACAAATTAAAAAGTATACGCCCCGATTTTTCCTATTGCGTTCCCCTAAGTAAAAAAGAAAAACCACACCGAATGGTGTGGTTGTCTTGGTGCAGCACAAGCTTGTTTTGCCAGCCTTTGGCTGCCGGGAATCTCCCACGGGCTAAAAACATGCCACCGGCATGTTTTCTTAACGCCCTTTCGATTCCCATACGGGGAACAAAAAATAAAACTCCATCACCAAATGGTGATGGAGTTTTATTGGTGACCCGTACGGGAATCGAACCCATGTTACCGCCGTGAAAGGGCGGTGTCTTAACCGCTTGACCAACGGGCCTGGTAGCGGCGACCTGACTTGAACAGGTGACAGACCGGGTATGAACCGGGTACTCTACCAACTGAGTTACGCCGCCA
>JAZOPV010000025.1:0-2147 GCA_045655745.1 Faecousia sp.
AGAATTTCTTTTGCGATATAGATGGGTCTACTCTTGCTTTGCTCAAAGGTCTTGCCAACATATTCTCCGATGATGCCGATACACAGCAGCTGCACACCGCCCAGCAGCAAAATCAGCACGATGATGGTTGCGTAGCCTGGCAGGGCAATGCCCCAAATCAGCTTTTGCAGTACCACCACAATAAGATAAATGGCGGCGGCAATGGCGGTGAGAATTCCAAGATAGCTTGCCAGCCGAAGCGGTGCGGTGCTAAATCCGATGATGCCGTCAATGGCATAGTTGGCAAGCTTACGGAAGCTCCATTTGCTGCTGCCGGCATTTCGCTTTTCGGCGGTGTAGGGAATAAACTCTGTTTCATAGCCCACCCAAGCAAAAATGCCCTTGCTGAAGCGGTGATATTCCGGCAGGGACAAAATGCTTTCTCCCACACTGCGGCGGAAGGTGCGGAAATCACTGGCATCCGGTTTTAGCTTGACGGTGGACAGGCGGTTTATGATGGCATAAAAGCTTTTCTTGAAGAAGGAGAGAAGCTTGCCCTCACCACGGCGGTCCTGATAGGCTGCCACCACATCAATTTCCGGCTTTTCCTCTAATGTTTTGACCATATCCCGCACCAGCTCCGGTCGCTGCTGCAAATCCACATCAATGAGGGAGATGTATTCTCCCTTGGCGTGCTGTAATCCGGCAAAAAGTCCTGCCTCCTTGCCAAAATTGCGGGAAAAGGAAATGACTTTTACAGGGCAGGCTTGCGCTTTGTGGAGCTTTTTTAAATTGTGCAAAGTTGCGTCCCGACTGCCATCGTTGACAAAGACGATTTCATAATCATAGCCGCAGCCGTCAAAGGCTGCCATGACTGCATCCTGAAACGGTTTTACATTTTCGGCTTCGTTATAGCAGGGAACAATGAGGGAAAGTTTCATAAGCATAAGCTCCTGTGTCTGAATTGGATATATTATACCATATTTCCCAAAACCGTCAAGTTTCAAAAGAAAAGGATGAATTAAATGTTGACATAAGGACAAAAATATGGTAATTTGATACTGTTAAAGGCACTGATGGAGAGGTTTTACTGCCAAACCTTTGCAGAGAGTGGGCGGATAGGTGCAAGCCCATAAGGTAGTAGTAAATTGTCGCTCCGGAGCTGGTTTTCTGAATTGCAGTAGGGGAGCACGGGTCGCCCGTTACAGCGTTTTAAGTGTCCGGCATTGCCGGAAATTCAGGTGGTACCACGGAAATGTCTATTTTCGCCCTGAGTCTAAGGACTCAGGGCGTTTTTTTGGAAGGAGATTGACTATGGCTAGAGAATTACCCAAGGTCTATGAGCCACAGCAGGTGGAAACTGAAATTTATGAAATGTGGGAGCGCAACGGCTATTTTAAGCCCCAAAACAAGGAGGGCGCAAAGCCCTTTACCATTGTGATGCCGCCTCCCAATGTAACCGGTCAGCTGCACATGGGTCATGCCATGGACGCAACGCTGCAGGATACCCTCATTCGCTTTAAGCGGATGCAGGGCTATGACGCCTTGTGGGTGCCCGGCGTGGACCATGCCGGCATTGCCACCCAAATCAAGGTGGAGGAGGAATTGCGGAAAGAGGGCTTGACCCGTTATGATTTGGGTCGTGAAAAGTTCCTGGAAAAGGTGTGGGATTGGAAAAACCGCTACGGCAACCGCATCGTGGAGCAGCAGAAAAAGCTGGGCGCTTCCTGCGATTGGGACAGAGCAAGATTTACCATGGATGGGGGCTGCTCCAAGGCAGTGCGTGAGGTGTTTGTTTCTTTGTATGAAAAGGGCTTGATTTACAAGGGCAGCCGGATTATCAACTGGTGTCCTCATTGTGTCACAGCTCTTTCCGATGCAGAGGTGGAATATGTGGACAAGCCCGGTCATCTGTGGCACATCCGCTATCCCTTGGCAGACGGCACAGGTGAAGTGGTGGTTGCTACCACAAGACCCGAAACCATGCTGGGTGATACCGGCGTGTGCGTCAACCCCAATGACGAGCGCTACACTGCCATTGTGGGTAAGACTGTGATTCTGCCCTTGGTCAACAAGGAAATTCCGGTGGTTGCCGATGACTATGCGGAAATGGAGTTCGGTACGGGCTGCGTGAAGATGACCCCCGCCCATGACCCCAACGACTTTGA
>JAZOPV010000026.1:0-17141 GCA_045655745.1 Faecousia sp.
GAGGCAGAGGTTACTCTTGTCAAAACAGCCCGCATTGGCGTATCTCCTTGTTAATTCTGACCCCGTCTGGAGCCAATCACATCTCGAATATTCAAAAGCTTGGTGCGAATGGTTTCCAACTCCTCTACATTTTTGACCTCAAATCGAACGGTAAAGATACTTTTGCCGCCGGGTAAATCCTTGCCGTTTAGCTCCTTCAGCCGGACACGGCTGGTGGACATGACGGTGGCAACATCCAATAGAAGTCCCTCACGGGTAATGCAGTCCAGCTCCAAAGCGGTTTCAAAGGGCTGCTCATCCTGATTTGCCCAGCGAACACGGACCCAGCGGGCAGCCTGAGGCTGTTCATGCCGATGTGCGGCGTTGGGGCAATCTGCACGATGGACGGATACGCCAAAGCCCTTGGTTATAAAGCCTGCAATTGCATCGCCGGGAACAGGGGTACAGCACTTGGCAAATTTAATCATGCAGGATTCAATATCCTCCACGATGACGCCGTTGACCGCATGACGGTTTAGGTATTCCTGCGGCTTGGTAGCGGGCTGCATGATTTTGTCGTTGGTTTGAATTTTAACTGCTCGGTTAATATCGTCCCGAATGCGTCCGACCACCTTTGAGGCGGTTAAGCCGCCATAGCCAATGGCAGCATACATATCCTCCCAGTTGTCGAAGGACAGTTTTTTCAGCAGCTGCGGACTAACCTCCGGGTCAATGGTAATGGAAAGGGGAAGCCCAACCCGGCGCATTTCGGATTCAAAGGAGGTACGACCGTGGATAACATTTTCTTCCCGTCTTTCTTTTTTGAACCATTGCTTGATTTTGGTGCGTGCTTGGTTGCTCTTACAGATGTTCAGCCAGTCACGGCTGGGACCCTTGGCAGCTTTGGAGGTCAGCACCTCCACAATATCGCCGTTGTTCAGTGAGGCATCAATGTTGGTAATGCGGTTGTTGACCTTTGCGCCCACCATGGCGTTGCCTACACCGGAATGGATGGCATAGGCAAAATCAATGGGAGTAGAGCCAGCTGGCAGGGAAACGATTCTGCCCTTGGGAGTAAAGACAAAGACCTCATCATCGAACATATCGATTTTTAGTGATTCGATATATTCATCCGCATCGGAATCCTGCTGATTTTCCAGCAGACGGCGCACCCATTCAAAATCCTTTTCCTCGCCGTTTCCGGTGCCCTGCTTGTATTTCCAGTGGGCGGCAATACCGTATTCTGCGGTTTCGTGCATATCCCATGTGCGGATTTGTACCTCAAAAGGAATGCCCTGCTTGCCGATAACGGTGGTATGCAGACTCTGATACATATTAGGCTTGGGGGTGGAAATGTAGTCCTTAAACCGACCGGGCACCAAATTGAACAAATCATGGATGTGACCCAGCACATTATAGCAGTCAGGAATGGTGTCTACAATCACCCGAAATGCGTACAGGTCATACAGTTCATCAATGGTTTTGTTTTGGGTTTGCATTTTGCGGTAAATGGAATACACATGCTTAATGCGCCCATAGGAGGTGTTGCTGATGCCAACAGCCGACAGCCGATGGGAAATGGTGGACTGAATGGTGTTCATAAAGGCTTCGTCCTGCTCCTTATGCGCACCGAGGTATGCCATAATGTTGTTATAGTCATCCGGCACCAAATATCGCAGGGCAATATCCTCCAGCTCCCACTTGATTTTCTGCATACCTAAGCGGTGCGCAAGGGGAGCATAGATGTCCATGGTTTCCCGACATTTGGAAATCTGCTTTTCGGGAGTCTGATACTGCATGGTGCGCATATTGTGCAGCCGGTCAGCAATTTTGATTAAGACAACCCGGATGTCCTTGCTCATTGCCATGAACATTTTTCGCAGATTTTCCATTTGGGCTTGCTCGGTAGAGGAGAAATTGGCTCTGGTCAGTTTGGTGACGCCTTCTACAAGCTCTGCAACGGTTTCACCGAAACGGGCGGAGATGTCGTCATGAGAGGTGTTCGTATCCTCAATGCAGTCGTGCAAAAGGGCGGCAAGAATGGTATCGGTATCCAGACCGAATTCTGCTACGATTTCAGCCACTGCAAGGGGATGAATGATATAGGGAGAGCCGTCCTTGCGCTTTTGGTCCTTGTGCTGGAAGTTGGCGTAGGTAATGGCATCCTCAATTAGTTTCATATCTTCCCCGATGGAGCGCCGCTGCAGCGATGCCAACAGGGATTCATAATGGAATTCAAAGCTTTCCATGAAGTTCACTCTCTTTCAGAAGCTGTTGCATGGTTTTGCTGTCCTGCAAATCAGCTTTTTTGCCGTCAGCGCATAGGGTAATTACAAGATTTTTGCTCTGACGCATTAAGGATAAAAGCCCCACATCGGCAAAAATGTCCAAGCAGGTTAGCAGCTTGTCCAGTTGCAGGGGGGAGTTGGTCTTGCGTACAATTTTGCGGCATAGACAGTCCGGTGTTTCCATGATGGTGCTGCCGTTACAGCCAGCCAAATAACGCCAAACAGAAGCCAATGTGCCACGGTCCGGCAGAAGAAGTGCAGCCTCCGCAGGGGAAAGAACACCGGTTTTGAATTTCCGGTAGCTGCTGCTGTCGCAGGAACAGGGTGCCTGACAGCTGGGACGGATGTCCTGAATATTCAGCTGAACCGTTCGTTCGCCCCGAAATTCGTTGACTTGTGGAATAAACGCCACATCGACCAAATCGCCGGGCTCAATCGAGGCGCTTTGAGAGGTCATGCCAAAGCCGATTGCCCCCAGAGTATGATGTCCTTGACGCAGCCGCAGACGGGTGTGGCGACCGTTGCCTACCAAGCTAATGCGGTCAATAGTCAAGTTTTCCATCACCAGCACAGGCTTCGGACAGCCGTTTCCACATGGCTCTAAAGCACTCAGAGAATCGATGCCCTTTACGGAAAGCAATTCCGGCGTGATGACACAGTCTGCATCCAAAACAGTACGGGGACCGTTGGCGGCATAGTACGCCCCTGCCATTGCACAGACCTCCTTGCGGAAAGTGTCAATCTGGTCACGGTGAATGGTAAAGCCTGCGGCAAGCTCATGACCGCCGTAGTTTTCCAGTAATGGAGAAAGAGTGGTTAGGGCAGCAAACAGGTTAAAGCCGCCGTAGCTTCGGGAGCTGGCTTTGCCATGCTCGCCGTCCAAGCAAATCAAGAAGGTTGGGCAGCAGTATTCTTCCGCAATGCGGCTGGCAACAATGCCCACCACACCCTGATGCCAGCTTTCGTCAGCCAATACAATGGCTTCCGGCAATTTGCCTTGGGGCAGCATTTCTACCGCCTGACGGTAGATTTCAGACTCTACAGCTTGCCGTTGCCGATTTAATTCGCAAAGCCCCTGCGCCAGAAGCTGTGCCTGTGCAGCATCCTGTGTTAAAAACAGGTCAATTGCCAAATCAATCTGCCCGATGCGACCTGCCGCATTGATGCGGGGCGCCAGCATAAAGCCGATGGAGGAGGCATTAACATTGTCCGGCGTACAGCCGCATTCAGCCATCAGCGCCGCAATACCGGGGCGATGGGTGTTTTTCATAGACTCCAAGCCCTTGGCAACAAAAATGCGGTTTTCACCCAGTAAGGGCATCACATCTGCCACTGTGCCAAGGCAAACCATGTCTGCGTATTCATTCAGTGCTTCCTGCTGATTGCCGTGCAGGGCGGCAGCAAGTTTAAAGGCAACGCCCACACCGGATAAATTTTTGTGGGGATAGCCCCCGTCCGGTCTGTGAGGGTTCACTACGGCGACAGCTTCCGGCAGAATATCCTTGCATTCATGGTGGTCTGTAATGACGAGGTCAATGCCCAAGTTCTTGCAAAGCTGGGCTTCTTCCACGGCGGTAATGCCGCAGTCCACTGTGATGATCAGCCTGACACCTTCGCTATGCAGCTGATGAATGGCAATGGGATTCAAGCCATAGCCCTCCTCCAGCCGACCGGGGATGTAGCTGACGCAATCTGCACCCTGACGGCGCAGATAGTGGGTCAGCAGGCAGGTGGAGGTAATGCCGTCTACATCATAATCGCCAAAGACAGCAATTTTTTCGTCTCTTGCCAAAGCGAGGCGCACCCGACCCACAGCCAGGTCCATATCAGTCATTTCAAAGGGGCTGGGCATCTGCCCGCAGCAGTCCAAATAGCGGTTGGCATCAGCAGGGGAGGTCATACCTCTGGACGAGAGCACCATTGCAGTCAGGGGAGCATAACCGCCAGTAACCAGGGCGTTGACTGCTCCTATTTCAGGGGTTTGTACATTCCATACTCCGTATTTCAAGCAACACACATCCAATATATAAACATTATTGAAATCATTATATCAAAAAAAATATAGTTGCACAATAGGCAGAATGGAAAATTAACAAAAAAATTGTTGATTTTTGGCTTTATTATAGGGCTTTTTGCCGGATGTCGATTAAGATTTCAGTTGTTTGCGAAGCTGTATTAAACAGATTGCAATGACAGGCGCAAAAATCATGCCCCAGATACCCCATAGCCGAAAGCCAGCGTATATGACAATCAGTGTCAAAAGTGGGTCTAATCCCAGCTCCTTGCTAATCAGCCGAGGCTCTAAAATGGACCTGACCAGCCAAATGATTAGGAAGATACACAGAAGCCCAATGGCTTTTGGGGTGTCTTGCTGCAAAAAACATATTAAGCTCCATGGAACAAGCACCGTGCCCACCCCCAAAATGGGAAGTGCATCAACCAGCGTCACTAGAGCTGCCCACAGGAAAAATTGAGGAAGTTTTAGAAGCAGAAAGCCTATAGTGAGTATGAAAAACGCTACAGCACCAAGCTTCAGCTGTGCCAGCAGCCAACCGCCAAGCGCAGACCGAAAGCCTTTAATTGCAGGCAAATATCGGTCAGACCAACCTTTGGGAAGCTGCTTTTGCAGCCAAGCCTTCAGCTCTTGCCATCGGGCAGCGATCATATAGGCGGATAGCAGCATGGTAACTGTTGCAATCAAGCCTTGTGAGAAATGTCCAAGCAACTGGCTTGCCATTTGCGGAATGCCTTTTGCCAGCTGCTCCAAAATGCTGCCGCCGCCGGTAAATAGCTTTGTGATAAAATCTGTTACAACCATTCGAATTCCCGGCGGCGTTTTTTCAGCAAGGGACAGGAGCCATTGCTCCAGTAGAGCCGTGCCCTGTATGACGGCATCCGTCATAAGTGGCAATAGGTCGCTTAATCTAGAGAGCTGCCGCAGTAATGCAGCGCTTATAATGGTCAGTGATGCGGCAGAAAGCACAATTACAGCACTGACACCAATGCCCACCGCTACGCCGTGCGGAATGTGAAGCTTGCTTTGCAGCCATTGTACGATAGGTTGCGCTCCCATTGCAAGGAAAAGCCCCAGTAAAATTGGCAAAAAAATCGGAAATACAGTCCCCGCCAAAGGGGCTGCAATGACTACCAGCACTGCCGGCACTAAAAATTTTTGTATGACTGAGCCGGACAAATGTTTCACCCCCAAAGAAATATCTTGCAATTTTTTAAGAATATGCTATAATAAGATAAAAAATAAAGCACAAAAAATGTGCAAAGAAACAACAGGAGGACGCTATGGACACAAAATATTGTATTGTGGAGGCATCTGCCTTGCCGGAGATTTTCCTTAAGGTTGTAGAGGCAAAACGCCTGCTTGCTACCGGAGAGGCGGGCACTGTCAATGAAGCCACCAAAATTACTGATATTAGCCGTAGTGCTTTTTATAAATATCGGGATGCTGTTCAGCCCTTCCGGGATATGAATAACAGTCATATTATGACCTTCCAATTTTTGCTTCGGGATGAGCCGGGCGCCTTGTCTTCCATTTTGGGCGCATTTACTCAGCATTCCATGAACATTTTGACAGTCAATTCCATTACGCCCTCCAATGGCTGTGCTGTTGTGACCATTGCGGCGGAAACCGCACAGGTGGAGGTGCCGCTGGAGGAGATGCTGCATTGGTTGCGGCAATGCGCCGGTGTGATTAAGGCTGAGATGCTGGCAGCCGGTTGATTGGATATTGGGGAGTGCCGTAATGGCACTCCCTTTTTTCGGCACACTTCATGATCTGTCGCCATAGAATGGGTCGGAGGTGAAGCAAGATGCTGATTGTGCAAAAATATGGCGGCACATCTGTGGCGGATGCAACGCGGATTCGGGCGGCGGCACATCGTTTGGCAGAGACGGCTAGGCAGGGACATCGTGTGGTTGCAGTGGTTTCTGCACAGGGGGATTTGACTGATCGATTGCTGGAAAAAATTGATGCCATAACAGCCGTGCCAAATTTGCGGGAGTCGGATGCCTGCGTTTCTGCCGGAGAGCAGATTTCGGCAGCACTGGTGGCAATGGCGGTAGAGGAAGCAGGTTGCCCTGCGGTGAGCCTGACAGGCTGGCAGGCGGGGCTTGTGACGGATACCGCCTATGGTGAGGCGAGAATTCGGCTTCTTCGGGGAAAACGGATTGAACAGGAACTGGATCGGGGCAAGGTAGTGGTAGTCGCCGGTTTTCAAGGCATTGATAGTCGGGAAAATATCACAACCCTTGGCAGGGGCGGTTCTGATACCACAGCGGTTGCCTTGGCAGCTCTGCTCAAGGCTGACCGATGCGTCATATTTACGGATGTGGACGGGATTTATGACAAAGACCCTCGCCGGTATGCTGATGCAAAAAAATATTCTCATTTAAGCTATGATGCTATGCTGGAGCTGTGCAATCAGGGGGCGCAGGTGCTCCATGACCGGTGCGTAGAGTTGGCAAAGCAGTGCCATATCCGCTTGGAGGTACGCTCTGCCTTTACAGAGCAGCCGAGTACAGTGGTAGGGGATTTGGAATCATCCTACCCACAGGAGGCATAAGATATTCTGCTAATGGGAAAAACCTTTTGAAAATATATTTTTTGCAAAAAATACCCTTGACAACCAGCGTTTCCTGTGCTAATATATGCGAGTAATAAAGAAGGCTGAACATCCGCCTCACCGCAAGCGCACAGCAAAGCGGTCAATATTCCACTTTTTATCCCGTTAGCGGGACACTGTGAGAATGTATGCGGATGCTTTGGCATCCGCTTTTTTGTTAATTTGGAGGTGCTTACTATCGCAAAGCTAGAACATCAGCTCAATGAGGAAATCCAGGATAAGGAAGTGCGTCTGATTGGCGCAGACGGCGTCCAGTTGGGCATCGTATCGGCAGAACAAGCCAATCAAATGGCTGAGGAAGCCGGCATGGACCTGGTGAAAATTTCCCCCAATGCAGTGCCCCCTGTCTGTAAAATCATGGACTATTCCAAGTTCTGCTTCGACCAGAAGAAGCGGGAAAAGGAAGCCAAGAAAAACCAGCGGGTGGTGGAAATCAAGGAAATCCGCATGAGCCCCAGCATCGATACCAATGACCTGAACACCAAGGTGAAGGCTGCCCAGAAGTTCTTGGCAGACGGCAATCGGGTGAAGGTCAGCATCCGCTTCCGTGGCCGTGAGATGGCACATACCAATCTCGGTGAGAAGCTGCTGATGGATTTTGCTGAAGCTTGCACTGAAACAGCCACCATGGAGAAAAATCCCAAGCTGGAAGGCCGCTTCATGGCAATGTTTTTAGCCCCCAAAAATAGCAAGTAAATTATCACACAAGATATTGGAAGGAGAATTACCTATGCCCAAGCTGAAAACCCATAGTGGTGCAAAGAAGAGATTCAACCTGACCAAGAGCGGTAAGGTTAAGAGAGCTCATGCTTACAAAAGCCACATCCTCACTAAGAAGACCACCAAGCGTACCCGTCATCTTCGTACAACTGCTTACGCCGATGTGACCAACATTGACGTAATCAAGAAGATGATTCCCTACAAGTAAGAATAGGAGGATTGAACGATGGCTAGAGTTAAAGGCGCAATGATGACGCGCAAGAGAAGAAATGCTACCCTGAAGCTGGCTAAGGGCTATTGGGGTTCTAAGTCCAAGCACTTTAAGATGGCTAAGCAGGCTGTCATGAAGACTGGCAACTATGCTTTCGCAGGCCGTAAGATGAAGAAGCGTGATTTCCGCAGACTGTGGATTACCCGTATTTCCGCTGCGGTTGCTCCCTATGGCTTGAACTACTCCAAGTTCATGAACGGTCTGAAGAAGGCCGGTATCGAGATGAACCGTAAGAGCCTGTCCGAGATGGCCATTCACGATGCTGCTGCTTTTGCAGCTGTTGTGGAGAAGGCGAAGGCTGCTCTGAACTAATCAGCTAAAAAAGCCTGTTGCGTTTTGCAACAGGCTTTTTTGTCATGCAAGGGGTGAAAGGATGGAACTGAATCACACTGCTACCCGGTCGGGACGGTTGTCCTCGTTTCTGCGAGAAGAAATGGGAATGTCCTCCGGATTGATGAATAGGCTCAAATGGCACGAGAAAATTTTGGTCAACGGCAAACCGGAGCATTCAGATTTTCAGGTCAAATCCGGCGATGTAATCTCAGTGCTGTTGGATGAAACCGGTTTGAATTATCCGGCAGAGGTAGGGAAGCTGACCATTGTGTATGAGGACGAACACCTGCTGGCTGTGGATAAGCCTGCCGGTATGCTCATTCATCCCTCTCGTTCCAAAAACAGCGGTACACTTGCCAATTATGTGGCAGGCTACTATGAAAAAACCGGGCAGAAGTGTGCCTTCCACCCGGTGACAAGACTTGATAGAGATACTTTTGGCATTGTTCTTTTGGCAAAAAATGCTCATGTCCATGCGCTGCTGCAGCAAACGGCGCTGCAAAAAACCTATCAGGCATTGGTTTACGGCTGCCCGGATAGCCCTTGCGGCATCATTGATGCGCCCATAGAGCGCAAGCCGCTGCCTAGCCTGCTTCGCTTTGTCAGCCCCACCGGAAAGCCCTCTCAAACAGAGTTTCGGGTGCTGGAGCAGGATGCCTTGTATTCCAAACTGGAGCTGCGCCCCCTTACCGGCCGGACGCATCAGCTGCGTGTCCACTGCGCCTACAGAGGCTTCCCAATCTTGGGTGACCCTCAATATGGCACAGAGCAGTCCCAAACACTGTCAAAAAGCATGGGGCTTCATTATCAGCTGCTTTGCGCTTTTAGCTTGGATTTTGTTCACCCCGTCACCAAAGAACCGCTTCATTTGCAAACCTGCATGAATGTTAAAAATGGCGGTGCAGCTTCCGCTTTTGAATGATGCCGTAGAGAATTAGACCCAGCGTAAACAGAACGCCGATTTCTCCGATTGCGACCATTGCAGCATTGAACAGAAAACCGCCGCCGATGTAAATCATCAGCTCCCAGCCAACCAATACGCCGTTCCATAGTGCAGGCATGAAAAGCCCCGGTAGGGGAATGCCGCCTATTTTCAAGTTCCGGCTTTTCCACATATAAAAGGCTGCGCCTAGCGTGGCAAGCGAGCCTAGGAGAAAATCTAAGGGCAGGGCAGCGCCGGAGCTGATGTTAAACAGCAGACACCCCAAGACAAGACCGGGGATGGCTGCCGGCGTGAAAAAAGCCAATACGCACAGGGCTTCCGATGCTCGAAATTGAATTGCCATGGTGGTAGAGTCCGGCAGCAGCAGGTTTTGCAGATGGGTCAGCACCACATACAGTGCTGCGATGATAGCGCCATGAACGATGTAACGGGTGTTTTTACGCATTTAAAATTCTCCTAAAATAAAAAATGGGTGCATACTGCACCCATCCATAAAAAATGAGCGAATAGCGCCCATCGTGTTCCTAGTTTTGTTTACCGACAGGATGGTTACGAACTGTCCTATGAAGTTGGTGCGATTGTATCATTTTTTCTTTGTCCTGTCAAGCAAAATGCTCGTTTTTTCATTTTGCCGATGAAAGTCGGATTTTCTGCTTGGAGAGTGCGGCTTCGTGTGATATAATAGGTGAAAATCGGAAAGGGGGAATGGTATGCACCGATTTGCTGTCGTATTGCTGCTTATGCTGGTATTGATTGCCGGCTGTACATATTCTCCTGCTGCGACTTTGCCCAAATTGCCGGATGAAAATCTGACTGCCAATCCCTACAGCGCAGAGGATTTTGCGTTTTCGGGTGATTATTTAACCTGTCTTGCAGGAAAGAGCGTTTTGGGAATTGATGTTTCTCATCACCAGCAGGAAATCCGCTGGCAGGAAGTGGCAGCCTCTCCGGTGGAATTTGCCATGATTCGGGTTGGCTACCGTGGGCTTTGGGATGGATTGCTGTACGAGGACAGGCAGGTGGATGAAAATCTTTCCGGTGCTCGGCAGGCGGGGCTTCCCATTGGGGTTTATTTTTACTCACAAGCCATTTCTGTTGCAGAGGCAGAGGCGGAGGCGGATTTTCTCTTGCAGAAGCTTGACGGAACAGCTCTTGAATATCCGGTGGTGTTTGACTGGGAAATCCATTCTGCACAGGGGCGTAATATTCATGTGGATGCCCAATCCTTGCATGCCATCATCACGGCTTTTTGTGAAAGGGTAAAGCAGGCGGGCTATCAGCCCATGGTTTATTTCAATCAGGATATTGCCAATCGGCTGCTGGATTTGCACGCCTTGGAACAGCAGGGCTATGATTTGTGGCTTGCCATGTATTCCACTGAGATGACATGGCAGTATCAGCTGGATATGTGGCAGTATAGCTGTACCGGAACAGTCCCGGGAATTGATACGGAAGTGGATATTAACTTGTATTTTCAATATGAATAACGAAATTGTAAGTTAAGATTTTTAGGGATAGCAGGGGAAATAATGGTTGACAAAATCATCTTCCACAGCTATAATATCGAGGTAAGTTTGCAAGAGTGTTGGAATGGTAGACAAGCACGTTTGAGGTGCGTGTGGTTACGCCGTGTGGGTTCGAGTCCCATCTCTTGCACCAAAATCCAGATACCAAATTGGTATCTGGATTTTTTATATGCACGAATGGCGGCGTCTTTGCTTGGAATACACGAAAAAGCAGTTGATAATGGGCAAGATGCATGGTAAAATATAGAAAAATCCGTAAACAGGGGAAAGAGTATGACCAGATTTTTTGTTACGCCGGAGGAGCTAAAGGGCAATCAAATTGTCCTGACCGGTGAAAACGCACAGCACGCCAAGGTGCTTCGGCTGAAAATCGGGGAGCAGGCATTATTGTGCGATGGGCAGGGCAGGGAATGTCTTTGCCGGCTGAGTGATGAATGGACCATGGAGGTGCTGGAGCGCAAAATCAGCAGCACAGAGCCCTCTGTTCAGGTTAGTGTTTATACGGCGTTTCCCAAGGCAGATAAGCTGGAGCATGTGATTCAGAAAGCGACCGAATTGGGCGCTTATGAAATTATTGCCTTTCCGTCTGCTCGATGCATTTCAAAACCCGATGAAAAAAGCTTGCAGAAAAAGCTGGATCGGTGGCAGAAGATTGCAGCTTCCGCAGCGGAGCAGTCCGGCAGAGGCAGAGTGCCTCAGGTTTTGGCGCTGCCAAGCTATGCAGAGGCGTTATCTCGGGCAGCTAAGGCAGATTTGGGACTCTTGTTTTATGAAAATGAGCATGCTACCACGCTGAAAATGGCATTGTCCTCAAAGCCCTATGGCTCTGTCAGTTTGATGACCGGTCCGGAGGGCGGCTTGGAAGAAAAGGAAGTCCATCAGGCAGTTCAGGCAGGCTTACAGGTCTGTACATTGGGCAGTCGGATTTTGCGTTGCGAAACTGCACCGCTGTGTGCGCTGTCGGCAGTGATGTTTGATGCTGGAGAGTTTTGAAAAATCGGCACGATTCATTTGAATCGTGCCGATTTTGATTTTAATATTTGGGAGAGCAGATATAACGGATATAGGTGTCTTCAATGGAGTAGGATTTGAGGCAAACCTTTCCACCGTTGGTGCTTTGGGGCATATCGTTGGTGTTACCCTCAACACTATAGAGAATCCCATCCTCGTAGCGGACAACAATGCCTACATGATTGACCTTTCGTGCCACACCGGGGGTGCAGAAATAAACCAAATCGCCGGGCTGGGGAATATATGTACCGCTTGCTACCTGCTGACGGGTGTAGCTGAGATTTCTTGCTTCAAACCAGTTGATGCCATAGGGGGTGTAGGCGTGCTTGTAAAACACCTTTTCGGAAACGCCTGCTTGGGCAGCACACCAAGAAACAAACATGGCGCACCACATATCCTGCATCCCGTACCAAGAGCCATATTCTGTATAATTTTTGCCGCCCTCTGTGCAGCCGGAAAGCTGGCTGTTTTTATTGCCCTCCATATAGCCGATTTGGGACATGGCGATACTGACAATATCCGTCCGAACATCTCCTGTGCGATGGACATTGCACAGCCGCTTATAAAAAATGCCGGAGCGATAGCTGGCACTGTAGGAGGACTCAACGGAGCTGACAGGAAGCGCAGTCAGTGTGATGATGGCACAGAATAACAACACTGTTGTCACTTTCATGATAACCTTTTGGCAGGTCATAATGCGTTATCAACTCCTTTCCAAAACTGGAAATATTATATTCAAGAAAGAAGATTCTGTCAATAGCTGTCGAGATTGGAAGGGATGGTAACTTATGGAAACAGCTAGTTGATGATAATAACCCCCAATACTGGACTCCAGTATTGGGGGCACACATGATAGGGGGCGTTTCTCATTTATTAGCCATTAATTTCACCGGGGTCAAAATCCTAGCCTCTCAGGAACCGGAATGGAACATCATAATATTTTGTATTCATATCAAGAAGTGGTATATTCCAATAAGAATCTCTCAAATCCCCATCCTTACCTGCGTGAATCATTCGAGTTTCAATTTGTTCACCATTCTCTTTGCAGAGTCTAACATATATCATGTTCCGTTGAGCGATTAATGATGATATAGTTAATATCCATAAGGTCGCCGGTTTTGAAGTAGAAGTTCTGCCATTCTTCTGTGAGGGGATTGGTTGGATTGTGAGATGTAATATCGATAGCCCTTTTAAATTCTCCTCTGTCGTCAGGCGTCATCAAGCCTTTTTCCTCATAATTGATGATCATTCGGCGGGTGATACCCAAGATTTTCGCTACTTCGCCAATGGTCAGCAATGTTTTTTCTGTCATAGCAAAATTATCCCACCGACAGATTATTTGTGATATTTGCTGCCTGATTGAATGGCTTCGGCTCGGTACAGCTGCTCTAAGACCATCACCCGTGCAAGATGATGAGGGAAGGTCATTTGTCCCATAGACAGCTTGAAATCGGCGATTGCTTTAATTTTAGGAGAAATTCCAAAGGAAGAGCCGATTAGAAAACAGCAGCTGCTTTTGCCGGATAGCTTCACCTGCCCGATTTTCTGCGCAAATGCCTCACTGGAAAGCTCCTTGCCCTCCGGTGTAAAGATACACAGCCATGCTCCTTTTGGAATTTTGCTGATAATCATTTCCGCTTCCTTATCCAGTCCGGCAGCAATTTCGGACGGAGATGGATTTTCCGGCAAACGCACCTCCGGCAACTCCAGCAGTCGGAAGTCGCAATAGGCAGAAAGCCGCTTGGAGTATTCCTCAGTGGCAGAGATATAAAATTTTTCCTTCAGCTTACCCATGGCAAGCAGCGTGATTTCAAACATTTTTGTGCCTCCTTTGTGGAGATTGTATGGAAAGTATAGCATGTCAAATCTTCAATGGCAATAAAAATGCAAAAATCCTTGTATGATGGCAGCGTTTTGGTGGGAAAAATAAAGGGACGCAGCCACAGGAAAGGAGAAAAATATGAAAAAGGATAAAAAGGTCAAGCTGATGCCACTGCTTCCCATGGGAAATGTAAAGCCCAGCCCCATCATTACAGACCCACAGGGAAGCTACACCGGCCGTCCCATTGAAAATTATGAAATGCCGGTGCAGGATGCCGATGATTTATAAGGCAGCAAACCCCAACCGATTGGTTGGGGTTTATGTTATTATGGATTGCCTTTGTATTTTCGGCGGGTTGCCATACCGCCACGGATATGCCGTTCCAGCTTGTTTTGATCCAAGACCTTTCGTACCTGACTGTAAAGCAGTGGATTTGCACTTTTTAGCCGATGCTGCAGGTCTTTGTGAACGGTGGACTTGGAAATTCCAAAGTGCGTTGCGGCGGCACGGACTGTTGCCCCGGTTTCAATCATGTACACAGCCAATTCGCAGGCTCTTTGCTCAATGGTATCTGACATATGGCTCCCTCCGATGCTGTGTGCTACCGAGAAAGCTTATGATTTTAAAAGGAAAAATATGTTTTACAAAAAGTTTGAAAAATTTTCTAATGTTCACAACTAATTTGCTGGACATTTGTCGCCGGAGGGGATATAATGCTATCATAAGGAAGGGGGGACTGCTGTGGAAATAAAAATCGACAGGAAAAATGCTGTGCGACTTATTTTGCTTGTTCTTGGCTGCATTGCATTTTATTGGGTGCTTCATGAATCGGGACGGGTAAAATCAGTTTGGGATTTTATTTCCGGAATTTTTGCGCCTTTTGCAGTTGGCGCAGCATTGGCGTTTGTTTTGAATGTGCCCATGCGAAGCTTTGAACGGCTGCTTTTACCGGTAAAACGCCCCAGTCTGCGCCGTATTCTTGCCATTACCCTGACTTTGGTGGCTGTTTTGCTGGTGCTGACCTTGGTGATTATGCTGTTGGTACCGCAGCTTGGAAAAACCATTGACCTGCTTGTGGAGCAGCTTCCTCCGTTTTTTATGAATCTCAATGAGCAGCTCAATACGCTATTTGAAATGTACCCGGAAATCAATGATTTTTTGGGGCTTGATCCCGAATCCGGTGGTATAAATTGGATGGCATTGGTGGAGAAGCTGATGCTGGCATTGGAAACCAGTGTTTCTTCGATTGTTGGCAGTGCTTTTTCCGTGGTCAGCAATTTGGCTTCGGCAATTTTTAATGCTGTAATCAGCATTGTATTTGCGTTCTATTGCTTAGGGCAGAAGGAAACACTGGTCAGACAGTCTCGGAAAATGCTGTATGCCTTGCTGTCAGAGTCAAGGGCTGATGAGATTATTCGTGTTGCTCGGATGAGCAATTCCTCTTTTTCCAATTTCTTCACAGGGCAGTGCCTGGAGGCTGTGATTTTGGGACTTTTATTTGTTCCTGTTATGGCAATTTGCGGTATGCCCTATATCCCCCTGATTTGTGTGGTGATTGCAGTCACCGCTCTTGTTCCCTTGGTGGGTGCGTTTGTTGGCTGTATTTTGGGTGCATTCTTGATTTTGGTGAATGATCCCATGCAGGCAGTGACCTTTGTGATTATGTTCCTTGTCATTCAGCAGTTTGAAGGCAATGTGATTTATCCCAAGGTTGTTGGCAAATCCATTGGCTTGCCGGGAATGTGGGTGCTGTTGGCAGTGGCGGTCGGCGGCGGTATTATGGGCGTTGGCGGAATGTTCTTGATGGTGCCGATTGCATCTGTAGTGTATTCTCTGCTGCGGGAATATGCTGCTAAAAGGCTGGAGAAAAAGAATATTCCCGAAGAAAAGCTGTCCCCTCAAGATCCGGAGCTGCAGCCTCATTTCATGTTCCACCGAGGAAAGAAACTGAAATTTCATTTTTCAATGAAGTTTGGTAAAAAGAAAGCAAATTCGGAAGAAAAGAAATAAGAAAATGCCTGCCATATGGCAGGCATTTTTTATCGGATAAAATGGGTGGGGGAGTAGGGCTCTCGCTTTGGAATTCCATACTTTTCTTTCCCCAATGCGATGGATTTCATAAGAAATGCCATGTTTTTGGCTAAAAATCGCATGGTTTGCAAACCCTCTGCATCCTCTGCCGCTTCTCCGGCAGCAAGCCCGTGCACACTGTTCCAGTATTGACTGGAAGCCACAGGCATACCGGCAATGGTGAAATATTTGTTTAGCTGATCAAAGGTGGAGGAACAACCACCCCGGCGTGCAACTGCCACCGATGCACCGACCTTCATGGCCTTGGAGAAACGGCTGCTGTGGAACAGTCGATCCAGCACGGAAATCAGTGTTCCGTTGGCAGAGGCGTAGTAAACAGGGGAGGCAACCACCAAGCCGTCACACGCCTCAAATTTCGGGGACAATTCGTTGACAATGTCATCAAAGACGCACTTGTTAATTTTTCTGCAGCCATCGCAGGCAATGCAGCCCCGAACAGGCAGTTGTCCCACTTGTACGATTTCAGCTTCGATGCCTTCCTCGATAAATATTTTTTCCATTTCCTGCAGTGCCATAGCAGTATTTCCGTTGGCTCTGGGGCTGCCGTTTAACATTAAAACCTTCATGTTTGCACCTTTCTGAAAATCGCCCATGGTTTCCCATGGGCGATTTCTGATTTATAAAGCTTAGTCCTTGTACATCTCAACCAGCTTCAGCAGATGCTCGTAGCGCTCCTTGGCAGCAGCCTCGTTCTGAGCAAACAGAACATTGGCACGCTCGGGGAACTCACGGGTCAGTCGGCTGTAACGGGCTTCGTTCATCAGGAACTCCTGATAGCCGTCCTTGGGAGCCTTGCTGTCCAGCTGGAACTTGCCGGTCTCCTTGGAGGGGTCAAAACGGAACAGGTTCCAGTAGCCGCATTCCACAGCCTTCTTCATCTCGCTCTGGCAGTTCATCATGCCGCCCTTGATGGAGTGCATCTCACAGGGAGCATAGCCGATGATGAGGGAGGGACCGTTGTAGGCTTCAGCCTCGCAGATAGCCTTGATGGTCTGAGCCTGATTTGCGCCCATGGCAATCTGTGCAACATACACATAGCCGTAGCTCATGGCAATTTCAGCCAGGGACTTCTTCTTAGTTTCCTTGCCGGAGGCAGCGAACTGCGCAACCTGACCGATGTTGGAAGCCTTGGAGGCCTGTCCGCCGGTGTTGGAGTAAACCTCGGTGTCAAAGACGAAGATGTTTACATCCTTGTTGGAAGCAAGCACATGGTCAACACCGCCGAAGCCAATGTCGTATGCCCAGCCGTCACCGCCGAAAATCCAAACGGACTTTTTGGACAGGTATTCCTTCTTTGCCAAAATGTCCTTGACATTGTCGCAGCAGACCTTGGCTTCCAGGTTAGCAATCAGGGCAGCGGTAGCAGCCTTGTTTGCTTCGCCATCATTGAAGGTATCCAACCAGTTCTGGCAAGCAGCCTTGCGCTCGTCATTGCAGGTGGCTTCCATGACAGCAATAACCTTGTTCTTCAGGGACTCACGGATAACAGCCTGTGCAGTGTACATACCCAAGCCATGCTC
>JAZOPV010000027.1:0-3574 GCA_045655745.1 Faecousia sp.
CCACTCTTATTCCGGTTTCCCGGCACTCAGGGCGCTGTATCGGGCGTACCCGGCGCAGCCTACCTTTTAAAAAGGCTCGGTGCGCAGCTCAGAGGGGATATGAAAAAACCGTGCTTGCTGCCTTGCACCGTCCGGCAGTTCTCTGAAAGCAGAGGGCTTGTTCACTTGTCCTCGTCAATGCCTGTCTTTATTTATGGCGTGTTTTGGAGGGGGAGGGGCTGGGCGCTACTTTCATATCCGCATCATCATCGTCTGTGCCCATCATGGCGGCAAGATTGTGGGCAATCTCCTCTGCCATTGCACCGGTTTTTGCCTGTGATGCGTTGGTATCATAGAATTTCGCACGAGTTTGCTTGGATAGGTGGGGGCGGTTTTCTTCTTTGATGCGCTCCAGTAGCTCAATACAGTTGCTCATCTGCACCTGCAGTTCGCTGATTTTGGCAGCGGCAGTGCGGCGTGCCTCCTCCACCCGTGCCTTTTCCTCTGCAATGAGGGAGGAGGTGGTTTTGGCATTTTGCGCTACGGCATGGTTGGCGTCGTTAAGCATTTGGCTGCATTTGTTTTCTGCCTCTTTCACCATCATGTCGCAGGTTTTTTGGGCGTTGACAATGGCGTCCTTCATGCTGGCTTCGTTTTGCCGATATTCCTCCAGCTTGCCCACCAACACTCGCATTTTGCTTTTCAGCAGAGCGTTTTCTTTGTAAAGATTGATGTAATCCTGTGTCAGGGGCTCGAGAAACTCATCCACAGCCTGCATATCGTAGCCGCCAAAGGTAACCTTTTTAAAGGAAACTTCTTCAATTTGCTGCGGTGTTAACATAAGCGCACCCTCTTTGTTTGTTACAGATAAGATTCCACTTCAGTCTGCAGGTTGTCCATATCTCCGGAGATGTTCATATTGGCAGGGCAGAATAGATAGGTGCCACCGGCAATTTTTTTAACCTTGCCGTCAAGGGCATAGGAGCAACCGGTCAGAAAATCAATGACCCGGCGAGCCACCGTCTTATCCACATTTTCCAAATTGACAATGACGGCTCTTCTTTCCCGTAGGTCATCGGCAGCCTTGACTGCATCGCCGAAGCTGATGGGGCGGAACAGCACCACACCGGGCTTGTTGGAGCTTATATTCAGCACTTTGCCTCCAAAGCTGTGGTTATCGGCAGCAGGGGAGGCGGCGGAAAAGTTAGTGTCAGCAGCAGAAGCAGGCGGTGTCTGGCGGTCGGAGCGAGTGCCTGCATCTCGAGAGAAGATTTCTTCCGGCTCATCGTAATCATCATATTCATCGTCCGCATAAGGCTGGGCGAATTTTTTCACATTATCCCAAAAACTCATATTCGTATCCTCCTTGCTGTGCGTCAGACCGAAGGTTGGGCTGAAGCGTAATTTCTGGCACCGAAAATAGCGGTGCCGACACGAATCATGGTACTGCCGCAGGCAATGGCATCGGCATAATCATCCGACATTCCCATAGACAAAATTTCCATGCATATATTATCGTATTTTTTTCTGCTGATGTCAACAGAAAGGTTGTAAATTTCCTGAAAATATTTCCGATTTCCGCCTTCTGTTTTACAGATAGGCGGAATTGCCATTAAACCCCGTATCCGAATGTGGGGAAGCTTTTCAATGCTGTCCAGCAGAGGTAAAATCTCCGATGCGGCAAAGCCGGATTTGCTTTCCTCCTGCCCTACATTGATTTCCAGCAGAATATCCTGCACAATGCCTTGCTTTTTTGCTTCTTGGTGGACTGCCTCCAATAGATGCAGGGAATCCACGCTTTGAATCAGGCTGACCTTTCCCACCACCGCTTTTACCTTGTTGGTTTGCAGATGACCGATGAAGTGCAGCTGAGCGCCCTCGTAGGCGTTTTCTGCTAATTTTTGGGTCATTTCCTGCACCTTGTTTTCACCGCAACAGCAAATACCGGCAGAAATTGCCTGCCGCACGCGGTCTGCATCGTTCATTTTGGTGGCGGCGCAGAGGGTGATTTCTGCCGGATTTCGACCGGCAGCCGTCGCAACAGCCTGAATTTTAGACTGAATTTCGGCAATATTTTCAGCAATGGACATGGTAAGTATCCTTTCTATGTTCAATCAAAAGGGCGGCAGAATTCCGCCGCCCCTTGTCTGCTATACAGCTCCTGCGGCTCTCAGCGGCTTCATGGGGGCAAGGGTGGAGATGGCGTGCTTGTAAATCATTTGCTGCTTGCCATCGGAAACCAGCACCACCACAAAACTGTCGAAGCCGGTGATTACGCCCCGGAGTTGGAAGCCATTCATGAGGAACAGTGTGACGGGGACTTTCTCCCGGCGTACCTCGCTGAGAATTGCCTCCTGCAGATTGATTGTGTCAGACATAAGTATACCTTCTTTCTGTGAAATTGAGGATATTTATATCTTAGCACCTTTCAGTTGTCACATTGGGCAGTAATCTGTCGGGCTTGAGCAAGAATTTCATCGGAATTATCTTTTGTTTGTCGGGTGAGCCAGTGCATATTGGAATTGCGGCGAAACCAAGTCAGCTGCCGCTTGGCATAGTGTCGGGAGGAGAGCTTTACCTGCTGGGCAGCGCTTTCCAAGGAGGCTCTGCCTGCTAGGGCATCCACGAATTCCTTGTAGCCAATTGCCTGCATGGCAGTGCATTTTTCCGGAATACCGGAGGCAAGCAGAGCCTTAATTTCTTCCACCAGTCCCTGCTGCAACATCCTGTCCACCCGCAGGTCAATGCGGCGGTACAATTCGCTCCGCTCCTCAAAATCCAGCCCTAGCCATATTGGCGTATATCGGGGGGCAATAGTTTGGGTGCGGCGGTTGTGGGCAGTGATGGTTTCACCGGTTTCGTGGTAGACCTCCAATGCCCGAATAATCCGTTTTCTGTCGGACAGATGTAGCTTTTGGGCAGCATCGGGGTCAATGGCGGTCAGCTCTGATAACAGCACCGCCGTACCCTCTATATCGGCTCTTTCTTCTAATTTTTCCCGTACGCCGGTGGAGGGGAAGGGGGCAAAGTCGTTGCCCCGTATGAGGCTGTCCATATACAGTCCTGTGCCGCCTGCGATAATAGCGGTTTTGCCCCTTGACAGTACATTCTCCAAAATGGGCGTTGCCAGATGGCAATATCGGCTGACGGAAAAATCCTCCTCCGGCTCAGCCACATCTATCATGTGGTGGACAATGCCCTGCTGCTCCTCCATAGAGGGCTTGGCAGTGCCAATGTCCATGCGGCGATAGACCTGCATGGAGTCGCAGGAAATTACTTCGCCGTTTAGTTCCTTTGCCAGCTCCACCGCCAGCGCAGTTTTGCCGGAGGCAGTCGGACCTGCAATGCAAATAATAGGCTTCATATCTTACCTCAAAAAGGGGTTTAGCTTCTTTTAAACTGTTTTTCCAGCTGCTTTTTGCTGAGGGTGATGCAGATGGGGCGACCGTGGGGGCAGTATTTCAGCTCCTGCCGTGCCATGACCTGCTTGACCAGCGCTAGCAGCTCTGCCTCATCATTGACCCAGCCTGCCTTAATGGCTGCCTTGCAGGCAACGGTGTGCAGAATTTCATCCCGAACGGTATCCGCCTGCTCC
>JAZOPV010000028.1:0-16077 GCA_045655745.1 Faecousia sp.
GGAATCGAACCCATGTTACCGCCGTGAAAGGGCGGTGTCTTAACCGCTTGACCAACGGGCCTGGTAGCGGCGACCTGACTTGAACAGGTGACAGACCGGGTATGAACCGGGTACTCTACCAACTGAGTTACGCCGCCATGGATTGGTCAAATTCCGGCTCTGCCGAAATCAGCTTTGTCATTATATCGGATAGTTTTTGATTTGTCAAGAAAAATATACAATTTTTTTGGGAATAATGGGTTTGAGGTGAATGACAATGAAATTATGGAAAAACATACTGCTATTCTATTTAGGCGGAATGCTCTACACCGGCTTGGAGCTGCTATGGCGGGGGCGAAGTCACGGCAGTATGTTCCTGTTGGGCGGCGGCTGTTTCCTTGCTTTGGGCAAGGTGGGGCGGCTACGGCTGCCATTTGTGGCAAAATGTATCCTCGGCAGCCTGCTGATTACTGCCGGAGAGCTGCTGACGGGGCTATTGATCAACCGCAGCTTTGCCGTTTGGGATTACCGCGGCCGGATGCACAATTTTCAGGGGCAAATCTGCCCTTTGTTTAGCTTCTTTTGGCTGCTGCTAAGCCCCATCGGCTGGATGCTCTACCGTTTTTTTGAACGCCGCCTGCCCAAAAAATAAGACCTGTCCGCAAGAAAAGACCGCTGCAAACGCAGCGGTCTTTTTTACAATCTTACAGCCTAAAATAATCTCTTGCAGCGTCAAACAGGTGCAAATCGTAATCACCGGGCACATTGCGGTACAGCTCTGCACCGATGCGCTCCGAATGACCCATCTTGCCCAAAATCCGACCATCGGGAGAGGTAATGCCCTCCACCGCCCAAACAGAGCCGTTGGGGTTAAAGTCCACATCCATGGTGGGCTTTCCTGCCAAATCCACATACTGCGTGGCAATCTGCCCATTGGCGGCAAGCTTTTCAAGCAGTGTCTCACTGCACAGGAAGCGACCCTCACCATGAAAAATCGGCACATTCACCACATCCCCCACCTGCATTTTCTGCAGCCACGGCGAATTGTTGGACGCAACACGGGTATGGACAATTCGGCTTTGATGACGACCAATCACATTATAGCTCAAGGTGGGGCAAGTCTCATCTGTGTCGATAATCTCGCCGAAAGGCACCAGTCCCAGCTTAATGAGGGCTTGGAAACCATTACAAATGCCCAGCATCAGTCCATCCCGATTTTTCAGCAGCTCCATGGTGGCATCCCGTACCTCCGGATTACGGAAGAAGGCGGTGATGAACTTACCGGAGCCGTCCGGCTCGTCACCGCCGGAGAAGCCGCCGGGCACAAAAATGATTTGACTGTCACGGGCAGCCGCCGCAAAACGGGCAGCAGACTCTGCAACCCCCTGTGCCGACTGGTTATTGATAACCAAAATTTCTGCATCCAGCCCAGCCTTTACTGCCGGACGGGCAGAGTCAAACTCGCAGTTTGTACCGGGGAACACAGGAATCAGCACCTTGGGCTTGGCAATTGCAATAGACGGCGCAGCCACTATCCTTTTCTCCGCCGTCAGCAGCGGCAGCTTGCTGTCAGCGCCCTTGGGCACCACCGGATAAACACCCTCCAAGACAGCGGCATTGATCTTCTCCAGTGCCGCAACGGATGCCTTGTCAGCACCCAAATCGATGACTTCTTCCTCGGTGGTAACACCCAGCTTCAAGGCACAGGGGGCAGAGGTTTCCTCTTCCAGCTCCGCCACAATCGCACCATAGAAGGGAGTATGCCAGTCCTCACCCAAATCCTGTTGTGCCGTAAATCCAATATTGTTGCCAAAGGACATCTTCATAATGCCCTCTGCAATGCCGTTTTCCACTGCCCATGCCGCCTTGACCTTACCGGCACGATGCAGTGACAAAAATTCCTCCCAGCACTGCTTCTGTGCTGCCGCCGTGTCATCCACAGGGGCAAAGAGGTATACCGGGTGACCGGCAGCCTTAAACTCCGTGGACAGCACCTGCTCTGAAAGCACCGGCGCAATGGCAAAGGAAATCACCGTAGGCGGCACATCCAAGTCAAGGAATGTGCCGGACATGGAATCCTTGCCGCCAATGGCAGCAGCCGCAAAATCCAGCTGTGCATCCAATGCGCCCAAGAGTGCCGCAAAGGGCTTGCCCCAACGGGCAGGCTCAGTTTTCAGCTTTTCAAAGAATTCCTGCAGGGAAAGATAGGCTTTTTTATAATCCGCACCGGCAGCCACCAGCTTGCAAAGAGAGGTAACCACCGCCGCATAAGCACCCTCATAGGGGTCACTGGACAGTATATCCGGGTCGCAGCCGTATGCCATTACACTGCCCTGACGGGTTTCCTGACCGGGCAGCATGGGCAGCAACGCCGCCATTGCCTGTGCCGGAGAGGTTTGCTTCTTGCCGCCAAAGGGCATCAGCAGGCTGCCGCAGCCGATGGTGGCGTCAAATCGCTCCACCAAGCCCCGGCGGCTGGCGCATTTCAGGCTGCCTGCCATTTCCTGCAGGGATTGATAGCGGGCATCACCCAAGTGGCTTCTATCCTTTCTGGAAATTTCCACCGTGCTGTGCTTCACCGCACCGTTGGTATCCAAGAAGGCACGGGACAAATTGGCAATGGTTTTGCCCTGCCAAGTCATGACCATACGAGGCTCTGCGGTAATCACCGCCACCCGATAGGCTTCCAAATTTTCCTTTTCCGCAGCGGCAATGAAGGCATCGGCATCCTTGCTTTCCACCACCACAGCCATTCGCTCCTGAGATTCGGAAATGGCAATTTCTGTGCCGTCCAAGCCCTCATACTTCTTGCGGACTGCATCCAAATCAATAATCAAGCCGTCCGCCAGTTCACCGATGGCAACCGACACACCGCCTGCGCCAAAGTCATTGCAGCGCTTGACCAAACGGGTCACATTTCCATCTCGGAACAGCCGCTGAATTTTCCGTTCCTCCGGCGCATTACCCTTTTGCACCTCCGATGCCATGGTGGCAAGGGAAACCGCATTGTGGCTCTTGGAAGAGCCGGTAGCACCGCCGATTCCGTCCCGACCGGTACGACCGCCCAGCAAAATCACCACATCCCCTGCCTCCGGACGCTCCCGGCGGACATTGGCTGCCGGAGCAGCCGCCACCACAGCGCCACACTCCAGCCGCTTGGCGATGTAATTTTCGTGGTACATTTCCGCCACATGACCGGTGGCAAGACCGATTTGGTTGCCATAGGAGGAATAACCGGCAGCGGCAGTTTGACAAATTTTCCGCTGAGGCAGCTTGCCGGACAGGGTCTTTTCCAAGGGGGTACGGGGGTCGCCTGCACCGGTGACACGCATTGCCTGATGGACATAAGCCCCTCCCGACAGCGGGTCACGGATACAGCCGCCAATACAGGTGGCAGCACCGCCAAAGGGCTCAATCTCTGTGGGGTGGTTATGCGTTTCGTTCTTAAACATCAAGAGCCAGTCCTGATTTTCGCCGTTGACCTCTGCCTGCACATGAATGGAGCAGGCGTTAATCTCCTCGCTCTCGTCCAATTCCGGCAACAAGCCCCGCTTTTTCAGCACCTTTGTGCCAATGGTGGCAATATCCATGAGGGTTTGGGGGCGGACAGCCGCCTTTTCCTCGCCGTAAACCTCAATTCGGGCAGCCAAATACCGCTCATAGGCGGCTTTGACCACCGGGTCATCAATGCAGACATCATCAATATGGGTGGAGAAGGTGGTATGGCGGCAGTGGTCCGACCAATAGGTGTCTACCACCCGAATTTCGGTGATGGTAGGGTCTCGATGCTCCGTATCACGGAAATAGGTCTGCAGGAAGGTCAAATCCTCCACATCCATGGCAAGCCCCAGCTGGCTCTGCAGCTGGGCAAGCGCCGCTGCATCCATGGCAACAAAGCCCTCCACCGTGGCAACGGAGGTAGGAATTTCATAGTGAATCTGCAAGGAGTCCGGCACTTCCATTGCCGCCTCCCGACATTCCACAGGGTTAATGAGATATTTTTTAATGCGGTCAAGCGCCTGTGCCGTCAGCTTTCCCTCCAGCAGGTAGACCTTGGCAGAGCGCACCACCGGACGGTCGCCCTTGGTCATCAACTGAATACACTGGCTGGCAGAATCTGCTCTTTGGTCAAACTGACCCGGCAGCGGCTCTACCGCAAACACTGCAAAATCGCCCTGAGGCAGGCTTTCCATGGCATCATCCACCTGCGGCTCGGAGAAAACCGTCCGCACCGCCCGGTCAAACAGCGCCTTATCCTGAATTTCCGCATCATAGCGGTTCAGCACCCGCAGCCCCGTCAGGGCAGAAATACCCAAGAGCGTATTGATTTCATGGAGCAATCCGGCAGCCTCCTGCCGCAGATTTTCCTTTTTCTCTACATAGATTCTACGAACCATTTTATTCCTCCATAGCAAGCAATCCCCGATGTCCAATGTCATTTCGCATATATTTCTTTTCAAACCGGACTGTCTCTGCCGCCCCATAGGCATCCGCAATCGCCTGCTTCAAGGTATCGGCAGTGGCAGTCATACCCAGCACCCGTCCGCCGGAGGTCAAAAGCCTCCCGTTTTCTATCTTCGTGCCGGCATGATAGCAGGTAACATTATCTGCAAAGGAAGCAGGGAATGTGATTTCCTTGCCCTTTTCATACTGCTCCGGATAACCGCCGGAGGCTAAAATCACACAGGCAGCGCTTTTCTCATGCCACTGCACCTGCAAATCGGACAGTGTTTCCTGCTCCACCGCCTGCATAATGGTCAGCAAATCCGTTTTCAGAAGCGGCAGCACCACCTGTGTTTCCGGGTCGCCGAAGCGGCAGTTATACTCAATCACCTTTGGACCAAATGGCGTCAGCATCAAACCAAAGTACAGACAGCCCTTAAAGGGGCAGCCCTCTGCCTCCATGGCACGGATGGTGGGCAGGAAAATTTCTTCCATGCACCGCTGTGCCACAGCATCTGTATAATAGGGGTTGGGGGCGATTGTGCCCATGCCGCCGGTGTTCAGTCCGGTGTCATTGTCCCCTGCCCGCTTGTGGTCCATGGAGGACACCATGGGACGCAAAACCTTGCCATCGGTAAAGGCAAGGACGCTGACCTCCGGACCAGTGAGAAATTCCTCAATCACCACGCTTGCGCCGGATGCGCCAAACTTACCGCCCACCAGCATTTCCGTCACCGCCTGCTTGGCTTCGGCTTTGGTTTGGGCGATAATCACACCCTTGCCCAAGGCAAGTCCGTCCGCCTTGATGACGGTGGGAATGGGGGCATCCTCCAAATACTGCAGTGCCTCGTCTACATTGGAAAACACTTCATAGCGAGCGGTGGGGATGCCGTATTTTTTCATCAAATTCTTGGCAAACACCTTGCTGGCTTCAATTCGGGCAGCCGCCGCATTTGGACCAAAGCAAGGAATATTTTTTTCATGAAGCCGGTCTACACAACCCATGGCAAGGGGGTCATCCGGCGCAACCACCGCAAAATCCACCTCATGCTCCACAGCGAAGGCAACAATTTTGTCAATCTCCGTTGCTCCAATGGGCACGCAGGTTGCATCCGATGCAATACCGCCGTTGCCCGGCAGGGCAAAAATGGTGGTGACTGCCGGATTTTCTTTCAGTTTTTTGATGATGGCGTGTTCACGACCGCCGCCACCCACAACCAGAAGCTTCATGCCGTTTTCTCCTTAATGGTGGAACAATCTCATGCCGGTAAACGCCATGACCATTCCATTTTTATCACATTCTTCAATCACCAAATCATCCCGAATAGAGCCGCCGGGCTGGGCAATATACTTGACGCCGGAGGCTCTGGCACGCTTGACATTGTCCGAGAAGGGGAAGAAGGCATCGCTGCCCAAGCTGACGCCGTCAAAGCTTGCCAAAAATTCCTTTTTCTCTGCCTCTGTCAGCCGCTCCGGCTTGGACACAAAGTAATTCTGCCAAATGCCCTCAGCGCACACATCCTCTTCGTTACCGTTGATATAGCCGTCAATCACATTGTCCCGATTGGGGCGACCCAAATCCTGCCGGAAAGGCAGCGCCAAGGTCTTGGGGTGCTGCCGCAGGAAGAAGGTATCTGCCTTAGAGCCTGCCAAACGGGTGCAGTGAATACGGCTCTGCTGACCTGCGCCCACACCGATTGCCTGTCCGTCATAGGCAAAGCAAACGGAATTAGACTGGGTATATTTGAGGGTAATCAGCGCTACAATCAAATCAATTTTGGCGCTTTCCGGAATATTTTTATTGTTGGTTACAATATTTTCCAGCAAATGTTCCCCAATTTTAAAATTGTTGCGTCCCTGCTGGAAGGTGATGCCAAACACCTGCTTGGTTTCCTGCTCCGCAGGCACAAAATTGGGGTCAATTTCCACCACATTGTAAGAACCCTTGCGCTTGGCTTTCAAAATTTCCAGCGCTTCCGGCGTATAGCCGGGGGCAATCACGCCGTCAGACACCTCTCTGGAAATCAGCTTGGCAGTGATTTCATCGCAGACATCGGACAGTGCCACCCAATCACCAAAGGAGCACATCCGGTCTGTGCCTCTGGCACGGGCATAGGCGCAAGCCAGCAGGCTGTCATCCAAATTGGCAATATCCTCCACAAAGCAGGCCTTTTTCAAGCTTTCCGGCAGGATTTTGCCCACAGCCGCAGAGGTGGGAGAAACATGCTTAAAGGAGGTCACAGCGCACAGCCCTGTCGCCTCCTTCAGCTCCTTGACGAGCTGCCAAGAATTGAAGGCATCCAAAAAATTGATATAGCCGGGGCGACCGTTCAGCACCTTGATGGGCAGGTCACTGCCATCATGCATGAAAATGCGGGAAGGCTTTTGGTTGGGATTACAGCCATATTTCAGTGCGAGTTCGTTCATATTGACCTCCAAAACAGTAAATTTTATTGATGCTTATTGATAATTCTCTGCTCAAAGCTCCGATTTTCCAAATCGGTGTAGCGAACAAAGAGGGAAATTTTGTTGTTTTCATCCAGGCTTTCCCACAGCTCCTTGGTGAAATCGTCAATGTCAGAGGGAATGGCTACTCGCTCCGGCTCGCCTTGGAAGGTGGGAATAACGGGATTTCCGTCACAGACATAGGTGTGGAGGAAATGTCCCAGTCCTGCCTTGGCAGGATACTCATAGAAGAATCGGGCGCAGTCGCTGCCCTGCTCATCCACAGACTTCAAAATGGACAGCTTGTAGCTGCCGTCTGCTGCCGTCAAACCGGAAATACGGGGTGTCCAGTTGGGCTTGTCATCCTCAAACTGACGGGTACGCAAAGCGCTCTCCCAGCTTTCGCCTCTTGCCAAATACTGCCATATGGTGTCGGTTTGGTCGCCATTGGTGACAATCAGACCACAGCCCACCTCCCGAACTGGATGATAGATAATCAAGTGGGGGTCTACCATTAAACTGGGGTCATAGGCTTCGGTGCGGATGCCATCCGGCTCTTGGCAAAACACCCGGTTACGGGAATTGACGGAGCGACCCATGATAAAATAAGCCGCCACACTCTTTTTGCCGTCCGGTGTTACGCCCAACACAATGCCACGACCGGGGTAGGCATTGCCCTGCAGCCGCTGTGCCATGGTTTTCATTTCATAAACATTCATGCTTTTTCTCCTTTTAATACTGCACAGACCATTTCCGTTGCCTGCGGCAGCAAAATCCACTCTGCCTGCTCCATCACCCGTCTTTGCAGGCGTTCCGGCGTATCCTCCGGCAGCACCTGCACCGCCTTTTGAGCGATGATGCGGCCGCCGTCACACTCCTCATTGACAAAATGCACCGTTGCACCCGTCACCTTCACACCCTTTTGCAGCGCCGCCTCATGAACACGCAAGCCGTACATCCCCTCACCGCAGAAGGAGGGTATCAGGCTGGGGTGGACATTCAAAATCCGCTGGGGATAGCAGGAAGTAAAGCCCTCTGTCAAAATGGTCATAAACCCTGCCAGCACAATCACATCAATGCGGTACGCCGACAAAATTTCCTTTAACCTCTGCTCAAAGCCAAGCTGACCGCCGCAGGCTTTTTTTACCACCACCTCTGTGGCAATACCGGCGTTTTTCGCCCGTTGCAGGGCATAGGCATCGGGACTGCTGGATACCACCAGCACGATTTCACCGCTTTGCAAAGTGGTTTTCTGTGCGTCAATCAGCGCCTGCAAGTTCGTGCCGCCGCCGGACACAAACACCGCAATTCTTACCTTCACCGCAAAATCACCTTGCTCTCGCCCTCGATAATCGAGCCGATGACATAAGCCGTTTCTCCATGGGCAGAGAGAATTTCCAGTGCCTTGTCCACTTCCTCTGCCGGAACGACCACACTCATGCCAACGCCCATGTTATAGGTGTTGAACATATCCCGCTGAGGCACATTGCCAAAGGCGGCAATCAGGTCAAAAATCGGCAAAATCCGCACCTTGGACAGCTCAATATCCGCACACAGTCCATCGGGAATGGAACGGGGAATATTCTCATAAAAACCGCCGCCGGTGATGTGGGAAATGCCCTTCACATCCACCTTTTCCAGCAACGCCAAAATGGCTTTCACATAAATACGGGTGGGCACAAGCAGTGCCTCTGCAATGGTCTTGCCGCCCAGCTCCTGCCTTGCTTCATACAGCTGCGGATTGTTGTTGTCAATATCAAAGACCTTGCGGCACAGAGAAAAGCCGTTGGAATGGATGCCGGTGGAAGCAAGGGCAATCACCACATCGCCCTTTTTCATACGGCTGTTGTCGATGATTTTCTTCTTATCCACCAAGCCCACTGCAAAACCTGCCAAGTCATAGTCCTCAGCCGGCATCAAGCCGGGATGCTCCGCCGTTTCGCCGCCAATCAGCGCTGCTCCGGACTGAACGCAGCCCTCTGCCACGCCGCTGACGATTTCGGCAATTTTTTCCGGCACATTCTTGCCACAGGCGATGTAATCCAAGAAAAACAGAGGCTTTGCACCGCAGCAGATAATATCGTTGACGCACATTGCCACCGCATCAATGCCGATGGTATCGTGCTTGTCCATCAAAATTGCCAGCTTTACCTTTGTACCGCAGCCATCCGTGCCGGACACCAGCACCGGCTCTTGCATACCGGCAACAGGCAAGCCAAAGCAGCCGCCAAAGCCGCCCACATCATCCAAACAGCCCTCATTGCGGGTACGGGCAACATGCTTTTTCATCAGCTCCACCGCCCGATAGCCGGCGGTGATGTCCACGCCGGCAGCGGCGTAGGAGGCGGAATGAGAATCCTTATGCTCCATCATAATGCTCCTTTTTATTCTTTACCGGTCCAGCAATAGGTGCAGACCTTTTCCCGGTCAATGCCGATTGCCTCCAGCACACCCTCCAAGGACTGATAGCCCAAGGAATCAAAGCCGAATTTCTCGCAAATTCGCTTCAGCAGGCACTGACCACGCTCTGTTTTTTCATCGGCATATTCTGCAATATGCTCGCTGCCCTCATCGCCCTCCAGCTCCTGAATGATGCGGCGGGACAGTAAATCCATGTTAGAATTATTACGGGAGAAATTGATGTATTTGCAGCTATACATAATGGGCGGACAGGCAGAGCGCATATGCACAGCCTCCGCACCGCTGCGGTAGAGAAAATCCACAGTTTCCTGCAGCTGGGTGCCACGGACAATGGAATCATCCACAAACAATAGCTTTTTGCCCTGAATCAGCTCCGGGACAGGAATCTGTTTCATTTCCGCCACCTGCTTACGCACCGCCTCATTGGCAGGGGTAAAGGAGCGTGACCAAGTGGGGGTGTATTTCACAAAGGGACGGGCAAAATGCGCCGCGCTTTCGTTGGCATAGCCAATGGCATGAGGCACACCACTGTCCGGCACACCGGCAACATAGTCCACATCGGGATAAGTGCCGTTTTTCTGCTCGTTTCGTGCCATAATCTGTCCGTTGCGGTAGCGCATCAGCTCCACATTAACACCCTCATAATTGGAGTTGGGGTAGCCGTAATAGCTCCACAAAAAGCCGCAAATTTTCATTTTATCACCGGCAGGGGCAAGCTGCTCCACACCGGAGGCGGTAATGCGGACAATTTCTCCCGGACCAAGCTCATAGCTGTCCTGATAGCCCAGCTTTTGATAGGCAAAGGACTCAAAGGACACACAGCAGCCCTCTAAATTCTGTCCCACCAGCACCGGAAGTCTTCCCATGGCGTCCCGTGCCGCAATGATTTCGCCCCGTGCATCCAAAATCAAAATGGTCATAGAGCCCTGAATTTGCTGCTGGGCATAGCGAATACCGGAAACCAAATCCGACTTTTGATTGATAAGCGCCGCCACCAGCTCTGTGGCATTGACATTGCCGGAACTCATTGCCATAAACTGATGTCCGGCATTGGAAAAATACTGGTCAATCAGTTCCTGACTGTTGCCAATGAAGCCCACTGTGGTAATGGCATAAAGCCCCAAATGGGAGCGCACCAACAAGGGCTGTGGGTCAGAATCGCTGATACAGCCAATGCCGGAATTGCCGTGAAATTTGTGTAAATCCCCCTCAAATTTTGTGCGGAAGGGGGTATTTTCAATGTTATGTATCTGCCGCTGAAAACCGTCCTTCTCGTCCCGGATAATCATGCCGCCCCGCTTAGTTCCCAAGTGAGAATGATAATCCACACCGAAGAACACATCCAGCGTTACATCACGCCGGGATACGGCGCCAAAAAATCCACCCATACTACACCCCTATCAGGCGAAAAACAGTTTATTCAGTGTCATGGGGTCAACATACTCCCCATCCTTGTACACACGCATATTGCCGGAGGCAATTTCGTCAATCAGCATCACACGACCCTGTGCATCATAGCCGAACTCAAACTTGATGTCATACAGTTCCATGCCCTTTGCCTGCAAATCGTCTGCCACGATTTTGGTAATGGCTTGGGTCATTGCCTTCAAATCATCATACTGCTGTGCGGTCATAACGCCCAAATCCACCAAGCCATCCTTGGTAACCAGGGGGTCACCCTTTTCATCGTTCTTAAAGGTGGTTTCCACATAGGCAGGCAAGTCTTGACCCAAGGTGCAGTAGTCGGAGTAACGACGGAAGAAAGAGCCCACTGCCTTGTAGCGGCAGATGACCTCCAAGCCCTTGCCGAAGACCTTACCGGGCAGAACTTCCATGGTAGTGTTTGCCAAATCAGCGGAAACATAGTGAGTCAGAATGCCGGCGGCATTAATCTTCTCGAAGAAGTAAATGCTCATACGCAGGTTCACATCACCCACGCCCTCGATGGTCAAACCGACTGCGTTTTCGCCGGGATCGAACACGCCATCCTTGCCGGTGCAATCGTCCTTAAACTTCAGCTCATAGTTGCCATTTTCCAGCGCGTAGACATTCTTGGTCTTACCGGTGTAAACAAGCTTCTTTTCCATAATATATTCCTCCAAAAAGTTTGTAGATTGTGTTGTAAAGGCTTACTGCTTGGCGCGCTGGACATCCAGCTTTTTATTGCGGTAGTAAAGCACCGTATCTACCGACACCATCAAAAAATTCAGAATGTACAAATACAAAACAATGTCATTGCTATAGATTATTTTGTGGGTGATTCCGCAAATATAGCCAATTAATACGGCATATTGGAACAAACTGCTTCTTCCGGCAGCGGTACGGCTCTTCCAAGACTTGTAAATATTGATGGGCCAGGCTGCGCCAAAACAGAACAGCATACCAACTTCAAAAAACTCATGCTTTTTTTCTCACTTTTCTGCCAATTCTGCTTGCAAATTGGCTTCTTTTTTAGCAATGGTCTTTGCCATATCAATGCGGTCTGCATCTAGCTTTTCAGCCAGTGCATCATCGGAAACCGCCAAAATCTGAGCCGCCAACACAGCGGCATTTTTTGCACCGTTCACCGCAACCGTAGCCACGGGGATGCCGGTGGGCATCTGCACAGTAGCAAGCAAGGCATCCATGCCGTCAGCCACACCGCCACGCATGGGAATGCCGATGACGGGAAGGGTGGAATTGCCGGCAAATGCACCGGCCAAATGAGCGGCCATGCCTGCAGCACAAATCAGCACACCAAAGCCGTTTTTTCGGGCATTTCTTGCAAATTCCGCCGCCTGCACCGGTGTGCGGTGGGCAGAGAGAATGTGGGCTTCATAGGGAATGCCGAATTTCTCAAGCTGCTGGCAAGCTCCCTTGACCACCGGAAAGTCCGAATCCGAGCCCATGATCACTGCAACTTTTTTCATAAAAACCTCCTTTACAGCCGTTTCCGCAAAATGTGGTGCTGAACATACGCATTGGCGAAATACTGCTTGGCATACAGCACCGGCTTGCCTTCAATATCATAGTCCACTTCCTGAATATGCAGCAGGGGGCTGCCCTTGGCAATCTTCAAGGTTTCGGCAATGAAATCATCTGCCGCCACCGCAATTACCTGCGCCATATCCATAAAGCAGTTGATGCCACACTTATCCTGCAGCAGCTGGAACACCGATGCCTTCAAATCCTGCTGCGAAAAAGGCTCTTTCACCAATGCCGCCTCAATCATATCCTCGCAGTAAATTGCCGGCATTTTATCGGCAGTACACAGCTTTTTCACCCGCAGCAGCGCTGTCCCCTCCGGCAGGTGCAGCTTTTGTGCCTCCTCTTTGGTGGCAGGGGCAGTTTCCACATGAACATAGGCGACCGCAGGCTTATATCCGCCGGCATAAATCATTTCCAAAAATTCCTGCTCCACATCCATTCGCACCGGCACATTCAGCACATGGCGGTTGATGATTGTTCCCACGCCGTGACGGCGGGTAATAAAGCCCTCGCACTCCAGCACTGCCAAAATATCCCGCAGCTGGGTACGGCTGATACCCATGACCTTTGCCAGCTCACTTTCACGGGGCAGATGGTCACTTTTGGCATAGCAGCCGGTGCGCATTTCCCTCAGCAAAAGGGCATGGGCTTCCTTGGCATAAATATCCTTAAATTCTGTCATTTTTTATCCCTCCGAAGCGGAAAGGTAATACCTATTTTTCACTGTCATTATATGTCAAATACAATGTATAATCAAGAAGAATTTCATTTTCGTAGGATACGATAGTTCCGGTGGACTTTTCCCTTTTTTACATAGCAATAATGGACAAACAAAAAGCAAAGACGACCCCTAGGGGTCGTTTTTTACAACGGAAACTGTTTGATTTTCGCATAACGGCGAGGATACTGGGCAGGGGTAGAGGCTACCTTCCGCAGCACCAGTACCGCATGGTCTGCCCCGTCCACGGGGAAATGATGTACCTGCTCCAAACGCAATCCCAGCTTACTGATGGCTCCCTTCGCCTCCTCCAGCTCCTCCATAGCGGCAGCGCCCTTCATAGCAAGCACCGCACCGCCCACCTTTACAAAGGGGGCGGTCAGCTCCAACAGTACATTCAGCCGTGCCACGGCACGGCTGGAGGCATAGTCGTAGCGTTCCCGACAGGTAGCAACTGCCTCCTCAGCACGGGCGGTCATATAGCTTGCCTCCACACCCAAGGTGGGCAGAATGCTTTCCAGCCAATTCATCCGCTTGCCCAAGGAGTCCAAAAGGGTCAGCTTGACCTCCGGACAGGCAATTTTCACCGGAACACCGGGAAAGCCTGCACCGCAGCCCACATCAATTAAGGTTTTTCCCCGCAAATCCACGCATTTCAGCAGGCTTACAGAATCCAGCAAATGCAGTTTTGCCACTGCCGCAGGCTCGGTAATGGCAGTAAGATTCATCACTTCATTTTGCCGCACCACCGCTGTGCCAAAGTCGCAGAGGGTCTGCCGAATTTCCTCCGGCAGCTCCAGCCCCATATCCGAAAGTCCGGCAGATAATGTTGTTTTCATTATTTCTCTCATGTGTTTCCACCCAAAAGTCCGTTGATAAAATCCTTGTCAAAGGGATTAAAGGGTTCTTCCTCCGGCTCTTGCGCCGGATTTTCAATGGTTTCAATATGCCAAGCCACCAACAGGCTTGCCACCTGACCATAGCTTGCAGTGCCGCTTTCATCGCCGCTGACCTTGATATAGGTATCATTGGCAACATCCGCCACCTGACTGGCTACTTCATTTTTATTATCTTCAAAAAATCTGTCATAGGCGGTCAAATCCTGCTTCAGCAGATTGTTTTCCTGCCCTCTGATTTCCATTGCTCTGTCGAAATCTACTACACCCAAGGCAGAAATGCAATAGCGGTACGCCATATAATATGCCGAATACACATACTGCACATCCCCGTTTTCCCGACACGCCAAAAATGCGGCAAAATTGGCATCGTTCTCCCGTGCAATGCACATCCGGTGGGACATTTCATGGCACATTACATAAGGCAGCGACACGCTGGGAATTTCCGGATTCACTGCCGCCTCACCGGTCAGCGGCATGGTAAAGCCACAGATGCCCATGGCGGTATACAGCCCCGACCAGCCCAGCTTCTTCACCGGTGCGGTAGAGCCTGCAAACACTGCGCCGCCCTTCTGTTTTATCAGCTTTTCAAAGCCAGCGCCTGCCTTTTGGGAAAGAGCATCAAAATCTTCAAAGACAAGCGCCCCGTTTTCATCCCGATTTTGCAGCAGCGCCAAGGCATTTGCCCCATCACGGAAATAAAGGGTGGCTTTTTCCACATCCTCTTGGGTCAAGGTATGCTCCTGCATACCCAAATCCTCGGATAAGGGGCTTGCATAGTAGTTCAGCCCATAAATACAGGTATGCAGTGACCAAATTAGGGCACAGGCTGCCAGCAAGCCGCCCAGCCACCGGACAAATTTCCACTTGAACAAAATCATCAGTCCGATGGATGCCACCAATACCAGCAGCAGCAAAATTACAATCGCCTGCCACACCACAGAGCCCACTGCTCCGGTGGCATTGGCAAGGAAATTCTGCAGTCCACGGGTCACATAGGGATAAAACAAATCCAACAAATCACTGTAGCTTTTGGCAAGTCGGGTCAAGCCCAGCGTTACCGCAATGGTGATTGCTGCCGAAATATATCCACGCAAGGATTTCATCAAAGCCCCTCCTTCTTCTGTGTTGGGGAATTTTATATAGTATATCACAGATACGCAAGATTTTCCTGCGAAAAATGAAAACTTTTTTAAAAATCCGGAATAAACCGCTTGTCTGCTCCGGCAGCCTCCTGCGTAAAGCCCTGCAGGTCATTGAGATACATCCAGCTCAGCACCGCATCATATTCCTCGTCCGTCACGGTGCGGTCAAAGGGCGGCTCCATGCCCGGCATGGGGGTATACTGCCGCATAAGGCTCACCAGCACCTGCTGACCAAAGGTATCTCCAATCCAGTCCAGCACCTTCAGGGAATTTCCCACCTGCCCCGGCAAAATCAAATGACGGATTATCACACCCTTTTTCAGCCGCTGACCCTGCCATTTAGGCCGCCCCACCTGTCGCACCATTTCCTTGATTGCCGCCGCCGCAACAGAAAAATAATCCCTTGCTCCGGAAAGCCGAAACGCCAATTCACCATCGGCATACTTCATATCCGGCAGGTAAATATCTACCTTGCCCTCCAATAGCCGCAGGGTTTCCACCCGTTCATAGCCGCCGCAGTTATACACCACCGGAACAGGCAGTTTTGGCTCTAATGCCGGCAAAATGGTGGGCAAATACTGGCTTGGCGTCACCAAATCAATATTTTCTGCCCCCTGTGCAATCAAATCCTCAAACATCTGCCGCAGCTGCCGGCTATCCGCCGGCGTACCAACGGGGGCTTTGCTGATGGCAATATTTTGGCAATACCGGCAGCCCAAGCTACAGCCGCCAAAAAACACTGCTCCGCTGCCGCCGTTGCCTGCCAAAGCAGGCTCTTCCCATAGGTGCAGCATGGTTTTTGAAACCAACGCCACCGGTGGGCAGCCGCAGAAGCCCAGCGTTCCCGCCGTTCTGTCCACACCGCACTGCCGGGGACATAAATTGCAGTGTTGATAAGTCGTCATCGTCATCATCCTCTTATAAATTGGAGTTTAACGGGATGTGGTACTTTTCTTGCTCCGCCAAGAAAAGTACCAAAAGAATGCGGCATAGGGGAGGCACTACGAGCAAATGCGCATGAATTATGGTATGCTTGCCCCCGGCAAGCATAGAAATTGCGGAT
>JAZOPV010000029.1:0-49854 GCA_045655745.1 Faecousia sp.
TCCGTGCCGCCATCAACGAAAAGACCAAGCTGATCACCATCCAGCGCTCCAAGGGCTATGCCACCCGTCCCACCTTCTCTGTCACTCAGATCGGGGAACTGATTTCTTTCTGCAAATCCATCAAACCCGATGTGCTGGTGATGGTGGATAACTGCTATGGCGAATTTGTGGAAACCATTGAGCCGTCAGATGTGGGCGCTGACATGATTGTGGGCTCTTTGATTAAAAACCCCGGCGGTGGACTCGCCCCCATCGGTGGCTACATCTGCGGCAGTAAGCACTGCGTGGACCGCTGCGCCTATCGGCTTTCTGCCCCCGGACTTGGGCAGGAGGTTGGCGCTAACCTTGGCATTATGACTGCTTTGTATCAAGGCTTCTTCCTTGCACCCAATGTGGTTGCAGGCGCAGAAAAGGGTGCAATTTTCGCCGCCAATCTCTACGAACCCTTGGGCTTCAAATGCGTTCCCAACGCCACAGAAAGCCGCCACGATATCATTCAGGCGGTGGAGCTGGGCAGCGAAAAAGCCATGATTGCCTTCTGCGGCGGTATTCAGGCAGCCGCACCTGTGGATTCCTACGCCACGCCCCTGCCTTGGGATATGCCGGGCTACGAAAACCAAGTTATCATGGCAGCCGGCGCGTTCATTCAAGGCTCGTCCATTGAGCTCTCCGCTGACGGACCGATTCGTGAGCCCTATGCCGTCTACTTCCAAGGCGGTCTGACTTGGCATCATGCCAAGCTTGGTATTCTCATGAGCCTACAAAAAATGGTGGATGCCAACCTTATCACCCTATAAAAATACTGCCGTGGAACACTCCACGGCAGTTTACTTTTGAATGAGTGCCAGTTTTTCAGCTCTCGTCAGCTGTTTAATGGCATATTCCTGCTTCAGCGCAGCTGAGTAGCTTCCACATTCCTGCTGATACACCAGCTCCAAGGGCTCCCGACCACGGGTATATTTCGCTCCCTTGCCGCTGCGATGTGCCTTCAGCCGCCGCAGAACATCATCGGTGCTGCCACAATAGAGCGTATCATCACCGCACCGCAGAATATACACATACCATTTTTTCTCCATCATCTTCTCCGAAACCGCTTTTCCAGTATTTTGTCCAACAAAACAAAGGTAAAGTTTCCCAAAAGCAGTGTTACAGCCTGCAGCACACTGCCCATTTCCCGAAATTCCTCCTCCAAGCCATCCATGCCCAGTACACAAATCAATAACCGATACATCACCAAAACAATAGCATTGAAATAAAGAATTTTCCACAGCCATTTTATAGGCAGCCCATCCAGCCACGGCTTTATCAGCGGATAATATCCCAAAAACACAAACAGTGCCGCCGCCTCTTTATCCGGTCCAATCAGCACCGAGAGGATTGCCACCGCCCCATACCATGCCCAGCCCAACCGCTTGCCGCATTGCTTTATCACAACCTGCAGTATCAGCATGCAAAGTATCGGGCACACAAAGGTAGACAGCGGGATTAAGCCGCCCAAGCACATGATGACCACCGCCAACGCCACCAAAATTCCTCCAAGGGCAAGCTGCTTTGTGGAATTTTTGATTGAATTTTTGTCTGCCACCGCAAGCCCTCCCTCTGGAACTGTTGACACGCCGTTATTTTTTCGCTATATTATTTCAAGAAAGGTTGTGAAAATATGGACATCATTCCCGGCTTAAAAGGACAAGCCCAATGCCTTGTGACTGAAAATCTGACCGCCGCCGCAGTAGGCTCAGGCTCTCTTGCAGTCTATGCCACCCCCAGCATGGTGGCGCTGATGGAAGAAGCCGCCTGCAATGCCATTGCTGCCTGCCTACCGCCGGAGCAAACCTCTGTGGGCATTGAGCTGAATATCTGCCATACCGCCGCAACACCTGTTGCCATGGCAGTTCGTGCCGAGGCAGAGGTCATCGGTGTGGATGGAAAAATCATCAGCTTCACCCTGCACGCCTATGATGCAGTCGGAGAAATCGGCGCAGGAACACACAAACGGGCTATCGTCAACAGCGAAAAATTCCTGCAGCGCACCAACGCAAAGCGATAACAACTCAGCAGCGGATTTTCATCCGCTGCGTTTTACTTCATAGCCGCACAGGCATCGATAAATGCTTGCTGCACCCGTCTTGTATCGTCCAAGCTATATCCAAAATGTCCGGATTCTTGGAGGACTGTCAGCTTGACCATTTGATTTTCGCTCAAATATTTTGCAGAACGGGCAGACACCAATTCATCGTTTTTCGATTGGAAAACAATTGTCTGCACCGTCAGGTTGGGAATAATTTTCTTGGTTTTATCCGCTTCCTTCAAAAGGCAAAGCATATTGGGAATCCACGGAATATAGTTCAGCAGGTTTTTTGATAAAGTCACACTGCCGGATGCTAACATATCCGATTCTGCCTCCGTTCGGTTCTCCACACCGCTGGTCAGCCGTAAACAATGCTTGATTGCCGCCAAACTGACCCATGGACAGATGGCAGACCCCAATAGGAACAAAAATCCCACCTTCTTCGGAAATTTCACCGCCAGCTGAAGGGCAAAAAGCGTGCCCATGGAATGTCCAACAATAATCACTTTCTCGTGGCTATTGGCTAAACGGTAAAATGTCTTACGGACATAGGACTTCCACTGCTTCATTGTGGAATTGGAAAAGTCCTCCACACTGCCACCATGACCCGGCAGCAGCACACTGTAAACAGACCAATCCTCCGGAACAAGATGCACCAATGGCAGACGATTGTCAAAATGACGGGGCGTTCCCACAATACCATGCAGAAACAGCACAGCCACCCTAGCATTTGGCACGATACGAACAACCTCACGATGTGGCATAGTCATTCCCCCTTTCTTTTATTATAGCACCCAAAAAATAAAAAGCAAGGCAGATACTGCCTTGCTTTTGTGTTTACATCTCCTGCCGACCCTCAAGGGCACGGGACAATGTCACCTCATCCGCATATTCCAGCTGGCTGCCCACCGGCACGCCATAGGCAAGCCGTGTCACCTTGACCTCCATGGGGCGCAGCAAACGGGAAATGTACATAGCTGTGGCTTCACCCTCCGTATCCGGATTGGTCGCCATAATAACCTCTCGAATTTCTCCTGTAGCCACACGCTGCAGCAGCTCCCGGATTTTCAAATCCTCCTGCGTCACATGGTTCAGCGGAGAAATCACGCCATGCAGCACATGATAAAGCCCTCTAAATTCCCGGCTGCGTTCCATGGCAATCACATCTCTGGGCTCTGCCACCACACAAACCACACTTCTGTCACGGGCTTCGTCCTTGCAAATGGGGCACAGCTCCCGGTCTGTCAAATTTTGGCAGCAGGGGCAGGTATGCACATCTCTTTGCGCAGATAAAATAGCATCGGCAAACGCCTGTGCCTCCTGATGGGGCATTTGCAGCACATGAAAGGCAAGCCGCTGAGCAGTCTTGCCGCCAATACCGGGCAGCCGTGCAAACTGGTCAGCAAGCTCCTGCAATGCAACAGGAAAATACTGCATCAGAACAAGCCTCCCAAATTCAATCCGCCGGTCAGACGGGACATATTATTCTGTGCATCAATATCCGCTGCACGCATTGCCTCATTCACAGCGGCAATCACCATATCCTGCAGCATTTCCACATCATCGGGGTCAACCGCCTCCGGCTTAATTTCAATGCCAACCACCTGATGCTTGCCATTGACAGTCGCCACGACCATGCCGCCGCCGGCTGCAGCAGAATAGGTCTTATTTTCCATTTCCTCCTGCATACGAATCATGTCCTGCTGCATTTTCTGCGCTTGCTTCATCATTGCAGCCTGATTCATACCACCGGGCATACCCCGGAATCCACCCTTTGCCATACAAAACTCTCCAATCCTACTCTTTGATATTGATAATGTCCCGATGAGCCTTGCCAAAGGAAAGCAGCTGGCTCATTTTTTCATTTCTAGCCGGGGCTGCGCTTGCATCCACAGCCTTTGCAGCTACTGACCGCCCCAAAATCGCCGATGCCTTCCGGGCAACCAGCTGTAAAATCTCCGGTTTGTCCACCATGCTGAGGGTAAAGCCGTTATCACACCGCAGCACCACAACGCTACCCTGCAGCTCCCCCTGAACAGGTGCGTTAGTAGTGGGCGCAAAAAAGCCTGCCATGGGCGGTCCAAGCTCCTTGCGTACAGCCAGTGCCAAATCTGTCCAAAAGCCCATGGGGACATCCTTCTCTGCCATTTCCGGCGGCGCATCACAGTCCTCCGGCATAGGCGGCAGCTCTTCCTCCGCAGCTTTCGCAACCACAGGTTGCGCTACCGCAGTTTTTGCCACAAGTTCACCGGAGCGAATATCCTCCTCTAGCTTGGTCAGCCGTGCATTCAGGCTTTGAGCATCCAATGAAAGCTCCGGCTGGCACAAGTTCATAATACACAGCTCCGCATCCATTCTACGGCTGGCAGAGCGTGTAAAACCTGACATTGTCTGCTGCAAAAGTGTCATCATCCGCACCAATTCACCGGCAGAAATATTCTTTGCCAGCGCCAACGCTTCTTTGTCCTCTGCCACGCCGGACAGCATGGCAAGTCCTGCCTCCGGAGCAGTTTTCAGCACCAGCAAATCTCTTGCAAGGCAAGCAAGCTCATCCAAAAGTGCCCCCAAGTCCTTGCCCTCTGCATATAGTCGGTTAAAAAGAGCCAAGGCATTCTTCGTATCATGCCCTGCAATAAAGCCCAATAACTGCCCTGCCTTTTGCTCACCGGCAATGCCAAGGCAGGCAAATACTCGCTCTGCCGTCAACTCTCCGGCAGTGGCAGAGGCACACTGGTCCAGCAGGCTGAGTGCATCACGCATACCGCCGTCTGCCATTCTAGACAGAACACGGGCTGCTGAATTATCTAAGTCAATGTTTTCCTGATATGCTACATACTGCAGTCTGGAGGCAATATCCTCCTGACTGATGCGCCGGAACGCAAACCGCTGACACCGGGACAAAATGGTGGCAGGCACCTTATGCAGCTCTGTGGTGGCTAAGATAAAGAGCAAATGCTCCGGCGGCTCTTCAATAATTTTCAGCAGTGCATTGAATGCAGAAATCGACAGCATGTGTACCTCATCAATGATATACACTCGCATTTTCACCTGAGAGGGCGAATACACCGCATCGTCCCGCAAATCACGCACATTATCCACGCCATTATTAGAGGCGGCATCAATTTCCAGCACATCCATACAAGAGCCTGCATCGATAGCTTTGCAGGCATCGCAGCAGTTGCAGGGATTTCCGTCCTGCGGATTGGTGCAGTTGACCGCCTTTGCCAAAATCTTGGCGCAGCTTGTTTTGCCGGTACCACGGGAGCCGGTAAACAAATAGGCATGGCTCAGTTGATGATTATTCAGCTGTGTTTTCAGTGTTTGGGTAATTGCCAGCTGTCCCACCACATCGTCAAAGGTCTGGGGACGGTATTTCCGATATAAAGCCTGATAAGCGGACATATTCGTCCCTCCTTAAAAAAATTGTAAGGACCGGCTCATAACAAGATCGCACACCCACATTTGAACCAGCCGTATACCCGGTATCCCTGCTCACAGCTCAGAAACGGCAACCTCACGGCACACGGAAATATCCGCTTAATGCTGCTTGGTTCCCCACCTGACATGGTTCACAGGTTCCCGTTGCGCGAGACCGTTCCCTCAACACTGTTTACAAAGTCCAGACAGTACACAAACCAGCCCGGGTGTGGGAATTCATCCCTGCTGTAGCGGATTGCAGGCATAGGGCACCGCTATCTCCCCGACTAGTGCGACCTTGTTACGAGCCGGTCTGCTGTAACAAGTTATAAAATTAATTAATTTACCTTGCTGTCGATGAAAGCTGCCAGTTCCCCGAAGGTGGCAATCTTCTGGTCCTCCATCTCCAGTTCAATTCCCAATTCGCTTTCCAAGTCCATCACCATTTCCACGATGTCCAGTGAGTCAATGCCCATGCTCTCAAAGGTGGATTCGGGAGTAATCTCGGAAGCATCCAGTTCCAACTGCTTGCAAGCATAGGATACCAGTTTCTCGTACATAGGTTTTTCCTCCAGAATTTATTTCTTTAACCTTAGAGTATTTTAGTATAAGAACACACTTTTGTCAATATGGGTTTTTGTTCAAACCAGCAACAGACCTGCCTGCAGCAGAGGCTGTTGCCCATGCAATTTGCAGGTTAAATCCACCGGTATAGGCATCACAATCAATGATTTCACCGGCAAAATACAGCCCGTCGACTATCTTTGATGCCATACTCTTGGGGTCAATTTCGCTGACCTTCACACCGCCGGAGGTAATAATTGCCTCTGCCACCGGTCGCTTTCCGGTAACGGTCACAGAAAATCCCTTCAAAAGCTCCACCAAGCTACGCCGCTGCTGCTTGGTCAGGGAATTTGCTTGCATGGCTGCATCAATTCCCAGCCGCCGCAGCACCACCGGAATCATGCTTCTGGGCAGCAAGTCCGTCAGCGCATTTTCCATGGAGCGATTTTTATAAGCATCCAAATCCCGTAAAATGCGGGCATCCAGCTTGCTCTCCTCCAATGCCGGCTTCAGGTCAATAACCAGTCGGCAGCCCTCACCCTTCAAATGGGCACTGGCAGATAGCACAGTCGGACCGGACACACCAAAATGCGTAAACAGCAGCTCCCCAAAGTCCGTAAACAGCTTTTTTCCCTTTGCATCCAGCAGCTTCACTTCCACATTTCGCAGTGAAAGCCCCTGCATATCCGGGCAGTCTGACCCCTCCGTTTCCAATGGCACTAACGAGCCCACCGCCGGAATGATGGTATGCCCCAGTGCTTTTGCCATGACATACCCATCGCCGGTAGAGCCGGTTGTGGGATAGCTCAGTCCGCCGGTTGCCAAAATCACCCAGCCGCAACCGATGGTTTCCTTTTCCGTTTGCACGCCGGAAACAGCTCCCTTTTCTGTCAAAATTTGCACTGCCCGACCGGTGCGCACCTCCACGCCATGCTGCCGCATTGCCTTCTGTAACGCCTCCAGTATGGATTGGCTTCTGTCACTGACAGGGAAAACCCGATTTCCACGCTCCGTTTTCAGAGGGCAACCACAGGTTGCGAAGAAATCCATGGCATCCGATGGGGAAAATGCGTTCATTGCACTGTATAAAAACCGCCCATTGCGAGGCACATTTTTCAGTACCTCCTCCACAGAGCAATCATTGGTCACATTGCAGCGACCTTTTCCGGTAATCAGCAGCTTTTTCCCAAGGCGGTCATTTCGCTCCAGCAGTAGCACTCTTTGACCTGCCTTGGCAGCAGTAATGGCGGCAAACATACCGGCAGCACCGCCGCCGATGACAATTCCGTCATAGCCCATCTGTCATGCCTCCTGCCTTTTTTAGCATATTCACTTCCCCTTGTGTCAAATGCCGCCATTTTCCGGTGGGCAACTCTCCCAATCGGAGCTTGCCCTCCCCAATGCGCCGCAATCGATTGACATGCAGCCCTGCCGCATTGCACATTTTTCGCACCTGACGGTTGCGTCCCTCATGAATGGTAATTTCAAGCTGCGCTCGGTCCTCTTTTACCGTCCATAGCCGCACCTTTGGCGCACGGCAAAGATAGCCATCCAGCTCCACCGGCTGCTGCAGCCTGCCAAATGCCTCTTGAGAATACCCCGTCACCCATGCAAGATAGGTCTTTTCCACCTCATGTTTTGGGTGCATCATGGCATCGGCAAAGCTGCCATCATTTGTAAATAGCAGTAGTCCCTCGGAGCTTAAATCCAAACGCCCCACCGGATAAACCCGGACACCGCAGTCTGCTACCAGCTCTGCCGCCGTTTTGCGTCCCTGCTCATCGGACAAAGTGGTCACAAACCCACGGGGCTTGTTGAGCATTATGTATACGAAGTCCTTCCGGACAGGAAGCGGCTTCCCATCCACAAGGATTTCGTCAATTTCAGCATCAGCCGTCTGCCCCAGAGCAGCGACTGTCCCATTGACCGTCACGCGCCCTGCGGCAATCATTTCCTCTGCACTCCGGCGGGATGCAATCCCATAGCCAGAGAGAATTTTTTGTAATCGTTCAACCATTACTTATTCTCCAAACCATCGCTGCCAAATCGTCTTTTTTTCAATGCGTTGCTGCTCCACCGTGCAGGTATATTCCACCTTGACCTTACCCACCGCTGTTCCGTCAACACATATATAGGCAAAGCCCGCTTCTGTTCCCTCTACTACCGGAGCAAACGCCATCGCCCTGCCTCCAAATCGGATAGACACCTGCTCCTGCGGTGCAAGCGCATAGGAAAAATCCTCCGATGAAACCAGCCCCACCTTTTCCTTTGTACCGCCAAACACCTGAATTTCCCCTAAAAACTGCCCTTTATCCACAAGATGCCGGATTTGATACTCTTCAAAGCCTTTATCATACAGCGCCGCATGGTCATTCCAATCATTGCCGTCCTCAATCGTCACCGCAATCAGCCGCCTGCCCTGCCGTTGAGCGCTGGAAACCAAAATCCGTCCTGCCGCCTTGGTATAGCCGGTTTTGATGCCGTCAGCTCCCTCTACACGCCACAGCAGCTTGTTGTGATTTCTCAGATGCCGACCGCCTGCAAGAATGTTCTTGGTAGCAACTGTTTGAGCAAAAATCGGATTCTTTATGGCATACTGCGCCAGCACCGCCAAATCCTTAGCGGTGGAATAATGGTCAGGGGCATCCAAACCATGGGGATTTGCAAAATGCGTGCCTCGCAAGCCCAGCATCCGAGCCTTATCGTTCATCAGCTGCGCAAAGCCCTCCACCGTACCTCCGCAATAAATTGCCAAGGCAGTTGCCGCATCGTTTCCGGAGTGGAGCATCATGCCGTACAGCAGCTCCTGCAGCGTCAGCACCTCGCCCTCCTTCAAGTAAATGGACGAGCCCTCAATGTTTGTTGCTTCCTTAGGAATTTCCATTCTGTCCAGCACATTGCACTGCTCACAGACCAAAAGTGCAGTCATAATTTTTGTGGTACTGGCAATCAGACTTTTTTCATCTGCCCGTTTTTCATACAGCACCCGTCCGGTGTTGCCATCCAATAAAATCGCTTTTTGTGCCGAAATCGCATCCACCGGCACAGATAAAAACAAGACGGCGACCAAAACAGCCGCCGTCCCGGCAAAGAATCGTTTCATAAACTCACCCAACACTAGTATTGGGCTGAAAAATGGAATTTATTCCGCTTTTTTCTCCATTCTGGAATCGATAAAAGCTGCAATTTTATCCAAAGTATCCGGAATCTGCTCTACAATCCGGTCTGCCGTGGTATTGGCAGGTGCAGGAATGGGCAGCACCCGAACAGAGCCTTCCTTAATGACCAAAAAAGCCACGGGAGTCACCTTAACGCCGCCGCCTGCGCCGCCGCCAAAAGGATTGTCCTGCTTGTTGACATTCTTAGACACAAAATCAGACCCCCCGCCACCAACGCCAACACTGACCTTGGAAACGGGAATAATGGTAACGCCGTCCGGTGTGGAAATAGGATTTCCAATGACGGAATTGACATCCACCATTTCACGAATTTTTGCAATGGTACTATCCAGCATATTGGGTAAGCTCTGGCTCATTTTGTTGCACCGCCTTTTTTGATTTTTTGTAATTTCAGATATTTCCGAATTGCCCGGTAGCTGTACTTCAGCACAAGCTGAAGCAGGCTGCCAAGAGAAATTGTCAAATATAGATTGGCCAAAATCACGGTTTCCGATGCTTCAAAATCACATTCTACCTCAAGATTGCGTTTTTTAATCACGAAAAACCGCTCCAGCTGTGGCACTAACGCCCCAAGGGCAGTCCACGCTCTGCCATAATTGATTGCCAAATCGCAAGGGTCATCCCCTGCCAAAATCAGCTTCAAATCCATTCGCCGCACACGAAGCCTGCGGCGCAGACAATCCAGCGCCTCCAGCAAAACTCGCAGCAATGGGAGAAAATCCTTAGCAGAGCCTCCCTTTTTTTGCTCTTTTTTCTGCTTTGTTTCGGTTTTCTTTTGTTTTTTATGTTTTTCAGTGGATTTTATCTTCTCTTTTCTTGCATTTTTCTCATCCCTGCGTAAAACCGGAACGGAAAAACAACCAATCCGCAGTTTTAGAGATAATCCCTCTGCATTGTACTGCAGGATTGCACCCCAAGGCATAAAACCCAGCAGCAGCACCACACAGCCCAGTGCAATCCACCAGCCCATTATTCTTCCTCCGCAACAGCCACAGGCTCTTGAATAATCTCCTGTACCGGCTCTCCGAAATTGATTTTTTCAATGGGCGGCAGTTCCTCTAGAGAAGAAATTCCAAAGGTCCGCAAAAAATCCGGTGTGGTCCGATACACAATAGGGCGTCCCGGCACATTCAGCCGTCCGGATTCCTCAATCAGCTTCTTGCTCAGCAGCGCAGATATGGAATAAGAGCTGTCCACACCACGAATCTGCTCCACCATTGCCTTGGTCGCCGGCTGATAATACGCCACAATGGTCAGCGCCTCCAGCTGAGAAGATGACAGCTTGGGGGGCTTCCTCGTTTCCAGTGTTTTGGTGATATAATCTGCCATCTCGCCGGAGGATACCATCTGATACCCCTTTTCCAGCTTCAAAATTCGAATGCCTCTGCGCTCAAAGGCATACCAGTCTGCCAATGCATCAGTATCCTTCACTATGTCGCTGACATCAGCCTCCAAGGTGGCAGCCAGCCGGCTGACCTCCACCCGTTCTCCGGCAGCAAAAAGAATTGCCTCAATAGCTCTTTGTAATTCAGTTAGTTCCATTGTGTTCCTCCTGTGCCGGTGGAGTAGCAATCAGCCGCACCGATGGATTATCTCCGTTCACATCGTCCTCTAATGTAACAGTGTTGTTTTTACACATATCCAAAATGGAAATAAAGGTTGCCACAACCTCCGAACGGCTGCGATTGCCACGAAACAGATTTTTCAGCTTTTCCACACCACGCAGCACCAGCTGCCGCAGCAGCTCCCCGGTTTTACGGGAAACGGGATAGGGCTCTTTGCCTACAATGCCCTTAAAATTCACAGTAGGCGGCGGCAGCCGTTTTTCACTGCGTTCGGAAATGGTATCCAGCGAAACCAGCAAATCATTTATATCATGCTGATAGCGATACCCCTGCTCCCGGCGCAGCGGCTCCGGCTCCTTGACGAACATACTGCGACCAATTTCATTGCGAGGCTCCAAAAAGCTGACCGCCAAGCGAATTTGCTCAATGGCTTCCTTTCGCTGCCGTTCAATCAAGGATTGCCGCAGCATATCCAGCTCCGATTCCGCCTCTGCCTGCTCAGCCGCAGAAAGCAGCATTTTGGTCTTAATCAGCATCAAGTGGGATGCCATGGTGATAAACTCACTGGCAATCTCCATATCCAATCGCTTCATTTCATCCAAATACTGTAGATACTGCTCCAAAATAGCGGTGATGGACACATCTTCAATTTCAATTTTATTTTTGCTCAGCAGCAAAAAAATAACATCCAAAGGACCGTTAAAGTCCTCCATTTGCTCTGTCCGGGTGCGGACAATGCCCTCCAGGCGATACTGCGGTTCTCCCATAGCAAATCCCCAACTCACCTATTTTATCAACTATAGTATATCACCTGTTTCCACTTTCTGCAAGTATTTCCTGAAAAATACCAATTTATAACAGAAAAACATCGCAGCCGAATTGACTGCGATGTTCTAATTTGATTTTAACGATAGAAGCTGTTTCCGCCGATGAATTCCCGTACCAAGCTGGTAGGCGGAATTTCGTCATCCACATCCGCTTCCTCAATGTAATTGAGCACCTTCACGATGCTGCGCACTTCATCATACGCCTCATCCTCCGGCTGTACCGCAGTTAGTAAGGGGAAAATATGCTTTTTCAGCACCGGAAGCTCATAAAGCGTGGAGCTATTAAAAGTAACATCCGCAAAATCCTGGAACGGATAAATCCACCGCTTCTCACCTGCCCGAACAGAATCCCACATGGAGATGGTGTTTTGCACAGAAGAGCCTCTAGTTTCATAATCCCGAACAATTCGCCGCAGCAGCCGCAAATAGTTAATGGAAATCCGGTTATGATTATCCAAGTTCAGCGGCAACAGAGGGCTGACATAGAGCCTGAAAATCAAATTCTTATCCAAGCCCTCCGGCAGTAGTGTAGGATTCAAGCCATGCAAGCCTTCAATAATAATCACGGTTTGCTCTGTCAGCCGCAGCTTATGCCCCTTCCATTCACGCTTTCCTGTCTTAAAATTAAAGGTAGGCAGCTCCACCTCCTGCCCTGCCAGCAATTGCCGCAGATGCTGTTGGAACAATTCGGTATCAATGGTATTGATATGTTCAAAATCCAGCTTGCCATCTGGACCGGGCAGAATTTTATCTCGGTCAATATAATAGTCATCCAAGCCCATTAGAATGGGCTTTTTGCCATGAACACGCAGCTGTGTTGCCAGTCTGTTTGCTGAGGTTGTTTTGCCGGAGGAACTAGGACCTGCCAACAGCACCGCCTTTGCGCCTCTATCGCAAACCATATCCGCCACTTGGGAATATCGCTTCTCATGCAGCGCCTCATTGACACGAATCAGCTCCCGAATGCCACCGGATGCGGTCAGCTCATTCAAATCCGCCACATCCTCACATTCCATCAGCTCACACCAGCGCTGACCCTCAGTGAAAACACTCAAAAACTGGTTCATTTCCAAATAAGGCGCTACCCTATCCGGATTGTTCTCGTCGGGCAGCATAAAGAGAAAGCCGCCCTCAGCATCCAGCACATCCCATACCGATACATAGCCGGTGGAGGGCATCATTTCGCCGTAGTAGTAGTCCCGCAGATTTTCATATACATACCAGTCAAAGTGCTCTGCCTTACGCCACCGCAAGAGCCGAGCCTTATCCGCCATGCTATGCTCCTCAAAATAGGCAATCGCCTCAGCTGTGGTGGTGCGAGTCCGCAGCAGCGGAATATCCGCATCCACAATGGCAGCAATCTCCTGCCGCAGCCGTTCGATGGAGTAATCTTCGCTCTTGTCCAGCTCAATAAACACACCCGAACCGACAGTGCAGTGAATTTTAGCCTTTGCATCGGGCCATAGCCGGCTCAGCGCCAAGAAAATCACAAATTGTGCTGTCCGAATATAAGCGGCTCTGCCGCCGGAATCGCCGAAATACAGCAGCTTCACATTTCCACCGGAGGCAGCCATCGCTGTCCGGGTTGCGGTATTCATTGCATCTTTTTCACGCAAGGGAATATAATTCAGCGTAAACACCTCGCCGCAAATTTTTGCCGCCAGCGGTCTGTCAGAAAGTGTTTTACCATTTAAACCCAAATCCGTTATCAGCTCCAGCATACTTTTTCCCGGCGCTGCTTCTATCAAATGACCATCAAATTTTAGTTCCATAAGAACACCCTTTTCTATTATTGTATCATGAGATGTCGTTGGATTATATCACATCTAATTATATATTTCAACCAAAATTTTATGAATCCTTACCCCTCTTTCATTCACATTCCACAATCTCTACCCCGCCGTAATAGTGCAACAGGATTTGTCGGAAATTCTTTCCCTCCTTTGCCATGGCGTTTGCTCCATACTGGCTCATGCCAACTCGATGCCCATAGCCCTTGGTTTGAAATGTAACCACTCCGTTTGCAACCGAAACTGTAAATGCCGTAGACCTTAGCCCCAGCAGACTTCTAAGTGTTGTTCCCCGGAATCGGACTCCCCCAATATCCATGGTGTCCACCCCGCCACCGGGCGTATAGCTTACTTTCCCAAACCAAGTGCCCACCGGGCCTTTTGGCATAATCCCAAGTGCCGCCTGTAGCTGCTGCGCTGTAAAGCTCTTAGAATCGGTGTAGAAAACAGTAGCCTCCTCTCCCGGACTTGCTACCGACTGCAAGTAAGGAAAGCTTTGCCCCCAAACCGCAACCGCATCCTCGGTCTGCCCACCAGAGCAGGAAAAATAAGCCGCCTGAATAAGCCTGCCGTCATACTTCACCACCAAGCCCCTTGTGTCAGCCACAGCCTGCGCAATTCGCTCCACCGACTCCCATGTTCCCCCCTGTGCAACATAGTCTCTTGGCTCCATGTACGCCTGACAACAAGTATATTCCGTGCAAATCACCCCTGCTCCATGTTTTATTCCATCCTCACAGCACCGCAGCGCATAGGTTCTGGAAGCGATGGACTGCGCCCGCAAGGCTTCCTTTTCAAAGCTGGCCGGCATCTCCGCAAGCAGAACGCCTGTCAAATAAGCATCCATCTGCATTTCCTGCAGCTGCCCTCCATGAAGCACGGTCAGCTTTTTATAGTCAGTCACTGCGGGATTTTCCGGCGCAGGAGCACTGCTATTTGGCACGGTCGGCGTGTCTACCGTATTTTCCGGCTTGTCCTCAGTTAAAAAAATTGTGATGCCAAGGAGAATCACCGGCAATAGGACGCCCAGTGCCACTGCTTTTGTTGTTTCGTTCCATTTCATTTGTATCACCCCACACCATCTTACCGCTTACGGTGAAAAAAATATGTCGAGTACCAACCTGCATTATGAAAAATCTCTCTGTCGTTACTTGCAATTTTCTGTCAGCGTGGTATATTATAAATGAATATTCTATTAACTGGAGGTTTGACATATGGCATACGCATCCAAGTATTGCCCCAACTGTGGCAGAGAGCATTCTCCCGACACCAAATTCTGCTCCAACTGTGGCAATCCTCTTTCCGATGCTGCTACCAATGCCAACACCACTTCCGACGAAAACAAGGGGCTTTGGAACAGTGTCATTAAAACCGCAAACCATTTTGTCGGTGAGAGTGATGATACCATTAACCTGCGGCTATCAGACCTCGTATCCAATGTATTCAAAAAACACACCAAAGAGGAGCAGGACGAAATCTTCATCTGCGGCACGAAATATACCACACCTTCGGAATCCGATATTGCATCGAGTTGGCCAAAACCATGGCTTTATTCCCGTGTGCTTATCATGCTGACTGTCACGCTGGGTCTTCTGCTTTTAATTTGGAATGCATTTGAAAACTGGAATGTAATTCCCGGTATTATTTTTGTCGGTGCATTGGCAGTACCATTTTCCATCTTAATTTTCTTCTTTGAAGTCAATGCCCCCCGAAATATCACGCTGGCAGAAACGGTGAAGATATTCTTTGTCGGTGGTGTTTTATCCCTGTTCGCCGCTTTAGTGCTGTTCCTATTTGACCCTTCGGAAACAATGAACTTTTTCGGTGCCTGCTGCGTTGGTATCATTGAAGAAGTAGGCAAATTTGCCATTGTTCTTCTTTTCTGCCGGAATGCAAAGACCAAATATATCCTTAACGGTATGTTGATCGGTGCCGCTGTGGGAGCAGGCTTTGCAGTTTTTGAAACTGCCGGTTACATTTTCCGTACTCTTTGGAACACCAAAAATTGGGCTTCCATGATGGATGTCCTTTGGTTGCGTGCATATCTGTCCCTTGGCGGTCATGTTATTTGGGCTGCAATAACAGGTGCTGCTTATTTATTCGTAAAGCAGGATAAGCCCTTTGAATGGGCACAGCTCAAAGACGCACGATTTGTAAAGCTGTTTTTCGTTCCTGTTGTGTTGCACGCCATTTGGGATATGCCAATCAATTTCCTTTCTGAAATTAATTTTGTTCAGATTTTGATGACCGTTATCGGTTGGGTATTCGTATTGGTGCTCATTAACAAGGGACTGAAACAGGTCGCCAATTTAAAACCGAACGAATCTGAAGCGCCTGTTGAAGCAGAAATCGCCGAATAACCTAAAATACCGGAGCTGATGCTCCGGTATTTTTACTAAACTGTTCTCTTTTTATTTGACATCTTATGGTCAACTTGCTATAATGTTCTTAACAAAGGAGAGGAGGCTACACTATGGAAAAACGAATTATCACCATCAGCCGTGAATTTGGCAGCGGCGGACGGAGCATTGGCAGAGAGGTTGCCAACCGCCTTAGTATTCCTTTCTACGACAAAGAACTGGTAGACCAAATTTCGATGGAAAGCGGCTTTGCGCCCCAGTTTGTGGAGGAGCATGGAGAGCATTCCCCCGGTCGCAGCCGACTCAGCTACGCTTTTTCCCATCAGGGCGTTCCCGGTGTGATGAACGGGCTGTCCACCGCTGATTTTCTTTGGAGTGTCCAGTGCAATGTGATTTTGCAGCTGGCCGAAAAAGGACCCGGCGTCATTGTGGGACGCAATGCCGACTATATACTCAAAGACAGAACGGATTGCCTCCATGTATTCATCCACGCCGATGACGATTTCCGGGCAGACCGAATTGTCCGACTTTATGGCGAAAGTGAAAAAGCTCCGCTTGCCCGCTTACAGGAAAAAGACAAGCGCCGTCAAGTCAACTATCAGCACTATACGGGTCAGATTTGGGGAATGTCTCAAAATTATGACCTGTGCCTCAATAGCAGCACCCTCGGCATTGACCGATGTGTGGACATCATCCTATCCCAACTCAAATAAACAAAAAGCCTGCCGAAGTTCGGCAGGCTTTTTCTTATACAGTAGCATTTTCCTCTTGTGCAATGTGGATGCGCACTCCGTTAACCTCCACATTTTCGTCCACTTGAATCAAAATATACTTCACACCGCCAATCACACGGGTCTGAATCAAATCCCCCCGGTCTGTGGCAACCTTAATAGAAACATCCGGCGTCTTAATTTCAATTCTCCGGCTGTCAATAATGTTTCTGGGATGCAGCTGAGCATCCAGCCCAAAGGCAGTCTCAAAATCCAAGCCGAATTTCGAAACATGATGCTCCGAAACGCCGCCCTCCTCCAGTATTTCCTGCACCTGCTCTTTGGAGATGGTCAATGCTTCAGGCACTTTACTTTCCTTATGCATGGCTATCTGTTGACAAATTTTGTCATGAACCGTCTGCACTAACTCCATGCTGCAGTCCTGCTCCAAGCTGGCACTGAGCATTGCCTCAAAGGTTTCCTTTTGCTGTTGGGCAGGCTTTGCCACCGGCGTGTTAAATACTGCTGCTACAAAATCCTCGTGATTGTCCTTAGGGCTGCGGTTAAAATAAAGTGCATTGTAAATATTCGTGCCCCGATTGTCAAAGGCTGGGAATAGAAAGCCCAATTCCGGCGCAGAAACCGCATTCATCATATTGCCGTCATGAAACAGCTTGCTTTCCGGCTCATAATGCAGCACCGCCTTTGTCTGCTTCACGGGACAAATGGCACACAGCACATAGGTGTACTGTTCGCCGGAATTATCCTGCTGGGTATCCCCATCGCTGCTCTTAAAAGGCACATCGTAGGTGTCGCTGCCCAATAGAATCAAATAGTTTCCGTCTAGGCTCAGGCTTTCCATGGCTTTCTTATAAAAAGCCATCCGATGCTCCTCGTTTTTCATGCCTTCTCCCCGCAACCCCATAAGCAGACGATGCTCTTGGCTGTCGGCAACCTGTGCTGTACGGAAGGTCAGCTCCAGCAGGTTTTTCCCCAGTGTGCCGCCAAGACTGCGGCGGAAAAGCGCAAAATATTTTTCCGCCTCATTTTCCGACATCATGCCGGTACTGGCAGAAAACTCAGATATAATTTCCTTCTTATCATTGACATAACAGCCGTAAATGGCGGTCATATTGCTGCGGTCACGCCGTTGCCGGCGGCGAATCTCGCCGATTTCCTTTGTATTCATCATTTCCTCCGATTGATAACCCCACTGCCATCAGCAGTGGGGTTCAGCCTTAATCCCAAAGGCATTTCCAGTTTTGTACAAAATATTCAATTCCGGAATAAAGCGTGGTCACCACAACCATTCCGGTCACAATCCAAGCAAGGGTCATATTGGCAGGAAAAGCCATCATTACGCACAGGCCAATCATGGTGCTTGCCGTTTTCACCTTACCACTCCAGCCGGCTGCAATGACCGTTCCCTTGCCCACAGCAACCAGCCGTAAGCCGGTCACAGCAAATTCACGGGTCAGAACAATCATCAGCGCCCATGCCGGAATTCTGTTCCACTCACAGAATATAACCATTGCCGCAATGGTCAGCAGCTTATCTGCCAATGGGTCAAGAAATTTTCCAAAGTCACTGACCTGATTGCATTTTCTTGCAATCTGCCCATCCACATAATCGGTCAGACTGGCAATAATGAACACCGCAAGAGATACCCACATCCACACATTGCTTGCACCACCGCTGAGATACATCAGCACCATATATGCTGGAATAAATGCCACCCTAATCAGGGTGATTTTACTTGCAAGAGTCATTTGACACCTCCACAACATAGCCGGACAAATCGCCGTCAATCATTCCGTCAATACAGACAGTTATAAAAGTCCCCTCAGAAATATCCTCATCGGCTGCAATCCACACCCGACCGTCAATTTCCGGAGAATCTGCATAGCTACGACCAAAATACTGCTCGTATTCCTCGTCATAGCCATCCACCAAGACCTCAATGGTCTTGCCAATCATGCCTTCATTGTATGCATCCATAATATTGGACTGAATATTTTCCACCGTTTGGGCCCTCTGTTGCGCAATTTCCGAATCAACAAATTCCATCTGCGCCGCCGGTGTGCCCTCCTCCGGAGAAAACGGGAAAGCGCCAACCCGTTCCAGCTTCATTTCACGCAGGAAGCCACACAGCTCTGCAAATTCTTCCTCACCCTCACCGGGAAGACCGGTAATCACACTGGTACGCAGCACCAAGCCGGGAATTTTCGCACGCAGCTTAACAAATAAGCTTCGCAGGAAATTTCCATCTCCACGGCGATTCATGAGCGTCAGCACCTTGCTGTTGCAATGCTGAATAGGAATGTCTAAATATTTTACAATCTTCGGCTGGGATGCAATACAGTCAATCATCTCATCTGTAATCTCATCCGGATAAAGATAATGCAGCCGCACCCAATGAATACCCTCAATGGCACATAGCCCATCCAGCAGCTCCGGCAGCAGGCTCTTTCCCTCTGCCAAATCCGTACCGTAACGGGTGGTGTCCTGCGCTACCACAATGATTTCTTTGACGCCATTACTTGCCAAAAGCCGTGCCTCATACAGCACATCATCCATGGCACGGCTGCGGAACTTTCCACGCAAGGATGGAATGACGCAGTAGGCACACCGATTGTTACAGCCTTCAGCAATCTTTATGTAGGCATAATGCTCCGGCGTGGTCAAAATCCGACCGCACTCCTGCTCCGGTGCATCAATAGAGCCAAACTCAAAAACCGTCTGTTCATTGAGTACTTTGTCGATGGCAGAAACAATCTCTGTGTAGCTTCCAGTTCCCAATACCCCATCTACTTCCGGCATCTCATCCAGAATTTCAAGCTGATAGCGCTGAGATAGGCAGCCGCTAACCAAAATCTTGCCCACCAAACCCTCCTGCTTCAACGCTGCGGTCTGTAGAATAAAGTCAATCGCCTCTGCTTTGGCAGAATCAATAAAGCCGCAGGTGTTGATTACAACAACATCGCTGCCCACAATATCCTCCTTGACCGTGTGACCGGCTTCCTGCACCCGATACATCATCCGTTCGCAGTCCACCTGATTTTTGGCACAGCCAAGGGAGATAAATCCAATATTTGCCATACTATTCCTCCGGAAAATCATCCGCATCCAGCTGCAGCTGCTGCAACGCCTTGCGGATTTCGCCGTAACTGTGCCCCCGGCGAAGCAGGGCATCCGTCACTCGGCGCAGCTGTCGTTCATCTGCCCCATCCTGCAGCCGACTGCGTAAGAATTCCATAATTTTATCCGTCTGCTGCGGATATTCCGCCAAAGCAGCCTCCCAATACTCCTTTGGGATTTTCTTTTCATAAAGTGCCTGCTTTGCACGACTGCGTCCATAGCCTCTTGTGACACATCGGGAAACAATCTGCCTTGCAGTTTCCGCATCGTCCACCAGCTGCAAATCCTCCATCCAGCGCACAGCCGCTTCCGCCTGCTGAGGGGTTTCCCCTTTTTGCACCAGCCGCTGCTGCAAATCCTTTTTGGAAACATTAGAGGATGCCAAAATCCGAACAGCCCGCATTTTTGCAGACATTGCTCCTGCCGCCTGACGCAGCCCATCCATTTGGTCTTGCGCCAGCTCCAATCCGGCAAACAGTCCAAAATCCTCCACCGTTTGACGGTACAGCCGCATACTGCTGCCATCCTCAAACCGCACAAGATATCGCCCTGCCCGGTCCGGCTTGGCAGCCAAATGCTCAATCCTCATCGTCAAAATCGTCAGCGCTGACAGCCACAGGACGGTCAGCCACCTTTGCCGGCATCTTGCTTGCAGCATTGGACTTCAGCAGATTGGCTCTAACCTTTGCTTCCACTTCCTCAGCAATCTCCGGATTTGCCTGCAAATAGGTCTTGACGCTTTCCTTGCCCTGACCGATACGCTCATCATTCATGCTGAACCAGCTGCCGCTTTTTTGAACAATGTCCATCTCCACAGCCAAATCCACCAATTCGCCCCACTTGCTGATGCCCTGTCCGTAATAAATATCAAAGAAAGCCTCACGGAACGGAGGAGCGACCTTGTTCTTTACCACCTTTACACGGGTTTTGTTGCCGATGACATTGCCGCCGTCCTTAATTGCCTCTACACGGCGCACATCCAAGCGCACAGAGGAGTAAAACTTCAGCGCATTACCGCCGGTGGTGGTTTCGGGGTTGCCATACATAACGCCAATCTTCATACGCAGCTGATTGATAAAAATCACCACGCAGTTGGTCTTGTTAATTGTACCTGCCAGCTTCCGCAGAGCCTGACTCATCAGTCTTGCCTGCAAGCCCACAAAGGCATCACCCATTTCGCCTTCAATTTCCGCACGGGGAGTCAGGGCTGCCACCGAGTCCACGACAACTGCATCCACAGCGCCGCTGCGAACCAAGGCATCTGTGATTTCCAGTGCCTGCTCACCGGTGTCGGGCTGAGAAACCAGCATATTTTCAATATCCACGCCCAAAGCTGCCGCATAAACAGGGTCTAAAGCATGCTCCGCATCCACGAATGCCACTTCGCCGCCCATTTTCTGAGTTTCTGCCAAAATATGCAACGCAAGGGTGGTCTTACCAGAGGATTCCGGTCCGTAAATCTCAATAATTCTGCCCTTGGGAACACCGCCAATGCCCAGCGCTGCATCCAACGCCAGCGAGCCGGTGGGGATGGCATCCACATTCATGTCCGGGCGGTCACCCAAACGCATGACAGTACCCTTGCCGTAGCTCTTTTCAATTTGAGCCAATGCGGTCTGCAATGCTTTTTTCTTGTCGGACGCGGGGGCAGGTGCTTCGTAATTTGTCTTTTTGGTAGCCATAGGTTTTATTCTTCCTTCCTGTCATATTGGGCAAGAACTGCCCGCTCTCTGTCATTAAAATCCCGGACACGCTCCAGGATGGTATATCCATGCTCCTCCAAAATTTTACATACATCGTCTCCCTGCCCCATGCCAAATTCAAAGCACAGATAACCTTTTGGACGAAGTGCAGAGGTAAAATTCTTGACAATGCTGCGATAAAAATCCAATCCGTCTGCTCCCCCATTCAGTGCAAGCAGGGGCTCGTAATTCTTAACACTCTCCGGCAGCTCCTCCATTTCCCCACTGGGAATATAGGGTGGATTGGACACAATCATGTGGAATTTCCCAAGAAATTCCGGTGCTTTTTGCAGCGCATCCACCACAAGGCACTGCACTCTGCCGGACAAATTCATCCGATTGACATTCTTTTTAGCCACCGACAGTGCCTCCGGCGAAATATCCGCCAAGGTGACACGGGCATCCTTCACCCGATTGGCAACTGCCAAGCCGATACAGCCCGAGCCGGTACACAAATCCAAAATGCGAGGGTCTTGGTCTAAAAACAGCCCTTTTTTCATGGCAAGCTGGGCAACGGCGCAGGTATCATCCCGTGGAATCAGCACTCGCTTATCCACAAATAGATTCATGCCGTAGAAGCTCCACTCCCCCAAAATATAGGCAAGCGGCTCTTCAGCCAGCACACGGCTGACCACATTTTCCATGGCAGCACACACATCCTCCGGCGCAAACAGCTCCCGGTCAGCAATGAATTGCTCATGGGTTTTTTGAGAAACAAAGCACAGCAGATGACGGGCAAGCATACTGGCAGACTGCTCCGGCTCTTGCTTCATCAGCTCATATCTTGCATCCAGATACAGCTGTGCATAGGTTTTTACCAAGCGTCCTCCCCCTCTTTCTCCGGCAGCACCGCCTTCACAGCGGCAATACCTACCTCAATCATGGAGTCATCCGGCTCGTTGGTGGTAAAATTCTGAAACCACATACCCGGCGCAGTCAGCACACGGGTAAAGGCATTGTCATGCCGACCAACCAAGCGGTTAATTTCATAGCTGATACCCACCACCAACGGCAGCAGTAACAGCTTAAAGCCCATCATAATCAGATTATAAGAGAAGTTTCCACGCAGCTGTTCCAGCTGGGGAATCAAGGTAAGCAGCACCGAGGATGCCACCGCAAAAACCAAAATGGAAAGAATCATTACAACCAACAGAAAGCTTGTGCCGCATCTGGGATGCAGTCGGGTCATGCCGCGGACATTTTCTACTGTCAAAGGCAGTCCTGCTTCATAGCAGCGAATGGTTTTATGCTCCGCACCATGGTAGGCAAAGACCCGCTTCATTTCCTTCATTTTGGAAACCAAAAGCATATAAGCAACAAAGATACAAATCCGAATCAATCCTTCAATCAGGTGCAGCACCGTATTGTTGGCAATCACGCCTGCCAGCAAGCCGCTTAAAAACGAGGGCAGCAGAATAAACAGACCAATGGACATGGCAAGCCCGAAAAACACCGCAATGCCAATCACAAGCTGCTGAAACTTCTCATTACCCAGCTTTTTTTCCAGCCACACATCTATCTTGGATTGCTCCTCAGTTTCCCCCTCCGGTGACAAATCCGCAGAGTGCATCAATGCCTTCACACCGGTCACTTGGGCATCGAAAAAATTCCGCACGCCCCGAATAATCGGCAAATTAAGCAGCGATTTTTTCGGTACAAGCTTTCGCTGCTTCAGCTCAATATTCAGCTGCTCCCCCTGCCGCACCACAATGGCATCCATTTGCGGACCACGCATCATGATGCCTTCAATCAGAGCCTGACCGCCAATGGTGGTCTTAAATTTTTCCGGAATATTGTTCTTTTCCATAGTTTCCTTCCTTATTGGGTAGAGGGCAATTTAATCGTCACCAATGTGCCGCCACCCGGCGCATTTTCCAAATCCAATGTGCCGCCGTGCATATCCACAATTTCATCGCAGACAGCCAAACCAATGCCTGTTCCACGGGCTTTTTGATTGCCCTTATAAAATTTCTTTTTCACATGAGGCAGCTGTTCCTCCGGAATTCCCGGACCAAAGTCACGAATTCGCACCACCACAAACCCATTTTCATAGGTCATACCTGCTTCAATCCGCTTTCCCTCGCCGCCGTGCTTTGCTGCGTTGTCCAAAATATTCAAAAATACCTGCCGCAGCCGTTTTCCGTCACAGTCAATAATGGGAATTTCCTCATCATCATCCAAACATTCCAGTGTAATGCCCTCTCTTGCCAGTCGGCTGGAGTACATATACACCGTATCCTCAAATTCCTCACGCAGGTCAGACGGCTCAATATTCAATGTGAGCCGATTGTCCTGCAGACGGGAAAAGTCCAGCAAATCCACCACCATTTCCGTCAGGCGCTCCGCCTCACGGGAGATAATCTTCACACCACGACGGGTTTGCTCATCCAAATTCTCTGCATCCAGCAGTGTTTCGCTCCAACCGTTAATGGCAGTCAGCGGTGTCCGCAGCTCATGAGACAGTGAGGAAATAAAATCCGCCTGCATCTGTTCATTTCGGCTGATTTTCACCGACATATCATTGATGGTATCCACCAACGCACCGATTTCATCGTTATACTGCTTTTGAATTTGTGCGCCGTAGCTGCCGTTGGCAATGCGCATGGCTTTTTGCGTAATTTCCTCCACCGGCACCAAAATGGAGCGAATATAGTAGCCGCCGCTCAATAGCAGTACGCCCAGCAAGAGTCCAAAAATGCCCAATGCTGCCAATCCGATATATAAAATCTGCAAATTCACCAATTTGGTAGAGGTTACATAGCGCAGCACCCCCACCAGCTGTCCGTTTTCATACAGCATGGGGCTGGATACCGCAATAATATGCTCCCCTGTATCGGGATTGATGCCCACAAAGGGGTGAATTTTTGCCGTGGACATAGCCACCTGAATTTCTTCTGTGGTGGGAGAATTTTCAGCCCGCAAGCCATAAGACGAGGCAACCAGCAAGCCGTCTGAATTCAGAAATTGTAGCTCCATAGAGCTGCTGAGTTCAAAATTTTGGGCATAGCTGACACAATCCCGATAATAATCGTCAAAGGTTTGCTCGCCGATATAGCTGTTAAAGAACTGGCTGGTCTGTTGCGCACGGGTCATCATGTCCGACTTCATACTGGAATAGTAATAAACCGCCACCGTGACACTAATCAGCGCCACACAGACAAGTCCCAAAATGCAGAAGATAATCACGATATTGGAAAGCCATCGCTCCCGCAAGCTGCTGATTTTCTTCATAGTTTTCCCCTTTAATCCGATGCTCAAGCGCCCCACTTATAGCCATAGCCCCACACCGTATTGATGTAGGTGGGATTTGCCGTATCATCTTCAATCTTAATCCGCAGACGGCGGATATTCACATCCACAATTTTCAGTTCTCCATCGAACTCTCTGCCCCAAACATCCTCCATAATGTCCTCCCGGCTCAGCACTTTTCCGGGGTTTGACATAAACAGCTTCATAATACCGTATTCCACCTGTGTCAGGCGAATGCGACTTCCGTTTTTATCCAAGGTATGATTGCGGGTATTCATGATAAACGGACCTTGGCTTAATAGCTCATTGGAATACGCCACATCCTTGCCAATACGGCGGAACAGGGCATCCACACGGGCAATCAGCTCCGCCGGTGAGAAAGGCTTGGTTACATAGTCATCCGCACCGGTCATCAGTCCCGTTACCTTATCCATTTCCTGCGTACGGGCGGTCAACATAATCACGCCCATCTGTTTGGTGGTTGCACGGATTCTCCTGCAAACCTCAAAGCCGTCAATATCCGGCACCATAATATCCAAAATAGCCACTTCAATGTCCGGCTGCTGCTGAAGCTTGTCCAGTGCCTCTTGACCGCAGCTGGCTTCCACTACCTCATAGCCTGCACGCTGCAAATTGATAACCACAAAGCTTCGAATGTTGTCCTCATCTTCCATAATCAGCACTTTTTTCATAGGTCCAGCCTCCTTTTCCTTCTCTTGTCTATCAAATCGGTCGGAACGCTGCTTTCAAAAGCTTTTCATTTAATCCAAATTCCGCCGCATTCTCGCCCAGCTCCGCCATATAGGACACGCCATCACCGGAGTGAAGCAGAATTTTACCATCCATCGAAACGCCATGTGCATTTGATGCTGTCACTGTATAGATGGTCAGCACCGGATTGGGGTGTATTTCAATCTCCGGCTGCAAGTGCGTCAATGAATCCGGCAGCGCCGGCTTGATGGAATAAAAGCTGCAGATTCCTTGGCCCTGTACCAAGGTAAATCGGTATGCCCAGTATCGCTTAACAGTCAAATACCAGTTATCTCGAAAATTAAAATAACCAAACTGATTGTCTGTCCGCTGACCCTCACTACTCAGGCTATACCATCCAAGCCAGTATAGGTCCTCGCCGTTTTCTCCATTCTGCCGTACCGGAATCAGCTCCGGAATCTCAACCGTTTTGTCCCCATCCATATCGGTTGGATACACCAAGGCATGCTGAGCAGGATTAATCTCAATCGGTGCAGACACCTTTCGAATTTCTCCATCCTTATGGGCAAACAGCTCGACTTGAATACCCTTTCCGCTTTCGGCAGTCACCATAAATGCGGCTTTGTTGTCCTTTAGCCGGACAACCTCCATCTTTTTAATCTGACTGCAGGGCAATGAAAGCCTCGTCTGACTGCCACGGTACATTCCATTATCGCCAAGATGATACACCACCGCCATACTGTCAAGCTCCATAGACTCCCCCGGATGAATCAGCACCAACTCACTGATACTGTCACCGTTGATGTCATAGGGCATGATTTTCGTATAGCTGGTATCGCCCATATACCGGGCGCTGCCGCTGGAAAAGCCGTACACTGTAGCAGAGCGCACCATCTCATTGCTGACCAGCCGCCCGATAATAATTTCCATACCCGGACGGTCATCCATGTCCGCAAATTCAACAAAATCATAGGCTGTACCATAGCCCTTGATGGTGTCCATCAGCACAAAGCCGGATGCCAGCTGACAGAAAATCATAATCTTCAGCGGCTGCTCACTTTCATCCTTAGCAAGCACCAAATATTCATCCAACCCATCGCCATCCAAATCCACTTCCCGGACGGTCTGGCGATTGTCGCCGTACAGCGGCGCACTGTAGCTGTGACCTTGCATTGCTCGGTCAATCACAGATTGCAAACTGCTGTTCGCCAGTGACCGCTTGGGCAGGCAATACAGCTGTTCCACAGTCGGCATAGCGCAGCCACTTAAGAGCGCTGCAGCTGACAGCGCCGCAATCGCCGTTTTCAAACGCTTATTCAACCCATCACGCCCTTTCTATCTGACTAATTATAGCATATTTCTTCCGAAAAGGAAAGCTATTTCACCACAACATTTTCATTTCCCAGCAAATTCTTCAGCTGCTCCAACAGCGGCTGCGCCAAGGCACACCGTGAGCCCTGCCGTTGCTTGGTATCTGCAAAATACAGCACCACCTCGCTGCTGCCGGGGAACTTTCTAACCAATGCCTTTACCTGCTGACACAGCTCCGATTGTGCAGAAGGCAACTTCAAATACAGCTTTCCCGTCAAAACCTGCGGATTTTCAGTAGGCGCAACCGCTGGTTGCCCCCCCTGCTGTGCAAAATCAGAAATCGGTCTTGCCCGATTAATGACAATTTGCGGCTCTTTATCATCCCGCAGCGAAAGTCGTCCCGTAATGACAGCTACCGCATTTTCCTTCAAATAGCTTCCATATTGGGTCAAAACATTGGAAAACGCCAGCATTTCAATGGACGCCGTATCATCCTCCACCGTCACATACGCCATCATGGAATTGTTTCGGGTAGACTTCATCTTCACCGCCTGCACGATGCCAGCCACACTGACAATTTCATCATCCCGTACAGGGCAATCCTCTCCCATCAGCTGTCCGATGGGCAGTACATGGGTATTTTTTAAATAGAGGCGGTAATCGTCCATCGGATGTCCCGATAAGTAAATACCGGTGGTTTCCTTTTCCATCGCCATCAGCTCCGCCTTGGGAAGCTCCGGTTTTTTTGCAATAACAATACTCGCAGCCTTGTCCTCGCTGTCCAGCATTCCAAACAGTCCCATCTGTCCGTCAAGGTTACGCTTTTTGCTTTCAGCAATGGAATCCATCATGGCTTCATATACGCCCAGCAGCTCGCTACGATGATAGCCAAAGCAATCCATAGAACCACACTTGATAAAATGCTCCACGGCTCTCTTATTGAGCTCTGCACCGCTCATTCGCTGAATGAAATCCTCCAGCGATTTGAACGGTCCGTCCTCTTTGCGGTTGGCAGAAATACTGCGAATGAGTCCCCGACCCACATTTTTCACTGCACCCAAGCCAAACCGAATGGCATCTCCCTCTGCAACAAAGGGGTCCTCGGAGTGGTTAATATCCGGCGGCAGCACAGCAATTCCTAGCTCCTTACACTCGTTGATATAGCCGGAAATCTTGTCCAGCCGATCCAGCACCGAGGTCATCAAAGCTGCCATATACTGCTGCGGATAGTGGCACTTTAAGTATGCGGTCTGATAGGCAACCACTGCATAGCACACCGCATGTGCCTTGTTAAAAGCATAGTTTGCAAAGTCCACAATCTCATCATAAATGGACTGGGCAGCCGACTCGGAAACGCCATTGGCGATACAACCGGGGATTCCCTGTTCCTTGTCGCCATAGACAAAGACCTTTCGCTCCGCCACAATGACTTTCATTTTCTTTTTGGAGATTGCACGGCGGATATTGTCCGCTTGTCCCATGGTGTAGCCACCCAAGGATTTAAAAATCTCAATGACCTGCTCCTGATAGACAATGCAGCCGTAAGTAACTTTCAAAATTGGCTCTAGGTGCGGCGTTTTGTAGGTAATCTTTCCGTGGTCCTGCTTGTTAGCAATAAAGGTTGGGATAGAATCCATCGGGCCGGGACGATACAGCGCAACAATAGCAGTAATATCTTCAATGGAGGTGGGCTTCATGTTGATGCACACGCCGGTCATGCCGGCAGACTCCATTTGGAATATACCCTGGGTCTTGCCTTCTGCCAGCATGGCAAAAGTGGCTGCGTCATCCTCCGGCACTTTGGTAATGTCAAACTCCGGCTGAAGCTTTTGAATTTCACGCTGGGCATCCTGAATAATCGTCAAATTTCGCAGTCCAAGGAAATCCATTTTTAACAGTCCCAGCTCCTCAATGGTGGTCATGGTGTACTGGGTCACAATGGTATCGTCATTTCTCGACAGCGGCACATAGCTGCACACAGGGTCAGCCGTAATCACCACGCCGGCAGCATGGGTAGAGGTATTTCTGGGCATGCCCTCCAGCTGCATGGCAGTATCAATGAGCTTTTTCACACGCTCATCGCTGTCATACAGCTCCTTCATTTTCGGTGAAACCTCTAATGCATCCTTGAGGGTAATATGCAGTGTATTGGGTACAAGCTTTGCCACCACAACGGTTTCCGCATAAGTAAAATTCAGTGCCCGACCCACATCCCGAATTGCGCCACGGGCAGCCATCGTACCAAAGGTGGCAATCTGCGCCACATGGTCAGCGCCATATTTCTGCATCACATACTCAATGACCTCGCCACGGCGCTCCGGACCAAAGTCCGTATCAAAATCGGGCATACTCACCCGTTCCGGATTCAAAAAGCGCTCAAAAATCAAGGAATATTTCATAGGGTCTACTTCCGTAATGTGCAGGCAGTAGGCAGCAATGGATGCCGCACCGGAGCCACGCCCCGGACCTACCGGAATCCCGTTTTCCTTGGCATAGCGGATAAAATCCCACACGATGAGATAGTAGTTCACATAGCCCATGCGGCTGATGACACCGATTTCATATTCCAATCGCTCCAGATAGCTTTGGGGCGGATTTTCATACCGCTGACGGAAGCCCTCCATACAGAGCTTACGGAAATATTCCTCATTGGTATACCCCTGCGGGATGGGGAAAGAGGGCAAATGATATTCATTGAACACAAATTCCAAATTGCATTGCTCCGCAATTCGGGCAGTGTTTTCAAATGCCTCGTCAAGACCGGGGAACAGCTGCCGCAGCTCTTCCTCGCTCTTGAGATAAAACTCATCGGTTTGAAAACGCATCCGGTTTTCATCTTCCACTGTCTTTCCGGTTTGAATGCACAGCAGCACATCCTGCATGGCAGCATCCTCCCGGCGCAGATAGTGGGCATCGTTGGTCACCACCATAGGCAAGCCTGTTTCCCTAGACAGGCGCTGAACGCCCTGATTGACCGGCTGCTGCTCTACAATGCCATGGTCCTGCAGCTCCAAATAGAAATTCCCGTCACCAAAAATTTCATGCAACTGCAGCGCATATTCCTTCGCCGCCGGATAGTCCTCGTTCATGAGGTGCTGCGCCACACCGCCAGCCAAGCAGGCAGACAGTGCAATTAGCCCCTCATGGTGCTTTTGAAGCAACTGCAAATCCACTCTTGGCTTGCCATAAAAGCCGTTTGTAAAGGCTTCGCTGACGAGTAAGCACAGATTTTCATAGCCCTGCCGATTTTTACACAGCAGCACCAAATGATAGGGGTCGTTGTCAATGCCATGAACACGGTCTGCCATGGTGCGGCGTGTCACATAGACCTCGCAGCCGATAATCGGCTTCACACCGGCAGCCTTGGCAGCCTTATAAAAATCAATACAGCCATACATGACACCATGGTCGGTAATGGCAATGGCATCCTGTCCCAGCTCCTTGACACGCTGCATCATATCTCCGATGCGGCAAGCGCCGTCCAGCAAACTGTATTCTGTATGGACATGCAAATGTACAAAGCTCATAATCAAACCTCCTGTGCCATGGCTACCAGCTTTTTCAGTCGGTGATTCATGGCGGGCTTGGAAATGGGCGGCTCCATCATTGCCGCCAATTCCGTCAGGGATGCCTCCGGATTTTCTTCCCGTGCGAGCACCGCCTGCTTCATTTTGTGCGGAAGCTGCTCCACCAAGCCCCGTTCCCGAAGCACTCGAATGGCATTGAGCTGCTCCTGTGCCGCCTCCACCACCTTGGAGGTATTAGCATCATCACAGTTACAGCGGCGATTGACCTTGTTGTTCAGCTCCTTTTCCAGCCGGGCTTCCATAATGCCCATGGCGGCAACCGGCGCACCAAGGAAGGTCAAAAAATCAGAAATCAGCTCACTTTGCTTTAAATAAAGCACCTTTCCGCCGCCTCTAGAGGCAGTTTTCGGATAAAACTCCAATGCCTCATGCAGCAGTGTATAGCTTTCTCTTGCCACGCTTTGATGGGTGGTGGTCAGTTCCATATGATAGCCCTTATCCGGGTCTGTCACAGAGCCACCTGCCAAAAATGCGCCCCGCAGAAAGGCAGCCTTGCAGCAATTATTCTCCACCATCGGCAGATTCAAATGCAGCGTCAGGGTGCTATCTCGGCTAAAGCCATAGGCTTCCATAATTTCCTCCAGCTTATGAGGGTCTACAATCTGAAAAACCAGCTTGCCATTGCAATCCATTTCCGGCAAAACATCAAATTGCATATCAAAAGCTTTCCGAAAGAGTTTGGGCAGCAGCTGCGCAAACTCCCGACTTTCGGTGATAATACGCACGCCCTCACTGCTAAAGCTGTTGCAAAACAGCAGCACACCAAAGCACTGCGCCAACGCGCAGCACTGTTTTTGGGGAATTATACGACAAATTTCAGTCTTTGCCGCAGCAGAAAAGGATTGTGCCATAGTCAGCCTCTCTCTTTCTTTACCAAATACGAACTTCCGGCTCTAGCAAAATGCCGGTTTGATCCAAAACCTTATCCGAAACCGCTTTTAGCAGCGCCCGAACATCCGCAGCAGTTGCGCCGCCTAAATTTACCACAAAGCCGGCGTGTTTTTCGGAAACCGCTGCGCCGCCGATGGAGAAGCCCTTTAATCCGGCATTTTCAATCAGCGCGCCGGCATAGCCCTGCGCAGGGCGCTTAAAGGCAGAGCCTGCAGAGGGAAGCTCTAAGGGCTGGGAGGCTCTGCGCTTTTGCATTAATTCCTGCATCCGCTGACGAATTTCTTCCTCCGGCTTGGGCTCAAGTGCAAATTCCGCCCACAAAACAATCAAATTTTCCTTTTGAACACGGCTGTTGCGGTAGGAAAAATCCATTTCCTCCGCTGTTAGCAACCGCTGGTTGCCCCCCATGTCCATGACCGCAACAAGACCGCAAACCTGGCTGATTTCGCCGCCGTATGCGCCGGCATTCATATATACGCCGCCGCCAACAGAGCCCGGTATTCCATGGGCAAATTCCAGTCCCGAAAGCCCAAGACCGGCAGCAAAATTAGCACATCTTGCCATGGATACGCCTGCACCGATACGCACACAGTTCTCGCTGACCTGCTCCAGCCGCATCAGCCCGTCCTTAATACAGATAACCAGCCCCGACATTCCCTCATCCGGTGCTAAAACATTGGTGCCTGCGCCCAAAATTACGGGCTGAACGCTACAGCTTTCCGCCGCTTTTAAGATTATAGATAGCTCCTGCTCGCTTTGGGGAAATGCCATTACCTCAGCACCGCCGCCAATACGAAAGGAAGTATGCTTTGACATCGGCTCGTGAAATTTTAGCTTGATTTCCGGCAAAAAACCGGCGATTTTCTGCTGAAAGTCGGTTAATTCTGTCATAAACGCCTCCGGGTGTATGATTAGTTACAGTATATCATATACCCAATCCTTTTGCAATCATTCCGGTGTCATTTTTCTTCTTTTTATTCTCGAACATCTGTTTTTATTATATCAAGATGCCACTTCCCTGTCAACAAAAAATCCCGGACAGCAAACGCCGCCCGGGATACTTTTTCTTTACTTTTCCACGACTTCCAAGATTTCCATGGGGCAGACCTTAGCGCAAATACCGCAGGCAATGCACTTGGTAGCAGCGCCGCCGTCCTGCAGCACCATAACCTTCATGGGGCAGGCTTCCACGCACTTGCCGCAACCAACACAGAGCTTCTTGTTAATCATATAAACGCCGGTCTTGGGATTTTGTGTAATTGCACCTTGCTCGCAAACCTTCATGCACTTACCGCACTGAATACAGGTCTGAGGCTTCGCACCGCTGCCCTTTGCAACCACACGGATACAGGACAAATTTTCATCAAATTCCTTATAAAATGCGTTGGAGCAAGCCCGAACACACTCCAAGCAAGCCATACACTCAGCATTTTTATTGACAGTCAGTTTTTTCATAAGTAGTTACCCCTTGTCATTGTTATGATTGTTTTATTATAGCGGAAAAAATCCCAAAATGCAATGATAATTTACATTTTCTTCGTTATTTGGTAAATGCAATAATTTTGGCAACTGGATTTGTTTTCCGTGGCTAAAACCGTTTTGTTGTGGAATAATAGGGTTGAATTCCGAACAAAAGGAGGATTTTCATGAAAAAAACATTGATTTTTGCCTTGGTTTTGGTCCTTACAGTTGCACTGTTTGCCGGTTGCCGTTCCAATCCGGAAAGCACCGGTGTGGGCACTTCTTCCTCTACCAAGCCCACCACTTCCACTGCAGCACCCACTACCCTGCCGCTGCCTACCGGCTCTGAAGCTACTACCTTGCCCAGCGGCACAGGCGGTGCTACAGACGGCACAATGGAGCGCAGCGCAAGAGGTCCCCGTTACTAAGCCCGGAACACCGGGCTACATAGCTTATGAAGAAGGGAGTGACAAATATGAGTATCAAAGGTCTTGCCGTCTCCATGGGCGTGGGTGCGGCGGTGGGCGCTGTGGCAATTATGATGATGCCTCGAAACAATCCTGTCCGCAAGGCTGCCTACAAAGCTGCCAGCACAGTTGAGGATGCCGCCACCCGTATGGGCGACAAAATCAGCCAAAAAATGGATATGTAATTATCTCCCCCCAACCTGAAGGTTGGGGGGATTTTATTCGGTTGACATTTCCACAACAAAGGTGCAAAATAATATTGCGACACAAACACATTTGGTAATTGGAATTTCCAGCTATGGTAATTACTCAGACCTCGCAATTTGGTCTGTTTTAAGCATTATTTTTGGCATCATTTTAATTTTTGGTTCAATCAAAACAAGAAAAGTTAAATCTAATACCGAAAGTACAAACGAATAATATATGTAACACTTCAATTCAAACATTTCAACTTGCCCCATATGCTGCAACAGCCCTGCGAGGTAATCTCGCAGGGCTGCTTTTATTGAGCGGAAACTACAATTTCGCCGTTTTCCACAGAAACGGAAATGGCAGAAATAGGAGATTCAAAGGAATTGATGATTTTTTCGCTGATTGGGTCTTCCAAGGCTCGCTGGATAGTCCGGCGAAGATTTCTTGCGCCGTAGGTCACGGAGTAAGCTTCCTTCACAAGGTACTGCCGCACATCCTCCGTCCAGGAAAGCGTTAAGCCACGGTTTTCGAGGCTTTGCCGCAGCTCGGAGAGCATGATGTCCGCAATACCAAGGAAGTTTTCCTCGGACAGATGATTGAAGGTAACAATATCATCCACCCGATTGAGAAACTCCGGACGCAGGAACTCTCGCAGAGCCTTCATGGTCTTTTCCTTGACCATATCCGAATCGCTGCGACCAAAGCCAAGACCGCCCACACGACCCTCAGAGCCTGCATTGGAGGTCATGACGATGATGGTATTTTCAAAGTTGACTACCCTGCCCTGTGCATCGGTAATCCGTCCGTCATCCAGCACCTGCAGCAGTACATTCAGTACATCCGGATGCGCCTTTTCGATTTCATCGAACAGCACAACAGAGTACGGTCTGCGGCGAATTTTCTCCGTCAGCTGACCTGCCTCGTCATAACCCACATAGCCGGGAGGCGAGCCAATCAGCTTGGAAACAGTATGCTTTTCCATAAACTCGGACATATCCAGCCGAATAAGGCTATCCACACTGTTAAATAGGTCATCCGCTAACTGCTTGACCAACTCCGTCTTACCCACACCGGTGGGTCCGACAAAAATAAAGGAAACGGGCTTTTTCTTGGGGCTAATGCCAACTCGATTGCGGCGAATGGCACGGGCAACCGCCTCCACCGCCTCGTCCTGACCCACAATATGCTGCTTCAGTCGGGCATCCAGTCCCTTCATCTGCTGATACTCCTGCGCCTTGATTTTAGAAGCAGGAATTTTGGTCCACAGCTCAATGATATGGGCAAGATTTTCCATGGTCACCGCAGGCTTGGGCAGCTTATCCAGCTCCTCAATTTGGGCAGCCAGCTGAAGCAAACGGCTGCGAATGATGGCAAGGCGCTCAAAATCTTGATTTTCCGTATCCTCATTGAGCATCCGAAGCTCCAGCTCGTAATCATCCCGTTCCTTCTTCAGCTCCGCCATCTGCGAAATTTCCTTGCAGCGAAGATTCACATCCGAGCAAGCTTCATCCAGCAAATCAATGGCCTTATCCGGCAAAAAACGGTCGGTAATATAGCGTTCGGACAGTACCACGCACTGACGGGCTATTTCCGGGGAAATATCCACCCCATGGAACTGGGCATAGCTCTTGGCAACGCCCTGCAAAATTTGGCTTGCCTCCTCCATAGAGGGCTCTGCCACAGAAACGGGCTGAAAACGGCGCTCCAAGGCTGCATCCTTTTCAATGTGCTTGCGGTACTCGGTAAAGGTGGTCGCACCAATAACCTGAATTTCTCCACGAGACAAGGCAGGCTTTAAGATATTGGCGGCATTCATTGAGCCCTCTGCATCCCCTGCACCCACCAAATTGTGGACCTCGTCAATCACAAGGATGATATTGCCGCAGGCTTTTACCTCTGCAATCAAGCTCTTCATACGGCTTTCAAACTGACCACGGAACTGGGTGCCAGCCACCAAGGCGGTCAAATCCAGCAGCATAATTTCCTTATCCCGAAGCTTATAGGGCACATCCCCAGCAACAATGCGCTGCGCAAGTCCCTCTGCAATGGCAGTCTTACCCACACCCGGCTCACCAATCAGACAAGGGTTATTCTTTTGCCGGCGGTTGAGAATTTGAATCATCCGCTCCGTTTCCTCATCCCGACCGATGACCTTATCCAGCTTGCCCTCTCTGGCTCTAGCGGTGAGATTCATGCAGTAGGAGTCCAAGAATTTGTGCTTTTTCTCTTTTTTCTTGGGCGGCTCTTCTCCCTCCGACTTTTGCTTTTCCGGCTCTTGCTTGGAGGGCAGATTTTGGCTGCTGCCAAACATCTGATTCAGCAACGGAAAGGTTGCGGTTTGGCTTTCGGCTTCGTCCTCATCGGGATTTTCTTGGTCAATCTGTCCGAACATATTGCTCATTTCATCGGTCAGGGTATCCAAATCCTCTTCAGAGAACCCCATTTGCTGCACAGCTTGTTCAATCTGAGGAATGCCCAAGCTACGGGCGCATTTGAGGCAATAACCCTCATTCATACTCACGCCGTTTTCCAACTTGGTGATGAAAACAACGGCGATATTTTTCTTACATTTGGTACAAAGTTTTGGTTGCATGGTTCATTCACTCCATTCTCCATGGAAATACAAAGGGTATTTACAAAATATCGTGGCATTCAAATTTTTCAATGCCATCATCGTACCACAGCTTCGTCATGTACAAGCCGCCGGGTGGTACAGTTGGTCCGGCAGCGGTACGGTTTCCGGAGTCCAAAATCGCCCCGATTTCCTCCGGCTTGATTTTTCCCTCAGCGGCATAGACCACTGTTCCTGCCATGGCACGAGCCATATTATACAAAAATCCGTTGGCGCAGACCCGCAGGTAAATGAGATTCCCCTGCCGCTCCACATTGTAATAATATACGGTGCGGACTGTAGATTTGACATCCGTGCCCACACTTCTAACCGCAGCAAAATCATGAGTGCCCACAAACTGCTGGGCTGCTGCCTGCATGATTTTTTCATCCAAATGCTTGGGGTAAAACCAAGCACGGTTGACATAGAAGGGGTCACGAACACGGGAATTATAGATGATATAGGTGTATTCCTTTCGGCTGCAGGAGCCGATGGCATTGAAATTCTCGTGTACCTCAGACGCCTTGGTCACCACAATGTCAACGGGCAGATGGGTATTGAGGGCATAGGGCAGCCGCTCCACCGGAATAATTGAGGTGGTACGGAAGTTGGCAACATAGCTCTTGGCATGGACACCGGCATCGGTGCGGCCACAGCCGGTTACATGCACAGAATGTCCCACCACCGTGGCAATGGCTTTTTCCATGGTTTCCTGCACCGTTGCCAAATTTTTCTGAATCTGCCAGCCGTGATAGGCTGTGCCTTCATAGGTCAAAAACAGGGCAATATTTCGCATATCTACCTCACAGTCCGAAATAGGACAAGGCAATAACGCCCCCCAAAAGCATCAAGCCAACAAGGAAGGTGCAATAGTCCCTACGCATATACGGCAGCAGCTTCATCTTGGTGCGTCCCTCTCCGCCCTGATAGCAGCGACATTCCATGGCAGTTGCCAATTCATCTGCACGGCGAAAGGCACTGATAAACAATGGCACCAAAATGGGCACTAGCGCCTTCACCCGTTCCATCAGCTTGCCGGTTTCAAAATCCGCACCTCTTGCCTTTTGGGCAGACATGATTTTATCTGTTTCCTCAATCAGTGTGGGAATAAACCGCAAAGCAATACACATCATCATGGAAAGCTCATGGACCGGCACTTTGATTTTCTTCAAAGGTCCAAGCAGAGATTCCAGTCCGTCCGTCAGGGAGATGGGCGATGTGGTATAGGTCAGCAGGAAAGTGCCGGTAATCAGCATGAGAATCCGAATCATCATGAAAAAGGCACGCAGCAATCCCTCTTTTGTGATTTTTAGCACCCAAAATTCTAGGAGAATATGCTCTCCGTCCGTAAAGAAGATATTCAGCACCGCCGTGAAAATCAAAATCATCACCAACGGCTTCATGCCACGGACAATGTTTTTAACGGGGATTTTGGAAATTGCAATACAGCTAACCAAAAATGCCAGCATAACACCGTAGGAAATCCAGCTTTTTGCAAGGAACAGTGCAACAATGTACACAACCAGCATCACAAGCTTGGTGCGGGGATCTAGCTTATGAATGATAGAATGTCCGGGGAAAAACTGACCGAGAGTAATGTCCTTGAGCATTTAGTTCCCCTCCTTCAGCTTTTTCAGCGCCGCCACCGCCTGCTCCATGGTATACACAGAGTCTACAGGCAAGCCCATGCTTTGCAGCCGCAGGAACACCCGGGTAATGTCGGGAATGTCCAGCCCCATGGCTTCCAAATCGGCGGCGTGACGGAAGATTTCTCCGGGCGTGCCGTCCATGGCAATTTGAGCACCGTTCAGCACCAGTAGCCGATCCGTCAAACGGGCAACATCATTCATAGAGTGGCTGACCATCAAAACAGTGGCGTTTTTTGCACGGCGGTAGCTTTCGATATTGGAAAGGATTTCTTCCCTACCCACCGGGTCAAGTCCGGCAGTTGGCTCGTCCAAAATCAGCACCTCCGGCTCCATGGCAATGACGCCGGCAATGGCGACACGGCGCTTTTGTCCGCCGGACAGGTCAAAGGGAGATGCTTGCAGTTGCTGCTCTGTTAAGCCCACAAAGCCAGCAGCTTCCCGAACACGGCGGTCAATCTCCTCCTTGGATAAGCCCATATTTTTCGGTCCAAAGGCAATGTCCTTATACACCGTTTCCTCAAAGAGCTGATACTCCGGATATTGAAACACCAAACCAACACGGAAGCGCGCTTGCCGCGTCAGCTTTTTATCGGACCAAATATCCTTGCCATCCAAAATAACTGAGCCGGAAGTGGGCTTTAGCAGTCCGTTCAGGTGCTGCATCAAGGTGGATTTGCCGGAGCCGGTATGCCCGATGATGCCCACAAACTCCCCTCTTGCTATGGAGAAGCTCATATTATCCAGCGCAACATGCTCAAAGGGCGTGCCAACGCTATAGATATGTGTTAAGTTTTGAACCTGTAAAATCGGTTCCACAAAAATTCCTCCCGGAGCGTCAAACCTTTAGATAATCATAAAGTGTCTGCGCACATTTTTCTATATCCAGAGCATCCAGTGGTAGCTCAAAATCCGCATTCTTCAGTGCATAACACAGCTCCACTGTGTCGGGAGCAGCAAGCCCGATGCTGTGCAGCAGCTCTACCTGAGAGAAAACCTCCTCCGGCTTACCGTCAGCAGCAATGCTGCCCTTATGAAGAACAATCACCCGCTGGGCTTTGGCAGCTTCATCCATGTGATGGGTAATTAGCACCACGGTAATCCCCTTTTCACGATTTAACTGCAGCACCGTTTCCATGACCTCACGGCGACCTTTGGGGTCCAGCATGGCAGTTGGCTCATCCAGCACGATGCACTTGGGCTCCATGGCGATGACACCTGCAATGGCAACCCGTTGCTTCTGTCCACCGGAGAGAAGATGGGGGGCGTGCTCCCGAAATTCATACATACCCACCTGCTTTAATGCCTGTTCCACCCTCCTGCGGATTTCCGGACTGGAGATGCCCAAATTTTCCGGTCCAAAGGCAACATCCTCCTCCACCACATTGGCAACAATTTGGTTGTCGGGGTTTTGGAGCACCATGCCCACATTCCGGCGAACACGCATCAATAGCTCCTCATCGGAGGTATCAAGACCGGAAACATAGACCTTGCCGCCGCAGGGCAGCAATATGGAATTAAAATGCTTTGCAAGGGTGGATTTGCCGCAGCCGTTGCTGCCCAAAACCGCCACAAAGCTGCCCTCCTCAACGGAAAGGCTTAAATCTGTAAATACTGCCACGGCAGGGGTGACCTCCATGCCGGGATAGGCGTAATTCAGATGTTCAACTCGAATGGCTTCACGCAATGCTTTATCCTCCCAATTAGGGTGTCCACCGACCGGTTGCGCCACAGGGCAGCACCAGTCCCGATGCGGTGACAGGCAAGCCAACCTCTCCCACGGCGGTGCTGCCGCCGGGGAACACAGTATCGGCTGCATAACCAACCGCAGAGGGGGCTAAGCCGGTGGTATAGGAATTGATAATCACAAACAAGGGATTATCCGTCAGCAGCTTGGCAGTTTCCTGCAGGAAGGGATAGAAGCTGGTTTCCATTTTCCACACTTCACCGCTTGGTCCACGGCCATAGCTGGGTGGGTCCATGATGATACCGTCATAGCGGCGACCACGGCGAATTTCTCGTTGAATAAATTTGCCGCAGTCGTCCACAATCCAGTGAATGGGCTTGTCCGCAAGTCCGGAGGCCTGTGCATTTTCCTTTGCCCAAGCCACCATGCCCTTGGAGGCGTCCACATGGAACACCTCTGCACCGCCTGCGGCGGCGGCAAGGGTTGCGCCGCCGGAATAGGCGAACAAATTCAGCACCCGTACCGGTCGTCCGGCATTGGCGCATTTTTCACGGATAAAGTCCCAGTTGGCAGCCTGCTCCGGAAACACACCGGTATGCTTAAAATTCATGGGCTTGACATTGAAGGTCAAGTAATCCTTATACCGCACCTGCCAGCGCTCCGGCAGATTGTGGTCTGTCCAATGTCCGCCCCCAGTGGCGGAGCGAAGATAACGGGCATCATAGTTTTTCCAGTGTGGGTCTAAATGAGGGGTGTTCCAAATAACCTGCGGGTCGGGGCGAACAAGAATATACTTTCCCCAGCGTTCCAAGCGCTCGCCAGCAGAGGTATCCAGCACCTCGTATTCCTTCCATCCATCGGAAATCCAAATCATATCTCTCTCGCTCCTTTAAGGGGTGTGTTTTATGGGGACGAGGACGGCGCAGTAATCGCCGGCTCGGTTGGTACAGTTGTTTCGGTTGGGGGTGCGGTGGTTTCGGTTGGGGGTGCGGTGGTTTCGGTAGGCTTAGTAGACGGCTCGGTGGAAGGCGTGGTTTCTGTGGGCGTAGTTGGCTCAGGTTTTTCCTCCGGCTTTTGCTGCTGGCTCAAAAATTCTTCCCATTTTGCTTTGGTATGATAGGTGCAGGGTGCATAAGGAAGCTTATTGCCGGAATAGAGATTGCCATGCAGCCCGTGGTAAGCAACCGCATTTCCCTTGCTGTTGACCAAATACACATAGTTATCCTTCAAAAATTCTGCAACAAGCCCTTTCCCCTCTGCCGCAAGAAGCTGATTAATTTGCTCCTGCGTGCGTTTGAGCAGTGCCTTTTGGACCACCAAATTCTTTTCATGCTCTGCAAACAAAAGGCAATATTCATTGGCAACGCCCTGCCCCTTGGTGCAAAAATCCACCGAGGTGTGCTTGTTGCAATAAGCTGTGGGCGCATCGGATTTGTCTACATACACGGATTCCACCCGACCAAAGCCATCTGTGCTGCGGACATCCCGATAGCAACTATCGGTTGCGCGCAAGCCGGAATCTAAGCAAATGGACACTTTTTCCATGTTTTTTGTGGAATAAAGGGGAATGGTTTTCAAACCATGATGCAGCGGCTGCATCACCTTTTTCCACAGCACTGCCGCCGGATTTGCTTGACTGCCGGACAGCACGATTGCCTCCGGCTTATCAAAGCCGCACCAAACAGCAGCGGTATAATAGCCAGTAAAGCCTGCAAAATAGCGGTCCTTCATGCTGGCTGTCGTACCGGTCTTGCCTGCCACATCCATGCCATCCAAATCTGCGGCAGTGCCTGTACCCATGGCAACGGCACTATCCAAGCAGTAATTCATATAATTGACCGCTTTTTTGCCCAAAATTGGTTTGCTTTGCTGACGGTTATCCAGCACCACATTGCCGGCATCATCCAACACCAGTAAAAAGGTTCTGCCCTGCCGATACACGCCCCCATTGGCGAAGGTGGCATAGGCAACCGCCACATCCCGTACGGTTGCGCCCTGTGTCAGAGCACCCATACCCAAGGGAGAATAGTCCACATCCGATAAAATATTGCCGGAGGCAGTTTTATAATAATCTGTCAAAGTGGACAGTCCAAAGCTATTTTTTGCAAAATCAAAGCTATATTTCGTACCCAGCTTTTCAAGTGAATTGACCGCAACGGCATTGATGGAGGATACCACGCCACGCCAAACCGTTCGGCTGGCATGATAGCGGCGATTGTCGTTTCTCGGAAAGGGCGTACCGCCGGACAAAATGGTCATGGGCAAGTCCGGAATCACCGTGGCAGGCGTAATGAGCCCACGGTCAAAGGCTGGGGCGTAAACGCTCAAGGGCTTAATAGACGAACCGATTTGAAGTGGCACATCTGCCCGATTATAGGCATCAAAATCCACCTTTTTTCCAACGCCGCCTGCCATGGCGACCACATCGCCTGACCGATTATCCACAAGGACAATGGCAGATTGTAGCTGCTGCACATTCTTTACTGCCGGGATTTCATTGAGATTGCCGTATATTTTGTCAACCTGCAGTTGCGCTTTGGCGTTAAAGGGGGTGTAAATATGATAGCCGCCACGGCTGATAAGCGCCATATAGTTACTGCGGATGCTGCTGTTCCACTCCGTCACGCCGTCACGAAGTGCCAGCTCCTTTGCAACATCCTCCAGCACCGTATCCACATACCAGGAATATACCTTTCGGGTATCTCCCTCCTGCGTTGCCCCTCTTTTGAACACCAGTTCCTGTGCCAGTGCCTGCTCATACTGCTCCTGCGTAATCCAGCCCTGCACCTGCATCTGTTCCAAAACTGCCTCTTGACGGCGGCGGTTGCGCTCTTTTCCTGTCAGCTGCTCCCCCCTGAAGTTATCCAAGGTCGTGCGGTAGGGATTATAGAGCGAGGGATTGTTGGTAATGCCAATGAGCGCTGCACATTCCGCTGTGGTCAGTTGGGACAGCTCCTTGCCGAAATAGTTTTCTGCCGCACTTTTGACACCGTTACAGCCCTCTCCAAAGTAAATGGTATTCATATACCACTCCAAAACCACCTGCTTATCATAAGCCTTTTCAAAGGCTAGGGCACGAAAAATCTCTATGACCTTTCGCTGTACCGTCACATCATCTGCCGTGGCATCGGACTGGACAAAGAGGTTTTTCATCAGCTGCTGAGTTAGGGTTGAGCCGCCAAAAGTGGACCTATTTCCCGTAAACAAATTTAAGCTTGCCTTGACAGTGGTAATCCAGTCTACCCCCTGATGCTCATAAAAGCGCTTGTCCTCAATGGCAATGGCGGCATGAATCAAATCCTCAGGGATTTCATCAATGCTGACCCATCGGCGGTCCGTAGCGGTATACACCTGCTGCAGCGTTTGAACATTCCCATCCCCATCGAAATAATACAGATAGGAGGTTTTATCCAAATTGTAATTTTCCAAATTTACCTGCGCTGCAGGGAGAATCGTATTTTGCAGATAATTTCCCAAAATATTGGCAAACACAAAAGCGCAGACCGTAAAAATCAGCAAAATTGTGCCGAAAACAAGGGCAATTTTTCGCAAAACACGCAAAATCGTCCGCCAAAGCTTCCCATCGTTTTCCTTCAAAAACCATCCCTCCATTGTGGCGGCTGGGGAAGCCAATCGGCGCTGACCATCAAAATGTCCGTATAAATACAAACATTCATCATTGGATTATAGCACATCCTTTCGTAAAACGAAAGCCCCAATTTTTGAATAATCATGAAATTTACCTGTCATACGCAATACAGGCAGGAATAGGTTTCCCAATATTGCATACATTATAATATATTACCCAAAGACAGAGAGGTTTTTTTAATGAAATTTCTGCAACTGCAAAAGCATATTCTCCCCCTAATGATACTGGGCTTTCTCATCGGCGCTTATAATGGGCGGATTGCGCTATGGAAGGACAATGACCCCCAGCCATGGAAGGTATTTCCCTACCCCATTTCCGCACTACCGGCTCAGGAGCAGCAGGCACTGAAAAACGGCATTCCGGTGGAGAGCATGGATGACCTGAACAAGCTGCTGGAAAATTTTTTGTCCTGATAAATTTCACTTGATTTTACCCTTTTTCAATAGTAAAATAAGGCTGTAAATACTTCACTGAGGAGACGCTTTTATGGCTGAAGAATTTGGCTCTGATTTCATTACCATTGTGGACGAGGACGGCACAGAATATGAGCTTGAAATCCTTGTTTCCATGGACTACAACGGCGTGACCTATCTGGCAGTTGTTCCTGCCGCAGACCCGGAGGAAGATGCGGATTTGGAGGTCAGCATCCTCAAATCTGTAGAGGAGGACGGTGAAAGCATTCTGTGTGCCATTGAGGACGAGCAGGAGCTGGAAACCGTTTATAACCTCATAATGGAACAGCTGTACGAGGAAGAGGACGAGGAAGAATAACGCTTCCCCTGCTTGGTGCGTAATGTGTCCTTTTGGACCCACATTTTTTTAAAGGGATGTTCGTTTCCTGCCTGGTTTGCAGACCTCCCGCCCCCGCTATGACGGTGTGCGGATGTTGGGAGCAGTTAAGGGCATGAGCTGCAACCCACCTGCCAAGATAGTGCAGGTCATAATCGGATGCATACGGCTAAAGCGGGGTGCATGGGGAGCTTCTGCTCCCCATGTTTTTTGCTTTTTATGGCGAAATTCATAAAATAATGTAAACTTTTTAGGTTTTTTTGAGATTTCGTCACATTGCCACTTGAAAGTCAGCAATAAATCAGTTATAATTCACTGGTCTATGCGTGAAAATATACTTTGCATACAAATCCCTAGAACAAATGGAGAGGAAATGATTTTATGAGTTCATCTACCAAGAAGCAGCAAATGACCGAGCGTCAAATTGCCGCTGCAAAAGAAGCAAAAAAGCTGAAGTACTATACCCTGACCTTCTGGGTTGTGATTGTACTGGTGGTCGGCATTTTTATCAGTGCTATTTTAAGCAATCCTGTTAAGAATGTTGTTTATAAAAATACCGATGCTGTGACTGTGGGCGAGCACACCTTGTCTGCTGTAGAGCTAAACTACTTCTACATTGATGCTATCAATGTTTACACTTCCCAGTATGGCGATTATTTGGACTATATCATGGACACCTCCAAGCCTCTTAATGAGCAGATTGCCAACTCAGAAACCAAGCAGACCTGGGCAGACAGCTTCATGCAATCCGCCAAGCAGGATATTAAGAGCACCTATGCGCTGTACGATTTGGCTGTAAAGAACGGCCACAAGCTGTCTGAGGACGAGCAAAAGGCAGTGGATTCCTATGTTGACAGCATTGCTCTTTATGCACAGCTGAACGGCTTTAACAGCGCCGATGCTTATCTGCGTGCTATGTATGGCAACGGCTCTACTTTGGAGAGCTACCGCAAATATTATGAAATCTGCAAGCTGGCTGATTCCTATTATGTTGCATATGCCAACTCTATGGAATATGACGATGCTGCACTGCGTGAGTATGAGAAGGATTTCATGTATAAGTATTCTTCTTACACTTATGCTACCTACTATTTGGCAGCCAGCTCCTTCTATTCTGGCTCTAACACCTATGCCAATGCTACTGCAGAGGAAAAAGCTGCCGCTATCGCCGCTGCTAAGGTTGCAGCCGAAGAACTGGAAAAGGGTGTCTATTCTTCTCTGGATGAGTTTGACGCTGCTATTAAGGCCTTAAAAATCAACGAAAACAGCAAAACTGCTTCCTCCGTTAAAAATGAGGACATCCTCTATTCTAAACTCAACAGCCTGTTCTCCGACTGGCTGATTGGTAAGGTGGCTGCCAAGGAAGAGGGCGAAGCCGACACCTATGAGCAGCGCAAAGAGGGCGACCTGATGGTTATTCCCTACACCACCGGCAGCGGTGACAAACAGGAAATCAACGGCTACTATGTTGTTCGCTATGGCAGTGTCAACGACAATCGGTTTGCTCTGAAAAATGTCCGCCATCTGCTGATTGGCTTCGAGGGCGGCAAGTACGATTCCACTACCGGTCAGACCACCTACACTGAAGCCGAAAAGCAGAAAGCCTCCGAGAAAATTCAGGCTATTTTCAAAGAATGGGAAGCCAGTGACAAGACCGAAGCGACTTTCATTGCTATGGCAAACAAGAACTCCACCGACCCCGGCTCTAACACCAACGGTGGCTTGTACGAAGACATTTATCCCGGTCAGATGTGGGAGCAGTTTGAGGACTGGTGCTATGCTGCCAGTCGCAAGGCCGGCGACTACGGTCTGGTGGAAACTCCCAACGGCTACCATCTGATGTTCTTCGTTGGCAACAGCGATGTCCTCTATCGTGATTTCATGATTGAGAAAGAGCTGCGTAATGTGGATGCTAAAAAGTGGCATGACGACTTGACCGAGGCCATGAAGCTGGAAATCCTCACCGATAAGTATGTCGAACTGGATATGGTTTTGGGCGGACACCACCACGACTAATTGAATAATAATCGCCTCCTGTGGAATAATTTCCTCAGGAGGCGATTTTTTGCAACATTTCAAAACCGGAATCGCAGGGGTAGTGGCTGGTGCGGTCAACGGAATGCTGGGTGCAGGTGGCGGAATGCTACTGATTCCCCTGCTGCAGCTAAGAGGTCAATTTGAAGAAAAAGAGCTTTTCCCCTCCTCTGTCGCCATTATTTTGCCGATTTGTGTCGTTTCCTTGGTTACAACCGGCTTACAGACCACTTTGCCGTGGAAAGAAGCACTGCCCTATCTCATGGGTGCTGTGGCAGGCGGTCTGCTGGCAGGAATTTTGGGGCATCGCATCCCAACCATCTGGCTACATCGGATTTTGGGGATTTTTATTCTTTGGGGAGGAGTCCGGTATCTATGGATGTAAGCTTTGCTGTGGCGGTAATTGTGGGGGCATTACTGGGAACACTGTCCGGAATTGGAATCGGTGGCGGCAGCTTGCTAATTTTATGGCTGACAATTATCGTAAAAATGGAGCCCTTAACCGCCCGGTGCATCAATTTAATGTTCTTTGTCCCCTGCGCCCTGTGCGCCAGCGGATTATGCTTACTGTCCGGGCGGTTACCCCTTAAAAAAATACTGCTGCCTATGGCACTGGGATGCGCCACAGCAGCAGTATTCTCCATATTCAGCAGCAAAATAGATACCCAGCTTCTACAAAAAGGGTTTGGCGTTTTATTACTGGTAACAGGCGTTCGGGAACTTTTCTATCGCAAAAAACAATAGAATTATTTCATGGAATTTAAATAACCCTCTAAAATCAAGGCGGCGGCAACGGCATCCACTGTGTTTTTTCGCTTCTGCCCGTGATAATTATGCTGAGAGAGAATGTTGTGCGCCTCCACCGTGGTGCGGCGTTCATCCCACATATCCACGGGCAGACCGGTTGCCTGTCGCAGCTTTCCTGCAAATTCTCGGCACAAGGCAGCTCTGACACCCTCTGTGCCATCCATATTGCGGGGCAAACCCACTACAATTCTTCCCACCTGATGGTCAATCGCCATGCGGACAATGTCTGCAATGGCTTTTTCTGTATTTCGGCTGGGCACAACGGCAGTAGAGCCCACAATGGAGCAAAGCAGGTCGCTGATGGCAACGCCGGTGCGGGCATCACCATAGTCAACTCCCATAATACGATTCATTTCGCACGATTCCTTTCCAATGATTGCCACTATTATAATATAGATTCAAGGAAAAGAAAAGGGGCAATTTTAATTCAGCAGCCAAACTGCGATATTCAGATACCCTGCAAAGGTCAGCCACAGTAAATACGGAATCTGCAGCAGCGCTGCCGTTGGGCTGATTTTCGAAAAGGAAAGTATCATAAACAGCACCAAAACCCACAGCAGTACCAGCCACAACGCCGCAAAGCCATAAGCACCGGCATTGAAGAAAATCAAGCTCCAAAAGAAATTGACAACCAACTGAACTACATATAAATTCAGTCCCCTGCTGCGCTGCGGACTGTCAGGCGCAAGCCAAATCAACGCCGAGCCAACGCCCATCAGCGTATATAGAATTGTCCAAGCCACCGGAAAAAGCCAGCTTGGCGGTGTCAAATCGGGTTTGACCGCAGTTTCATTATACTGCCGCATCCCCTCCATGGAAATCAGTCCCGAAAGTGACCCTACTGCCAGTGCGATCAGCGCACCAATAACAATTATTTTCCAATTTTTCTTTCCCATAACACATCCCTCCGCTACAAAGATTATGCCGCTGAAGGTAATGTTTATTCCACAGGCTGATTCCCGTAAAAAATCACGAAAAATTGGTAAAAAAGTTGTTGACTATGTTCAAAAACTGTGATAGAATGACTCTACCTGTGAAAAAAGGGCTTATTTGTCATGCCGTTTTTTCAGCCTCGGAGCGGAAAATGTAGTTGTCCGCTGTCTAAATCTTATTCTAGCCGGAGTGATACAGGGAGGCAATTTTTAAGGAGGTGCCGTTATGCGCGTAAAAGTCACTTTGAGATGTTCTGAGTGCAAGCAAAGAAACTACAACACCATGAAGAACAAGAAGAACGACCCCGACCGTCTGGAGATGAGCAAGTACTGCAGATTCTGCAGAAAGCACACGACTCACAACGAGACGAAGTAAGGAGGGTTCATCATCATGGCAGAAATCAACAAGGAAAACTGGTTCAAGAGAGCCTGGGGCGGCGTTTGCCGTTACTTCCGTGAGCTGAAAAGCGAGCTGAAGAAGGTTGTATGGCCCACCCCCAAGCAGGTCCTGAAGAACGCCCTCATTGTCTGCGCCTGCGTTTTGTGTGTCGGCGTGTTCATTTGGCTGTTTGACTATGTCGCTCAGGTCGGCATTACCGCCCTGTTGGGCTAAGGGTAAACGCCATGGCAGGAACTGCGAAATGGTATGTTGTGCATACCTACTCCGGTTATGAAAACACTGTAAAGGCAACCATCGAAAAGACCGTGGAAAGCCGCCAGCTGCAAGACCAGATTTTGGCAATTTCCATTCCCTTGGAAACCGTTACCGAGATTACCGAGTCCGGCGTCAGCAAAACTTACGACCGCAAGGTGTATCCCGGCTACGTGCTGGTCAAAATGGTTTACAGTGATGACACATGGCATGTCATTCGGAATGTCCGCGGTGTAACCGGCTTCGTGGGCACATCCAGCAACGACCCCACTCCCCTGACTGACGAGGAAGTTTATGCAATGGGTGTCGAGAAAAAGGAAATCATTGTCAACTACATCGTTGGCGATACAGTCCGAATTCTTGACGGTCCTTTGTCCAGCTTCACCGGCCGTGTGGAGAGCATTGAGGTCGAAAACAATGCGGTCAATGTGGTTGTTTCCATGTTTGGCCGTGAAACCTCTGTCGAGTTTGAGCTTGACCAAGTCGAGGTTATTTCCCAGTAAACGCATCGGGTCGAATTTTTCGGCCGGAACGTGGGAGGGGCTGATGCCCCGAAAAATGTGCGCACAGCGCACTACTACCACTATATATTCAGGAGGTGCTTATTATGGCACAGAAAGTCACTGGCATTATCAAGCTTCAGATTAACGCCGCTAAGGCTACCGCTTCCCCCCCTGTCGGTCCTGCTCTGGGTCAGCACGGTGTCAACATCGCTGCTTTCATCAAGGAGTTCAACGCCCGTACCAAGGACCAGGAAGGCTACAAGATCCCTGTCGTCATCACCGTTTATGCTGACCGCAGCTTCACCTTCATCACCAAGACCCCTCCTACCCCCCTGCTGGTCCTGAAGGCTGCAGGTCTGAACGGCGGTTCCGGTGTACCCAACAAGAAGAAGGTCGCTTCTCTGACCGCTGCTCAGATTACTGAGATTGCAAAAATCAAGATGCCCGATATGAATGTCAACACCTTGGAAGCCGCCGAGAGCCAGGTTCGTGGCACTTGCCGCTCCATGGGCGTTACTGTCGTAGGCTAAAATTGAAGTCCGGGAAATTTAAACCCGGAAATGTGGGAGGATTATTCCGCATCACCACTATATAGGAGGATTTAACAAGTGTTTAGAGGTAAAAAGTATCAGCAGAGCGCAAAACTGATTGACCGCTCTGTTCAGTATGACCCCACTGAAGCCCTGAATTTGGTCGTGAAGGGCGCTTGCGCAAAGTTCGATGAGACTGTCGAGCTGCACATCAAGCTGGGCGTTGACTCCCGTCACGCTGACCAGCAGGTTCGTGGCGCAGTTGTTCTGCCCCATGGCACCGGCCGTACCATGCGTGTTCTGGTTTTCACCAAGGACGCTAAGGTTGAAGAAGCTCAGGCAGCCGGCGCTGACTATGTTGGCGGCATGGAGCTGGTTGAGAAAATCACCAAGGAAAACTGGTTTGAGTTTGACGTGGTTGTCGCTTCCCCCGACATGATGGGTGTTGTCGGTCGTTTGGGTAAGGTTTTGGGCCCCAAGGGTCTGATGCCCTCTCCCAAGGCTGGCACTGTCACCCCCAATGTTGGCGCAGCTGTTAAGGAAATCAAGGCTGGTAAGGTTGAGTACCGTTTGGACAAGACCAACATCATCCACTGCCCCATCGGCAAGGTTTCCTTCGGTGCTGAAAAGCTGACCGAGAACATGGATACTCTGATGAACGCTGTTGTGAAGGCTAAGCCCGCAGCTGCAAAGGGTCAGTATACCCGTTCCTGCACCGTAGTTTCCACCATGGGCCCCGGTGTTAAGGTCCACACCACCAAGTATCTGTAATTTTTATTACAATT